>CAXXFK010000016.1:0-79524 GCA_963663965.2 Sedimentisphaerales bacterium
CCACCCGCGAATACTAATCGTACACCAAAAGACTTCTTCCTGACATTTTCCATTACGAACCTCCATTATTAATAATTACAGATTTTCACGATACCAGTCAATCGCCATGCGAATTCCTTCATCAAAACTGATTTTGGGTTCATAACCGATCACCTCACGGGCCAGCTTAACATCTGCCAGCGAATGTTTTATATCACCCGGCCGCGGGGGCAGATATTCCGGTTTAATTTGCTCTTTGCCCAGCAGCTCACGAATGGTATTTACTACTGTATTTACCGTCACGGCATTCACTGTGGAGATATTCATTGCCTCACCACGCGTCTGTGGCGCCGTGGCCGCCAGCCAGTTGGCGTTCATCACATTATCGATATAAGTAAATCCCCGGCTCTGTTCGCCATCGTCAAATATTTTCGGACTCTGATCCCGCATTAACGCCGATACAAACAATGGAATTGCCGCAGCGTATTGACTGTTTGGATCCTGCCTTGGACCAAATACGTTATAATAGCGCAAACAGCTCGTCTGCAAGCCATAAGTCTCAAAAAATGTCTGACAGTATATTTCTCCAATGGCCTTGGTCGCGCCATAAGGACTGATAGGCGCCAGAGGCAACCTTTCATGTTGCGGCAAAACTTCACTCTGGCCATAAACCGAAGAACTGGAGGCGAACACAAAACGCTTCACACCAGCCAGCCGCGCTTCATCCAGCATGACAAATGTGCCGTTAACATTCACATCATGAGAATCGGCGGGTTTTTCAATGGATCGCGGTACACTGCCTAACGCCGCCAAATGAATCACCACATCAACACCTTCCATCCATTTTTTGACCAAATCCCGATCTCGAATATCCCCTTCAACCAGGTTGATCCGATCAGCCACTTCTTCCAGATTTTCCTTCTTGCCGGTAAAATAGTTATCAAGAACGATCACTTCGATGCCTCTATCCAGTAGGAATCGAACCATATTGCTGCCAATAAAGCCGGCGCCACCGGTCACCAGAAATCTGCTCATTGAAAACCTCATTTCTATATAAATTGATTTAACGATAGTTTTATGCAAATAGAACAGGCCCAAAGCAAGCTTCAGGCCCGTTCTCTCATGTCTTAGTCTTCTTCACAGAGTATTATGCTTTAACAATTTTACTGCGACCTCGTTTTACTTGCGCCGTCGCGTTGCGGGTGTCAACCACCATTTGAGCATTCTGTACGATCCAGTCGTAATCATAATCGCTATGATCTGTTGAAATCAGTACAACATCATATTTCTTCAGACCCGCCGCCGTCAACGGGACACTCTTCATTTGCAAATTGTATTCCCTCTGTTTATGCGTCTGAGGAATATAAGGGTCGTTATAATCGACTTTGGCGCCCCGCTCTTTCAGTAGTTCAATTAACTCCAGCGACGGGGATTCCCGCACATCGTCAATATCCTTTTTATAAGCCAGCCCCAATACCAATACCCGAGAACCTTTCAGGCTTTTTTTCTTTTCGTTAAGCGCTTCCATCGTCTTATGCACCACAAAATGCGGCATATTGGTATTGATTTCACCAGCCAATTCGATAAATTTGGTTGGCATGCCATACTGCCGGGCTTTCCAGGTCAGGTAAAATGGATCGATCGGAATACAGTGCCCGCCTAAACCCGGCCCGGGATAAAACGGATGAAATCCAAACGGCTTGGTACTGGCGCCTCGAATGACCTCCCAAACATCAATATGCATACGGTCAAATAACTGCTTTAATTCGTTCACCATGGCAATATTAACACATCGATAAACATTTTCCAGAATCTTGCAGGCTTCGGCCACCTCACATGTACTCACCGGCACCATCTTATCAATGGCGTATTTGTATATTTCCAGCGCTTTATCCAGCGAGGTCTTGTCATACCCTCCGACGACTTTCGGAATAGTCGAAGTGCGGAATTGCTTATTCCCCGGATCTTCTCGTTCTGGCGAATAAGCCAGATAAAAATCCTTGCCGGCTTTCAAGCCTGAACGCTCCAGAATTGGCAACATCAATTCGCGTGTAGTACCCGGATAGGTCGTGCTTTCCAACACAACCAACTGTCCTTTTCGCAAATACTGGGATATCGTTTCACACGTCTTGACCACATAGACCATATCCGGTTCGCGATTCTCAGTAAGCGGTGTAGGGACACAAATCAACAGAGCATCCGGTTTTTTCATCTCTGCCATGTTATCGGTAGCATGAAACCGGCCAGAATTAACCATATCTTTCATTTGCGAGTTTGGGATATGTTTAATGGGACTGATCCCATGATTGATTTTTTTTACCATCGCAGTATTAATATCAAAACCCAGGACTTTGGCGCCACCAATAATAAATTCGCGCGCCAGCGGTAAACCGACATACCCCAATCCAATAACGCCAATTAATGGAACTTCCTGCTTGACAGCTTGTTGTGCTTTTGCCATAAAATATTTCCTTTACAAAAGTTATGGCTATGATAACTTCAACCTGAACTACCATAGCAATTTTCTTGTTAAGCATTCCTCACAATATGATCAATATCGGCTGGTTTAATTAAAAATTTTACAACTATCTATAAAAAAGCGCCTTATGGTTTCAATTGTTTCAGATACCACTCAATCGTCCCGGCCAGGCCGGCCTCCAATGATGTCTGGGCACAAAATCCTAAAACGCTCCTGGCTCGCTCAACATTCAGACATCGCCTCGGTTGACCATCCGGATATCGATTATCCCAGATTATCTGACCCGGATAATTCGTCATTTTTGCGATTTTCTCAGCCAGCGCTTTAATAGAAATTTCCTGTCCCGTGCCAATATTGACTGGTTCTTTTGAATTATAGGACGCAGTGGCGCCTACAATCGCCCGGGCAGCATCTTCCACATATAAAAACTCACGGGTGGCCCGGCCTGTTCCCCAACAGACAACCCGATCGGATTTATTCCTGATTCCTTCCACAAACTTCCTGATCAGGGCCGGTATCACATGACTGGATTCCAGATCAAAATTATCACCCGGACCATATAAATTCACCGGGATTAAATAAATCGCATTAAAATCATATTCCTCCCGATAGGCCTGACCCTGCACCAGCAGCATCTTTTTCGCCAGACCATAAGGCGCGTTGGTCTCTTCCGGATAACCATCCCATAACGACTCTTCTAGAAATGGAACCAGGGTATGTTTGGGATACGCACAGACTGTACCAACTGTTACAAATTTCTCCACCCCCTTTACCCGGGACTCTTCCATCAGTTGAACACCCATCATCAGATTGTCATAAAAAAAACGCCCCGGATGCGCCCGATTGGCTCCAATTCCCCCTACCACTGCCGCCAGATGAATCACCATATCAGGTCCCAGGTCATTCAACATTCTCTGGATATCATTTTGCCTGATCAGATCATAGGTTTCATGCTTCACGACCAAAGGGACACATGACCATTTTTCTAACTCCCTGACCACAAACTTACCCAGGAAGCCTTCTCCACCCGTCACGGCAATCCGTTTATTTTTAAGATGATCCATTACTGATGATCTTTTAAAATCGCTTCCTGCCTGGCTAGCGTCAAATCATACTCTATCATCATTTGTACCAATTCACGGAATCCCGTGCAGGGCGTCCAGTTCAACAATTTCCTGGCCTTACTGGCGTCTCCTGCCAATTCATCCACTTCCGTTGGACGATAATATCGTGGATCGATCTCAACATACTCCCGCCAGTCCATATCAAGACATGAAAAGGCCTCATGCAGAAATTCCTCAACAGAATGCGATTCCCCCGTTGCAATCACATAATCATCCGGATTGTCTTGCTGCAACATCAACCACATGGCCTCGACATAATCTCCGGCGAATCCCCAGTCTCGGCGTGCCTGCAAGTTTCCCAGATACAATTTATCCTGTAATCCATACTTGATGCGAGTAGCGGCCCGGGTAATCTTACGCGTCACAAACGTCTCACCCCGGCGTGGCGATTCATGATTGAATAATATCCCATTACAGGCATACAGGTCATACGCTTCACGATAATTCACCGTCTGCCAGTAACTGTAAACCTTGGCGCAGGCATAAGGACTACGCGGATGAAACGGAAGTCCTCTCATTTTGCGGCGGCGGCGTACTGCCGTACATCTCACTGCTGGATGCCTGGTAAAAACGGACCGACTTGCCCAGTTGCCGAACCGCCTCCAGCAGACGCAATGTCCCCAATCCGTCAATATCTACCGAATAGACCGGCTGATCAAAGCTCACGCGTACATGACTTTGAGCCCCAAGATTATAGACCTCATCCGGCTGGACTTGCAATAACGCCTGACTCAAATTTCCGCTGTCCGCCAGATCGCCGTATATCAGTTTTAGCCGTGGATTTTCATGCGGATCGATATACAGATGTTCAATCCGATGGGTATTAAAACTGGAGGATCGGCAGATAACACCATAGACCTCATAACCTTTGGCCAATAGCATCTCCGCCAGATAGGAGCCATCCTGGCCGGTGATACCTGTGATAAGCGCTTTTTGCATTGATCGAAAGTACTCTCTAAAAGATTTTCAGGAACGACCGCGAAACCACGCCATAAATTTCTCCAGACCCTCACGAATCTCAGTATGCGGTTGATATCCCAACCGTTCCATCGCCTTGGTTACGTCGGCATAAGTCTGTTGTACATCACCCGGTTGCTCCGGTTTGTGATCAACAATTGCCTTCTTGCCGAGCGCCTTTTCTATCTCCTCAATCAATTTATCTAATCGAACTGGCCGCGACTCGCCCAGATTGTAAATCTCATAGCCTTCACACGCGCGCATCGATGCCACAATCCCATCAATAATATCATCAATATAAGTGAAATCCCGCCGCATCGAACCATCGCCAAATACCGGTATCGGCCGGCCCTCTTCGATCAGCCGGGCAAATTTATGGATCGCCAGATCCGGCCGCTGCCGCGGACCATAGACCGTAAAAAAACGTAATCCCGTCACGGCGATATCATAAAGATGATGATAGGTATGAGCGATCAATTCGCATGCCTTTTTGGTCGCCGCATAAGGTGAAACCGGAAAATCCACATTATCCGTCTCCGCAAACGGCGCCTTCTTGTTATTGCCATAGACGCTGGAACTGGAAGCGAAAACAAATTGTTTGATATTAAATTTCCGGCAAGCCTCCAGCAGCACCATTGTCCCGTTAATATTCACATCCTGATACCCCAGCGGATCCTCTATCGAAGGCCGCACCCCCGCCCGCGCCGCCAGGTGCACGATCTGATCGATATCCTTCCCCCGGATCGCGGCATCAACGCATTGACTGTCCCGGATATCACCCTCTACCAGACTGAACCGGTCATAATCTAGCGACACCATCAAATTGTCCCGCTTGATCCGCTCATCATAAAATGGATCGAAATTATCCAACCCCACCACCGTATGGCCATCAGCCAACAGCCGCTCACTCAAATGCGACCCAATAAATCCCGCCGCGCCGGTTAATAATACTTTCATGATCAATCCTCAAAATTATCTATGTGACATATGGGTACCTCTAATAATTGCTTTAGAGGCGAAAGCGAGGATGGTTTTTCTCTGGCAAGGAACAAAGAACCGGGCATATTCGTCAATATTCACGGTTTTTTGTGACGCAGACCAGAGGAAAACCAGGCCGCTTGCAGCCCTGAATGAATTTTTAGAGGTACCCATATATGTTATAATAACCGACTCATCCAATATTCAAAATTTTACCTGCGTTATCTCAAGAAAATTCACATTGGGATCCAGCTACAATCTCCCTGCCAGGTCCTTGATATACGCCCGCAAATCTTCGGACATATCCGATCGTTTCAGCGCAAATTCCAGATTCGTTTTGACAAATCCTTCCTTATTGCCAATATCGCACCGCCGGCCTTCCAGCCGCTTGCCATACATCGCCCGGTCCTTTACCATCATCCGCATCGCGTCGGTCAACTGGATCTCGCCTCCTTTGCCCGGCTGGGTCCGGGCCAGATAATCAAAAATATCCGGCGTCAGAATATAGCGACTGGCAATCACCAGATTCGAAGGCGCCTCCTCAATTGAGGGCTTCTCGATGAAATCCCGCACCAGAAACAATCCCGGATCGATCTCCTTGCCATCCATCACCCCATAGCGGCTCACCATTTCGCGCGGCACTTCTTCCAGTAATGTCACTGGATCTTTATAACGCTGAAAGACCTTCATCAATTGTAATGCCGGCGGCACCTCTGCGTCCATTACCGTATCGCCCAGCAAGACCATAAAGGGCTCATCATTCACATGTTGGCGCGCACAATAGACGGCATCCCCCAATCCCTTTTGTTCCTTTTGCCAGACAAAATGGATATCCGCCATCTCCGAGATCCGCCGCATCTCGGCCAGCAATCCATGCTCCTGCTTCTCGGCCAGTCTGGCTTCCAGCATGAAGCTGCGGTCAAAATGCTCTTCAATGGCTCGTTTACCGGCGCCGATAATCATCAAAATATCTGTAATGCCGGCCGCTACGGCTTCTTCCACGACATACTGAATCACCGGGGTATCGACAATTGGTAGCATCTCCTTGGGTGATGATTTCGTCGCCGGTAAAAATCGCGTCCCGAATCCTGCCGCCGGTATGACTGCCTTACGGATCATTGGGCCAACCTGCCTTTCGCGGAAACAATCTTTGGTTTGATCACTTCTATCCCGATTCGCTTCATTGTCTTTTTTAACTTGCTCAGGGTCTCCTTATCTGGATAGGTCCCCACGATCGCCCCGCCCGATCCAGTAAACTTGGCGCTGCATCCCAGAGACCGGGCCTGTTCGACCATATCGATATTATCCGGATTGATTGAATAAATCTCGCGACGCTTATCGAAGTTGGCATTGATCAGTTCTCCCACCCGCTGCATATCCTGTTGTTCCAGACAAGCTTTCATCTCATCGGTGATCGACGCCCAGAATTTCATCGCCTCGACCACCGGTTTCTCGCCCCGGTTGAATCGATCGCGGATATTATTATGAAAAACATCTGAAACCTCCGATAATTCCTCCCGATACGCCACAAATAAGGGGGGCAACCAGTCCGGATTCAGGGGCTCATAGTTGCCATGACCACAACTGGCCATAAGATCTTTATTAAAATCCATGTAAACCAGACCCTCATATACCTGAATCACCCGATCCTGCAAACCCGCTGAAATATGCAGTTCATCCTTCTCGGCGGACAGGATCAATCCCGCCTGAACCGGCTTGGGAATCGATACGCCATAAAACGCCATCAATGCCCGCATACAGGCGGTAATAATCGCGCTGGAACCCGCCAGTCCTACGCCATGAGGAATATTGGATAAATAACGAATCGTAAAATTATTATCATTCAACTCAATCTGATTTTCATGGCAATAATCGTAAAATCGCTTCACCGTCGCTTTCAGTAAGCGTATCCCGCCATAATACCCATGCAAATTCACATCCCGCACCAGTTCCCGCACACTCTTGAATTGCGACTGGTCTTTCTGACACGGCAGAATCTCCAGTTCCGGACTCTCATATAAAACCACTTCTGCGCAGAAATTGCTGAACGCAAAAGAAATCGTTTTGCCAAAATAACCATCCGATGGATTGCCGACCAATCCTACCCGGGGATAGGCACGTGTTCTGATTATCATAGGGCTCCCTTAAATCAATACCGACGGTCGGCCGATCGAATGATATTCGATCCCCTGCTTTTTGACATAACGAGGATCATATAAATTGCGGCCATCAAAAATCACCGGCCTTTTCAACTTCTTAATAATTGACTCAAAATCCGGATTACGGAATTCCGACCAGTCCGTAAAAATCACCAGCGCATCAGCACCACCCAGAATAGCATAACTATCGGCGCTTGTTTCGATCAGACCCGGCAATTCTTTTTCCGTCGCTTCCATCGCCTCTGGATCATAAGCGCGTACTTTGAACCCGGCATCCAGAAACTGCCGGATACAGCGCAGCGCCGGGGCTTCCCGGATATCATCCGTTCGCGCTTTAAAGGCCAACCCCCAGACAGCCAGGGTCACATCCTGACGTCCGGCGTAATAGTCCAGAATTCGTCGGGCAAACCGGTCCTGTTGATCGTAATTGGCCTGTTCTACCGCCTGAGCGATCGTCATAGGCGTTTTCACCTGATTCCCCATATAGATCAGCGCCTTCACATCCTTGGGAAAACAGCTGCCGCCATAGCCAACCCCCGGAAACAAAAACGCGTTGCCGATCCTGCCGTCACTGCCAACCCCCGCGCGAACCAATTCCACATCGGCACCCACTGCGTCACACATTTTGGAAATCTCGTTCATAAACGTAATTCGGGTCGCCAGCATGGCATTGGCCGTGTACTTGGTCATCTCTGCCGATATCGGATCCATAAACAATATCCGGCTGCTCTTGCGCATGAACGGATAATAGAGTTGTTTCATGATTTCCATCACCGCCGGATTCGTCGTTCCGATAATCACCCGGTCCGGCTTCATAAAATCTTCGACCGCCGCCCCTTCCTTCAGAAATTCCGGATTGCTGACATAATCGAACGGCTGCTCGGTCAGTTCGGACATGATATCCGTCACTTTTTTACAGGTCCCCACCGGAACCGTGCTTTTCGTCACGATGATCCGATAACCATCCATCATCTCCGCTACCTGCTCGGCCACCGCCAGCACTGCCGAGATATCAGCCGAACCATCGTCCGCAGAAGGAGTGCCCACGGCCAGGATAATGATCAGCGAATTATCGACACCTTCCTTCAAATCGGTCGTAAAAACCAGACGGCCGGCTTTATAATTGCTTTGGACTATTTCTGTCAATCCCGGTTCATAGATCGGAATCTCACCCTGTTTCAAACCTTCAATCTTCTTCTCATCCCGATCCACACAGATGACATGATTCCCGCCATCGGCCAGACATGCCGCGGCAACCAGACCGACATAACCAACTCCCACAACGCATACTTTCATGACGAATTCCTTATTTTCTCGTATTATTCCAATTGAGTCATGAATAATACTTCAAAGTTTCAATCAATCCCGACCTCATGCTTTTTCTCAATTTTCCAGATAATACCATGCTCTTTTAATTCATAATGATCCAGCAAAAACCGGGGCAATGATCCCCACTGTTTATAAAGAACATATACCGGACGGCGACTGATAAGATCTGCTAATATAGCCGGATCTTCCAGCGGCGAATTCTCATTAAAAACATGACTGGAGTATAATGTAACTCCCGGTTTTTCTCCCAGAACGGTTTGCACGTACCATAAAGTATAAACCGGGGTTGAATCGGCCAGAATCACTGCGTTGTCTTCCACCAGTCCCATCACCGTCTTTCCATACTGTAACGGGCCATCATACCCGGTCTGCCAGGGCCGCAGAAAATGAGTATATTCATTGCGAAATGGAATACTCCGGCGCGTTCCCAACTTGATATTGTATGCCTTGGCGATCGGCGGTACCGCGGCATAAACTCCCACCGGCATCAAACACAATAGGACTAATACCCATTTAACGGCAGGCCGGTTAAATCTGGCTAGAAATTGCTTGGCGCCGTATCCAATAACCACTCCCGCTACGCAATAAAATGGAATAAAAAAAGCATATCGATCCGGAACCGTATATCGAAAAGCAAACCCATAAAACAGGACTGCCAGCAGCACAATCAATAAATGCCAGCGACTTTCTCGCCAGTGTCGCAACAACCCCCAAAACCCAGTCAATAATAAAATCAAAGCCGGTGAACAGAAACATAAGCCCAGAAATAAAAAATTCTCGATTACTAGCTTGGGCGTAATATGATTATTCAAAACTGCCCCCCCCCAGCTATCCCCAAAGGCCGCCGACATGAGAGTGGCGCCCAAGTCACCAGTCGTAAGATATCTATTCACAATAAGATATAAATAAATACCCGCGCCGGCCGCCCATAACAATACCGCACCCGGCACAATTCGCCAGGACAATTCTTTTTTAATTAATAAAAATATCAGATAACAGAAATAACAAAATAATGGGATCGAGGCAAACATATGATTGGATAATGAAATACCATTCATCAAGGCCAACCAGTAAACATAACAGGTTTTCCGTGTGGAAATGTACAAATAGAGAAATATCAATTCAGTCATAAAAGTCGCTGAGTAAAGGGTATAATCTTCAGCGATACAACAGTGCTGCCAGAACGTCCAGGATAACCCCAGTGCCATAGTGCCGATAACAGCAGCTACAGCAGTTTTTAGCCATAATCTCAATAATAAATATAAGTTAGCTACTGCCACGGCTCCAAAAACCGCTGAAATCAGATTGATCTTATGAGCATACTCCCCAAATGGAATCGCCTTGGTTGCAATCCCTATGAGGTGATACAAAGGGTGGGCCAGCGCCAGACCAATCCGGCCAACAATATCGTTATTCCAGATTCGATACTGGTATAATCCGCTATCCTGCCACAGGATACCCGGTGCGCAGGTAAAACCGTATAAAATCAGAAATATAGCCAGTACCAGGCTATATTCTCTGAAAATTGGCTGTTTTTGCGTAAAGTCTTTCAATACATCGCTCCTGATTTGACGATAATGTTTTTGTCTCTAATAATTTATATATCGACAAATTGCAAATAAGGATAAATGTCTATGACTGAAAATATTTCACAGGATTCGTGTGGTTGCGGGTGTAGCTGTGGTGGACTCGGCGGGAATAAAAAAGGCGGATGGATCATCTTCCTGCTGGCCCTGGGATTCATTCTTTACGTCATTTTCAATAGTAATACGAAACAATTGAACTGGATTACGGACTATCAACAGGGTCTTAAGATGGCACGGGAACAGAACAAGCCTCTTATGTTGACCTTTGTCTCCGATTCCGTTCAATTCTGTCAGGATATGCGAGCGAATACCTATCCAGACAAAGATGTTATCCGTTATGTCACGGATACGTTTATTCCTGTCCTGATCAATGCCGACCAGGAAAAATTAATTTTAGATCAGTATCGAGATGAAGTGGATAATTACTATCCTTCTCATGTCATAAAATATGTGGATAAAGCGCCCAGCCGAACGGTCTTGGGATACAAAACGCCTAAAGATTTCATCCAGAAACTTCAAGAAGCGCTTGCCGCCGTCGACGCGGCTATCCAGGAAGGCAGCTAGACTTCATCTGGGCGCACTCCGTCCCCGTCAGCGTGTCATTTGCCCATTTTCAGCATTGAAACGATCGGAACCGATTAATCAAGGTTCTACTGATTCAAGCAGATCGGAGTCGATCTCTACAGCCGCAGCCTGGCCTAACATTTCTACGTTGATCACGATTCGGGTAATGTTCTTTTTATGTATCACTATCCCTTCCAAACCCATCAACGCGCCCGCTTTGACCCGGCAGCGAACACCTTCCTTTAAGTAAGGATGCGGATCGATTGGCGCGTCACAGGAAATGGCCTTATGGATCGAAGCCAGTTCGGTGATCAGGACAGGCTGGTTCGCTACTGGAATCACATTGGCGATTCGATTAGTTGTCAACGCTTTATAACGATCTTCATCATCGCCATTAAAAAAAAGATAGCCCTTAAACAGTGGCACCAGCGATTTTAATACCCGTCCCCGGTTCCGGGATACATGAGATACCAAAGGTAAAAAAAAGGGAATTTCCCATTTATGCAGTGACCAGGCCAGGGATTTCTCGTTACGACTTTTCGTATGGGCTACCCACCAACACCCCTTATTAATATCCTCTAAAGGGATTTTTTCCGGATAGAGTATCGGGGGATTGTCACTTAATTTCATCATGCAAAATACGATTCCTTTCCAGGCTTTCTAATCAACGGTACGATCCAGATTCCTTTCCGGTTCGCCGTTCGTAACTACTGAAATAACAATATTATGCACAATATTTTTCAATTGCAAATTAAAACTTGGTTTCCCAACCATGAATATACTTGCATTCGTGGCAAAGGTTTATGACAATTCTGGCATGAAAACGGTATACCATGCTGTCAAACGTATCTTCGACCTGATTGCGACACTACTACTTCTTCCATTAATCATTATATTTACTGTAGTTATCGCCGTAGCTATTTTGCTTACCGATGGCAGACCCGTTTTTTTCTCCCAGGAACGTGCTGGAAAAGCCATGAAACCTTTCAAATTATTCAAATTCCGATCTATGCGCGTCAATGCTGATCCTTTCGGTCCCTCACCCAAAGATGGTGAAGATCCGCGTATTACCCCTGTCGGAAAATGGTTGCGACTTACATCGCTGGACGAACTCCCACAGTTTATTAATGTCTTTCTCGGCCAGATGACTCTGATTGGCCCACGCCCCCTGTACATGGATCAGGCCCGGGAATGGAATGAACGCCAGCGCCGTCGACTGGAAGTCAAACCTGGATTAACCGGACTGGCACAAATCAGCGGCCGTGGCAGCCTCACCATAGAAGAAAAACTCGAACTGGATGTCAACTATGTCGAGCAAGAGAATCCCTGGCTGGATATAAAAATTCTTTTCGTAACCGCTTTCAAGATCATTGTCCCATCGGATATCTACGAGAAACAATATTCTAAAATGCAAAAAACACGCGGTGACAAGGAGAACGAATCCTGATGTGCGGGATAGCCGGCATAGTCGACTTCAATCAGACCATTCTTAATCCAGAATCGAAACCGGTATTACTCGCGATGGCCCGGACTCTGGCCCATCGCGGGCCGGATGATGAAGGAGTCTATCTGGCGCCTGATTGCATGGCAGGGCTGGCGCATCGCCGTTTATCGGTCATCGATCTGAATACCGGACACCAGCCTCTGTGCAATGAAGAGGGTTCCATCTGGATCGTTTACAATGGCGAATGCTATAACTTCATGCAATTACGCCGCCGGTTGTGTGATCAGGGCCATATTTTCAAAACCCAATCGGATACCGAAGTCATCATCCATCTTTATGAAGAGGAAGGCCCCGATTGCGTTAAATTCCTGCGTGGCATGTTTGCTTTTGCAATCTGGAATGAAAAAGACCAGACCCTGTTCCTGGCCCGGGACCGCTTCGGGCAAAAGCCCCTCTATTTCTCCATCATGGATGGCTGCATCCGATTCGGATCTGAATGCAAAGCCATCTTACAGGATGCTACCTTCCCTCGCCAGGCCAACATGAACGCCATTGCGGAATACTTGTTGCTGGGATATATTCGCGCCCCGGAAACAGCTTTTCTCGATATCCATCAACTCCCACCCGCCCATCACCTGACTTTAACCCGCAATACCTGTCATATTGCCCGCCCCGTCTGTTACTGGACGATTCCCGGACCGGATTCTCATAATAGCCGACAGGTCATTTCGATGCAAAAAGCCGCAGAACAGGTTCAGGCCACCTTGACCGAAGCGGTTCAACTTCGGATGATCAGTGATGTCCCACTGGGCGCATTCCTCTCCGGCGGGATCGACTCCTCTTGTATTGCCGCTCTGATGACCAGGATCAGTAACCAGCCCATCGAAGCCTGTTCGATTGGATTCAATGAAGGGCTGTACAATGAATTGCTTTGGGCGCGGCAATCCGCTGATTACATCGGCGCCAATCTGCATGAAGAAACCGTCCGGCCGGATATTGCCGATACGGTCGAAAAACTGGCCCGTCATTACGATGAGCCCTTTGCGGACAGTTCAGCGCTACCCACCTGGTATCTATCGCAAATGACACGCCGTCATGTCACCGTCGCGCTGACTGGCGACGGCGGGGATGAACTGTTCGGCGGCTATAATCGCTATAAAGCGATCGCCCACGCCAGACTGCTGCAAAGCAATGTCTTGATTCACTGGATCGCCAATCTCAAACTCTGGCGCACCCTTAAGACTCCCGAACACCATTCCTTTATCCGTCACCTTAAACGATTTTTCACTGCCTTGAATCTACCCCCTGACAAACAATACCTGCAATGGATATCCGTCTTCGATCCCGCCCTGGTTCGCAATCTGCTGGCCGATACGCCACCCTTGTCAGAACTGAATCCAACAGCGGAATTCATGGATTGCCCCCATCCGCACGCCTACCTCAATCAGGCCCTCTACTTCGATGCCACCAGCTATCTGCCCTCCGACTTGAACACCAAAATCGATCGGGCGTCCATGGCTTTTGGACTCGAACTGCGCAGCCCGTTTCAGGATCATCTTCTGGTCGAATTGGTTAACCGCTTACCGCTGGAATACCGCCATGATGGTTCGTCCGGTAAGCGCATTTTGAAATTAATCTGCCAAAATTTAATCCCCGCTCCGATTATCAAACGTCCAAAAATGGGCTTTGGCGTTCCCGTTGGCGCCTGGTTCAGAACTTCCCTCAAATCGCTCTTCCATGACATGGTGCTATCGAACCATGCCCGCTGCCACCGTATTCTGAATCGTTCCCGGATCCAATCCCTATTCACTGAACACAACGCCGGCCGGGAAGATCATGGTCATCGCCTGTGGGCGCTGCTCATGCTGGAATTATGGATGCGACAGTATCTATCCTGATAATCATCTGGGGGAATGGCCCCTGCCCCTGCAAATCTCAAAAATCACACTGAATATCCAGATATTTACGGCATGTCACCCCATAAATTTTACGAAAATCGAGTTTCCCCGCCATCCAAACCGATATGATATGATATGGTAACTAAACTGGAAGAATACGACAAATACCAACACTATTACGAAGAATATTATCGAAAACGAAAATTTGGCAATACCGGTCTCATTAATAAACTGCCCCGCAAACCGATCCAACCCAGGAAAATCGGCTGGCAATATCTAGCTGTGATTCTATTGCTTTTAGTACTGTTGTTGATGGTAATTTTTCTGTATCACCGGGAACAAAATTGGAATACCTTTAATATCGAAAATATGGGAAACGTCCTGGCAGGTAAGGTTACTTCCACGAAAGAAATACAGCCACCGTTATCGGACCGTGAAGTCAGGTTATGCACAAACTTTAATTGTCGTGTTTACAACTCTCCCTGGCGGCATTCCTACGTCACGGTTGACCTCTATTTGAAAACTGATCCCAAACTGCGCGAACAGGATAACGAAATCGCCCTTAAAGATGAACTGATGATCAAGGACATTGTACGCGATGTTGTATCTGGCGCTGATCTATACAAAATCAAAGACCCACACCTGACCGATATTCGCCAACAACTTGAAAGTAAACTGGGAGAAATCTGGGGGCGCAATCTGTCAGATCAATTACTGATTCCCCAATGGAAAATGCACTTCTGATCCGTTTCAAACCTGAGGTTGAAATAGAAATTGCTGTTTTTATTATGAACAGAGAAAAATCCTATTCAACTATTTTTACCAGGCTCTTTCCCTCCTGCAGCATATCGTACAGAACTTCAACCTCTTTGTTCAGCATACGAATACAACCCCGGCTGGCAGGTTTACCGATTTTCTCCGGTTCTATGGTACCATGGATGCCAAAACCCGTCTGGTTCAGCGCGTTTCCTTCTATGCCATCTAATCCGATCCACCGTTCCCCGAGAGGATTCAATGGATCATCCGGATAAAACTTCTTACCCGTATCGGGATCGGTCCATTCCGGATTGATTAATTTGGAGTTAGCCCTGACTCTCCAGACCCCGGTGGGAGTATCCCGGCCAGGTAATCCGATCGAAATCTGATACGAACAGACAAACGTTTCACCCAGGTAGATATCAATCACGCATTGCGATTTGTCAACCATGGCGTGAAAAGGTCCATTGATCACCTTGATATTTTGATTGGCCCGGAGTTTGGTTTCGTCTCTGATGTTATTTATACGCATGATAAATTGATAAGGAACACCATATTTCCTGCCAATAGCTTTAAGGTTGTCGCCAGATACAACCTTGTAGGAACCACATAATGGATCATTTTCAAAGCGATTCAGAGAAAATAACCACATCTTGGCGGACTGATTCAGTTTTTCCCGTATCTGGTTTTGAACCTCCTCGGGTAATGTCGGGGCGTAAGCCTGATTCAGCAATATCCTGGCTTTGATCGGATCATTGGCGGCCAGTGCCTTGTCCGCCTGTCCCAGCAACTCTTTCAATTTCGATACCGCCGGATCGACGGCAGGTATTGGAGGCGAAGATTCGATCGGAGGGATAACCGGGAGAAGGTTAGTATCAGAATCTTCAGTTTCATTCGTATTTTGCGGCAGTGTTATCTCTGGATCTTTCAATGGCGCCGCCTGGGCAGTTGTATTACCACCAGGGAGTGAACCCTCCTGACTTCTTAGGTCAATAATCTTCCATACTGCGCCGCCAATGGCAGCGATGACTATCCCGAATAAAATCATTTTTCTTGCAGAAAATGTGTTGTTCTTTTTATAAAAACTTCGTTTGGCCATCCCTAGCTCCATTACATCATATAGGTTACATAAATCATCGCTATTTCAGTATTAATATAACATCAAACTATCCGTTATCTGCCGGTGTAAATATCTTAGCCTTCCTCAAACAATAAACCGGGCACCTTGATCCCCGGTTTTTGAACTTAATTCGGAAGTTTCTAATACATTAAACAAGCATGCATAAAGAGCCATCGCTCAATTTAAAATATTAGACGAAATAAAAATGTTTCAAAAGGGAAATTTTTAGCAGAAATGTAAAATTTTAACCGATCCGGTACTGCCTGACGCAATCACTTGACATTAAAGACCTTATCAATTTTGAGCCAGAGATCTGCCAAATCGGCGAACCTGTTGATCGGTAATTAATAAATCCATCGGAATGTCATGATCATGTGTTGGAACCGACTCAACGACTTGTCTTTCCAATGTATAACCGCATCGAACAGTATGAAAGCCCGGTTTTTCGAAGAATCGATCATAAAATCCGCCTCCCCGGCCAAGTCGATTTCCTGCCAGATCGAATGCCAATCCAGGCACCAGCACCAGATCGATATGTTCTGCAGGGTATTCAATTTGTTTCACCGGCATGACCAGACCATGACGATCTTTATGGAATTCACTTTCCAGAGAGTCCAGAACCAGGGGGATCAAACGTCTGACATCCCAGACTACTTTGGGCACCAAAACGGTTTTATGATCGGTTATGGCTTTCTTAATCGCATAGGACGTTGCAATCTCATTATGCATTGACATAAACACCATGATGGTTTGGGCCGCTCGATATTCGGGCGTATGGGTTAACAACTGGCAGGCTTTTTGGCCGGCGTCATCAAATATTCCTGCTGAAACAGTAGTTAGTAAATCATATATCTGTTTACGTTGTCTGATCTTCGGCATCGGATTTCAACTATGAATCAAAAAAAAGCCGGCCCCAAAGCCGGCTTATCCGTTATAAACTTATTGATTATTGCTAGGCCTGCTTGGTTTCAGTACCGGATTGCAAAACACCCATCACTGACGGTTCGGATGAAATATAATCATAATAGGATTCGTAAGTCTTGGCGAAATAACCGCCTTTGCGTGTCTTCACATTATTGAGTAGTATTCCCAGAATCCGGTTATTGCCGTTGGCCGAACGCAGTTCCCTTATCAAACGCTGGGCCATGCCACGGGCCGTACTTTCCGCGTTGATCACCACGATGGTGCCATCTATGATACTGGCAAAGATTCGAGCATCCACCACAATTAATGCCGGTGGGCCGTCCAGAATAATGTAGTCGTAATGATCGCGTTGCTTATCCAACATAGTTTTCATTTGCGGACTGCTGACCAGATCTGCCGGATTGGGGGGCAATGGACCGCTGAATAGGATATCCAGATTTTTAATCGTAGACTTATACACCACATCGGCCAATGTGGCCTGATTAACCAGCACGTTACTTAATCCCTGCTTACTCTTTTCCGTTGGAAACAGTTTACTCAATTTGGGCCGTCGGAAATTGGCGTCAACCAGAAGCACTTTTTTATCTTCTGCCGCCAGAGCGGTTGCCAGGTTTACCGCGCAGGTCGTCTTGCCGCAACCGGCCGCGCCACTGGTGATTAATATGGTCTTCATCTCCTCAGGCGGCGCACTGAAAATCAGGTTCGTTCGAATCTGCCGATAAAACTCGCTGATCAAGGCGTTGGGTTGGGTCGCCACAATTTTTTCAACGACATCTCGTGATTTATTGTCCGATTCATACTGCGGTATCATACCGAGTAACGGAGTATTCAAAAACCGCATGACATCGGTCGGGCTCTTCACCGTATCATCAGCAATTTCCAATAAAAATGCCAATCCCAATCCCGCCAGTAATCCTAATAAAAATCCGCCCGGCAAAAAGATGCTTTGTTTGGGAAAACTGATGCGGTTGGGTTCTACGGTAATTCCACCTCGTTTTACCGTAACGGCTTCACTGTTGTTTATTTTTGTATCAATCTCACCAATCCGTTGATTGTATAATTCCACCTGGGTGTATAACCGATCCAGTTCATCTTTGATATTGAAATACTTTATGGCGTTATCATCCAGTTGTTTCTGGGTTTTCAACGCCCGGTCATATTTGTCGGTGATCTCTGCCAGTTGATTCTGATAGGTGCCCAACTGATCCTGCAAATTATTATATTCCATCACCGCATATTGATTGACCAGATTATTACGCTGTTCATTCAACTGGTTTTCTGCGACACTGATCAATGCCTGATAATCGCGCACCTCGCGATGTTTTTCGCCAAATCGCTCCAACAGTCGATCCCGCTGTTGAATCAGATTGGTGATCTGATTACGCAATCCCAGGATTAATGGATCCTGCTCCACTGCCGCCAGCACATTGCCGGAAACCTGAATCTCACCCGTATCATTGGCGCCTGCCTCCAGACGTGCCAGCTCAGATTTCAACGAATTGATTTCCGCGTTTAACAACATGATACTCTCATGATACCGGCTGATTTCCTGGGCGACGACCGTGCCGCCGGACTGGTTGGCTCGCCACCCGGCAACGGCCTGAGTGGACAGAGTATCCATTTCATTTTCTTTGGTTTGAATCTGCTTATTAAACTCAAGAATCTTTTTATTCAATGCATCTTTATTATTAGATAGTGTCTGGTTCTGAGAAAAGCCCTTGTCATCCAGAAACATTTCAATAATCGTATCCAGAATATCCTTGGCATCTTTCGAATTACCCGCCGTCATGGTAACACGGATATATTTTGTATTTCGCATGGGACGGGCCGAAAACGCATTCTGAAGCTCTTCGTAAAAACTTTTGTGCTTGGGAATCTTATTATACCACGCGGATTCCTGAACCCGGCTGTGCCCCAGCACCTTGTTCAGAAAACCCTCCGAAGTCAGATCGGCCGCATAGGACGCGGCGTTCAATTGAATCACATCCTGACGCGGCAACATCAAGTCTGGACTCAGCAGACTGCTCTGCGGCATTTCGCAGGCAATATAATTCTCCGCCGTGTATTGAGGGGATGTTCTTTTAAGAAACATACACAAGCCGCCGCCGGCCACGGTAAACAGGATCGTCATCACGACAATCAAAACCAGACGATTACGAATCACCCGGATGAAATCTTTTATCGTAAATTGAACACTGGTGGGCGCGGACGCCGGATTGGCCGCACCAACGCGAGCGGGTAGTGCCGGCTTTCCGGTCAATACTGTGGGTGCTGTTGACATAGTCGTTTCCTCGTAATTATGAACTATTAGTTCGAACTGAGTTCTGTTTTAAGCTTTTGAAGTTTTTCCTGCCATGCCGATCGTGCGACGCCAACGGTCGCCTTGTCAAGCCGATTCAGGGCGCTCTCGACCTGGACCAGGGCTTCTGTGGCATTCCCTTCACCCTGGTATGCCTGGGCCAGATGATACTCATAATCGATCGGGAATGCGGTTCCCATGGCTTGATTGTCACGAACGATCTGTAATAGCAATTTCCGGGCAGTCACAAAATCGCCCGTTTTGATCAGGGCCAGTGAATAGGTATCCACCACCTGATCGGAATCCTGCCGCAGATAATAAGCCTGACGCGCCAGCGTCAAGGCCTCATCCAGATGAGTGTCCATATTCAATAACGCATAGGCCAGATTGTTTAATACTTCTGCGCTGGCACGGTCTTTGGGCAGCGATTCTTTTAATTGCCGATAATAGTCGCTGGCCTGACGGTAATTCGAGATGAGCATACTGGAATTTCCCGCCTGCGACAGGATTTCCTGACGCATCATTTTGTCCGCATGCTTCAGCGCCTGCATCCATTGATCGTTTTCTTTCTGGTATTCCCCCTGGTGATTATAGACGATCGCCTGAATCCAATGCCATTCCGGCCGATCCGGTTGCTGTTGCGAAAGTTCTTCTGCCCAGGCCAGTAACGCGGCCGGCTCAGCCGCCTTTCCGACCTGGCCTAAAATCAAAATACGATCCAGCTCGCTCAGATCGGTGCGATTCAGCAGATTTGTCACCAATTCTAAAGCCTCCGCGCTTTGCTGAGAACGCCCCAGAACTTCCACCAGATACAACTGACATTTAAGATTGTCAGGATGGTCCTTCAGAATATTATTTAACAATGTTTTTGCATTGTCAAAATTATCCGTGGCGACCAGAGCCTTTATCAAGACATCCAGCACCATCATCCGCGCACTGGAGTTTTCCGAAGAGGCCTGATAGGCCTTCTGTAACACATCGATAGACCTGCGGAAATTAAGTTGCGCGCTTCGGATCGCTTCCTGTTTATCCAGTTCATCGGTCAATGTGGCAATCCGGGCATCCTCCGCCAGCGCCCGATCGAGATAAAAATTACCCATGGCCACTTTGAAATCAATTCTATTGGGATTCTTCTCCATCTGAGTGTTATAAAAAGTTTCCAGCTCAGACCAGCGCTCCAAGTGGGTCAGGGTCTGCGTCAGCAAATACTGGGAGAGGGTATGATTCGGATCTTGATTCAGATTATCTTTCAGCAGACTGATTGCCTGGGCAGTCAGGCCCCGGGTAAGATAGATCCTTGCCAGAATATAATTCGAAGTCACTGTCTGCGAAGGCGCGACCATGGCCATTTTCTTCGCCGCGGCTTCCGCGGCATCCATCTGATTGCTGTTAAACAGCGCTTCACATTTCAACCGCCAGGCCATCGCCTGATTGCTTTCCAGGGCCAGGACTTCATCTGCCATTTTTATGGCGTCTTCATAACGAACCTGCATCATCGCAATCCGGATCTTCTGTAATAAAATCTCCTTACGAAAGTCCGATCGGTTGGCTTGATATTCCGGGGCAGTTTCCAGCTTTTGCAGAACAGCCATCGCCTGATTGACGTCCCGGGCGGCCAGCAGAGCATCGATTTCTCCAATGGCCAGCATTGGACTGTTATTATGCTGCTGGGCAACCTGGTAAATTCGCCGGGCGCGTTCGATTTCCCCTCGCTTTAGATAGAGTGGACCAAGCTGGATGACCGCCTCGGCATTCCCCGGATCGTCTGTTATGATCTGTTCAAGCTGATCGATGGCGGCCGGGTCTTTCCCGTTTGTCAGATAGAGCCGGGCCAGATTCATCATCGCCTGCGACTTCGCCTCGCCTTCAGAACGGTCGATCAGATCCTTCAATATCATCTCGCCCTGCCCGCTTTCACCCTGCATCGCCTTGAATTGTTCATATAATGCGATTATCTGGGGCGCATTGGATTGTTTGGCCAGCGCTTGCTGGAATATTTTTTCTGTCTCTTTAACGACGGACTCCTGTATCGGGTCCTCCAGTTTTAGATAGGACAGGTAATGCTGTAGAAATGATTGCCAGTAAATCATGCGATCAGGATAAGTATTCACCAGGTACTGGCCGCGGGCCACGATGTCGCGATGAATATTGTCAATCCGCTGGGTATATAATGCTTTGGTATTCGCGCTTATCAACGGGGATTGCGCTTCCTGATGCAGCAATTCAATCAAACGGGTGCCATAATGAATATAGATCGAATTCCCGGTCGCATGTGTTGGCGCGACATCCAGAATATGGCCCGCCAGTTGAAGAATTTCCTGAACCTGCGGCAAGGTTAGCGCGGCGCCCGCCTGGACATACTGCCTTTCCAGCAGAGACGCTTGCATCAGGTTGGCCCGGATATAAAATGGATCCAGCGCCAGCAGTTCCCGCAATTGCTTTTCAGCTTCCGAAAAGTTATTGAGCTGATAATTAGCGTTGGCCGCCTTGAATCGTTCATCCAGATCCGTCGGTTTCAGGTCAATCAACTTTTCCAGACTGATGAGGGCCTCGGCCCACTCTGCTTTCCCAAGTTGATAATCCGCCCGCAACCGGCGCCCGGTATAATCATCTTTCTTTTCAACCCTGGCAATAAGCGATTCGGCTTTCGTCCAGTCCTTGAGTGCGATCGCGGCATAAAACTGTCCCTTTATTCCCTCCAGCGATTCGGGTTCCAGCCTGGATAATTCAGCGTACGCCTTGTCCGACAGCACCCAGACTTCTTTGGCCTTTTCATTCAGAATATTCTCATCCCCACTCAGTTTCACGGCACGGTCGTGATAATAGATGGCCTGCAATCGAATTCTTTCCTTGGGATCCTGAATAGCATTCACTGCCTGCAGATAAATCGCCTCTTGTTCATCCGGATTGATCTTGGCCGGGTCAGCCACTTTGAGTGTCCGGGCCTTGATCAGGAGCTGCAAATTCCCTGGGTCTGCTTTCAGGGCGCGTTCAATATATTCAGATGAACGCGCATAATCTTTGTTAAGAAAATAATAATCTGCCAGATTCTGTAATATGTCTATGTCGCCGGGATATTTTTCTGCCAGCGCCACAAAGGCCTTTTCCCGTTCGGACTCTTCCGTCAGCGCCTGAGCTTTCAGAAGATCGATCTGACGATTACTGCCGGTTAATAAACGGATAAGGGTTCCCGCCTCTTCCCGCCGCCCTGGGATATCCAGCAAGAGACGCGCCTTATAAACCATCATATCCTGATAATAGGGATCGTCGGCCGTATGTGACTTTTCGTAATATTCTGTGATAAACGCCAGCAGAATGGCCTGGTTCGTGGAACCTTTGATATCGATCAGCGTGTCAAAAAGCGTTTTGAATCCATAACCGCCCCGGCGTGACAGATCCGACTTTCTCGCCATGGTTAAAGCCACCGAGGTCTGTCCGTCCCTGGCCAGGCCCAGCGCCAGACGGTAATACAAACGTTGCAATTTCCGGTTACGCTCCACGCCTTCGGTCAACTCTAATTCCTTGCAGACTTGATATAGTTCCCGAATCCCCTTGTCATAATCCTTCACGGCCAGCGAGATGATCGCCTCGGCAGCCCGGTAACTGGGCGCCTTGTCACCCACCGCTTCGCGCAACGCTATCGACAATTCACGCGCCTCTTTAAGATAGGCCTCTTGCTGCGACTTATCCTGCGTGAGCATCGATAAGTCAATGTCGGTCTCAATTAAAATCGGCAATACCAGACCCGATCGGATCCCTGACCAGGACACGGCATCCAGTGAACCGCTATCCGGCCAGAGCGATCGATAGTATCCCTCTCTTAATAAATCCCGTGCGACCTGAAAATCTTCTTCTGGTTTGGAAATCCATTCCGCCCGGGAAATATAGAGCTGCCCCAGCGCGGCCTTCCAGAGTAATTCGCTCGGTTCTAACGCCAGGCCTTCTCGGTATAATTCAAAAACCGGTTCAAAATCATCCGGTTTCTTGATCTCACTCAGCAGAAACTCCGCTTTCAAAACATAAAACCGGCCATCCTTTGGGAAACGGTCAATGGCCGCGTCAATTTCACGAACGGTCTGGTCCCGCCAACCCTCCAGATTCGCGGTATTCACGTTGGGCGATGCGCCTTGATTCTGGGACTCGCGCATCGAGTCGTATCGAACAATATAATAGTCGCGAATCAAATTAAACTGAGGTTCAGGATCTTCCGGATTGCGAGTCAGCCCCTCTCGATAGGCAGCCTCCGCCTTTTCGTAATAGGACGATTGCTCTTCCTGACTCTTATCACGGGCATTCACCATTTCCAACGCGCCGCGCAATTTCCACAGCAACGGATCGTTTTCGTTCACTTCTCCGGCTTTAACCAGGGCCGCCTCGGCGGCGTTCCGTGTGCTCTCCTGATTTTCGGTCGCGTTCATTGCCAGCAATTGGATTTGACTGTCTGCCAGCACAAGATATCCATACCCATCACTCGGAGCCCGCTCTATAAACTGGTTGGCCTGCTTCTGAATATCCAGCCACTTCGCCGGTTTGCGGTAATATGCCGCCATTTTATATTCAATGGAAAGAATCGATCGTCGCGCCTCAATTTCATCGGGATAACGCTGGGTAATGTCCGTCCAGACTTTAATAGCGGCTGGAAAATTATAGATCCGCGTCAACAATTCTGCCTTGCGTTTTCGTAACTCCTTGCCGACATCCTTGCCCTTGGAATACTTCAGGGCCTGATCGATGGTTTTAAATATCTCCCTCCAGCCGTTCGTCCAGTCACCATCATGAAACGCGCGGATTTTTTCATATCTCTCTTTAACGTCCGGCACGGTGCCTGCTTCTGCCATCAACTCCTTTTCCCGTGATTCGATCTGTTCTACCAAATCTTCCGACTTCTCCTTCAGGACTATCGGATCGTTCCCCATCGCCTGATGGATGAATTCCGGCAAAAATGGATATTTGTAATCCACCGCTATCAGAAAAATTGCCAATATGGGCAATCCGATCAGTAAAAGCAATACCACTAATTTTCGATTCAATTGTTTCTTGGCCATATTCTAAATCGCTCCTGGCGTGCTGAATTTTCAGATTAGTTAAGCGGGTCGCCTGGCGTAGGGATTTCTGGAAAATGATTCGCTTCCAACAAGGGCACTACTTTTTCACTCATCCGGGTGATTAATCTCAATACCTCTTCCTGGTCGGGTTGCTTCATATTGTCTTGAACGGTAAATTCGATTTTGCTGAAATAAGCATATTCGAGTTTGGGATCGTTCAGCTCATAACGAACCTGATAACGGTCATTCATATAAATGCCGTTGGCATTGAAAAAGTATCCAATCGTGTAATAAACATTCGTGCCATCCGATAACGCTTTCGAAACTTCCAATATTCTGACGGGAATCTTCTCGCCATGAACAAGAATGACACGGTTGATGGTTTTGTCTTTTTTGTAGCCGCCACCAAGATAACACACGTCGGGAATATGAGGCACCAGGCCCGGATCTCCGGTATAATAGGTCACAAATAAATTCGCTCTGGTATAATGATCATCAGGATTGGGCTGGCTGTTCACGATATCCCAGGTGATATATTGCTCCGTTCCCAGTTCTGTTAACATCGTCTCGTTATCAATTGTATTTTTATAACGAACCACAAAAGGCTTCAGGGCGTTCTCGTCCAGTTGATCGAGCGGCGCCTTCAGTTCCAGCGGCTTTTTATTAATATTCCCACCCAGCACGGCGATGGTTCTTTGGATCGAAATGATCCCGATAACCATACAGGCCGCACAGAGTATAAATCCAACATCGGTTGATAACCGCCTGCTGACTGTAACTATGTTGAGTTTCTCGGTCATTATTTTTTACCTGCCGGGTTTTTCGCCGGATTCAGAGTAATAATATCCTGATCGCCTTCCGTTGATTTTTCCTTCGAAGATTCTTCGTAAAACAGATTGTTCATGATCCAGGCCAGTCCGCCATACATCACGAAAGCCAGTCCCAGCATCACCAATCCCAGCATGGTATGCAGCATACCCTCGGCATATTGAGCGCCAATATAAATATGAATCATGCCAGTCAGCAGTACCCGCAACATATTACAGATGATCGCGATGGGAACGGTACTGAGCAGCAGGACGATCCGGTGCGAGGCCGGGCGCTTTTCCAGCCAGGCCATCGCCACACCCAGCGCGACAAACGTTCGCAATAAACGCATCCCGCTGCACGCGTCAGCAACATTTAAATCAAAAGGGATTCCGTGATGCGTTCCGGATATCACTACCCCCGACGCCTCACACACGATTCCCGGGAAAAAATTCAATACCACGGTCGCCAGAACTGAAGACCACATCCGCAAGGGCGTGGTGATCCGGTCATGAATCGTAGGCGGCAACTGAAATGCGAACACCAGAAAAACAATCGGCAGCCAGACCCGTTTGAAAACCCCCCACCCTCCTGCCAACAGGGTCATACCGGCGATCACCGGTAACATCATATAAGGGCGCGGCGATCCAAAACGACGTGTCAGACACAAGCTGTAACCGATGACTCCAATCGCAATTAACACGATTCCTGCAAAATTAAATATACCGAACTTGGCTTTAATCTGCTTCAGAGCCGCCCGGTCCTGCCAGAGAAAATACAAACTGAACGCCGGGATCAACACCCCATGCGATTCATCCGGCATTTTCCAGGTTTCCACCAGCCTGATCAGCTCATTACGGAATAAAAAAACAAATAGCGCCGCCAGAATGGCGATCTTCCAATATCTCAGAGGATCTGCTTCCGGCGTCGTCGACTGCTCAAGTTCAGATTGTAAATTGAGTTCTGTCACAAGGTCCTGTTTCGCTGTCTTGGCAATTAGGTAAGATCATGCGGCGAATTAGATTAAACCGTCCTGACAATTAATGTCCAAAATCTTTATCCGCCAGATTACGGTCATAAACAAATCCGAATCCATAGGTATAACGGAAACTGTTACGGATCACTGCCACCCAGCGCGCCGTCGGATGCGATCCCACATTGATAGTATCATTCGGCCGCAAATAGATATCCGGCTGCGTTCCTTCAAACAGCTTGCGCAGATTGACTTTGCAGGTGACTTCCTTGTTCCCGCCGATTCGACGGATAATATCGCAGCGTTCCGGGCTGGCCAGCGGGGTCAGACCGCCCACGGTTGCCATGGCCTGCTTCAACGTCATTTGCTCGCCTCGCAATTGATAGGGTCCCGGTCCGGTCACCTGTCCCATTACGTAGAATACTCCGGTCGCGTTAAACGGTACCCGGATATAATCACCCGGACGGATCAGAATATTCTGACTCAAGTCGCCCGATTGCAGGCTCTTCAGATCGATCCGGATTACCTCCTGTTTGAGTTGCAGCGATGCCGAACTGGATTCAAAATCGAATATCACGTCTCCCGGGGCCACCGGAATGACCAGGTCACCTTCCGGCAGATCCGCGGCATAAATCATGACCTCCTGATCATCAACCGGTTCGGGGGCATTTTGAAATTTCTTGCTGACCGGACCAATGCTCTCCAGCAGCTCATCCTCCGGATCTTTCACTGGCTCAGGTTTCCGCTCGATCTCCGGCTTATCCGTTTTGGGCTCGATCACCCGGGGTTGCTCAGGCGCAACGTCCTGGGAAGCGCCTTCAGCCGGCTTGGGTTCCATGGGCTTGGCCTCAACGTCAACAGGGGGGGGCACAACCGCAGGCGCCTCTTCCGGCTTGGGTTCTTGAATTTCCGGTTCCTGAATCGTCGCTTCACGTGTCCCATACGACTCTTCAGCCGGTTGGGCTGCCTCATCAGTTCCTGATTCGGGTGTACTGGTACGAATCACATAAGCATAATCCGCGCCGGTTTGCGGAAAACCCCCTGCCTCCGCGAAGGCTTCCAGAATACGAAGGTTTGGATTGATCAATTGATAACGGGCCGGCACGGCCACTGCGCCATCTATTGAATAGGTTTTTACCGTCGAATTCACTACCACCACGCTGACAGTCGGTTCCAATATGAAATCAGGACTCAATTTGCCCACTAACACCTTGGTGAGTTCGGTTTCCGATAAACCGGCCGCCTGCACCGTTCCGATTTCCGGCAGAGTGATTCGACCCGCCTCATTGATCTGACGCGAACCGACCCATTCCTGACCGGTCTGGAATAAATCCATGATATTGATCATCAAAGTGTCGCCCGGACTCATAATATATTCTTTTTGAACGTCTCGCAGATCTTCTGACCGTGGATCTCGCGCGTCAGCGAACAATGCCGGCTCTTCATCCACAACACCCAGGCTTGGCAAGATAATATTCGTCACCGGGGTCGCGCGAAAACGCCCAAGGGTCTGGGGGTCGCTGCATCCTGCCATCACACTTACAATCACTAGCATAATTCCATACGCTATGGTCTTTTTAGCTTGTTTCTTCATGTCCTGTATCCTGTCTGTTATCTCAGGTTAAGGTACGCATTGAACTCAAAAGATTATTTTATTTATAGCTTACTGAGTTCTACATCGGTTGACTATGATCCAGACTTTATCTTATATAACGCTAACTGTAAACTTGCAAATAATTTATAGGCTTTTTTCTTACATTACTTGTTGGATGTCGCTTGTGTTCATGCATTTTATTTTTTTGTAGTAAACAATAAGATAACACCTTATATTTGAAGGAGCAAGGGAGGTTCTGTCAAAATTTAATTCTGTTAATTCAATTACTGCCAGGATATTGTCGATAATAGATAATGGATTATCGGGCCTCTTGGGCCCGGTTCAGAGCGATTATAAGGACTGAACCATGAAAATTGTTGTTGTTGGAGCTGGCGGCCACGGCCGCGTTGTTCTCGATATCCTTAGAAATAACCATCAGTTTGAAGTCGCAGGCTTCCTCGACTCCAACATGGCTCTGCATGGCCAGACGGTCGATGGCGTCCCAATTTTGGGAAATATCGCCATGGCTCAGCAATTGATGCAGAAAGGCATTGGCGGCGCTATCGTTGCCATCGGGGACAACCGGATTCGAGATCAGTTTGCTCACAACCTCCATAAATGTGGGATTCCACTGGTTAATGCCATCCATCCTTCTGCCAATATCGCCGGCAATGCCTCCATTGGTAAAAACGTCGTAATTGCCTCCGGAGTAAATATTTGCACTCACGTAAAAATTGAAGATTCCGTCATTATCAATACTGGCGCAATCATCGACCATGAATCACTCGTTAGAAGGGCCGCCCATATCTGCCCGGGCGTCAGACTCGCCGGACATGTTATTATCAAGGAATCAGCCTTCGTGGGCATTGGGGCAACGATCATTCAAGGGATCTCGATTAATGAATATGCGATCGTCGGCGCCGGTGCGGTTGTCCTGGAAGATGTCGATGCTTATACGACAGTCGTGGGAGTTCCCGCCAGAGTCATTAAAAGCAGCCATTTACAGGAGCTTAAACGCAAGGAAATCGTTCAACCCAGTACCGCTGAGCTTGAACCGGCCAAATTAATGATCACCACCAGACCTCAACGAAAAAAACTCATCCAGCAAAGAGAATCCGTCCAGGACAAAAAACTGGAAGAAATCTTTGGTCAATAAACGCCACCTGTCCCCAAAAATGCGGGTGAGAGGACTCGAACCTCCACATCGGTTAGATACGAGAACCTAAATCTCGCGCGTCTGCCAATTCCGCCACACCCGCGTATCGGTTTTAATAAATGGAACCTTATACCCGGATTGCCAGACAATTTCAATCTAATTTATTATTCTCTATAAGTGGGCCGCCCATTTAGTCGGGCCAAAAAACATGCTGCCTGGCTTTTTTATACTCCAGGCAGCATGCTCGTATTAAGTTACTCTCTCTATCTTTCTGGCTCTCTACTCTTTCAGTTAACTGCTTGCTCTCGAGGTCAATTCTCTTTCTTTCATGCTTTCGTCTGTTTTCTCGTAATCAGTATCAACGCGTTTGCTTTTCATGATACCAGTGCCTTCAATGGCCATATATCATATCGTTTCATAAGCATTTCGAAAATACAGGGAATCCCTGTATTTCAACGCTCCAATACCTGATATAAATACGGACGAACCCGGAATCAATATGCTATAGCAATACCCTGATCTGAAAGGGTTATCGGATGACGGTCTGGTTATTTCCTCAAGATATAAAAACTGCCCGGCAATTGCTTGATCGCCCCTTTGAGTTGCAAAGCCGTTAACGCCGCATTTGCCGGCCCGGCTCCCAATCCGGTTGCATGGATAATCTGCTCAAGATGTACGGGATCCTTCGATAAAATCGACACGATTTTTTGCTCACCGGCATTCAAATGCAGCTGGGTCATATCGAACAAAGTGGCCTCCACTTTCTCTTTGGCCCGTTCGCTGGCCTGCCGGGCGTGAACCTGATAAGATTTTGCCAGAGGCAATAATGTATCCACAATGTCGTCAATACCTTCCGCCATGCGGGCGCCGTCCCGAATCAGGCTGTGCGGCAACTCGCTGCCCGGGGAATCGATCCGGCCCGGTATCGCCAGCACTTCACGCTGATAATCCTGCGCGAACGCCGCCGTGGTCTTTGCCCCGCTGTTGCGCCGGGCCTCCACCACCAGCGTTCCCAGCGCCAATCCGGCAATAATCCGGTTCCGCGCCGGAAAATGACCCGATTGCGGCGCGGTCAGCAATGGCAACTCGCTGATCACCGCGCCCTGGCCGCTGACTGCCTCGGCCAGATCGTGATTCTCCGGCGGATATATCGTCGCCAGACCGCAGCCCAGCACGGCCAGCGTGCGTCCATTCCCTGCCAGCGCCCCGCGATGACTGGCCGAATCGATCCCGCGCGCCAGACCCGATACAATCGTAAATCCGGCGGCCGCTGCCAGGTGCCCAAACCGCGATGCCTGCTCAAAACCATACTGGCTGCATGTCCGCGAACCCACCATGGCCAGCGCCAGTGAATCCTCCCGTTTCAGCGTCCCCCTCACATATAAAACATGAGGTGGATCGGGTATATGCTTCAATAACAGTGGATACTCCTCTGATTGAATGGGAACAATCCGCACTCCCAGTTCATCGGCCCGGTCAATTTCGCTGTCCACCTCGACCGAGTCTCGGCTGGCGACTATTTTCTCCGCAATAGTCAGCGATATTCGCGGAATCCGAACCAGATCACGCGCCCGCGCCGCCAGGATCTGGTCTATCCCGCCAAAATGTTCCAGCAATCGTGCGAACGTCCGCGCCCCCACTCCCTCTGCCATCGCCACGCGCAACCATTTCCGTAATTCCTCTCGGTCCTGATTCATCACTGTCACCCCTTTCCACAAAAGAATCCCTGGCTTTATGTCATTAAATACTCAATGGCCTTGACAATCTCGTCTTCCGTAAAATCGTTGTATATTTCACAATGCCCAATCCGGTCCGGAATCGCAAACACAACCTTGCTGTCCTGCACTTTCTTATCATGCAGCACCCCTCGATACAACGCCTCCACCGGCAGATCATGTCCCGCTCTCACCGGCAGGCCAAACGCCTGTAATAACGCCTCGATCCGGTCCGCGTCCTCTGCCTGCATGGCTCCCCTGGCCGTCGCCATCCGGTTCTCTGCCACGATCCCCAGTGAAACAGCCTCGCCATGATGATAAGGATGGCCCGGCAAAACCGTCTCAAAGGGATGACCAATGGTATGCCCGTAATTTAAAATCCGGCGCAAACCCGATTCTCGTTCATCTTCTGACACAACCCTGGCCTTGATCCGGCAGTTCCTCGCCACCAGGTCACTCAACACCTTCATATCCAGACCGGCAATCCGTTCTTTATGACTATCCAGATAATCAAAAAACTCACCATCCTGAATCGCGCCGTGCTTGACTGATTCGCACAATCCGCATCCCAGTTCCCGCGCCGGCAGTGTCTTTAAAGTCGCCACATCCGCAATGACCATCGATGGCTGATAAAACGCTCCGATCATATTCTTGCCGCCCGGATGATTGATGCCGGTCTTGCCTCCCACACTGCTGTCCACCATCGCCAGCAGCGTCGTCGGCATCTGCACAAACTGAATGCCCCGTTTAAAGGTCGCCGCCGCAAATCCAGCCAGGTCGCCCACGACACCTCCGCCTAACGCAACCACGGCGTCCGATCGCTCCAGGCGCATGCCCATCATGCCATCATACAGATACCCCAGCTTTTCCAGTGATTTGGAAGATTCTCCCGCCGGCACACAAAGAATATCGCTTTGGATACCCGCACCCGCCAAAACCTCCTTTAACGGACCGGCATACAAGGGTTCGACATGACTGTCCGTCACAATCGCCACTTGACGCGAACGGTTATGACGCTTAAATAACGCCCCAAATTCGCTGTGAATCCCGCATCCGATATAAATCGGGTAACTCCGCTCTCCCAACTGAACCGGTATTTCATTGATTGTCATCATTCGCCTTTTCGCTTTATTATCTTTTATATTTTCGCCTTTTCGCCTTTGGTATAATGAAATCAGGCTATGATTGCAACCGAAAATACCTTCTTTGCTATTCTTATTGTAATAAAACCGACTTGGCTCGTCCATCCTGATACGAGCCTGATATTTCTGTAACGAACTCTTTCAGGTAATGGTATAAAAATTAATACCTGACAGGATATCATCAGAATTGGAGATCAATCGAATTCCACAAATCCTGCAATAACTGGATTTAAAGTTATTATCTCTCGAAGATAATTTTGTTGTTTATCTCTTTACCCTGTGTTATAAATGCCTTTATTGGGCTGTCGGATCGAAATTCCGGCGGCAAACCTAACTTTATACTGGTATTGGAGTTATATTATGTTAAAGCCGAATCGAAAAGGAGTAGTGAAAAGCCTGATCTTAACTGTGGCCCTTGCGATGGTCTTCACCTCGCCGCTAATGGCGGGCCCAGTGGATGTCCTCAAAGACATGCCCTCTTCCGCCATTGTCGTTATCTCTACCGGACCGCTCAATCAGTTCAGTCAGAAATTAGATCTTTACGCCCATGATCTGGGCATTCTGGCCCCGGGCAAACCTTTCAACCTGGTTGACCAGCTTAAAGTGCCAATCACGCAATTAACCGGGGTCGATCTCCAGATCGATGGGTCCCGCGGCATGGGCCTCGCGATCATGAATATCATGCAGGCCAATGAATCCATCGTCATGTATCTTCCCGTTAACAATCCCAAGGATGTGATCGACAAAATGACCAGTAAAACTCCGGTCGAAAACATGCCGATTTGGAAAACCGCCACGGGCGGTGTGGTCGCGAGCCAGGGTCAGTTTCTCGTCATTGGAAACGATCAGGATATTGTCGGCCAGGCGGTTTCAATGCCGCGCGGCGTCATATTAGGCGACGCCGACCAGAAACTATTTGCCAGTGCCGATCTGGCCGTATCCGCCAACCTCACGACGCTCATGCCGATGGCTCAGGGGTTTCTCGCCATGGCGGCCATGCAGAATCCCGAAATACAAAAATACAAATCGCTGGTCACGATTATCACCGCCGCTTCCCAGCGGATCGGCGAAATCCAGGGTGTGGGACTGGGCTTGCAGCTTGACAACAGCGGCATGATGCTCGGCCTGAATATCAATGCCCGCCCCGGCAGCAAACTCGCCGGCTATCTGGTCAACCAGCCGATGACCTCGTTCAAAGATATCCAGAATTCCAACCATGATAGTCTGGTGGCCGCTCAAACCGGCATGATGGATCCCAAACTCTTTGTCGATCTCTCCAATTTCATCATCAACGCCGTGGCTTCAGACCCCGCCCTGAAGGATAAAGTCACCCCGAAATGGTCGAAACCTCAAAGAAAAGCCTGAATGAAATATTCACTCTCGCTTCCCAGGCCTCCCAGCAGCAATCCTATTACCTGCCAAACCCGGCCGGCGATACCGTGCCCCCGATTGGCACCGTCATCAAAGCCCCGGATAAAGCCGGCCAGATATTGAATTTCTACAGCCAGATTTTTGCCACTGTCAATATGGTCATGCAGAGCCTCAACGCCCCCGTAAAATTCAATTTTACCCCCAACGCCGGCAAACTCGGGAATATCAGCTATAGCGAAATGGTCATGGATATGTCCGGCATGGTCGCCGGCCCCAATGTTCCCCAGGCAACCATTGATGCCATGAAAAATTCCACCCTTTTCGCTCAATTGGACAAGGATACAGTTATTTCGGTAACCAATCCCAAAATATTTGATCAGGTCGTTGCCCTGGCCAAACAGCCCGGCGCCAAACCGTTTGATCCGGCCATCGCCGCCAAACTGCCCTCCAAAGCCAATCTGATTGCGGCTATGAACCTGAAAAACTACGCGGCTTCTTTGTCCGCGGCCATGTCCAAACAAATGCAATCCATGCCGGGTAACGAACAGGCGGCGGGAATGATTGGCATGATCTCGATGCTGGCGCAAAATCTTCAGGGCGAATTCGCCGTCAGCGCCACGCTCGACCAGAACGCCATCCAGACCACGCTGGTCATGCCTAAAAATACCATGCAGAGCGTCGCCAATACCGCCAAAATGGCAATTGGAGCTTTCGGCGCCCAGATGATGGGTGGCGGACAACAGCAACCGATGAATAGCGGCAGTGGCTTCTAACTGCGTCTGGTTTCTTATACCTTGACTGTAATTTTAAAGAGAGGCCGGACACGTAGCCCGGCCTCTCTTTTTTAAACCGCTCGATGCGGATCGAATTGAAAAAAATTGAGTATGGAGTTGTAACTATGGGGTTTTTCGCTAAATTACGCGGTGAATTCATCGACATCATCGAATGGACCGATCCTTCCAGCGATACCCTCGTCTGGCGCTTCCCACGCTACAACAATGAAATAAAAATGGGCGCCCGGCTGGTGGTGCGTGAAAGCCAGAAAGCTGTTTTCGTCGACAAGGGCCAGATCGCTGATATCTTCGATCCTGGTATGTACACCCTCGATACCGACAACCTGCCCCTCCTTTCCACCCTGATGGGCTGGATCCACGGCTTCAATAGCCCCTTTAAAGCCGAGGTCTATTTTGTCAACACCCGCCGCTTTACCGATCTTAAATGGGGTACTAAGCACCCTGTCACCCTGCGCGATCCCGAATTTGGCCCCGTGCGGCTCCGCGCCTTCGGCACCTACACCATTCGCATCACCGATCCCGAACAACTCCTCAAGGAAATCGTCGGCACCAACGGCCATTTCACCACCGAAGACATTACTGATCAATTGCGCAACATGATCGTTTCCCGTTTTGCCGACCTGGTGGGCGAAAGCAAAATTCCCGTTCTCGACCTGGCTTCCAACTACGATGAACTGGGCCAGTTCGTCACCCAAAAAATCGCACCCGAGGTCAACCAGTACGGCTTCGATCTCCAAACGCTCCTGGTTGAAAATATCTCCCTGCCCCCGGAAGTGGAAAAAACACTCGATAAACGCACCAGCATGGGTATCATCGGCGACATGAATCAGTACACCCGGTTCCAGATGGCCGAATCCATGTCGGAAGCAGCTAAAAATCCCGGTGGGACCGCCGCCGGCGGCATTGGCATGGGAATGGGCTTCGCCATGGCCAACCAGATGGGCCAGGCCCTCTCCGGTCAGCCCGGCCAAACTCAGCCTCCGGCCGGACCGCCCCCATTGCCAACCCAATCTGCTACTTTCTACGTCGCCATCGACAACCAGCAGGCCGGCCCCTTCGATATCAATACGCTCAAACAATACGCCCAGTCCGGCCGCCTGACCTCAGACACCCTGGTCTGGAAACAGGGCATGCCCAACTGGACCCCCGCCGCCCAGGTTGCCGAACTCACTACCATTTTCAATGCCACACCGCCGCCACTCCCCCCGCAATAGCGGCAAAGACGACTATCCTTTCTGACTCTTTTTCGATATCTGATATTTGAAATTTTTCTAATGGTAATATCTTCTTATTTGCGCTTATTCGTGTCCATTCGTGGTTCTAAAGGCTGTTAATTTATCTCATGACACCAAACGATCCAACTCAAGAATCCGTTTCCGCTCACAGCTTCCACTGCTCCAACTGTGGCGCCAAACTCCAGTTCCAACCCGGCACCGAAGAACAGGTTTGCCCCTACTGCGATGCGCATCAGGAAATTGCCGAGTCCACTGACGCCGTCATTGAACACGATTTCCGCGCCGCCCTCGCCGACCTGCAGAATCATTCCGATCAGAACGAAGAACTCATGATCAAATGCCAGGCCTGTGCCGCCGAATTCTCTACCGAACCCAACGTCACCTCTCAGGAATGCCCCTTCTGCGGCACCAATATCGTCAGTACCGCCCACTCCGTCAAACAGATCAAACCCCAGGCGCTGCTCCCCTTCAAAGTCACCCGTCAGCAGGGCCGCGACCTGTTCAAAAACTGGATCCTGAAACTCTGGTTCGCCCCCAACAAACTCAAAAACAACACGACCTGGATGACCGCCTAAAGGGCATGTATATCCCCTACTGGACCTACGACAGCCAGACCACCACCCATTACACCGGCCAGCGCGGCGAACACTATTGGGAAACCGAAACCTACACCACCATGGTCAATGGCAAACCCCAGGTCCAGACTCGTCAGGTTCGCAAAACCCGCTGGTATCCCGCCAGCGGCACCGTCCGCCATTTCTTCGACGATGTCCTGGTCCTGGCCAGTAATTCCCTGCCGCGCAAATACACCGAAAAACTCGAACCCTGGGACCTGCCCAACCTCACACCCTATCAGGATGAATACCTCAGCGGCTTCCGCGCCGAAAGTTACCAGATCGACCTGGCCGACGGCTTTGGCCGCGCCTGTGCTATTATGGAAAGCCATATCCGCGTCCTCGTCAAACGCGACATCGGCGGCGACGAGCAGCGAATCTTCACCATGAACACTCAACACAGCAGGATTACCTACAAACACATCCTCCTGCCCGTCTGGATCAGCGCCTACCGCTACGGCCAGAAAGTCTACCGCTTCCTCGTCAACGCCCGCACCGGCGAAGTCCAGGGCGAACGGCCCTGGAGCTGGGTTAAGATCACCCTCGCTATCCTCGCAGCCCTGGCCGCCGCCGCCATCGTCACCGCCCTGGCCCAGGGAGGCGATTTCCATTTCCAGTTCGCCCATTGAACCGCTGGTTGGGACCTCTGGAAACCTCATGCATTGACTGATGAAGGATCCAGCATAACCCATCTCTGGCCGGCATTAAGGGACCTGACGCCGAATCCCTCCCTCTGTCATCAAAAGTTCTATTTCCCAGCGCGGTAACACTCGGCGATAGATTCGCACTTCATCAATCTCGCCATCGAAAGCCCGGCCGCCGCCTTCCAAATCACCAATGGTCACCGGAATCGAATGATAATCGATCTTGTATCCAACGACTTGGCTTTGCTGGATCGTTTCAACCTCAATGCCATTCATAAAAATATGCACCTTCCGATCCCCATAATCATCATAAATCATCACAACATGAGTCCACTGCCCCGCTGCCGGCGTAAACACCGTCTCGGTTAAGGCGTTAGCTTGACTCCCTTTCACAAATCCGGTTAAATGTCCCTCATGAGCGCCCCACAACTGAAAACTCCAGGTATGGCTTGTCAAGTTACGCTGCCCAATCATCTGCATCGTCCTGGAAAGCGATAGTTCATTCGCCTTCATCCATAGCGACACACTGAATGTCGGTAAATCGGCAATCGCGTCATCATAACCGCAATCCACCTGGTCATCCTCACCATCCAGTTTCAAAATCCCATCTTCAACAACAGCCCCATTCAGCAACAGACCGTAATTTTCTCCCTGCACATCCCGGCTGTCCTGATCGAACGGCCAGTAAGCCATATAGGTCTCCGCCCGGATAGATCGGCAATCTCTGTTTCGGATAATACCCTGCGATAGATTCGGACATCGTCTATCCAGCCCCTGAACTGGCGGTCGCCGCCCTCACGATCTCCCATCGTTATCGGAAGATCCGCCCATTCCAATCGTGTCCCTTCTAACGGGGTTTGCTCGATAGCCACAAATTCACTGCCATTAACATAGACCCGGACGAGGCCATTGGTCGTGCCATCATAGGTCATGACCAGATGATTCCATCGTCCCACGCTGGGCGTATACATCGTTTCTGTAACGGCGCTGATCTCACTGCCGCCGACATACCCCGTGATATGATTGCAATGGGATCCCCAAACCGTCAAACTCCAGCCATGACGCTCAAGATCCCGCTGACCGATCAGAAAGCCTGTCTGGTCCTCCGGCAAAGCGGCCGCTTTAAACCATAAGGCCACACTGAATTTTGTCAACGATTGCATAACCTGGGCGGGACATGTCGCCATACCACCGTTAAAGACTCCCACCTGCAATGCCCCAAAGCCCTTTTCGTAATTTCCCGGATTCTGACTGATTTGGGCGTAATCGATTATTTCTGTTATAGTCCCGCCGGCAATATCGCGCGTATCCCGATCGAACGGCCACCAGGCAATCGGATCATAATAGCCCGCAGTCTTGCGGATTTCTTCTAAAGTCAGCGCCCGCCGGTACATCCGGACATCCCAGAGCATCCCCTTGAATCCCCGGTCCCCGCCCAGCCGGTTGCCCATCACTACCGGGATGGAGGCATCCGCTATTTTCGCGCCAACCGCCGGACTCTGACTCCGGTAATCGATTTCGTCACCATCCACATACAACCGCACCTTGCGATCACCCGTGTCGCCGTATGTCATGGTCACCTGATACCAGCGATCCAACTCAGGTACAAAACGGCTGGCGGACACGGCCCGTTCCTCCCTGGCGTTCACCACCCCGCTTAATGATCCCGGATTTTCCCCGGATAGATAGAGACCCCAGATCATCTCATTGGTATCCCGCTGGCAGATGATATGTGGATATTTACCCACACCAGGCAATGAGTGAATGGATAACCACATCGACACCGAAAAGTCAGCCAGTTGATTAATTTCCCTGCCCGCGCCACAATCGATCAAATCATTCGATTCATTCGGCCCGGTAAATTTCGCCGCCTGTTCAGCGTGAACCCATCCATCCGTTGCAACGATCGCCGCCCCGTTAACCAGCTCTCCATCATAACCATTCACAACTTCCCAGCCGTCATAATCCAGCGGCCACCACGCCACCAGATCGGCATCATACCCCTCTGGCTGCCACATCCAGTTCTCCACCAGATCCTTTAAATCATCGACATCATACGCTTCCAGCCATTTCACCGTTAATGCCCCAAAATCGATCAGATCCACTCCCGGCTCCCCGGCCAGATCGCCCGGTATCGACCTCTCCCAGGTCAGCCGCGGATAGTCTCTCCGGTCTTCTTTCATTCGCCAGCTGCCCGGCCGCGCGGCATCACCCTCGAACCGCCAGCCCGCATCGTCAAAATAAAATTTGGATCGCATCTGGGTGGTCTTTAATCCTGTTCCCAACTCGCTTACTTTCGTGCCGCACTGTTCCACATCCCAGAAACATCCCGACAACTTATCGATCGCGCCATTGGTGGCCGCCAGGCCAAAAGACGCCTGCTCACCGGCCAGCTTCGCACTCGAATAACAGTTTTCAATGACATTCGCGTTGAAAAACACCAAACCGCTGACAGCAATACCCATAAACCGGCCATCGGTATAACAATTGCGGATCACGCCATAATTTTGCCCGGTTAATCCCGCTACCACCCCCGGACTGCTGATCGTCCCTCGCAACGCGCAATTCTCGATCAGACCATAATTCGCCCTTGCCATGATCCCGGTTTCGTCATATTCGTTTTCGAATGCCACAACAAAATCCATCATGCCCAGATTACGTATCGTTCCGGTATTTATCTCGAACAATCCGGTACTGCCTTGATAATTTTTTAAAAGATGCCCGTTGCCATCCAGTTTGCCGAGAAAATAAACGGCGTTAAGGTCAATCCGGCAAAATCCAGATCCGTCACCAGCCGAAAACTCTTCGCCCAATCCTGAGAGGCCTTCATTAAATCCAGCCAGCCCCCGCCATTATCGATCAGATACGGATCGATCACCCGCCCCGTGCCGCCGCCATATTTGAAATGTCGCGCTTTAACAATATGCACTGGCGTCAAACCACAATATACCAGAGTGCCCGCCGCCGGCGCCACACCCACGGCATAGTCGCTCGGAACTCCAGGCATAAATGTCGTAAAATTCTCTCCTGTCAGAAAGCCATTGGCTTCCAGCATCGCCCGGGCCTCCACCTCGGACAGTCCTGCTATTTCCGGAACCGGCTTCACTTGATATCGCTCCCAGGCCAGCAAAGGATACTCCCCCTCTTTCATCGTCCAGACGCTCAAGTCATCACCACCCACGGCTAAATTCCAGCCGGCGTCTAGATAGGTATCTCTCCGCTGCATGGCCTCCGTACTCAATCCAATCCCGCACTTCCCTTGATTGTTATCCTCTACCCCGCTAACTGAAATATCCCAGAAACAATGGAGTACCCTCTCTTCCTGGCAAGTCCCTCCAACCAGCCCTCCCAGCCGGCAATTCCCGCTCGAACCTTTCACTCTGACAATCGAATAACAATCTTCCATCGTATAATAATTCTCACCACAAAGCCCACCGGCTACGTAATAACCATAAACCTCACCAGCAGTATGGCAATTCACTATCCGGCCATAATTACTCCCTACCAGCCCACCGGCCATCCCGCCCGATACATCGCCATAGGCGGCACAATTCTCGATCAGGCCGTAACTGAGCCCGGCTATCATCCCCGTATTCCGCGAATCCTTGTTCGATCCGGTGATCGAAATATCCTTTAATATCAGATTACATATCTCGGCGCCCTGCATCAAGTTAGACACAAAACCCGTTTCCCCCGTCCCATTGCGGATCTCATGGCCACGACCGTCGAACCGGCCGTAAAACAAGACCTCTTTCATATTCAATCCCAGCAGATCGATATCCGCCGTCATCAGATAATTCCCCGTGATACCGACTCGCCAAACATCATTTCATAATAATCACCGATCGTCCCGATCAAATACGGACTTTCTTCGCTGCCGTAGCCGCCACTATATCGATTTTTCTTATAGACCGTCAACTCAACCTTGATCCGCGCCGGTGTCCCCATATCCCCCGCCACCGGGTTCTGACTCATTACCATCCCCGACCCGACGGTGTCTTTATATTGAAACGTAATACTCCCAATCTGATAACCCGGGCCGCCCAGCAGCGCCAGTGCCTCATTGATATCCATCCCCACCAGAATCCGGCATCGCCACCTGCTTCCTCCTGGATAATTCCATTCGAATCACCCGCCCCGCCTTCGCCTTCGCCCAGCAATCCAACTGCAATAACCAATACCACAAACCAGGACGCACATAACACTTTTTCATAGCAAACTCCTAACAACTGTCTGCTTCCACAGAATCCGGGATTAAAAATTACGACTTTTCAAGATAATAATAAATTATTATGGGACTATCAGTAATAGACCCACTTTATTTTTAAAGTTACGAAAAATTTTTTAATCTCACAAAAACGCTTGATACCCGTCTAATAACCCAATAAAAATCCGGGAGCCTTATCAGGTCTCCCGGATCACAAAATTAGAACTGCCATATAAATTTTAGCCGTGATCAGAAATCAACGGCCAGAAAGGACGCCTGTCCAGCCATTCTCCCGACATTATTGCCAGATCTCCCAGGTCGACATCGCAGTCATCATCCAGATCGGCTACCAGCCGGCAGGCAGGATCACAGGCATCACCGATGCCGTTTTGATTCAAATCGCGCTGGTCCGGATTAAATAATTCCGGACAATTACTCACAGATATCACCAACACGGTCTTCATCAAAATCCTCCTGCTCGATATTAGGCATATCAGGACAGTTGTCATCCACATCGGGAATACCGTCCCCATCCCGATCCTGTAAGTCAACAACAATCTCCATATAACCGAGTTGCCGGTCATTTTCCAGATCGTAGGCTTCTACCCGGAACGGGGGCGACTGTATCGGCTCCAGCGGCTGACCGGGGCTCACGCGGCAACAGGGGCGATTCGATACGCAAGAGTACCCCAGGTGTGGACAGCACGCTGATTGTCAGGGAATACCATCCATCCTCAAAATCACCAACCCGTTCAGCCTGCTCAAACAGCAATTCCACCTGCCACAACTCCGGATCGCGATTCTCCAGCATAATCAGAATCGGCTTCTGGCCAAATCCATCATGATCGACCCGGAACGGAAACTCGATATACCCTTCATAATTCATCGGGGCTGGCGGACTGCAACTGTAGCTCGCTTTGACGCCAATGATATCGACTATTGCGATTGCGTTCATTGTTGCCCTTATTCGTATCACAGGCCGCGCTGACAATCCCCCAGAAACAGCTGTGCTTACTGATCGGCAGACTGTCCGAAACACCCGGCGTCCAGGTACGCGAAAAAGTACGGGTCGCATTGACCGCCAGTGGCCCGGCTGTATTGGCCGTGGGTCCCGAACCGATCGGCAGACGCCTGCGCCGGACCGCTCGGTCCAAAAATACCACCGTTCCCAATCGACGGCAAAATCGCTGACCGCCACCGGCCCGACATTCTTCACGGTCACGGTAATCGTAACCGGCTGATAACACTGCACCGTCGATGGCGAATAAGTCACCGAAGTCACCGCCAGATCGCAATTCGCCGGCGGCGCCTTGAAGATCGCCCCCAGATCCATCAATCCGGCCCCCCACGTGGTATCCCAGCCCACTGTCCCTTTATCTTCCGCGGTATCCATCAGCAGTTTTTTAACCCGCTGCGGGGGTAATTGCCGTATTGCGTTCGATGATCAACGCCGCCCCCGCCGGCCACCATCGGACTCGCCGCTGAAGTAGCCGCGCCAAAATTCGTATAACTGCTGGTGCTGTCTTTCAACGGGGCCCGGATATCATAACTGCTCGTGCCAAAAAACACATCCGGCTAGGACAGGCGCGCACGCACTGGTTGCCGTAGGCCGTGATATCCGGCTTGGAATTCATCCCGGTCCCCGGCCCGGTACGCGAATAATTGGCGATCGCATCATCCCCCCGGCTCACCGTACCCATATGAGTAGCCGCAGCCACCGTAATGGCGCGCGAAGTCACGGCAATCGATCCCATGCCGTTGTTGGCGCCACCGCAGCCGGTCGGCTTGCCCACGCAGGTGTCATTATTCCCGGCCGATACACACAACCACTACCCCGCTGGCCACCAGCGCTTTCCAGCGAAGCGGTCAGCGCCGTTCCCGATGACTCGCAATAACTGCCAAAAGACAGATTCGCCACCCGCACCGCCGGACTGACCGTACTGCCATTCCACGTGAGCCAGTCCACGGCCTGCTGGATATTGGATTCCGTAGCTCGAACCGCTGGTGCCCGGCGGCGTGATCCGGCAGTCAAACAGGCTGGCTTTGGCGCGCGATACCTCGATTGTTACCTGCAGCATCGCCACGTCCCAGCGCGCAACCGCGCTACACAGGTGCCATGCCCCCTGCTGATCGTCCGGATTGCCATAAGCCAGATTATTACTGCCATCGATATACAGTCCGGCCACCCCCGGTGCGCCCACCGCCGTCGGCAGATGACTGTGAGTTGGTACCCGCTCCGCCGGGATCATCCACCCCGGTATCCAGTATGGCAATGGTAATCCCATTGCCACTGTAACCCTGGTCCTCGGCAGTATTAGGGCTGTACGTCCGAAGACTTGTGAGCCTTCAGCGCCTGGCCGGAGGTCGTCATTTGCGGCTCGACTATATGATCCAGATGAACATAACCAGATCTCCGGATTCATTCCCACCAAGACAGGTCAGTTGATCTGGCCATCACCCCCCGAACCACCGACGCTGGCCACTACCGTCGATTGATAACCCACCTGGCCGCCGGTGATCTGGACAAACTGTTCGATCTGCATGATCAGCTCATCCGGCCGGCAATCATTCAGAAAACAGATCATCACATCCACCATCTGACTCGGATCCTCGGCAATCATCCGGTCCAGCACATCCTCCAGCCTGTTGCCATTCTTGTCATCCAGAAATTCACGCGTATTATACCACTCCCTTGGACTATATAAAGCCCAGATCGGAGCCACACACACCATCATCAGAAATAGAATCATCCACCAGATAATTTGACTTTTATATTTCATAACTGCATCTCCTTTTATGAGATTTGAAAATTGTTTAAACAGATCACCCAACCCCTCTCACCAGATGACAGCTCTATTTGCGCATAAACACCCCCCTTTCAAAACAACATGATTTCGCATCTCAAATTGACTACCGGAACCTGATTATTCGATTATAGAGGGACTGCCATCCACCAGTTTCCAGATATACACAATAATTAAAATTAATAAATGATCAAAAATCATATTTTTCATGACTGAAAACCGGACTATAGGGGATTTTTCCCCGGTATGCATACCTCCATCTTGCCAGACACAAGCCTCTGCATTTAAATTCATTGAAAAATCACCAAAAAATCAATTTGATACCCAATAGCAATAGGAGTATCATCGTTTATCTTGCGAGCTGGAGTAAACAATCTAATGCTAAATTAGTGTATGAGAGGAGAACGGCTCATGTCGTCAGACCATAATAATCAGTGGCCCTTGAATCGTCGCCAGTTCCTCCAGACCGCGGCCGGCGCCGCTTCCGTCGCCCTCCGCTGACCTCCCTGAATCCGGCGCTTATTCGCACAGCAGTCAACGCCCCGCCAGTCACGCCCCAATGTCCTGGTCATCTTCGATGATCAGCTCCGGGCCGATGCTTGCAGTATCTACGGCGGCCCGCAACATCCAGACCCCCAACATCGATCTCGTCTCGCCCAACAGGGAATCCGCTTTACCCACGCCACCTCCAACCTGCCCGCTCTGTACCCCGTTCCGAGGCATGCTCCAGACCGGCCGCTATCCCACCCATTCCGGCCTGGTCCTGAACTGGGTCGAAGCCAATCCCAACCAGCGCTGCATCGCCCACATATTTAAAGATGCCGGATACCAGACCGGATTCATCGGCAAATGGCACCTCTCCGCCGGCCGACTCAAAAAATCGGGGTAAATACAAACCAAACCAGAAAGCCATCGAAGCCTACTCTGCCGAGAATCCCAATACTGAATTCACCCCTCCCGGCCCCGACCCGCCTGGGATACGACCATTGGAAAACCTTTAATTTTCCATACCGCGCGTTTCGAAACTGGTCGGTACTATCGCGATGAACCCGAAAAGATCGTCACGACCGACTACGAAACCGATGGCGAAACCGATCTGGCCATCCGCTTTATGAAAAAAAACCAGGCCGCCAACCAACCCTTCTTCCTCATGGTCGCCCCCGCCCATCCGCCGCATCCACCCTTCAATGTCGATTTCCTTCCCGAAGGCTATCTGGACAAAATCCCCCAGCAGCTTCACTTCTCACCCAACGTCCCCCAGGACCATCCGCGCCGTAAAAATCCCCTGGCACTACGCTGCTATTATGCCATGGCCAAAAACGTCGATGACAACCTCGGGCCGGATCATGGATTTCCTCGACAGTTCCGGCCTCGCCGACAATACCATCGTCGTCTTCACCGCCGATCACGGCGACCAGCACGGCTCGCACACACCGCATCAACAAAATGGTCCCGTACGCCGAATCTGTCAACATCCCACTGATCATCCGCTGGCCCGGCCGGATCCCCGCCGGCGCCACCAGCGACGCCCCTCTACAGCCCTATGGACCACATGGCCACCCTGTGCGGCCTCACCGGCCTGCAACCTGCCGACACCTCCGACGGTATCGACCTGAGCCGGGCCGTTCTCAACAAAGGCCGCGTCGCTCGCGATGCCCTGCTGATGACGAACTACGCCTCACACTGCTGGACTACTTCCAGACCGGTACCTCCTGGCCCGAATGGCGGGGAGTCAGAACCCAGCAATACACCTACGTCAAATGGCTCACCGGCCGCGAAGAACTTTACGACAATGCCGACGATTCCCTTCCAGATGACCGAACCTGGCCGAAAACCAGCAGGATTTGCCCCGGCTCCAAGCCATGCGCCAGACCCTCAAGGACCTGCTCGCCCGCGCCCATGATGACTTCCTGCCCGGCTCCCAATACGCCCGACTGGTACGACGACCAGCGCAACCTGATCCGCACCGCGCCTGGGCCCAATCTGACAAGCCGCCCCCCAGGCCGCCATCGCCTTAAAATGGCTCGTTATCGCCGCGCTTTGTATCAAACGCCCGAATTTCCCACACCCGCAGTTTATCCGCTCGATCCTGAAAATATCGCGCGTTTATCTCTCTCGCCGCCCCATATCCTCAACCTGGGTATACCCAATCTCCTTTAAATCCTTGACCAGCCCTTCCGGCTCCATAAAATTCACCCACGGCTCTCCAATACTCATCATCCGGTGCGACAACAAACGCATAATCAGCCGTCGTAATATATTCTCCGCGGAATGAGGGGTCATATAATCAAACACAACACCGCTCCCGGCAGGCGTGGAGGTGTAAATAAATTTCATCGTCTCCATCACAGTCTCATACGCAAGATACATGGTCACACCCAGCCACGAAAAAAAAGCCGGCTCCCCGCCATCAAACCCCGCCTGAATTAACTGCCCTGCCAACGACTGCTTTTCAAAATCAACCGGCACATACACCAGATTTTCCGGCGCCATAATCCCGGCCGCCGCCAGCAACCCGCGCTTCCATGCCTGGGTAGCCGGAAAATCCACCTCAAACACCTTCAAACCCGCCGAGGCATACGGATTACGATAAGCAAAGGTATCCAGCCCGGCCCCCAGCGCCACATACTGCCGAACCCCCGCCCGAACCGCATCGCTCAACATTTCCTCAGTATACCGGCTCCGCGCCACCACCAGCGCCCGCAGATGGCTATAAGGGGCGACCCCGAAAAACCGCTTGCGCGCATGGAGTTTAGCCTCACCCTGGGCCCCAATGATCCTCATCGCCAGCGGATCGTCAAACACCCGCGGATCATCAAATACCTGATGCCCCGCCCGCATCAGCGCCACCTGATAAGCCGTCATACTGGGACAATCGTCTTTCACCATCCACTCCTGACTATAAATCGAGTTGGTAACATCCCCATCAATATACCACCCTTGCCATCAAAAAGACACCCTGATTTCACCAATACCACTATCAAACTTTCTCTTTTTTTTAGCCGGATTTTTGTCTCTTGCATAATAACAACTGCCCCCCGCATGTAGAGAAGCGATGCTTCGTGCCTTGATGGTATCTCTAAAATCGCTAAAAGGTGTCCGATAGTTTATTGTCGATCAAGCCATTCTAGGATGGCGTTAATGCTGCCACTAGCCAGGGCGATGCTCATATCCGCTGCACCATAATACATGTGGATTGTATCACCATCGGGACCAATAGTATAGCCACACGGAAAGACCACATTGTCAACATCTCCAAATTTCTCATAGGGTTCTTCCGGCCCAAAAATCCACTCATCCCCGCGTTTGAGGCAAATCTCTGGTGAGTGCAAATCAAACAATGCCACTCCCAGCCGATAAATGCTGCCAGATGCGTTCTCACGTACCCCGTGGTATATGACCAGCCAACCCTTATCCGTTTCAATTGGCGGAGGTGAAAGTCCAATCTTATTCGCGTCCCACCATCCACCCTTCCGGGCTTTTAACATCAACCGGTGATTGCCCCATTGACGCAAATCGGATGAATAGGATATCCATATGTGCGCGCCGATTGAACTGACCGGACGATGGATCAAAGCCCAGTTACCGTCAATACGGTAAGGTAAGAGCATCGCATCTTTATCTTCCGGCTGCATGATCAAACCATAACGTTCAAAGTGACAGAAATCTTCCGTAAGAGCCATAGACACGCCAGGGCCGTCGTGCGTATAAGCCGTATAAACGACCGCATACTTGTTTAGTTCGTTGACGAATGTAATACGAGAATCTTCAATACCCCAAAGCTCCTCAGGATAGTTCTCCGGATCAGGCAAAAGAGTCGGTTGCTTATCAATCAGCCAGTTGTCTTTGCCATTGGCAGATCGGGCAGCACATAAGTGGGATTGCCCGCGTCGGTCCTCCACTCGGCAAAGAAGCAGAGTCGTGCCGTCAGACAGTAGCGTAGCGGCAGGATTAAATACGCTATGAGCCGGATAGGGCCAATCCGCAGCGGTTAATATAGGATTCGACTTGTGACGGAAAAAAAGCTCAGGATATTGGTATTTCATTGAATGATTTCTCCTCAGTCAGTAAGGGATTTTCAGCTAGTCGCAACTCCAGAAGCGCCTGGAGAAAGGCCAATGTCGCCTCAGCGCCCTGGTTTTCATTCACACTGTCTGGATGCAATCCATCCCGACAGCCCCCCGTGGTTGGGTCATAGACAGGTAAATTCAAGTCATTGCGCCCGAGGAACCAATCGAAGATAAGGCGGGCTTCCTTGCGCCAACGAGCATCGATGGTGATCCGATATGCTTCGAGACAGGCCGAGACCATCGTCTGCGTCTCGACTGGTTGTTGATCGAACCTGGCTTTCTCACCATTTTTTGGGTAAAAACCATTGGATCCGACTGGAACAAAATATCCCGTATTCGAATGCTGTAAATCGGCCAGCCAACTTAACGACTCCAATCCTGCTTCTACCATGCTGGCATTAGGTATTGCCTGACCGCATAAGAGCAAGGCATGCGGTAACGCGGCGTTACAATAAGTTAACGCCTCCTCGTACCATCGCCATTTATCCGAACGGTTATGTTGATAAAGCGAAAACAATCGCTCGGCTAATTCATCCCGCACTTGACCGGTTCGTCTGTCGCCGGAAAAACGATGCAGGTATTCCTGAATGCCAATAATTGCGAAAGCCCAGGCTCGGGGACTGGTGGTGCTGAGTATAGACGGCAATGCCTGCTCGAATACCCATCCTGCCATTCTTTGCAAAACAGGTGTATATGAGCGGTTCAACACGGAACCCAACGCCCACAAGGTGCGGCCCTGACTGTCATCGGAACCGGCCTCTTCCAGCCAGTGGCGCTGGTAATCCATAAAGTTGCGGAACCGGCCGGTGTCCACATTGAATGCATACCAGATATAGGCAAGATAACGGGTGCTTAACTCTAAGGCGGCCTCATTGCCCAAGACCTCCAAATACGTACTCACTATCAAGGCCCTGGCGTTGTCGTCAATACTGTAACCCTCGCGATAGTTCGGAACGATGAACGTGGCATGTTGCAACATGCCGGTGTCATCGGTCATCTGTCGCAGATGATCAAGTTTGACGATTGGCAATTCGGTCGGACGTTTATCGAGGGGCTTGACCGCGAAACCGGCCGGTATGAAATGGCGCCGTTCAACGCGGGCACGCTCAAAACTCGCTATATATTGATGCGCCACTTCTGGCCAGATCATCTTGCGTCCAAACAGATAAGCCCGTTTACGCATGGCGTGTCGCTGGGATTCATTGTCTAAAAGGCTGATAACCTGCCCGGCCAGAACTGCCGGATCTCGAAACGGCACCAGCAAACCCCGCCCCTCTGCCAGCAACTCTTGGGCATACCAATACGGCGTCGATATCATTGCCTTGCCTGCTCCCAGGGTATAGGCAAGGGTGCCCGATGTAATTTGTGCTTCATTAAGATACGGTGTGATATAAATATCGGCCGCGCTAATGAACTGCACCAGTTCTTCCAAACTGACAAAGCGGTTATAAAAAATAACCTGACCTTCCACCCCTTTCTCATGGGCCAGCCATTGCAGGGATTGCCGGTATATCTCGCCTTCATGCTGAACGACATGGGGATGAGTTGCACCCAGGATAATATACACCACATTCGGATAACGGCTTAAAATGTCGGGCAAGGCGGCAATAACATGTTCATAGCCTTTGCTCGCTGAAAGCAGTCCAAAACTGAGCAAGACGGTTTTTCCCTCAACACCAAACAAGTCCTTATAAAAACTTGGATCCACAAAGGGCACATCGGGAATGCCATGCGGGATCTGGTCGATCTTCTCAGGTCGAACGCCGTAAATCTCATGCAATAATTCCACGCCGTGATTGCTCATAACTACCAGGCGGTCAGACAATGCCGCAACTTCTTCCAAAACACGTTTTTGACTTGGATTCGGTGTACGCAAAATAGTATGCAATGTTGTAACGACAGGCATTCGCAATTCTCGCAAGAGCGACAGGATATGACTACCCGCTTGTCCGCCAAAAATGCCATATTCATGTTGCAGAGATACGATGTCTACGTTGTTGATATTCAAGAAATCAGCCGCTCGTCGATAGGAATCTATATCTTTTTCCGTAAGTTCAAACCGAACGCGAGGTGGATAAGGATAACCACCTGCAACATCATTGACCGGCAAGGCGATGCAGGAGGTTTCGCGATATTGACTGGCTATGGCCTCGCACAAATCTGTTGTAAATGTGGCGATACCACATAATCGCGGCAGATAGTTACCGATAAATGCAATTCGACTGAGAGTTGAATTGGATAGATGGTCTATAGCGAACCTCTTTTCTGGCAGCCAGTGCATTGGTATGCTTTCTGGTCCATAAAAATGGCCTGGCAAACTGGATCTGGCCACTTTTTGCGAGGGTATTATGCCAAACTGCCCGCATTTTACATTTCGACGCTTAATTTCTTTCAGGACTGACACAACCCTGAGAAACGCATTGCCATTTGTGATTATAGAACAATTCTACCTATTAGAACAGATTTAAATGGTTCTTCCGAAAAATGAGTAGTTCATGTTGCAAAAAAAGAGACATGACTTTACGGTTTGAGGAAAAAAATAAAACCTCATATTAGGAGCTAAAGTCATGTCCACAAGTATGTTGTATCATACTTGTGGTGTTCGGGGTGTTCAATATCAAAAAACAGAATATTTTTGCGGACAAAAGCGTGATTCACGGGATCCTGCCGGCGGATAGTCTGCGTTGCCCTTGTTGCAACTTCCGTAATTTAATTTACTTCGGTCACAAAGGCCCGGAGGTTTTCCCTGGTGCCCGCCGGCTTGCGTCAAATGGACTTGCTGGTCACGGCCGGGTGGCCTCGGCTATGTGTCCCGGGTGGCATCTATAAAGAGCTCGAAGTCAAGACAAAAAAACTCCGTTCTCACAAAATTCTGTTTTATTTCGAGAACAATCCTTCGTTAGCCAACAGGGCCGGCGACGGAATGGGAACCCAAATGGCGTTCCGTTTGGTGCGACAGATTGATTATAACATATCGACAATTATGATAAATATGTTGTCATGCATCTATCAGAGACTGACGCCTGTCGTGGGCCGGTAAGCCCGGCGCCGTCCAATCTAATCATTGCGACACAGCAAAAACATACTGCCGGCAGGGTGGCCTCGGTTAGTCCAGGCTGTCCGGGGTGCCATCTACAAGCGAAACGCAGTGTTTGTGGGTGCAATAACGCTTCGATTGAAACAGACTGATAATGGAAGATTGGCTATGACACGAAACAGGAACGGACTCATGTAGACGAATAACGGCTATCGTAAGAAACGGCGTGCGTTCAATAAGCTGGGGCATTCGCATGAGCTGACTTTCAGCCAGGCAGCATGGGCAAAACAAGTTTTACCCATTCTACGGGCTGGCGTTCCTAAAGAAATATGAAATCGAGTACGATGAACAATTGATCTGGAAATAACGAGTTACGCATACAATCGCCGACCGGTGGATTGAATGGATCGGCGGCCCGCAGGGCCAGTCTAACTCAGCCCAGGCAGAGGTCAGGCCGCACCGGCGGCCGGACCGGCACCCTGGGTTAAGGGATGTGTGCATTGTTTGTTTTGTTTTTCCAATCACGCCCTGCCAAGGGCAGTATAATAACGGAATCCGTTGACCAAAGAGTAAACAGTTATATTATATTGCCCCTGCGGGGTGAATATGGTAAAAACCGGTCATGGTCCCAAGGCGTTGCCCTCATAGGTTGAGGTATGCTGGCCCCGCCTGAGGCGGATCTTCGACCTGCGGGCCGGGGAAACGGTGCGCCGACCATTAACCCAGTCCCGTAGCCTGGACGGCCTTGGCCAGACTGTCCTGGCCTTTAAGCAAAGCGCAGCGAAGCTTATGGGGGGCAAGGTGACAAGCCAGAAAGACGAACCAATAAAACCAGTGATAACAAATAGAGCAATAATACCCTGATAGAAATTTACCAAACAATGAATCAAAATTCCAACCAGCCATAAAAACAAAGGAGCCCGATATGCCGCACCATCAACGAACCATCTTTTCGCTCTCCGCCGTGTTGATCCTGACCATTCTGACCCTGTTGCCCCGGCCGGCCGAGGGCGCCGACCGGATTGTGGACCAGTACGGCGAACCGGTCGGCCAGGCCGCCCTCCGGCTGGAAATTGCCCCGCCTGACGGCGGCGAGTCTCGCACCATCACCGTCACTACCGACCCCGCCGGCCAGTTCACCGCCGGCCCGCCCGGAACCACCTACCGCCTGACCGCCATCACCCGCAACGGCTACCGGCTGTTCGACGAGAACCCCGGCGGCCAGCATTTATGAATCACAGTAAATACTAGTTTAAAGACATTACCTTAAAGATCTCCTCCCATATTTCCCATAACTCCCATTATTCCCAATCCCACCGCCATATTCACCATAACAAAATACATTTCAGTATCTTACACTCACATACGTCCCATCGGTCCCATTTGTCCCATATTTATTCATAACGAAACTTAAATATATTTGTGTTTTTATTACACAATACTATATTATTTTTTTGACTATATTGCAACACCAGTCTATAATCCCAAAGTCGCCCCAATAGCCCCCGAACCCCCAGCGTGCCCCGCACCCAACCGGCCACGCCCGCAGAGCCCCTCTGCGCATTTTTTGGGGTAGGCTGTGTGCTGGGTGCCACCCTTCAAGCTTGTGGGTGGATTTGTTGCCTTGTGAACTCCAATATGAATTGGGCTTACCAAAAAATAAAACAACATCCGCCTCAAGGCGGATACAAATAATATCTCGGAGAGATCAAAAGCGCCTAGCCCGCCAATTCATTGGCGGGAATACCCGAATCCGAAACGTATATTTTTAACCCACGCCTCGCAGAGGCGTACCTGCAGGATATCTCGCAAAAGAGATAGATAAAACCAACATGAGCGCAGCGAATACCAAATTCAAAACGAACCCAACGATGATAATAATGGCCCTAACCCCAACAACGAAATGAGCTTAACAAAAATAATAATTTCATCCGCCACTTGGCGGATACCACAATTTTGCATTTTAAATTCTAAATTTTAAATTTCTAAACAGGAGGTACTACCATGTCATCTTCACTCAGAAGACTACGCGCCAACCGTCGTAACGCCCAGAAATCCACCGGCCCCAAAACCCCCGAGGGCAAGGCCATCTCATCCAGAAATGCCATCAAGCACGGCCTCAGCGGCCAGGACCCCGCCCACCTCATCGTCCCCGGCGAATCCGAACTCACCTACCTCGAGTTCCGCGCCGCACTGCTGCAAGACCTCAAACCCACCACCTACCTCCAGCGCCATATCGCCGACCAGATCGTCTCGGCCGCCTGGCGACTCGAACGGATCGGCCGCATCGAAGCCGAAATGATCGACGCCCGCGTCTATCAACTCCGGCTCACCAACGAAGAAATCCGCAAAGACACCGTCATCGATCAACCCTTCGCCCATTCCAGTATCTATCTTCCCCGCCACAACGAGGTCGGTACCGCCTTCACCCTCGAAGTCCCCGCCTTCAACTGCCTGGCCCGCTACGAAACCCACCTCAATAGAATCTTCCAGTCCAAACTCAAACTCCTGCAACAGTTGCAATTACAACAAAAACCAAACGAACCCAATGCCTACCCCCCCGAGTACCCTTACCCCGACTTACCCCGCGTCCACATTCCCGACCCGCCCAGAATCCCCACGCACCCCAGCGAAGCCAAATTGGCCCCCGAATACATCAAAGACCGCCTGCCCGAATTGATGAAAGACCACAGCGTAACTGACGACCAGGTCTTCAGTTACGCCTGCAACCGCTACGAAGCCCTCAACACATTCGCCAACCAGAACGGCGAAGAAGCCCTCCACGCCCTCGGCATCCCCACCAAACCCCCGGCCGATATCCCCATCCAGGAGGTTAAGAAATAAACTAACGCCAACCACCACAACCTGACAATCTAACCGCCGTCTTGAACAAAAAACCAATTCGGCCCAATCCAGGTGCGCAACCCCTCTTTCCCAACCTCTGGACGCAGAAGGATATTATCCCTACAATAAGTCACAAACTTATCCCGTTATAACTCTAAATCGTTTTACCATCATATAGGATAATGATCTTTTATAGCATAAAACCAATCGACCCCGGCTCATTAATCCTTTAAGCTTGCTTTACTGCCGGCCAACTTTGTCCCTTTAATCTGTATCTTCTAACCAGGAAAGGTGCCTGAAAATGAATATCTCCAATCCGAGATCCCTGTCATACCTGATCACCGGCCTGATTCTTACCAGTATGTATAATATCGCCGCATCGGGCGCGTCCAATCTCGATACAGAACCAGCAACCCTGTGGTTTAACCAGCCCGCTAAATCATTTCATGAATCATCGATCATCGGCAACGGCCGTCTCGGCGCCATGGACCTCGGCGGAATCGATCGGGATCGCATTGTTCTGAACGAATCTTCCATGTGGTCCGGCGGCCCCTACGAAGCCAACAATTACGATGCCTGGCAATGCCTCCCCGAAGTGCGCGCCCTGCTTTTTGCTGGCGATATCAAACAAGCCGGCGACATCCTCAACAAAAATTTCCGATACGCCGACGGCGTTAAAGGCTGGGGAGATGATAACCAGTTCGGTTGTTACCAGATTCTGGGCGACCTGACCCTCTATTTCGGCAATAGCTTTGATATCCAGTACACCTCACCCAGCGGCCACGCCATGGGCGACGGCAAGACCATCGATGGCTGCGTGGATAATAATTCCCAGACGAAATGGTGCGTAAAAGACGCCCGCCCTGCAGTCATCTGGCAGGCCGAGTTACCCAAACCCAGACGGGTCCGTTCCTATACCCTCACCAGTGCCGATGATGTACCGGTACGCGATCCGCAGGAATGGATTCTCGAAGCATCCTCCGACGGTCAATCCTGGACCCTGCTGGACCGGCGCTCCTACGACAAACCATTCGATAACCGCTTCGAAACCAAACGTTTCGAAATCGCTCAACCCGGCGAATTCCGCTTCTATCGCTTCACCTTCACCCCGCGCGATTCCTACTTTCAAGTGGCCGAAATCAACCTGTCCGGCAGTCAAACCGATGAAACCACTACGGCTTCATCAGATTACCGCCGTGAATTAAACTTGATGACAGGAGTTGCCAAGACCACTTATACCCAAAATAATGTAACCTTCACGCGTGAATTAATTGCCTCCCATCCCGACCAGGTGATCGCCCTTCGAGTCAAAGCCGATAAGCCCGGCGCCCTTGCCTTTACTGCCTCATTGTCGCGTAAAAAAGACGCCGCCATCCGGCTCGATGGTTCAATGCAGCTCATGGAAGGCCAGCTGCCTTTCAATAAACCCGGTGGCGGCGGCGAAGGCATTCGTTACCTGGCTATACTGGGAGTCAAAGTGTCCGGCGGCAAAGTCACTCCCACAGAAAAAGGCCTTCACATCGAAGGCGCTAACGAAGCCACACTGGTTGTTTCTGCCGGCACAAACATGTTCGAGCCTGAATATGCCACCATAACTCGCCGACGCCTGACTGCGGCTTTAAACCAGCCATTCACAACCCTGCAAAACAAAGCCATCGCCGACCACAATCGCTTTATGCAACGTTGCCAACTCACCCTGCCGGCTGGCCCTGATGCCTCATTGCCCATTACCGAACGTGTCCGCCTCAATGAAAAAAATCCCGATCCTTCCCTGGCAGCCCTGTATTTCCAGTTTGGCCGCTACCTCATGGTCTGCGGTTCCCGGCCCGACTCGCAACTTCCCACCAATTTGCAGGGGATCTGGGCCGAAGAGTATTCCACGCCCTGGCGCGGCGATTTTCACAGCAATATCAACCTTCAAATGAATTACTGGCCCGCGGAAGTCACCAATCTCTCAGACTGCCACGAGCCTTTGTTCCGATTTATCGAAGGCGTGACCCGTGAAGGCGCCAAAACCGCCAAAGCCTATTACCATGCCCCCGGCTGGATGGCCAACCATACCCAGAACCCCTGGTTTGAAACCGCCCCCAGCTACCTGCCCGCCTGTATCGGCCCCACCTGTGGTGCCTGGCTCGCCCAGCATCTCTGGACCCACTATCAGTTCACTCAGGACCAGGACTTTCTGCGTAACTGCTACCCGATTCTCAGAAGTGCCGCGGAATTCTGTTTGGCCGTTCTCGTCGAAGATCCCAAACAACACTGGTTGGTCACTTCCCCCTCCAACTCACCGGAAAATGCCTATATCTACACCGACAACAATGGCAAAAAACAAAGCACCGCTCTGTGTATTGGTGCCACCTACGATATCCAGATCATTCGCGGCCTGTTAACCTGCACTGCCGAAGCCGCCCGTATTCTCGGCCTGGATGCCGATTTCGCCGCGAAACTCGATGCCACCCGCGCCAGACTCGCTCCCACCCGCGTCAACAGTGCCGGCCGCATCATGGAATGGCAGGAAGACTTCGAGGAGGCCGAAATTCATCACCGTCATTGTTCCCATCTCTGGGGCCTTTATCCCGGCGACGAAATTAATCCCAATAATCCCGAATTATTCCAGGGCGCCCGCCTCTCACTGGAACGGCGCGGCGATGCCTCCACCGGTTGGTCGATGGCCTGGAAAGCCAATTTCTGGGCGCGCCTCCACGACGGAGACCGTGCCGCCAAACTGCTGGCTATGCTGATCGGACGCGGTGCCGGTAATATGATGTGCCTTCACCCACCCTTCCAGATCGATGGCAATTTCGGTGGCTGTGCCGCGGTAGCCGAAATGCTCATCCAAAGCCATGATGGCGCTATCACCCTGTTGCCCGCACTGCCCGCCTCCTGGCCAGACGGAAAAGTCACCGGCCTGCGGGCCCGAGGCGGATTCACCGTCGATATCGAATGGAAAGATTCCCAGGTCACCCATTACCGCATAGCGGCCCAATCGGCCCAACCCGTAACGGTTCGCGTCAACGGTAAATCTTCAACAATCAAAGCGGAAAAACTATAAGTCCGCCCAGACCTGCAACGTTTCCTTGAAAACAGTACTTTATTACGGCCGCCGGGGCAGTTCATACAATCCCTGGCCCACACTGCGAATTTTGCCCTGGCGCGCCAGTTCATTCCAGATTTCCTGCGGATACTGATTCGGCGGAGTCACCGCTGTCAATCCCCGCTCACCACCGCTTAGTGGACTGCGCCCCAGTGTACTGTTATCATCCAGCCGTTGCAACTTAAGCCGTTTTTTGAACGCCGCGTACGCCCGCTTTAATTCTGCCGGATCAAAACCACCATTAGACGACTCATTTTGCGTTATATCTGTCATAACTAACTCCAGAATTTCAAGTTTATTAGCATGATACCTCAATTCTCACACTTTATGCATACCATAGTCGGGCCATCATAACTGATACCACCATACTATTCAACTTGACGTCGGTTCACAACAGAAAACTCATTTTCCCGCATGTTCCGATATACTTTTCCAGTTAACCGGTTCCAATACCTTTAGACTCGCTTCGACTCCTTTTGGCGCCACCATTCCAAATGAACCATTCTCATCTGCGATCCGAACCGCGTCGTGATAATAAATCCGTTTTCCTACCGCCATCTCTTTCGCTTTTTTCCAGGTTCCTTTACTCGGATCTTTTAAATACCAGGCATATACCCCAAATTTAAGGTACGGCCCGACTTTATCATTAAAGCAATTCGGACCGGTCAGATTTAATACCATCTCGCCATCTTTCCAGATCTGGGTATAACCGTTCCCATCATAATTCCACTTAATGTGAAACACCCAATCCGTCCATTTCCCTTTTTCCACCCGCCCCAGATACTCGCGCGTACTGAAAAGATATTCACCTCGTTTAGAAACCGGTTTATCGTCGCCTCTTATCGAAACCTCCCACTTTTCTCCATCACTGGAAAGGGCAACAGGTGGATTCAAACCGGTTGTCCAGGTCTCACCGGGCACATTGTCAGGAGTTGAATGGAACTGGAAAACAATTTCTTCATAAGGCGATACCGATAATGATGCGTCTGGTAGTATACTGATTCCGTACCAGTATTCTTCCCCAATCAGATAATGCCTTAAACAGGGATGGTTTTTACCCGATGCGACTTCTGACCGGAAATCGCCATCCTCTGTCAACGCCACTTCAAATCGGGCCGATGCCTCCCCTTCCCTGGCTACTTCATGGCTTATCCGGCCATTATCGTTACCTGACCGCCCCCACCATTCTGCATCATACAGTGTCTGCTTGTTTTCAAATCCCTCTTCCAGCAGAAGCGGTACTGCCACTTCCAGCGGTTGGGAACACCCCATAACCAGTAATACCAACAAAACTGCACCAGTATGCATGACATCAATTCCTCACTAAGTAACTTTTACGGATTTATATCTGCATAACTGAATTCCTTAGAGAGTATTACAGATCGGATCTTATTCTTCCTCCAGATTTTCTGCGAACCAGATAATCTCAACATAATCATCCGTTTCATCCCCGGTACCATTGTCATTCAATAGGGGCTTAATAAACATATCTTCCCGATAGAGTTCCTTGGTGATCCCTTTGATAAGGGCCGGATCTTTTTCCGGTGACTCAAAACCGATTAATTTGGGAAAGACCACCGTGGCTTCATCATACAATTTTGCCTTGACTGACGCCATCGCCTGCAACGCGTTTTGGATACTGGAAACGCTGATTTCAGATATAATGGGAAACGTATCGGTAATTTCCGGCCCGGAGATACCCAGGGTCTGTACCGTCAACCGCCCGCTGATCGCCTTGGAATCCGCCGCAATCGCCAGCGCCGGCAAGCCAGAGATATCTATTTTGTTTTCCAGCGCCTCAAATTCCGCCCTGACTCGCAAGCCCACCCCTAAATAGATGGGAATTCTTTCCGCAAATGTCAATACACGATTGGGCTCGCAATAACAGGTGCGATATTCAATGTCAATATCCTTTGCTCCAGCAAAATATTTAATATAATCGGCAATCAACAGATATTTCCGCCCTTTAACCGATGATCCGCCCACTCTGGCGTTAATCGTGGCGGTTCCCTGAAAATCATCCAGGGCAATCCGAACGGTATCGGTATCCAGATCCCTTAACAACGCCTGCCGGAATAGCTCGGAGGTCAGATTCGCCGTCACCTCCTCCTCGCTATAATTCGATGCCACCCAGACTGTCATAGGATTCAATGGTTGATAATAATATTGAGAACTGATCTTCAAATCCGCCCTTTTCTGACCACACCCAACCATTCCAATCAACACCATCAATATCATTCCCAACCGAAACCAGACACACTTGTGTGCATTAAAAGAATTCATACTCATGACAATACTCCTTTTAAAAGACTACAAAAAAACATACCTTGAACTGGACTACCAGCATTTATTTAGGAACGAATTGCCTGGCCTCTTTTTTTACCAGGTTCGATTATTCCAGGGTGTAAAATATATCTGATTGCGCAAACCATAATAATTGAGCCAATAACAATCCCTGAAATATTTATAGGAGTCCATTCCCATTCTTTTCAAAAAGATTTTTCCCAAAAAGAATATATTCTGCTAGATTCCGAACCTTATCCAGAGGATGGAAAGTGATTGCTACTAAAAACTACCGATATCGCCTTTTGATCTGCCAAACTCAGGCTGAATACGATTATCCTGCCTGCTAATGCCTAATCAATACCCCTACAGCCATAATAATGCGCTGTTTAATTCAAATAATCACCAAAAATATCAATTAAACAGCAGAGTCTGCTGACCATCCTTGCCTTCAAAATGACAGGCAAATTTTCCCGGTTCAGGAAAGTCAAAATTAATCGGCTTCAGGACATCATTATAGTCAACCCAGAAAGTACCATTTTTACGCCAGTGATAATCACCGCCCAGCTTGATTTCCTGAGTATCCCCGGTGGCAGGCGCATAGGCGATCAACTTGAAATGGGTTTTGAAAACAACCAGGTCATTATAAGGGGACCACAGGATTTCCTGGTTATAATCTACATCCTCCGGCAGTTTGGTAACAAAAGCCGGCTCTTCAAGTCCGGCCGTCTTGACGTAAAGATGGTGATTCGGCCCATCAATGGAAGGCATATCCACAACATAAGCCTCATAACGGTCATCTGGCGAAAACTGACTCTGAACCACATTAGGCCCAAAAATGGCCATCCGGGCATGAGAAACCACAAAAGGAGTCATCATAATCGCTGCGATCCCGCCAATTGCCAGAAACGGTGTCAGGCAGGCCGCCGGAATCAGGCATTTCAAAACCAGATTCTTTTTATCCGACACCCCCTTCAGTCGGCGCAAACCCGGTATCAGTAGCGCTATCGCGATAATGGCATAAAACGCCGACGACATCAGGCTCATCAGCAACGTCCCCGCAATAGCGCCTAAATCGGCAAAATGTCGGCTATTGGTAAAATGAGTTAATAGAATATAGTTGGTCCCCAACCAGCCGAAAGCACAACAAAAACCAAAAAACAATAACCAGCCGGCACGTTTCGATTGCCCAGTGCTAACAGAATCGCCCATGATTGTCTCCTTAATTCGTTCCATTTTAAATTCAATACTAATCAGGATACATCACTTTCCTGATTATATACCAATTAAAGAGCAAATTCAACCCCCGATACCCATCAGCAATATCCTATAACTATTGGTTTTGCAAAATGTTACTAATTTATCCAGAAACTGCATGGAAATATATTCCTCAGATTTAGACTTCACTCAGCGCTTTATTCGGTTGACACCGGTCGCTTTGAATCTAACATACCGGCAAACAGATCCCCTTCCGGCCAGGATGAAATCTCATGAACCACTTTGCCGATAACAGGATCGATCTGTCCAAAACCATCTCCCCGTTTATTGAAAAGGACCGCACAGTCAATCCCACTTTTCCATCGCGCCATAAAAGTAAACGTGCCCGGCAACGAGCCATTATGCCAGGTATTGCGAAACCCCTTGCCATAATCACGAACATCCCAACCGCAGGCATAATAAGCATCACCCGCATGATAGGTTTTTGGATCAAGATTCTCCGGCAACGCAAACATCTGGTCTATCGATGCCGGATTAAGTACCGGACAGGTCTCTGGATGGTCAAAAGCGCTGGCAAACCGGACTAACTCAACCGCAGATGCCAGCCATCCGCCGTGGGAGTCCATATTCTCGATATTCGAACCATGTGGAGATTCACCATTGGTACCCTGATAACGAACTTCGCCCGGCGCGCGATCTTTGAGTTTGGTCCGCCCCAATCGCATGTGCTGAATACCAAGTGGATTAAGAATCTCATTCGTGACATATTGACCATAGTCTATCCCCGTACGCGCTTCAATAATCCGTCCTAACAGGCAATACCCGAAATTACTGTAAGCATTGGTCGTACCAGGATCATGCTGAAGCGGCTGCCCGGCCATAAACTTGATAATATCAGCAGTATTAATAGGTAGTTTAACTTTCAGTTCACGGGAAATCCGACGATCCTGAAACATCGGATCAAAGGCCTGATTTCGGTCCCAACCACCCAGATGCTGCAGCAAATGGCGAACCGTAATCTGCTTAAGTCGCGGATCAGATTGCTGACCTGACGGCGGGGTCATATCAATTATATCAGTCAGGTTATCATCCAGACTCAATTTACCTTGTTCAATCAGGTGAAATATGGCAACGGCAGTAATAGGCTTGGAAATACTGGCAATCCGAAACAGAGAATCAGGCCCAACTGGCTCATCTTTCGGATTACCCCACGTAAATCCTTTGGCATACATAAGCCGCCCCTGGTAAGTCACCGCCAGCGCGGCCGCCGGGATTTCATGCTGGACCATAAACTCTTTCATTGCCTGATCCAGATGACTCAAATCCTCCGATAACATCTGCCCGGAAGCATACCATTGCCGGTTTTCTGACGACTGCGAATACGAACAACCGGCCAGATATAAAATCAAACCCCAATTGATAAGTACAAAGAAATATCTCATACTAAACTGCTCCTGAAACAACTGGACGGTAGAATGTCATCCAAAGACTCTATAATAATTTACGAAATAGTATAATAAACTATTGCATTTTAATACGATATGAAATTATTACCAAATTTAATAAACAACGTGATATGAAAAAACTGGATAGTTATCACTAACAATCCAATAATTATGTAACATTACCTCTTATTCAGGGTATATATTAAAAGGTAATCCATGTAATTTGTGAATCTTGTTAAGTATATCTTAAAAATATTTGATAATTGAACAATTACCATGAACAACATTAAAAATATTTCCCACAAATGGATCTCTTTAAAATTCCAGCCAACAATCCCCCCACATATCAAGGCGGGATTTACCTTAATCGAATTGCTGGTAACAATTGTGATTATCGCCCTGCTGGTGGGTATCATGATGCCGGCGTTGGGCCAGGCAAGGGTATCGGCACGCCGTAGTGTCTGTCGAGCCCAACTGCACGAAATTGCCACGGCATTTCGGGTTTATCTGAATGAAAGTAATGATGTCCTGCCTATGGCCGCCCAGTTGCCTTCACTTGAGCCGGATATGCCCTCTATTGCGGAAGTCTTATTTAAAGAAGATAAAAGCCGCGAAGTGATGCATTGCCCGGCAGATAACGATCCGGATGAATGTTATTTCGATAAAGAAGGCACCAGCTACGAATATCCCGAACTATTGCGCGGTAAACGGGTGGATCGAAGCTTTCTCGGCAAACGCTGGACCCAGAACAATACACCCGTATTGTTCGATTTCAAAACGTTTCACAACAAACCCGGCCGGCCCGGCGCCATGAATTTTTTATTTGCTGATGGCCATGTCGGTGAATTTGAAGGAAGTGATAGCTGATGAGAAAAAACACTAAAATCACTTTATGGGGTATTATTGGCGTTATGGCAATCTCTGCCGCAAGCTTTGGTTTATACCAGACTCTGAAACCAGCAGCGCCCGATCCCCAAACCGCCACACCCGATGAAGTAATCAACTATTTAAGTAGTGATCGGTTTGCCAAATTAGCTGTTACCGACAGGCAAAATTATATGCAGCGCTTCCATGACAGCCAATTTCAAAATGATATGTTCTTTTTCAATCTGGATCCGGGCAATTTATCGGAAGAAAAACGCCTTGCGTTAATGAAAAACGTATTGCCCGCTGTCGCGCCGATGATCAAACAGCGGCTGAATGAATACGAAAGTTTACCCCAGGCCCAGCAAATGGCTCGATTGGATACTATTATCGATCATATGCTGCGGAATCAAAAAAGTGGCGCTCCAGTTGGCCTCACCCCGCAACGCTTGAATCTGATATTACAATATCTTGATCCGGAAACCCGTGCGCAAATTCGAAAACACGTGCCCGATTTATTGATACGAATGGGCCAACGATCTATTAAACCACCCAATACCATGGCCAATCGATCAGTTCAAGCTTAACATTCAGGTTTAACGCATACTTAATTACTTATTTACGTAATATTCTGGTCTGGACGGAATTATCCATGAATGGTACACTGTAGTGATTTAGTCTCTTACGAGTGAAATTTTGCGCAATATGGCAAATAAATCTCGACAGGGAGGCGGATGCCACTGTGACCCTGTTTGGCTCCGGCACTGCCGGTTTAGGCAATTTCGCTATCCATTTTTAAGCATTACCAGCTAGTGTCATACGTTGAAAGGATTTGTGATGCGTAAGCGATTTGTTCTACTGCTGATATTACCGGTATTTATACCGTTAGCCTGTCAAAACAGCAATCCGGATGCCGGTAACTTAAAAGGCAAAATCGCTTCTAAACCCCTCTATCGCGATCCGGTTTACGATGGCGCGGCCGATCCGGTTTTATGCTGGAACCGCCAGGAAAAGAAATGGTTCATGTTTTATACCAATCGTCGCGCCAACGTCCCTGGCCTTCCCGGCGTAAGTTGGGTACATGGCACACCGATCGGAATCGCCGAATCGATAGATAACGGCGCCACCTGGCAATATCGCACGACGGCAGATATTGATTATGGCGAAGGCGAATTCAGCTATTGGGCTCCCGAAGTGATTTATCACGATGGACGCTATCATATGTTTCTTTCTTTTGTTCCGGGTATGCACAATGACTGGGGCGGTACCCGTAGTATCATTCATCTGACCAGTAATGACCTGTTAAAATGGCATTACCGTTCAACACTCCAACTGGCATCCAACCGGGTCATCGATGCCTGCGTGATCCAACTGCCTGATGGCAATTGGCGGATGTGGTATAACAATGAACCGGATCGTAAATCCATCTATTTTGCCGATAGCCCGGATCTGTTCCAGTGGCAGGATCGCGGCAAGGTTACGGGTGATCAGCCGGGAGAAGGCCCCAAAGTATTCCACTGGCAGAAACGATACTGGATGGTGGTCGATGTGTGGAATGGATTGGGAGTTTATGTCTCGGATGATGCCATGCACTGGACACGCCAGCCTGACAATCTGCTGGAAGAACCGGGAACAGGAACGGATGACCAGGTTAAAGGTGGCCATCCCGATGTGGTCGTCTGTGGCGATCGAGCCTACCTGTTTTATTTTACTCATCCAGGTCGTCAAGGTCCCGACGCCAGAAAAGATTCTACCGAACAACGGCGCAGTTCCATTCAGGTCGTTGAACTGAAATTCCAGGATGGTAAACTAACTTGTGATCGCAATTTGCCAACAGTCATAAACCTGACTCCACCTCGCTAATAGTTCATGATTGATTACACCTGAATAATATGGATTAATTATACAGCTGAAAAGGATTGATAACTGATGAAAATTCATTTTGGGCTCATGACTTTACTGAGTTTTGCTCTTTACCTCCCGATCTGGGCTGAACCATCATTACACCTTAACCGGACTACTAACGAACTGGTTATCCGCAATGCTACTTTTACCAGGATTTTTAACTGTCCGTTACAGCAGCCAGGCCCAATCGAAGTCGAAAACCGAAACCCAATAGATAGCGAAATTATTACCCGAAAAGGGTATTCTGCCTATTTCGAATTCATAATCGATAATAAACTGATTTCTGCCAATGATCCGGTTTGGATATTTGATGAGCACAGTTCCCGACGAATGGGCAATGGCGGAACAGAATATCGGCTGGTCTATCATGGAACAGCAGCTCCGGTAAATGGATTATCCATAACGATTTTCCAACAGATCTTTCCGGAAACGACCTTGGTGCGAGAAAAGTTAAGACTGACAACCAGCACCGGCCGGATATTTCATCTAAATCGGTATCAGGGGAAACCTCATTTTATTTTTCCACAATACAGTATCATCTGCCCGGCGCAATCCCAATTTCAGGGAACCGAAATACGCATCGCCAGTTGGGAAAAACGCCCGATTACCTTCGGCAAGAAAAACCGCAGCAATCATATGTATTATCCGGACATCCTGACAGAACCAGTCACGGCAACAGGTTCTTTGATCAAAGGCCCCGTCGGAATAATAACCAATGGACAAACCAGTTGGTTGACTGCGTACGAACATGCTTCACAGGATGACCTGCGTGGGTTATTCAGTAAAACGATCGACAGTGGCCAGGGTGAACATGTAAACGATGCCATGCAGGGAGTTAAGGGGACTTTCGATTTTCCGGTCAAAGAAGAGGATTTCAAGTTTGTTGGTATCGGCCAGAAAGCGGAGGCCCGCACCATGACCACCTCAGTACAGTTATTACGAGGCAGTTACCTGGAAAATGAAATCATCGATGAATACCACCCTTATGAAACCGTCTGGACCGCCGGTGCGTTTTATGATGGCGCCGATCTGGAGATGGGAAAATCCCTTCTGAGAGATTATCTCTTTCGCTGGATTTGCGAAAAACCAGCTTCCCGCGAACCGCTATTCTATTACAATACCTGGGGCATGCAGCGTCAGGATTCACAGAAACCTTTGCGAGGGATTTTAACTTACGACCGGATTTTCAAAGAAATCGAATACGCCGCGGAACTGGGAGTGGATATTTTCGTTCTGGATGATGGCTGGGAACAGACCCAGGGAGACTGGACACCCCACCGGGAACGGTTACCGCAAGGCCTGGTCCCTATCAAGGCCAAACTGGATGAACATGGATTAATCATGGGATTGTGGTTCTCCCCGATGGGGATTGACAAAACCACCCAACGCTACCGTGAGCACGAAAACTGGATTATCAAAGATTCCAGGGAAATCCCTATCCGTGCCCAGTGGGATCATCCGGCTTTTGATTTCGTGGGTGGTTTTTTTGAAGTTTTTATTCAGGATTGCAAATCCCTGATCGACCAGGGCTGCCGTTATATGAAATGGGATGCTATCAACACCTTTTACAGCACCCTGGCGAACCTGGACCACGGCTCGGACCAATATTCGCCGGAGGAAATCCGGGCGCGATACGAATATCTGCTGCCAATCTATGTGACACGGGCCATGGAAATCCTGACCGATTATGAACCTTCACTCACAATCGAAATCGATCTCACCGAGGCCAGGCGCATCATGATCGGTTTGGCGCCCTTAAGCCAGGGCAAATTCTACTTTATCAATAATGGAGCCACCTGGTATAACGACTATACGGTTTATCGAACCCAATCGGTCCGGGCCGTTGTCAATGAATACGCCGGATTAATTCCCTTTGAATTGTTTACCTTCGCCACCTACCCGCATAATCAAGCCGGATGTCAGAATTATAACGTGAATACCTCTTTAATGGCCGGTCACGGCTTCTGGGGAAACCTGGAATTATTAACCTCAGAAGAACGGCTCTGGGTAGGCGCGGAAGTGGCCAAGGTCAAACGGATCTTGCCATACCTGGGAGAAGTCAATCCTCAGGTAATTGGTAGCGTGGGTGATTCACCGGAAATTTACAGTTTAATCAATTCCGATAAGTCCGCCGGTCTGATTACCGTCTTTTCCAGTGAACCAATATCGTATCAACACAGCATCTCAGTAAGATCCGACAACCTGTTGGCAGGCTTGAATTATCCGTATGAATTGAATCACGATCAGTTCAGTTTAAACCTGAACTTCGATAAAGCCAATGCGTCTCACTCAATTATTTTACTTCCTAATTTTGGCATGGGCATCTCTATTCTGTCAACCACTACCTCCATCGATCAGGCCAATATCAGCGGCCAGGGCCTGAATTACCACACGAGCGATCCCGGCCAACAAATAATTCAATGGAGCAAACAATGGGGCAAACCGGAATTGGAACCGATTAATGGAATCACCTGGGAACTACTGGAAAATGATAAAGATTACCTCTTGAAGGTAACCAGCCGGGAACCTGATCAATTGATCCAAATCATGAAATCGAAAAACTAATCCCCTGCCCCAATGATTGCCTCAAGCCGGCCGAATAAGATCCGGCAATTGCCCGGCCAGGCCGATTTGACCCTCTTGAATAATAAGCACACCGGCAACACCGGGAATAGCAGCGATTCGATTGAGGGCAGGTTCGATATCCGCCGGGGATGAAACACCATTAGCCGCCATGGTGGCGGCAGCATCTGCCAGAGCCGCATCTTTTGCCACTACAGTAGCCAGATCGCAACATCCCAGGCTGAGTGAATGCCCCATTTTACCGCTGGAAGAACAGATGGCCATGGGAGTCTCTTCCGGTTGAACTAGAAAGGCAAGGCGATTAAAAGCCTCATTTTCACCAGAGTAAAATCCAATGACAACCGGACTGATCGTTTTAAGAAAGATATCCCCCCCGTTTTCGACAATCGCTTCCTCAGCGCCGGCCTTCAATCCCGCTTCAGCAGCCAGTTGGGCCATAATGCCGGCCACTGCGGCCATAGGACCAGTCCCTACTAACGAGGCGGCATAAGCCATCCGTCGCGCCACAACCGGTGCATTGGGAAATAATTCAACCGGGGTAAGTGAGGATTGAAATTGCCGATGTTGTTCGATATAAGCTTCCAACAGACACCGTTGTTCAATAATTTCAGCGACTACCGAATCGTAACAAGAACAACAGACGCGTAAAACCGCTTTTTTATGGATAAAAGACCGGTATGTTCTAAGAGATGACATCATTAGTAAGGAACATCAGAGAATATCGAAGAACCCATGGCTAAAATGTCGAAGCACAGGCGCCATAGGGACAGACACGCACACAAGCCAGACATTCAATGCACTTGGCCTCGTCGAATATCACTTCCCTGGTTTTGGCATCACGAAATCCCAGGGCGTCGGTGGGACAATAAGGCACACAATAACCACAATGGGAGCAACGAGCCACATCCCGTAAAACGCCTTTACCAGTGAGATTGACCGTAACATTAAACGTTTTGACAAAATCGATCCCGGCCTGGATATCGGATTCAGTCCCGGTAACATCCAAAACCAGGTAACCTTCCTCTTCTGGCGTCACTCGGGCTCGAAAGATATTGACAATCAGATTATGGTCTTTGACCAGATGATAAATAATCGGCTTTTCACATTCACATTTTGGAAAATAGAGCATCAGCTTTTTGGTTGTCATGTCACTCATGATTCATGCTCCCTTTTAACCAGGGATTTCATTTGGATATCCTGGGGTAATTGCGCGATGGGCCGGGTAATCTGAAATTCGCCCCGCCGAATTTCGTCTGCCAGCAGAGTCGCAATTTCCAGCGCTTTATGATAAGAGGACAAGGATCCCACTTCAATCTTTTTGCCCTCGAGTTCGATTTGCCCGGAACGTAATTGTTCATAATTAACATGGGTAATCACCCTGCCGGTCTTTTGTGGATAATCACGACTATAGTCAACCACCGGCGCCAGAATATCCCGGTCCCGGACACAGGTTCGCCGAAGAACCTGCTCATTTAAAATCGGAATGGGAATCCCCACACCCAATGCCAGTGATATGCCATATCCCCGGAAACTGACGCCGCGCACATATTCAGGCTTCATTTGTTTCATGTCGGCAGTAAGCGCCAGAGTACCGGCGCCTTCAGTAGGCACGCCCCCCGGAGTACGCGGACATCCTCCGGCATGCTGAGTGCCTTCAGCATAGACGTGTCCATGAGCGCCGGCCAGCCAGACACGGGTTCCAACGCCAATGGTCTCGTAGTACGGATCATTCAGGAGTGGCGAAAGCTGCCCGGCGGAACAATAGTTTGCGTTTTTCCGATTGGGTTCCAATTGCCCCATATACGTATAGATTTTTCGCTCAGAGTCATTGATAGCAACATTATAGTTCTGATAACAGTTACGCGGATTGACCATAATGGCCTGATTCAGGTCATGAATGGTAAAATAGGTACGCAATTCACGAAGGGGATAGCAATCCGTACCGTAGGACAGGGCAAACAGTTGGAGGGTTTTACCGGCAACCAGGTCTTCCATGACATGCCCGCCACCATATCGAAACTCACCCGGATGATACATATTAGCTGGATCGCCATGGCGTATCTGGGTAGCGCCGAGATACACATCGACTGCGGCAATCCCGGTGTAAACCAGCACATCGGATATCCAGGCTTCTGACATGCGGATCTTAGGCGCGGAATGGCCAAAGTTGAGAAAACAGCCCGATGAACACATCGGCCCAAAGGTAGCCGTTGTAACAACATCCACCTCACGGGCAGCGGCTTCCAGACCCTTTTTATCCACGTAATCCATTATTTCATCGGCAGTCAGAACAACCGCCTTGCCCGATTCGATACGATCATTGATTTGTTCGTAGGTTTTCATAAATTATACAACAGGAAAAGCCCTTATTTTAGTCTTAATCCGGTGAATTGAACTTATTCTTAATCGCAGGGTGAAATGTCCGGTGCGTCTGAATGTTCAGATTTTCTCATAGGTCCCATCACCGCGTTTTTTTAATTTTGTAAATCCTTTGTCTTTCAGATTGCCATCAGACAGCATGGGAGTGAATCCGGCGCAAAGACTGGGCACTTTCTGGATGGGCGATGAACACTGCGGACATTTCTTCAGCGGAGTGTCTTTCATGCTTTGCATGATTTCAAAACCATCCCGGCAATGATTACAGGCTTTGTCAGTTTGAATGGCTTTATATTGATACAGGGGCATAAGATAGATTCCTTGATTTACTCGGCAAAGAGCGCCTCGACAAACGTCGCCGGATCGAATGGCTCGACATCTTCGACGCCTTCGCCAAGACCGACAAATTTAACCGGGATCTGAACCTGGTTACGAATAGCCACCACAATGCCTCCTTTTGCCGTGCCGTCCAGTTTGGCCAGAACGATCCCGGTAAGATCAACCGCTTCTTTGAATATCTTGGCTTGACTGATCGCATTCTGGCCCGTCGTCGCGTCCAGCACCAATAAGACTTCATGGGGAGCGTTGGGTATTTTCTTGGCAACCACATTGCGGATCTTTGTCAGTTCACGCATTAGGTTTTCCTGGGTATGCAAACGCCCGGCCGTATCGATCAGCAGGACATCGGCTTTGCGAGCGATGGCCGCTTCGCAGGCATCGTAAGCCACCGCGGCAGGGTCGCTGCCCTGCTGATGTTTGACAATCTGAACACCGGCCCGTTCTGACCAGATGGTTAACTGATCGACTGCGGCCGCCCGGAACGTATCGCAGGCGGCCAGAACCACCTTTTTACCCTGGCCGCTGAGCATGGCGGCGAGTTTACCGACACTGGTAGTTTTGCCGCAGCCATTAACGCCCGTTATCATGATGACCGTTGGGGCTGTGTCTGCCATATTCAGCTGTCGGTCCTGAGCCGGCCAGTAATCAATCAATTCCTGCTTGAGAAATGGGACAATCTGGTCGGCGGTTTCGATTTTCTTGTCTTTCCAGGCTTTCCGCAGGTTTTCGATGATCTGGATGGTGGTTTCAACCCCAAGATCATCCATAATCAGCTTCTCTTCAAGCTCCTCTAATAACGCCTCATCGATACGGCGGCCAAAAGTCAGTATGGATTTAAGCGAGTTGCCGATTTTTTCGCGACTTTTTTTGAGTCCGTTTTTTAGTTTTTCCAGTGCTTTTGAAAAAAATGCCATTGTTAAACCTCTTGCTTTTCGGGCTCGGACTGTTGACGCAGTTTCTGCAAGATCGCGTCCAGAACGCCATTGATAAACTTGGGTGCATCGTGCGAACTGAAGATCTTGGCCAGTTCGATCGCCTCATTAATCACCACTCGGGGAGGAATATCCGGACAATCCAGCATCTGGTGAGTAGCCAATCGCAGATTACTGCGATCCACGACACTGATTCGTTTGATATTCCAGTTGCGACTGACCCCCTGTATAATCGAATCGATATATTGGCGACTGTCCCAGGTTCCTGCAATCCATTGACGAGCCATACGTCGGACTTCCAGAGAGGTCTCCATGTCGGTCAGAAAGGTATCCAGTTGATTGAAATTGGCGCCTTCTTGAACATCAAACTGATGCAGACATTGCAGCGCCAGTTGTCGGGCCTGATGGCGCGGATCGTTATGTTTACGTTCATTTTTATCGATGGTGGATTTAGTCATGCGGTTTACCGGCCCTGAGGTTAGAGTTTGCTCAACTGATCAAAGACACTAACCGTTTCGATGGCGGTTAACGCTGCATTGGACCCGATATTCCCTCCTTTGGCCCCAGCTCTGTCAATGGCTTCTTCGATAGTATCACAGGTGATCACCCCGAAGATCGTGGGAACCCCGGTCGTCATACTGACTTCACCAACACCACGGGTAATCTGCTGACAGACATAATCATAATGGGAGGTCTGACCTCGAATCACTGCCGAAAGACAAAGAACTGCATCGAATTTGCCCGATTCTGCCATTTTCCGGGCCGCCAGCGGCACTTCAAAAGACCCGGGCACCCACACTACGGTGATTTGGTCATCACTTGCTCCGTGGCGTTTAAGGGTATCCAGAGCCCCATTCAGCAAGCGGGAGGTAATGAATTCGTTGAAACGGCCAACAACGATTCCATATTTTTCCTGATTGACACGCAGTTGACCGTGCAATTCCTGAATCATACATAACTCCATTTAAAAAAACATCTTACAGAATTCAATAGCGTTAACAAACAAATAGTATACCGTTTTGATCCGGTTAATTCAATATTTCAATGGCTCTCACCCAGAATTGCATGAATAATGGTATCAATACAAAACACTCATGACATTTATTTATGTATCTCATGAAAATATAACAAGATATAAAAAATAAATGACAAGAACGGTTGCGCTCTTGTTTTCTGATTATGGGGTTTTAAATAATTTAAAAATAGATTTTCATGGATTTTATCACAAATCCTTAATGAATGCAAAATATACACAACCGGGTAAAAAAGAATAACCAAAAAAACTTAACATATTGATACTAATAAAGTTAAAACTGTAATCAGGGGTTATGAAGTTCGACTGTCATATTAAGCGTACTTTTGCCGATAGAAAAAGAATAGTTCTGATTGGATTTAAGCCAAGCTTTATGACAGAATTTGAAACAGCATAAATAGGATTCTGATTAGTTCCTGGAGTTATATTTAAAATGAACACAAATCCCACCAACTTTAACGTGACATTGGAAAACCGACTGGATGCGCTGGAAGCATTTGAAGTGTTCAGCCAGGCGAGAAACCTTTTCTTCTGGATTATCCTGCTGATGTTATTGTTAACACAAACTCTATTCTGGTTGACAGATCAAAACATAATTGGTAACCAGCCGGCAACGCGGGATAACAACATCATTGATATCAGCGTGCCGGCATACCAGCCCATGGAAAAACCTGAGTTCATCTGGGTTGATTATCCGGTTCTGGCACAGCAACCAAACACACCGGATTCATCAACCGCTACGGATTCCCCTTCTGGTGATACGAATCAATCTCCCTCCGTAGAACCCCAAAACAGAACGCTCGAAGAAAAAACGATACCTCAACCGGCTAAAAAACTTTTTAACAAGGATGGTTATCATTACCTTCTGAAGTTAACCAACTATCTCTGTGCGATATCCTGTCTGATCTATTTCCTCTGCCTGATGACCGGCCTGAAACTGGTTATTATCGGCAATCTGGGGGGATTGGCGGATGCGTCCAAGGCGTTATTCCTGTCGTTAATCTTACTTGCCCTGATTATGCCCTGGCAAAAAATCATCTCTCCTGAAATCCCCGGAGTTCTGTATGGCTGGAAAGAGTTGAATGAGTCCAAATCCAGTGTCCAGGCTAACGGAGATTTGGTAAGCATGATACTTTACTATACCCGTTTTTGCGGTTTGTGGCTGATCAGCCTCTTGCTGGCAATCTTCTCCCAATGGCGCAGTGTCAGTTCTGTCAAAGCCGTTCGGCAACGGGTTCGCCAGATGATGAGTTATCTGCCTGCGATGAATGCCGTATCGCCCCCCACCATTACACCGCTCAATACCAGCAGTCCTATGAATCAGGACGACAATAAACCCATTCCACTGGAATAGTGTTGGCTATATCAAATAAAATAAAAAACCTCCCATTGCTCATCCGGCATTGGGAGGTTTTTGTTTGATAACAAATGGCGATTATTGCAGCCAGCTATCGCTCATCAACGTCAGATCGAGACCATCGACCACACCGTCATGGTTCAGATCCGCGCCATCGCACCAGTCTGGACTGTAGCAATCAGCGCCGAGCCACTGGGCACAAATCCCGGCATAATCATCCAGGTTGACCTGGCAATCGAGACTGATATCGCTGGCAGCATAAGGATGATTGACATCACCACAGGCGCCGAATACCGGGTCAATACTGATATAACCCTGATCCCACGGAATGGCAATCTCGCCGCCGGTGAACAAGCTGTTTATATGAACCAGTTCGCCACCCATTTTAGCGTACACATTAATTCCATTGACTACCAGGGTGGAGCCGCCCAGGATACGCAGTCCATCGGCATCTCCCACTCCGGCCAGATAGAGACATTCTTTACCGGCAGTTCCGCGATTGCCATTATCGACCAGATCGGTCAGATAGCAAACCGTCACCTGATTCGCCTGTCCGACAATCATTTGACCAATGGCAAAATTATTCGTAAGGGCGCCTTCAAGGCCGCCATCCAGGCATCCTACTTCAAAATACTGCAATTCCACCCCGGGATTATTGGGATCATCCGGCAACAGGTCACTGCTTGCCATCGGAGCCGGTTGGGTAACTCCGGCCGAAGCCAGCTGATGAGAACGGATAGAACCCGCCAATTCGAGGAAATCATCCGCAATAGATGCGAACTCATCAGTGGCCAGCATTTCATAATAGGTGCGTTCAGTTGTCGAGAATGTCGATTTACCGGCCGGCATCAAACCCTGTACCATACCAGCCAGCGGCGCCGGCGCCGCGGTTGACGACGGGGTCAACGAACCACTCATATGAACGCGGGCATTTTCCAGTTTGATTTTCGTTTCATCCGTATGGGCAAAGGTGTAGTTGCCGCCAATAGCCAGCATCGCAAAACCAGTGCCATTGATCGTACTGCTGGCGCCATAAAGCAGATTCTGCATCACATCGACATGAGTCTCCTGATCGGTCAGAACCAGATCAAGATAACCGCTGGCATACACGCTTCCCAGTGAAACAGTACCTTGGTTGGCGGCGATAAGCACCCGGCCGCTGCCGGCGCTGGCAATTTCGTTCAGGCTGGACAGGTCAATCGATCCGCCCGTATCGATCAGAATATCCAGCCGGTCTTCTCCACGATATGGAGCGGTAATCGTATCCACTTCCGACAAATCAATATGCGCGTTCAAACCGGCCCGTATTTTTTGAACATTGCGAAGTGCCGTTATTATCATTGAAACCACTATAGATACTCTCCAGCGATGAGAGATCCAACCAGGTATCATCACCCGTAACAATAAATAGGTCCCGGTTATATTGAGAACCATCCCAGTTGACAACCTGATTCAAACCGCTGGAAGAATAACTCTTGGCGGAGATATTATCGCTCAGCACACCCCATTGGAGACCCTGATCAAGATAGAGGGTGGAATTACTGATGTTTTTCAATGAGCCCACCACGAAAGACCGGTCAGGATTGAGGGCGATCGAACTATAGGTGAATTCCGTGGCTAATGGGGCAAAGATAGAACCGCCATCATTCAGGGTAATGGCTGATGAGGCAATCCTCGAGAGCGCCGGCAGATTCAGCAGGGCCTGATCTTCAATGACCACCGTCGCCCCTAACACTTCCAAGTGTTCGGCATTGACTGTCGAATCCAGTCCCAGGTTTAAATATCCACTGGCCATAGACGAAATGGAAGGCATATTCACCGTAACACCTTCTCCAAGAATAAACTGGCCATAAGTGGACTGCTGCAGCGAATCCAGCGACCAGATCGGCCGGTCGACATAAAATCGTTATAACGCCCTGAGTCCGGCTCTGGATCGTTTGCAAACTGGATAGGTCAATATTGGAATCAGGATCAATAAAAAAATCAACTCGATCTTCACCGCGATGCGGTCCGGTAATCGTCGACACTGATGACAAATCGATGACGCCTCCATTCAGCGCCTTGATTTTCTGGGATGAAACATTGCCAGTAGAGTCATCATATCCAAGATAAAGACTCGTTAATGTTGACAAATCCAGCAAGCTGCCCGGATCCGTGGCTATCAGCAGATCACGGTTGTATTGGGAGCCATCCCAGTTAATTCCGCCGCCCAGTCCGGTATTGGTGTAACTGAGCGCGTTAAAATTCCGGACAGTACGCCCCACTGCAATCCACTGCTGACGGTCAGCATGGTATTATCCATATTGCCCAGTTCCCCCATGTAAAGACCCGGCTGGGATTCAGCTCAATCGAGATATTATTGAAACGAATCAGATTCGGTGCCAGAATCGTACCTTGATCCATCAGATTGATGGTATTGGAATTAAGGTATCGAGTAGCGGCGCATTGAAAACTGCCCCGGCTTGAACGGTCAGTGAACCGCCAAACGAATTCAGCACATCGGCATTACAGGTGGCATTGGTCGGCAGGTATATCGATCCATTCGAAAGGGTTTGTAACAATGGCAAGTCCAGAGAGCAGCTTTCTTTTAAATAGAAGTCGCCTCCCGCGGCGTTTAATAATGAACTGAGTGTCCAGCTCGATTGAGAGGAATCGAAACGAACATGACCTCCGCCGGGACTCAGGATGGTTTTCAGCCCGGACAGATCGATACTGGCGCTTTCATCCATAATAAAAATCTAGCGGTCTTCACTTCGTGCCGGAGCGGTGATGGTTTCTAGACCCGAAAAATCGATAAGGCGCCGCTGCGCGCGATAATCTTGTGAACATTTCGTTCGCCATTACTGTCATTGAACGCATCGTTCAATTGCGTAATGGAAGAAAAATCCAGAACCGAACCGGTGCCATCCACAACGATAATTTCTCGATTATAACTGACTGCCATTCCAATTGTAATTTTGATCAATGAGGTCAGGGTATAACTCAGGGCATTCAGATTGCCATCAGAAACTCCCCAGGTCGCTCCCGCGCCCAGATTAAACAGGAGTTATCGATATTGTGGATTACACCGGTAATAAATGAGCGATTGGGAGTCAGGGTGACCGAACTGCTGCTGAACTCTTGCGCTTTAGGTGCGTAGAGAGTGCCCCCCTCCTGCAGGTTAACGGCTAGACCATTCAAAGTAACCACTTCCGGCGCGTTGAGAGTTGCCCCCTTATCAATAGTCATGGAACCACTCAGTGAAATAAGACTGGGAACATTCAGGGTTGAATTGGTCATAAGGTTATGGCTGCCGTAAAGCATGCTCTGGAGAACCGGCAGATCGACCACAGTTCCCTCATCCAGCCAGAACGCGCCATAATATGATTCCACCAGCGAATCCAGACTCCATTGCGGCTTGCTGATGACAAAGCGAACCTGTCCGTTGGTGCGACTGTTGAGCGTATGCAATATTGGCAGGAGTAATTCGGAGTAGAGTCAACACTGATCTCCAGACGGTCTTCTCCACGATGAGGACCGGTAATTAATGTCACCGATGACAGGTCCAGTTCAGCCCCGCCCAGGATACGAAATTTCTGAGCGCTTGGATTGCCGGTACTGTCATCGTAACCGGCATAGATGCTGGTCAACTGGGACAGGTCTAATCGGCTGCCTGGATCTGACACCACGATAATATCACGGTTGTATTGACTGCCATCCAGTTGATGCCGGCGCCCAGTCCACTGGTGGACATACTCCGCGCCGGTACCGTCACCTGACTGCCTCCGGTTACCGTAAACCTGGCCGTATTGCTCAGGAGAAAATCGCCATAGCTCATCCCGGTAAATTCGGCCGCATCGACAGTTAACTGGCCATATAGATTCCCACTGTTTTGAACCGTCAGACTCGTATCCGGATAGACTGTCAGACTCGTTCCGGAGGCCATATTCAAACCATAAAGCTGTATGGCGGTAGGCACATCAAAAATCACCGAAGCGCTGCCGGTAATATTGGCAATATAGTCATCCCAGTAATCATTGAAAGGAATCAGGTAATTATCCCAGTTATCCGGTTCCCAATATTCTGTTGAAACCGTACCGGTCCAGGTGGAAGTGACCAGATCGGCCGAAACCGGCCGGGTCATCCAACATCCAATAACCAGTATTACCACACTGGTAAGCATCATTCTACGTGCCAGATTCTGTAAAACATAACTTTCTCCTTATAAAAGAGGATCTGTTTGTTAATGTTTAATTTCAAATTAATATCTGATCGTGAATCGGTCTGATGACAAATCCGTGAAATTGACTACGGAACAGTCATCAGCCACTCACGCGAACATTCTTCAAAATCGAGCAGGTCAACGGCCGAATCACCTTCAGGAGCCGGAGCAATATCATATGCCGGCTCGGCATCGAGCCAGGTTTCCGCAGCATTTGCAAATCTTGAACATCGACTGTTCGATCGTTATTAAAATCGCACAACGGCAATTTGAGGATGATCCAGCCCAGGTCATAAACATTGAATGGCCAGGTATGGTCGACAATGATACCCAGTGTATCCTCAGGCGTTAAGGTCTGACCCGATTCCAGGCCCGGGAATAAACCGCATTATCGAAACTCTCGACGTTGGCGGGCAAATCCCTGATAAAGAATCGGAACGGCCCGATGTCTACCCCGGGACAGACATTACGCAAACTGACCTTATAGATATATTCGTAGGTAGTACGCCCAATCCGTCTCAGACTTTGCAGGTTGAACTGACCAGCTCGGGCAACACAGTCTCCCTGGATAACCACATTGAAATTCTCAAGTAAAGCGTTTCAGCATAATTACCGCTGGTATCGGCACCTGGAATGGTTCCAGAACGATCCCATATTCCCCATTATCGCAAAGTCCCAACTGCCGCCGGGGGGCGTCATACGATAAGTCGCCACCCGGGAGAACCATCCGCAATATTGTCAACCGTCACATAGCGGGCATAATAACTGCCGCATCAGGTGCGGTTATATGAATATTTGACGAGGACAGCGTTGAAACATCGACGGCGACATTATCATAATAGGTCACCTGAAATTCCAGATCATCAGAGATTCCTCCAGAATATCTTCCACATCAACCTTCAGTACCGATGGCGATTCCACATCCTCACTGGAATAGAACAGGGTATACGACCCCGTGGTAAAGTAATCGAATAGATGCAGCAAATTGACCTCACGATCAGGTTGTCCTCGATCCGTTCGATTCGGTGCGTTAACCAGGCATTGTCGCCCACGCGGATAATCTGGCCATCGGACCGCAACACGCCAATCAGGGCATACTGATTCAAGCCGGGATCTTCAATACGGATATAGCACAGCCGGATGGAGTTTCATTGAGTTGCAGATCGACCTCAAACTGACCCGGTCCGGCATAATGATCGATACTCGCATCTTGAACGCCGGCGACCGGTTCGACACGTCCGTCACTGAGATGGAGACGATCGGGCATATCATCGACATCGGGCACATCATTGGCCAGGAAGTCCGGCAGGCTGTCATCGGCGGGATATTCAGCGCGCACCACATGTTCGATCTCATGAATTTCAATACTATCGATCAGGGACAGGCGGTTATCACCCAAACACTGACGTGCTCGAACGAGGCATTATACTGGATAAACTCACCTTGCAGGCTGCACGCATCAGCCATTGGGCCACCACGCTGTCATCCGGCCCAGGTCTCCCAGATTCACCTTGAGTGAGGGCGAAACATCTTCGGTGCCCACACGGGTTCCGATGATATTGAAATCGATCAACAGACCCTTTTCGTTTTCAACGATCTGGGTTGCGAAGAGGTAATCCGGACATTCTTCGCCGTTCCATAGCCATCATTATACATAATCAGCCCCAGTGAGAACGGGACGGCCGGTTCCACTTCGGGCGTAAAGGGATCGTCACTGTATACCTGGCGTTCCAGGAAATATTTCAGATGGAGATTGGGGTTGGGCAAAACTTCAATCTGGGCGGATAAGCGGTACCGTGATCAGCTTCCCGGCCTGACGATAGGTCAGCCGGCCGCCCACATGGTAAGTTTGATTCTCCTCAGGCGCGGCATCATCGGTCGGCACAGCAGCCAGTCAGCCCGGCGCTGCCCGGCGGCAATACCCCGGTACCATCGACACCGGTCATCCGCTGAGTTCGGGCGGATAGATGCCAACAGATCGTTGCTCTGTTCGCCGGTCTCATTACGGATATCGATCTCCACCAGAATTTCTTCGAGTGGATCATCACTTTCATTATCGATCTCAAGAGTGGCTTTGAACGCCGAACGGCTGATCACTAGTTTTTGATCGATCTGGATTTTACCTTGGCGCAAACACCCTTTTCCTCTTCACTACGCTGCTGATAGAGGATATTACCCGCTTCGTTCAAGCATGGAATACGCTTTCATAACCATCCTCTACCGCCTTGTCATTGGCGGCTTTGGCG
>CAXXFK010000017.1:0-48713 GCA_963663965.2 Sedimentisphaerales bacterium
TGTATCTGCATACCAAAGTCATGGGTACAATAGGTATTGCGCTGAGCGAGACCCGGCAATACAAGGAGAATATAACCGAAGCGCTGGCTGAAGCGGTATCATCGTATATCGCAAGGCATTACGATACAGAAAATCATCATGGCGAAATACCCAGTGATGAAATTCTGGCTATGATTGAAGCGGTTTTATGCGAAACGGGACATGAAGAGGCGGCATTAAATCTGCGCAATCATGCGGCGAACCGGCAAATGATGAGAAAACGTTTGGAAGTCATACGCTTCTGGCCTTTTGGGAGCGCTGACCGGGAAACATGCGACCTTCCTGCCACTACTCCATTGAAGCCGGAAAAACGACCAAACTGCTCCACAAAAACCAACAGCAACCCCATAACCGGATCAACCAATCCGGATGAGACATCCTCCTTTATGTCTTTTTATACTGAACCCTGGAATAAATCTATTATTATAAATGATTTAAAGCTCAAACAAATCCCTGATCCGATGGCGCGAATGGTTGCCGGCGTTGTTGAGAGTAAAGTATTCAATCTGGGTATACGCAGGATCATGTCATCCGTCATTCGAGAACTGGTCCGCAACGAGATATGGGAATTGCAGCAAATGCAGGATATCGCCATGCATTCAACCCCCGCCAAAGAAATCGGTGAGCCCGAGTCTGATATTATTGAAACTTTAGAGAACTCCGATAATTCCACAAAACGCGTCATACGCGAGACTTGACAAAAACACATTACTAATAGTGACATCCAAACACTACTCCCTGCGGTCTGTAAGCTATTTTGCCTAGTCAATTCCTGAATCCATTATTGGTAATAATCTGATAATGCCTTTCTGAATTGATGACGATCAAAATATACAGCAGTTTATCTTGTAGTCTGAAACAGGCGCAAGCAGGATTAACCAAAATGAAGTAACTTATCCGGGCGTTATTCTGCTGTTTATCTGACCAGCACTTTCGAGAAATTAAAACCCGGCCCACCTGGGCAGCCCTGCTTTGTAACTTTTTTATAAAACATAAATTTTTAATTACGTAATAGCCAATATTCAGTTATTTTATAAGCTGATAATCCTATATGACAGGCATAACCAGCAACAGGAATCCAGCCACATGAAAAATATATTTTTATTCATATTGATGATAATCCCGATCACAGGAATGCTACACACAGCGGAGGGCCAGCCCCTTTCCTTAAAGTCGACTGAAAGCGAACAATCTATACAACCCCAACCGGAAACGCCCGATAAAATTGTGGTCACCATCAATGGCCATGATATCAAAGACAGCGATGTTGAATCCCGTTTCCAGTGGATGCTGCAATCTTTTGGCAAACAAAAACTGAGTGACAAACAAATTCAGTTTTACCGCACTTATTCTCGTTATCGGTTGATCGATATGCTGGCCAGGGCGGTCATTTTCGAACAGGCTTGTCAAAAAAGGGGCTATACGATCTCCGATCAGGATCGTCAAAAGCAATTAAATCTTATTATCGAACAGACCATGAAAACCAACAACTGGTCAAAAGATGACTATGAGAAAGCCGTTCTGGCCGGTGGTGTCACGCGAATCGAAGAAAAACATGAGCAGCTGATGAACGATCCAAGCTTTAAAGAGTCCGTCTTAGCCAACAAACTTTTAGAATTGGAATATCCAGGCTGGGAGAAAATTGAACCCAAGGCAGTCATTGACTATTACGCGGATAATCTTCACAGTGAATTTACCGAGAAGGAAACCGTCCGCGCCCGCCATATCCTGTTTAAAACACAAGGACTGGACGAAGCCAGTATCGAGCAGATCCGCGAGAAAGCCCTTTCTGTTCTGGACGAAGCCAAGCAGCCAGGCAGTAATTTTTCCGAACTGGCTAAACGGTATTCGGAATGTCCTTCAGCAACCAATGGCGGCGATGTCGGGTACTTCGTACGAAACACCGGGCCACGCCGACCCAACGAGCAACGGATGCTGCCGGCATTCAGCGAAGCGGCGTTTGCCCTGGCACCCGGCGAGATCAGCCATCTGGTCAAGACATCCATTGGCTTTCATATCATTCAGGTGATCGACAAAAAACCAGAAACGGTCTTATCCCTGGAACAGGTTCGGGGTCGTATCGAAGTCGAACTCTGGCAGAAAAAACGCAAAGAACTACTTGACCAGTTATTTAATAAACTCGAAGATGAAGGGGATGTCACCTGGTATGAAAAAAAACCTGAAAAACAAAGCCAGCCATGAGATCCGGCATTGCCGGAGTCCCTCAAGACGATCAGTTACAACCGATAAACCCTGAAGATGACTGGTTGCCGCTGATTCTGATTTTGAATTAACTATGCCATACCAACAGATACTATGCGAGTAATTAAACTGGTTCAATCGATATCGATATCATGGAACCCCCGAAAACCCTATCACCGCTTTCGCAATTACTGCTTGACAATGAAAACTGGCTGATCAGGCGAATTCTTTATTACGCGAAACTTCATCAATTTACCCAATACACCTCTACCCTGGAAGAAGCCTGGCGTATCAGCATCAGCGGCCTGACCCATTCATTGATCGAGGGTATCAAACGCAATCATGCCATTCCGGATTTTGGTCCGGATGAGAGTTTCCGCGACGATCCCTTAACCGATTTTGGCGTGATCGAAGCCCAGCGCCATCGCAAGCGCGGCATTACCCTGTCCATGTTCCTGGGGCTCATGAAATATTACCGTCAGGCTTATGTTGACCTGGTCGAAGAACTGGACACGATTGCAAATCAGAAGAAAAACCGGTTATTAATTGAGCGAAGCTTCGACCGGATTGAAATCGCTTTTTGTCAGGAATGGGCTCAGACCAGCCAGGAAGTCCGTCTCAATGAGTTGCAGAACACCAACCGGATCATGACCAACGAGAAGAACGCCTATCTGACGGTATTTGAAAGCCTGATCGATCCGGCGATTCTGGTGGATGGCACCTTGAATATCATCAATTTGAATCATGCGGCAGCCCAGCTGATCGAACCGGACCGAATACCCGGTTCGGATTATTATCAGGACAGCTTCGACAGCGAACAGTGGGGCAAAATATCTTCACTTGAGAAACGACAACCTTGTATCGGGCAGAATCTTGACACCCTTTTTCCCTGGCTGACGATTTTTTTTGATAGCTATAGAAACTGGCAATCCTTTCACAGCGATCAGTTTGAACATCAAGTGGTCATCCATGGCAACGAACGAATATTCAATATCAGCTGGTCCAATTTACTGGATATCAGTGACCGTTTCACTTCGATCATTATCACCATGAGAGATATCACCGAGCAAAAAGCCGCTGAGATTGAGATCAGAACGCGTGAAACGACATTGCAGAGCATATTACGAGCCGTACCAGTTGGCATTGGACTGGTGATCAACCGTGTCTTGATGCAAGTCAACGACCGGATGTGTGAGCTCTGCGGATACGAACGCGAGGAATTGCTGGGCCAATCGTCGCGAATACTTTACCCAACTCAGGACGAATTTGATTGGGTTGGCCGTGAGAAATATCAGCAAATCAAAGAAACAGGCACGGGAACGGTAGAAACCCGCTGGCAACGAAAGGATGGCCAGATCGTAGATGTATTATTGAGTTCCACCCCTCTGGATCCGTCAGATTTGTTGCAAGGCGTTACCTTTTCAGTACTGGATATTACCGATCGTAAGAGAGCCTTGAAGGAATTACAAAACACCATGGACGCGCTGAGCGCCAAGAACCAGGAACTGGACCAGTTTGCCTACAGCGTGTCCCACGATCTAAAAAATCCTCTGATCACCATCAAGGGAATGTTCAACTGGATAAAACAAAGTATCGCCGAGAAGAAACTCGATACTCTGGAAGAAGATTTTAAATTTATCGATGACGCCTGCCGTAAGATGGAACGGTTGCTGGACAGCCTGCTGCAATTATCCCGGCTGGGCCGGACGCTGGGCGAGCCCGAGGCAGTGATGATGGCGGACATTGTCCACAATGCGCTGGAATCATGCCGGGGCAGTTTGACACAAAGGGGCGTTCAAGTCATGATAAAGGATCCTCTGGGCCAGGTCTTATGCGATCCGCTGCGTATGAGACAGGTATGGGAGAATTTGATTTCCAACGCCATCAAATTCATGGGCGATCAACCAGAACCCATGATTGAAATCGGGTGTTGTGAAAACAAGAATAACATCTATTACATTCATGACAACGGCCTGGGCATTGAAAGCCGGCATTTCGACATTATATTCGACTCATTCTCTCGCTTGAATAACCATGTAGGAGGCAGCGGCCTGGGACTGGCCATGGTCAAACGAATCGTCCAGGCTCATCGTGGGAAAATCTGGGTGGAATCGGCGGGCATCGGACAGGGCAGTACCTTTTATTTTTACCTGGACAGCCAACTAGCCTGAGGACGAATCGTTTCTGGGAGGAACGGGATCATAACCGCCGCGGACAAATGGATGACAGCGGCAAATCCGTTTGACGGCCAGCCAGGAACCTTTGACAGGTCCAAATCGCCTGATCGCTTCATGAGCATAGACACTGCAAGTGGGCCAATATCGGCAGGCGGCCGGCAGATAGGGAGAGATGGCCATGCGATACAGCCAGATAATCCGGCATAAAAATCGGGTCAGCAGATCTGAACGTTTATGGTGCTTGGGAAGGGCCATTCTCTAGCTTTCAATTTTTCGTTTACGCCAGCGCCGGTCCAAAATCGCGGTTAGACGCATCAGGGATTGACGATAAGGTTCCATTTGCGGCGAGACATTTGAACGCGGCACCAGAACCAGATCGTAACCGGAAGGGATTTCATGCCGTGACAAACGGAACGCTTCACGCAGGGTACGTTTATAGCGATTACGCAAAACCGCATTTCCCATACGCCGACCGACTGAAATCCCAAGCCGCGGATAATCGCACTGATTGGGCAATAGATAAACAACCAGATACCGGTCTGACGTGCTGACACGAGCATTGAAAACACGTTGAAAATCATTTGATGATTTCAACCGGTATTTTTGAGAAAAGGTATATCGAGTTACGGGTTTCATTAGCTTAATCATTGCCAGGCCAGACGCTTTATGAATGGAATTCCAGCCTGAGGCCATGCCTTAGCAGGGAGGACACGAATCATTTTCATCATGATAACCCGTATCGTCCAGATCATCCAGGCCATCATTACCAGAATTTTTCAAATCGTCCATAAATTCCAGATCCTGCTCACGCAGGCGATAACTCCCCCAGATATCCTGATAGGAATCTTTTCTGGGAGATCTGGATTGTTGTTCCCGATCACGGCGGGCACGCATCATCCGAACAAAAGTGATCATACCGAACATCAGAAACAGAGAAGCCACGACGACCGATAACAACAGGAGATAAGCCTCCGCTTTCGCCCGGATCACAGGATCGATTTTGCGATCAGTTTGCGCCAGAATGGGTATGCTCGCAATAGCAATCCATGGGATGATATTACCAAAGAGTGTCATGTCAGCATTTATCCTGTCTGCCTGAGGCGCCACATTGAGGCCGAATCGGATTTTCATCGAAACCATTTATCACGCAAATCGGGCTGCGGAGCCAACCGGCTGATTTTTTCGAGCATTTCCTTAATTTCCGGCAACCCGGTATCCGGTGGAATAATTTTCAGGATCAAATACATATCACCGGGCTCCTTATTTTTTCCGGCGTGAGGCACCCCCTGTCCTTTGAGCCGCAATTTTCGACCCGAAGCGCTGTTGGGTGGAACCGTTACCGTGGTAGAACCGGTTAACGTGGGCACTTCAACGCGGGTCCCCAACGCCGCTTCGGATATGGTTACGGGCACATCCAGAATGATATCCGCCCCTTCGCGCCGGAACCAGGAATGAGGTTTGACATGAATATTGAAAATCAGATCGCCAGAACCACCCGGACCGGGATGCCCTTTGCCTTTAACCCGGACCTTACTGCCTTCATCAACACCGGGTGGTATACGAACTTCTATACGTTCCTGCCGCTGTGATCCATCCGTAGCGGTAGTCGTCAACGTGATGGTTTGATTTAAACCATTCACTGCGTCCATAAAATCAAGAGAAATATCATGATGCAGGTTCTGACCCCGATGCTGGGATGCAGCGGAACGATTTTGCCGCCCGGTTCTGGAACGCATTTGCTCAAAGATATTATCCATATCGAAACCACCTGGGGCACGGGACCGGTTACGCCGACCGAAATTGAATATATCGGAAAAATCAAATCCCCCCACCCCCTGACCGTTTTGCCAGTTATAAGCAGAACCGGGGCGGCCTGCGCCTTCCGCCGCATGCCCGAATTGATCGTAGGTTTTTCTTTTGGTTTCATCGCTGAGAACATCGTACGCTTCCTGGACCTCTTTGAAGCGATCCGTCGCGCCCGGATCTCCCCCGGCGGTATCAGGATGATATTTTCGGGCCAGATTTCTATAAGCCTTTTTTATCTCAGCAACGCCGGCAGTACGGGAAACTCCCAGAACTTCATAATAATCTCGTTTACTCATAATCTAAATTATATCGGCAGGACTGAAAATCAACCACGATAAAACACAAACGGGTAGAGACATTTCAGGCAGATAGCCGTAACTCCTGTTATGATTTGTGCTTAAGAAAAATCTCGCGAATTTCTCGCAAGGGATACCCCGAATCGTTCAGTTTTTTAACCAGTTTGACTCTTTCAACGGACTTTTCATCAAACAAGCGATGCCCCCCCCTCCCGTATTGAGCAGGTTCCACCAATCCGATCATCAAATAATATTGCAGGGTTTGTCGGGTGACTCCGGCGGCACGGGCTGCCTGAGATAGACGCAATAATCCCTGGGTTTCAGACGAGTTCACCTTATCAAACGTATCCTGACAAAAATTAACTTAAGCGTAAAACCTCCGGCCACCCATTCCTTTCCTGCCAGAGGACTTACCGGCGTTATTGCTCGAGCAACTGGACCTTCAGTAATTCAATACTCATGAGATATTTTTCACTGAAATTCTGAAATTCATCCCCGGGGACATAGCCGAGATAGACTGGAATGACCAACCCATTATCCAGGGTTTCATAATTACGCACGTTGACGGTGAGGAATTTGAAAGTCTGGCCATCAATGGGATCCAGATAACGAATGATGATCCGGTCCAGTAGCGAAGTATCGGCATCATACCAGAGTAATAAACTGTCTTTGATTCCCAGATCTTTTTTGCCGCGCTGCTTGATAAAAAATCCATCAGCCTGTACTTTGCGATAGATTTTCCCCCCTTTGCGTTCTTCGCCTTGATACCGCAGATTAATATTATCATCCAGTAAACCGTAAGCGCCGGTAAGGGCATACAATTCCAAAGTCAGTTTGACCATGGATCCATAAATTTCTTCATTTTCAGATATTCTGGTAGTGGCATTACCCTGTTTCTGAGTGATCACTGCCATTGATCCGGATTCCATCGATTCGATCACATCAATTCCGGCATCCTGGCTGGTTATCGTGATTTTCTTATTGGAAAAGCCAATCTCATGGGTTTGTTTCATCAGAACTTTTCCGCCAGAATCACTGTAAACCGAGGCGATTGCATCGATCTTCAGATTGATGGGCGTTTCAAATAAATCGCGCCCCCCCAAAGCATCGAAATTCTTGCGAATCATATCCGACAGATCGGGATCGCCGAGTTTACCCAGCTTAACAGCCAGGGATTCATCGGGTTTGGTTGCACACCCCCCCAGGATAAATAAACAAACCATTGCTAATACAGTCATAATATTCAGACCAGTATTCTTGTTGCACATGGGGAATACTCCAGTTATCGATGATTTCAGGTTTGTGAATACAGGTCGGCTACGCATACTTCTGGCAGCCTGATAGAATTGATAAGTTTATCGTAAAGCGATTGGAAATGCAAAACAGTTTTCAGAATCAGAATTCTGAAATATCAAAAAAACGACGAGATAACCAAGTCATTTCAGTTAGATATGAAAATCTTTTCTGTTTTCTTATCTAACGCCACCCGGATAATTATACCCAATGGGTATGATGATTCCTGCTCGCTCGAAATTTAACTTGTTACTCGTCAACTAGTTGTCACCCGGCGAAACGGAAAAATTCAATTGCAAAGGGTATACAAATTATTTTCAAGTAGTATTAATATCCAGCGCTAAAATACAATCAGTATGACTCCCTGGCAATTCTCCCGGCTAATAGTACTAAATCCAGTAATATCAAAACAATCGATTAACAATATAAGTCCTTAAATATCCGAATATTAACAAATCAACCGATTTGTCGGTTGCGGAAAATCGCCATTCCCAACGCCAGAATGGCAACAATATAACAAAACGCATATAAAGCCGCATGCGACAGATAGTTAAGTTCAACCGCCCGGCCATCATACACCGCATTGGTTACATTATACATATTTAAAGAAGGGATGATGGTTAATCCGGCCCAGGCAAACCAGCCATGAATGCCTCCCTGTGCAGCTATGGGCCCCAGCCAATACTGAATGATCGTTCCTAAAACAAAAAATACCGAACACAATATCAATGTCGCAACCAGATTCATTCGCAGTGAAGTAACCACTGCAAAGGCCGCAATGATCAGGGAAGCTAAAATTGCCAGCAATATTGGGCCTACCAATACTAATTTCATATGATTTTCAGCAGGATTAAATTTCCAATGCGGATCTACTACCAGGAGAAAACCCATCAACAGGGTCAGGCAAAACGTGGTTGAGTAAACGGCGGTGGAACTGAAACGCCAATTATAGAAAAAGTTTCCAGCACCCCCAATCAATAGAATCAGAACTGTGGTGATGGAACCCAGAATAATAACCACCAGATCCGATTCATCACTGGCGCGTTGCATAACACCATGACGGACAACCATCATAACTACAATGGACAGAATATATTGCGCCAGAATTAAGGCAAGCGCCACGCCAAGAAATTTCCCAAATACAAATATATTCCTCCCCACAGATTTAGTCACTACGGTCAAAACCGTTTTATTTTCGATTTCTCTGGATACCACTGACGAAGCGGCAAAAACTGCCAGAAAAAGGCCGGCCACCAACAAAGTTGACAGACAAACGTCACTTAACAGCATATTATCATCATCCATCGAGAACATGGATAGTGATGGAGTTAAAACGATTAAAAAAATGGCAGCGCCCAAGACGACGGCAAAAACCGGTTGCCGGAGAATTTCAGTAAAGGTATTGGCCATAATGGCAAATAAACTGCGAAACATAATAAAGCCTTTGTCTAAGCCTATGAATTATAATTCGTTACAATAATCTAAAGATAGATCAAGCCTGTTTATTGAATCATTGTCGAGGTAAAAAGGCAACTAAGAAATCAGGCCAGAATTGAAATTCTGGCCTGCAACTATGAAGAAAGTGATGTTGTAACAGGAATAAGGCGTTCCAAATCAGGCTCAAACATCGATTTATACGACAAACGCATCATCCCTGTTCATGAAAATTTGAAGATAAAAATCAAAATCAAGAATTCAGTCTATAATTGTAAAAAAAATGAAAAAACTTCCTGAACCTATACCACTATCTACCGTATAAAACAGTCAGACAAGGCCGCCTGGATGTCCTATAATTACAAAACTTTTTCCAGGCATGGTTTATGACAAACCAATGCTTGCATTGGTGTCAAAAATCGTTATAATTCAACGCCTTGTATTCCAAGACAGAATGATATTTTATCCCGGAACCAATCAACCTGTAATTGCCAATCTCCGTCAATAAAATATGCGTATCCTTACATGAGGCTTCAATGAAATTATCATCAAAAAGAGCTGAATCGTTATCGATCCTGGCGATGTTCCTTCAGGCGTTATTTTTCCTGTTTTCGCTACTGATCGGCAACTATGTCAATTCACTAGCCGTCAAGGTCGAAGCCTGGCATTTTCTGGGCGGGGTTCTGATCTGGTTTATCCTGTTTTTACAGTTTCGCCAGCGTCGTCTGGTTGAAGAAGAACGGTTTGACGCGGAACAGTATGATCGGATGCGGGCCGAAGGCAAAGGCGCTTCCGTATTCGATACGCAAACCCTGGATGACGAGATGCATGTGGCGGAACGTCGCCAGAAGTGGCTGGAAAAATATCTACTGTCCATTTTCGCGATATTGCAGGCCATTTATTTACTGGGAATCGGTGTCTGGCAGTTTATTGTTGTACGCGCGCCGGAAATTCAAGTCATGGCCGGTGAAGAAAAAATTCTGCAATTACTGGCTTTTCTGGCGGGTCTGGCGGTCGTCAGCTTCATGTTTTCCTGGTATGCCATTGGCATGAGCCGTCAGGCGATCTGGCGGCCGATCCGTTCAGGCGGCAGCTATCTTTTCAGCAACGCCCTGGTGAATATCGCGATCGCCATTGTATTAGGAATCTACTTATGGTCCGGACGTGAAAACCTCGATAAAATCGCCGCCCTGGTATTAAGTATTGTGATGGCAGTGATTGGCATTGAGATTATTCTCAATCTATTGCTGGACGCATTCCGGCCCCGACTGAAGGGCCAATACTATCGGGCGGCGTTTGAGTCACGATTGCTGGGTTTGTTCAGTGAACCAGGCGGTATGTTGCGAACCTTTTCTCATGCGATCGACTATCAGTTTGGATTCAAAGTTTCGGATACCTGGTTTTATAAACTCCTGGAAAAAGCCATTCTGCCGCTATTGGCGGCACAGGCGCTGGTCTTATACCTGATGACCTGTTTCGTTGTCGTGCCGGCCGGCCATGTCGGAGTTATCGAACGATGGGGCAAACCGGTCAATCTGGACAACCCCCTGCCAAACGGAATGCACATGAAGTTTCCGTCTCCAATCGACAAACTGGTCGCCTTCCCGGTCGAACAGGTACAAACGCTGGATATTGGATTTACCCGAAAAGAGATCGAACAAAAAGATGGCCGACCGCAACTGGACAATACCCCGATCCTCTGGACCCAGGAACATTGGAAAGACGAATTCCCGTTTATTCTGCCGGGTATCAGCCAGACCGGTTCATCCGTGATCCCGGTTTCCAACAACAGCGAGATGGTCCTTATCGATAAGCTGGTCGTCGCCATTACCGTGCAATACAAGATAGCCGATATTGAACGCTATGGTTACGCGTTCAGCAATCCGGACCAATTGCTGGAATCGATCTGTTATAACGAAGCGACCCGCTATTGCAGTCAATCAGATATCGAAAGCCTGCTGGGACCGGGCCGGTATGAAACCTCCGAAAAATTAAAACAGGCCATCAATCGCAGAATTCATGATTACGACATGGGAATTGATCTGTTATCGGTCAGCCTGAGTTCGGTGCATCCTCCGGTCAAAATTGCAGATGCGTTCGAAAAAGTTATTTCGTCACTCCAATCCAAGCAGGCATCGATCTTAAAGGCCCAGGGAGAATCCGCCGCCATTATCGCGAGCGCCGAAGCCATGGCGACCATTCGCAACGCCGAGGCTGACGCCTACAAGTTTGAACGGGTGACTGTCGCTCAGGCAAATTCTGACCGTTTCAGCAGCCAGTTAAAAGCCTGGGAGCAGGGCCAGGGGGTGTATCTGTGGCGTGAATATCTGTCCGTACTGGAAGAGACCATGCCCGAATTAAGAAAGTATTTTATCGCAGCGGACGATGTTAACCGCTGGGTATATGAACTGGACTTGAAAGAAAAACTTCAGCCCGATATATTCACCGGGCTGGGATTACCTGAAGAAAAACAGGAGAACCAACAGTGAAGAAACATTATTTTGTCATCGCCCTGGGATTCGGAATCGTTGCGATCCTGCTGCTTTACAGTGTCTTGAAGACAGTACGTTCTCAAGAAAAGGCGTTGGTGGTTTCATTTGGCAAAATTGTTAAAGTCGAAGAGGAACCCGGCCTGAAATTTGTCATGCCCTGGCAAAAGCTGGTTAAATTCGACACCCGCATCCGTACGCTGGAACAACAGCTGGAACAGACCCAGACCCGTGATAAACAGAACGTGATTGTCTCGGTTTATGTCAACTGGCGCGTGAGTGATCCGGTGCAGTTTCGTAACCGGTTTTTTGTGGCCGGTCAATACGAAACCGCCGAGGACATTGTCTTCAATGCCGAGGATACCATACGAAAAAGCTGGATAGCGGACGCAAAAAACATTATCACGGAATATAACTTCAACGAGTTAATCACCACGAATCCGGATAAGTTTAAATTACCGGAACTGGAAAAAGGCACCGGTGATAAAATCGGCGGCATGCTGGGCCGAATGATCGAAAAGACCAGCCAGGAAAACGGCTATGGCATCAAGATAGCAGACGTGGGCATCCGCCGGCTAGGTATCCCGGACCAGGTAACCGAGTCGGTCTTTAACCGGATGCGGGCCGATCGCGAAGCCGTTGTGGTCACCCGCACCTCAGAAGGCAAGAAGATAGCCGACGAGACATTGGGAAATGCCAAATCGCAGGCAACCATCATTAATGCCGAGGCTGTTTCCAAAGCCCGCCAGATCGAAGCGGAAGGCGATGCCGAAGCCGCACAATACTATGCCAAATTCCTGGAACATCCCCAACTGGCAAATTTTCTGCGTAAACTGGAGACTTTGCGTAAGACATTGAGCAAACGAACAACTCTGGTTCTGGACAAGAACTCAGCGCCCTATTCGCTCATTCAGGATGGCCCGGAACTACCCAAAGACTAAACCGTAAAACGGGAAACATACCATCCCGTTATGGAGTAATTTGATGGCAGACGATAAACATAAACATCCTCAGGGCTGCGATTGCCCGCATCACCACCAGCACGAAAGCCCCAGACAGATTGAGGAAACGCTCGATCCCGGCAACCAGGCGCTTTCCGAAGCGCTACGAATCAGTTTCGGGGTTCTGAAACTGGTCATGATCGGTGTTGTCGTTCTATTTATCTGGAGCGGTTTTTTCCGGGTAGAGCAAAATCAGCAGGCCTTGCTGCTGCGGTTTGGCAGAGTGCTGGGGTCAGCAACCCAATCCATTCTGGAACCGGGCTGGCACTGGAAATGTCCCGATCCAATCGACGAAGTAGTCTATCTGCCAGTTCAGGAGCAGAATCTGACCGTGGATTCGTTCTGGTACTATCAGGACGACCGGGAAAAAGCCGGCGGCCGCTCTTCAATCGCCGGTCCCACTTTGCAGATCGTGAAAGACGGTTACAGTATTTGCGCCTCGCAACCTGCGGTCAAAAGCGATTCGACTGATACGAATCAGGACATTATGATTGATTACAATCTGGTCCATACCCAGTGGAAATTGCGCTATATTGTCGATAATCCGCGAGAATTTTTCGATACCTTGTGGGACGGCCGTCAGGAACACTATAATCGTGTCGATCACTTTTTAATCACCGCCCTGGAAGACAGTGTGATCAGGACCAGCGCTTCTCATGACATCGACTGGATGCTCTGGCGAGACGATAAATCCTTATCCAGTGCTGTGCTGGACACCCTGCGCCAGCGCGTTAATGCCGCAGAGGTGGGCATCCGAATCGAGGCGCTGGATCTGGTGGGTCGCTCGGTTCCGCGTCAGGTACAATCCGCATTTGACCTGGCGGCCCAGGCTGACAACGAAGCCGGGAAGCTGGCCAAAGAAGCCTCCGCCCGGTATGAAGAGATTGTCAACCAGGCTCGGGCACAGGCTTCTATTACTCTGGCAGAAGCACAGGCATACAAAACGCGAATCGTACAGGCCGCTCAGGCAGACGCTAAATCGCTGGAAGTCATTCTGCAGCAAATCTACGAAGCGATCGATCAAAAGATCGATAAAAGCCAGGCCAATTGGCAAGAGCAACGGCAAAAGATGTTCAATGAACTCCTGGCGATTCACATGGACCAGATCTATCAGGAGGCTATTCGTTTTATTGTTGCCAGCGCCGATGAAGTGATTGTGCCTTCAAGCGCCGGCGAAGACAGCGAATGGCGGATTTATATGAGTCGCGACGCCACCCTGAAACCCCAGAACAATAAGAACGAGTCTGCCCCGCAGAACCCCAAACAATAAGATTTTGATAGAATAATATAAAAGGATAGTGACGATGGCACATGCCCACCTGAACTTAAAAGAAACCGAGGTTTCCCTGCATTCCGATCAGACCGAAACCCGAACAACCAAAGTCAGTATCGGATTGCTGGGCACGCTGATGGGAGGCGCCCTGCTGCTCAACAGTCTGATCGCTCAATACATCCTGAAAATTCCTGAAGATCAGGCAGATTTGCTGGCCATGGCCGGAGCCATCTTGCTGGCAGCCCCCGTGGTCTGGCATGCCTTCAGTTGTATGATCCAGGGACACAACCACATGGATGAACTGGTGGCCCTGGCTATCATCGCCGCCTTCGCCATCGGTAAATACCAGGAAGCCGGAGCGGTAGCGTTTTTCATGTTGCTGGCCGAGCTGGTTGAAACCCGCACGGCGCTGGGCGCCCGGGCTTCGATCGAATCGCTGATTCGAATTACTCCCACGCGGGCCAACCGGATTCTGGACAATTCTCAGGAAGAAGAAGTGGAAGCCAGCCAACTGGCAACTGGTGATAAAGTTCGGGTACGGCCCGGCGATAATATTCCCGCCGATGGCAAAGTAATCAAAGGCCAGTCGACCGTGAATCAAGCCACAATCACAGGTGAATCACTGCCGGTTGACAAGACCATTGGCGATACTGTATTTGCCGGGACCAGCAACCTGACGGGTGTCATGGATATCGAAGTGTTAACTGCCGGCAAGGACACGACCCTGGGTAAAGTTCAATCGTTGATTTTACAGGCGGAAAGCACCAAGATTCCGATTATGAGGATTATCGATCGGTATATCCAGTGGTACACCCCCACGATATTAATGCTGGCGGCATTAATTTTTGTTTTCACCAAGCAAATCGATTACGCCATTTCAACCCTGATTATATCCTGCCCCTGCGCGATTATTCTGGCGACTCCCACTGCCATGGTAGCGGCATTAAGTTGTGCGGCGCGTTTGGGCATTTTAATCAAGAATGTTTCAAACCTGGAAATCGCCGGGAAACTCACCGCCATGGTATTCGATAAAACCGGCACACTGACTACCGGCCAACTGGCAGTCACGCGCCTTAATCCAATTGAAGGAATTGATGCCGCTGAAATGCTGGCAGATGCCGCCGCGGTTGAACAATTCAGTAAACACCCGGTTGCCAGGGCTGTCATGGATGTCGCCCAGAAAGCCCGCCTGGCACTGCCCCATCCGGATGATTTCGCGGAACTGCCTGGCCAGGGGGTCAGCGCCACTGTGAATGGGAAAGCCGTGCTGGTCGGACGCGATACCTGGCTGGCGTCCCAGGGCGTCGACATGACGGCACTGCAATCCGAATCGATGAAAGCTCCCGGTGGAGTCAGTATACTATATGTCGCAAGGAATGGCAGGGCCATCGGCTGGATCGGGATGGAAGACCGCACCCGCCCGGAAGCCCGGGAAGCGATTACCGATCTGGACCAGGGCATCGGTATCAAACGGCTGGTTATGGTTACCGGTGACCGGCTGGCAGTGGCGCAACGCGTCGCAGCTGAAATGGGATGCAGTGAAGTTAAGGCCGAATGTCTGCCGCATGAAAAGCTCCACCTGGTCCATCAATTGCAAGAGCAGGGCCATCTGGTGGCAGTGGTCGGAGATGGCGTGAACGACGCGCCGGCGCTGGCCGCCGGTGATCTGGGCATCGCCATGGGGGCCGCCGGCAGCGATGTGGCGATCAACAGCGCCAGTGTGGCATTAATGAATAATGAATTGAACCGACTGGCGTTTCTGGTACGGTTGTCCCGTACTACCCGAACCGTCGTATTCCAGAATTTATTATTTGGCGTATTATTTATTATTTTCGGCATTGTCTTTATCTGGATGGGCTTGATCTCCCCGGTCATCGCGGTTATCTTACACCTGCTCAGTTCACTGGTGATTGTATTCAACAGCGCGCGGCTGGTACGCTTCGGTGAAGATCTGACTCACCATGAAGCGCTGGTTGAACAGGGCCAGGCGCCGGCGGCTTACGCCGCTTAATGTGACCATCCGGCTGATCGCGGCCCATGGCGCCTTCAGACTGGATACGAATCATCAGTTATAAACGTATTTTTCGTTTTTTCATTAACGACCTGAATAGCAACAGGATCAGAATATGGCAAAGGCACAAGCCGGACTGGTCATACAGACAGCCGGACTGACTAAAGTATTTCGAAATTTCTGGGGCAAAGCCCGGGTAAGGGCTGTCGATAGTCTCAACCTGGAAATCGCGCCGCGGGAAGTATTTGGATTATTGGGCCCCAACGGTTCCGGCAAAAGTACAACAATTAAAATGCTGCTGGGTTTGTTATTTCCCAGCCGGGGATGGGCCAGAGTTCTGGGGATGTTACCCGGTGATGTAAAAACCAACCAGCGTATCGGCTATCTGCCGGAAGAATCGTTTCTCTATCCGTTTCTGAACGCGCGTGAAACCCTGGATTTTTATGGCCGGTTATTTTCATTAACCCATACCCAACGAAAACAACGCATTGACAGTCTGCTGGATATGGTGGGGCTCAGCGCCGTTACACACCGCCCCATTGGCGAATTTTCCAAAGGCATGATGCGGCGTGTCGGGCTGGCCCAGGCATTGATCAATGATCCGGATCTGTTAATTCTGGATGAGCCCACCAGCGGCATGGATCCCATCGGCACTCGCCAGATCAAAGATTTGATCGCGGAACTGGGACGTCGAGGCAAAACCATTTTGTTAAGCAGCCATTTACTGGCCGATGTCGAAGATGTCTGTGATCGAATCTGTATCCTGTACGGCGGCAAGATCCGTAATGAAGGAAAGGTGGATGACCTGCTGGCTCGCAAGAACTTTACCCAGATTACGACGGCTTCCCTGAGCGAACAATGTCTGGCCCGTATCGAAGCCACCATCCGTTCAGAATACCCGGATTATCATGTTGAAATCGAGACTCCGCGCGATCGCCTGGAGAGTTTTTTCCTCAAAACCGTTGAAGAGGCGCACGCCAGCGAAATCGAAACCTCCGGCGCCCGGATGGGCGGCAGTGTCAGTGATTTTCTGGTCAGCATGACCGCCACGGCGGATGATACCGAAGCGGTTATCGAAAACCTGTTAAAGAAATCCGAACCCCAATCCATTACCGAACAGCCCACAATGGCAGTCACTCCAGTGGCAGTCGATAATGCCAGCCAGGATCTGATCAACTCTTTAACTGGTAAAATTGACACCGTTGCAATCAAGCCCTTTGATCATACGGAAGATGAACAACCCGGGGAGAATCTGACCACTCCGGTTAAACCCGTTGACACACCAGCCCCCAGTGAAGCCGTGGACCTGTCCGTCATCGATGATTTACTCAAGAAAGACAAACCCCAATCCTGAAAGAAAGTCTGATCTGACGCTCTCCGCCCCCCAACAGGATCAGGCGGTGAATAATATTCTATGAAACCAATTGTTTATAATCAATTTGCCCTTCAACCCAAAGTAATCTGGGCCATGGGACGAACCCAACTGTTGGAATTCTGGCGGATGCGCGCGCTGGTTGTGATCATGACATTACTCATTGGCGTCATGACCATCGGGCTGGCTGCCTGGCTTTATCACAGTGACGGTCGCAAAGATGAACAGGTCCAAACCTTTTTGAGCTACAGTATCAGCGGGGTGATGACCCTGTTAAGTTTATTTACCATCTTCCTCTCTATTATGCTGGTCACCCGGGATATCGATCGAAAAGAGATATTTACCGTCCTGACCAAACCGGTTAACCGGGTAGAGTTTCTGGCCGGTAAATTTCTTGGAATGTGTCTGATCAATATGATTATGCTGATTTTCTCCGGTATCCTGATTTATGGTCTGGCCTGGTATCCGATAATCGCCAATCAATGGTATCAGAGCAGTCTGAAATCTCCGGACTCATGGAAAAATAAACCACTGGAACCTTTCATGATCCATCTGGATGACTATGAAGCCGGCCGTCTCAGAGAACTGGTCATGGTAGCGCGTCAGGGCGTTAAACCGGATTATCCCGACCTGACGAAAGAAGTCTCCGAACAGGTCGAAAAAGAGGTTGAATATCAACTTAAGGTCAATCCGGAATATCATAATAATCCGGAACTGGTCAAAAATATTCGCTCCAGTCTGCTCAAAGATATTTCACTGCAGAAAATGAATGAAATATCCACGATTCCCCCGAATCAAACGAAAGTCTGGAAATTCAGCGGGATCAATCCAGTCAACCGCCAGAACGGGGTGATCGTCATCCGTTACAAAAAAGAAGTATCGCGTAATCCTGAAGATTTGAAAACGACAGATCTCTGGGCTTTTGGGGCGAAAGATCCTATCGAACATGGAGGCCAGGCTCTGCCCCCCATCCGAAATGAAATCCGCACTTTTCATGAAATCCCCATCCCCGCCAGCGAGGTATCGCCGGACGGTGAATTATATCTGGCCTATTATAACGCGGTCGAGGGTAACGGCAACGTCTCGGTACAATTTGAAGCAAAAGACGGATTGGAACTGTTATACCTGGCTGATTCTTTCGAAAACAACTTCTATCGGTCCTTTCTGTTGATTTTTCTTCGCCTGGTTTTTCTGGCCGCCCTGGGAACTGCCATGGGAGCCTGGCTCAGTTATCCAGTGGCAGTCCTGCTGGTGATGGTGGTCTATTGTTTTGGCATTTCCAGCAGTTTCATCCTCGATGCGGCCGAATGGAATGTTGGAGACGCGTATCACGATGTGGTCGCCGTTTTTCTAACCATGTTACCGCGCTTTTCACTCTATGATCCCGTGAATCTGATCCAGGCCGGTCGCCTGGTGAATTTTAATCTGCTCAGCCAATGCCTGTTATGGCTGATTGCCATCAAGGGAGGTATTGTTGCCATTTTTGGTTTGCTTGTATTCAAGTTCAGAGAATTGGCCCGGGTAATTGTTTAGAAAGGCATACCGGGCCCGTTTCAAAAAGCGGCCTTTTGATTTGTTCCGGATCCCTTTATTCGCGCAATAATATTCATGAAGCACAATAAATTACATACTGCCATCTTAATCGTTTTAAGTCTCGCTTTTCTGGCTGGAAGCGCCTGGATGCTGCCTGCTATAAACGGCATGCGTGAGCAATACAAATTGGAGATGGTCAATCCGCTGGATAAGAATCAGAAAGACTTGGTTGCGGAATTCAAAGTGCCCACCATGGCCTTGTTTACCTTCCGAACACTGGCCATCAATTATTTGTGGATCCGGGCTGACAATCTGAAAAACGAAGGCCAGTTCTTCGATGCCAACTATCTTGCCCGGGCGATCTGCGCCCTGCAGCCGAATCTGGACAAGGTCTGGGACTTCCAGGGATGGAATATGGCCTATAATATTTCCGTGGAGTTGCCCACCGCGCCGGAACGCTGGGATTGGGTGCGCGCCGGATTTGAACTGCTGCGCGATCAGGGATTACTCCATGCTCCCCACAGCCTGCAAATTCACTGGTCGATCGCCTGGATATTCCAGCATAAAATCGGCGGGATAACCGACGATTTTCATCGTTATTACAAACTGCGACTGGCCTATGAAATGATGCCGCTATTGACCCCCATTTACAGCAAGCGGCTGCTGGCCCGACCCACCAACCAGGAACTGCAGAAACTGGCCGAGGTTCCTGTGTTTGCCACCTGGGAAAACATGTGGGAAGATCTGGCCGGCGATCCGGAAACCAGGCAGTTGATTGACAATCTGCGAAAGCTTGAACCCAAGCTGATCACCAACGAAGAGTTGCGCAAAGGTCTGTTGGATTTCAGGTTGCACCCAAGTCACTACAGTGAAGATCTGTTTCATTTTATGAATCAGGCCAATGACGAGAATAAGGCTCTCTATAAACTGGATACCTGGCTTCGAGCGACCTGTTTAAGAAGGCAATGGAAACTTGACCCGGCTTTCATGCTGGAATTGAATAAGAAATATGGCCCCGTGGATTACAACGATGATACCATCCGCTACAGCCTCGACTGGCGAACTCCCTATGCCCATGCCCTTTACTGGGCCAGCCAGGGCTTGAAGATCGCCATGGAACAAAAACCTGACGTCTTCGATTTCGATAGAATTCGTTTACATCGGGTAGTTTATCACAGTTTACAGGATATGTATCATTTTGGCAATCTGACGATTCTGGTAGCCGAACCTCCGGAATTTCGCACTGATCGGGAAACCGGCCAGGAGTTGAGTGACAAAGAAATTGTCAACCGTCTGCGACTTTATAATACCCAGGATCTGCGGATGTTCTGGAGCGCCTACAATGCCATGCTGGAATTAAATCGCCTGTATCAAGCCGCCGGCGAAGATGAACCGGGCGGCGTGGAAGACGCCTCAGCCTATCTGGCCAGGGCCAGTATGCAAAATCTGTATCTGGCGGATCATCGTCAGGCGGCCCAGCGTATTCTTAACCATCTTACCCAACGTTTCCCGGATGACAAAACCTATCAAGATACGCTTGATAACGTGGTTGTTAAGCTGATGCGCGATGAAATCGAAAGCATCAGTCCCCGCTACGGCAGCAATTATGTTCTGGGCTTGTTACGAGCCAGCTATTCTCAATACGGAATGGGTAACGATGAACAAGCCGCCATTCGGGAACAATTCGCCCTGAAAGTCTTTGCCAAAATGGAAAAAGAAAACTGGGGCAATCCTGACGACGATCCAACCAAACGGGTAGAATTGACTCTGCCAAATTTACGCTGGACAGCCCTTATGGATCTATTGTATGATGCTAGTGTTGACGATGAGGTCAAAACCAACCTGATCAGCAGGATCAAGGATTTCGATCCCAATCTATATGACCGGGTCATCCAGGAATTGATCCGTTTCCAGGAAGAACGTGAAAAAGACCGTCTTGATACCCAGGAGAATCCAGATATAAAGGCACCGGAGAATGACGCGAATCTTACGCCCAATCAGCCCTGATGATATACAAAACGGCCTGAAAAAGCTTTTTGGGAACAGTACGGATTCGCAAACGGATTATTATCGGGTATTTCTCCATGCCGCTCAGCAGGAAAGCTATGATTTGTCACGTCAGATCATAGTCCAGGCCTCAAATCAGTTGGTTTTTTCCTGTCTTTATACTCCCAGTGCAGGATTAGTGAGCACCATTTATGCCGCGGACCCCACTCTTCTTTCGGGCCATGACCGGATACTGGCTGTTCGGGCCATGGTTCAATTACGCCTCTGGGCGCTTAAAGAAGGCTCGGTATTACTCCAATCGGTACTGGAACCTCATGATAGAGCACGGCGTGAGTTATTTCTCAGAAGCGGCTACCGTCAACTGACCCAACTGGATTATCTTTATCGTTTAGTAGATGTACCTTCTTCCAATAATGGTTATTCTTCAAACCAGGATAACCAGTGGTTAACCTGGTCAGCCGAACGAGCCGAATTATTTGCAGAGGTTATTTCCCAGACCTATCAAAACAGTATGGATTGCCCGGAACTAAGCACAATCCGTACATTGAATGAAACCATTGATTCACATCATCACGCGGGGCTATTCAATCCGGACCTCTGGTATATTCTAACGATCCAAGGCCATCCGGCAGGGGTATTGCTGTTAACGCCCAGTCACAACCGGGAGAGCCTTGAAATCACCTATCTGGGTATCGTTCCAGCATGGAGGGGGCATAAGCTGGGAGAGGCGCTCATGCAACAGGCACTCAACCAGGCTGCCCGCCTCAATAAAAAACTGATCAGCCTGGCGGTCGACAATCGCAATCTTCCAGCCCTGCAACTCTACCACAAATTCCATTTCAAGAGCCTTTTTTCGCGTTTAGTCATGTATTATTCCAGCCGCTGGTCAATTCCTAAACCTTAAGGGTGTCTCGAATTGCTTTAGAGGCGAAAGCGGGGATGATCTTTCTCAGGCAAGCAACAAAGAACCGGGCAGATTTGATTAAATTCACGGTTTTTTGTGATGACGACCAGAGGAAAATGCTACCTCGTTACTTGCGGAGTGCCCGCTTGCAGTCCGGTTTGAATTCTTAGAAGTGCCGTTAAATTCCCGGCAAGCCACTGACTATTCCACCGATAAGTTCTCCATTTCTAATGGCTTCAAGCTGTTTTTTGATAGACAAACCCAAACACCTGTGAGAACTGTTAGACATTTTTTGAAAATTCCCTGACGCCCGGTCAGGCCTGAAAATGTAACGTTTTTGTATAGATGCCGTTAAAATCGAATCCACAAGTTATTCACACCCCGACTTAAGATGTGCATAACTTGTGAATTGAAATATTTTTTGAAACGTAACTGCTTGTTAGATGGCATGATGAAAGGTGTGGAAAAAAAAACCGAGAAATGAGATTGCATGGTAATCTGAAAATCATAACAATATGCCCCTGTGTTCTGGTAGGAGAGAAGTCAGTTGCAGAGAATCAGAAGCAGATATTAGTTCAAATACGACTCACTTAGAACACCCGGCTATTCATGGCCGGCCAGGGAGTGACCTATGAAAATTGAGTGCCAGGAAACACATCAAACCGACAATTTGGCAATCATTGAACGGATCAACGATGCTATCGCCCACCGGGTAGGCAAACAACGGTTTAAAATTTGGTTTAACAACTCGACAAGATTAAAAATCGAAGACCATTACCTTAAAGTTGGTGTGCCCAATTTATTTATTGGAGGCTGGATCGAAAATCATTTTTCGGAACAGATTAAAGACGCTCTAACCGAAGTCATTGGCGAACCCATGAAAATTATATTTAATATCGATCCTGAATTGTTCGGAGCTCAGCGGCGGAGCCAACTGGATGGCCAGGCACAGTTTGTCGCACGCAGCACCAATCCTTCGGTCGAACTGCCAATGAAAAAAAACGGCCAGGCCCGTATGCCATTGCGCCTCAAAATCGAACATTTCGTTGTCGGGCCTTCCAATCAGCTGGCTTACAGCGCCGCCAACAGTATTATTAATGAACCCGGCCGTCAGTTTAATCCATTATTTATCCACGGATCGTGCGGACTGGGAAAGACACATCTTTTACAGGGGATCTGCAACGCGATCGGCCAACAAAAACCCCATCTTCGCTACCTGTATGTATCCGGGGAAGAATTTACCAACCAATTTATCCTGAGTCTGAAAACCGGCAAACTGGATGATTTTCGCCGGCGCTATCGTCAGGTAGATTTACTTGTCATAGACGATGTGCACTTCCTGGCCAGCAAAAAAGCGACTCAGGAGGAATTTCTCCATACCTTTAATGCCATAGATGCCGCATCTAAACAGGTGGTACTTGCCTCCGATGCTCATCCCAAGATGATTGGCCAGCTTTCGGAAAGTCTGATCAGCCGTTTTGTGTCAGGCATGGTCGTCAAAATCGATCCTCCGGTATTCGAGACGCGCTGTCAGATCTTGCGTCAGCGTGCGGCACAACTGGAAAAAACGGTTCCCGCTCCCGTGATAGAATATATCGCCGAAAATGTTCAGGCCAATGTCCGGGAACTGGAGGGCGCGTTACTGAAAATTATCGCTTACGCTTCATTAAATCACAATCCCATCACGGTATCGATGGCGCGTGAAGCGATTGAAGACCATATCAGCCGGACTGATCCGATTGTGCGGCTTTCCGATATTGAATCCGTGGTGACCACCTTTTTTGGGATTACCCCCGCCGACATCCATTCAACCCGCAAAACACGCACTATCAGTCTGGCCAGATCGCTGGCCATGTATATGGCGCGAAAGCACACAACGATGTCTTTTCCTGAAATTGGCCGGTTTATGGGCGGGAAAAATCACGCGACGGTAATCCTGGCCTGCCGTAAGATCAAACAGATCATGGACAATCCGCACAAAAAGGTTATCTGGGATACTGTCGGTGGTCGTCGTGAAATGAACATCGACAATATTATGGAGAAACTGGAGACTTCAATCCATCGTTAATCATCATGGACACAACCCCTGCTTCAAAACAATCCAGAGCATTTTCCACTCGATGGCATTTTCCTGTCATTAAAACGGCCTATCCCGCCATTATCCTGGTCGCGTTACTGTACGCGATCTCGTTTCATATTCTTCTGCCGATGATAAAAACCTCCCTGATACGAGGTGAATACAAACTGATCGAGCGTCGGACCAACATTTTTTTTAATGAGATTAACAAGGCCTATGAACGGGCCCGGTCAGGAGCCATCTCCGAGCGGGACGCCCAAGAGATGATTAAGGACAATTTCCGCGGTTTGCGGTATGGCCCCAACGATAGCAATTATGTCTGGATATGCAACAATCACTATGAACTGGTGATGCATCCTATCTATACTGATAAGGAAGGGCAACCGGTTGATAGTTTGTTTTATTATCCCAAAGACGCCGAAATGTTTCACCAGGCGCTGGATCGGGCTGTAACCCAGAAAAAGGGATTGATTGAATACCTTTGGTATCAGAAAACTGAACCAACCCACATGTTAACGAAAAATTCGTATACCATGTATTTTGAGCCCTGGGGTTGGATTATCGGAACCGGATTCATACTGGATGATGTCAACGCCGATGTGTCCAATGCACAATCCAAATTGCTCGCCCTGCTTTTATTAGTGTTTATTATTACGGTGGCGTTGTCGGCGTTTCTGATAGCGCGCGAAAATGTCGCGAATCGCCAACGATGTCAGGCGGAAATAGCCTTAACCGAGAGAGAACGCTACTATCGCCATATTTTTAATTCTGTCAATGAATGCATTTTTATTCATGATGCCACCAATGGTAGAATTATCGATATCAACAATCGCGTGGAAGATATTTTTGGCGTAACTAAAGAAGAGGCCGGCCAGCTGGAACCTAATGAATTGTCCTCCGGACAAAGTCCCTATTCCAACCAGGAAGCTTTTGCCTGGATACGCAAAGCCGTTGAAGAAGGGCCACAACATTTCGAATGGCTATCCCGTGGAAAAAACGGCAGGTTGTTCTGGACAGAAGTATCATTACGAGCCAGCCGTATCGCCGGACAGAATCGGATTATTGCCATTGTACGCGATATCAGTGAACGCAAAAAAAACGAAAAGGACCGGGAAGATTTTTTTAATGAAATGAAAAGCACTAATATTCAACTTGAGCAGTTTTTTCATGCCGTTTCCCATGATTTAAAAGCGCCGTTGGTTACTATTGGGGGTTTTGCCAGTTTACTGGCAGAGGATCTTCGCAGCCAGAAATATGGTCATGCCATCGAAATGGTCGGATCCATCGCGAAAGCAACGGATAAAATGTCACAACTTCTCAACGGTTTAATGACCTATTCCCGTTGTCACGCCAAAGGGCTTGAACTGGAACCGATCAATATGCAGGACGTGGTCCAGGATGCGATTGAATTGAGCATTGGCATTCGCAAAAACCGCAGTCTGATGATTCAAATTGACAATGAACTGCCGAGAGTTCAAGGCAATCGTATCGGGTTGATTCAGGTCATGCAGAATTTAATTACCAACGCCATCAAATATATCGGTCAGACCCCCTGCCCGGAGATCCATATTGGCAGCGCCACCAAAGATGATAAACAGGCATTTTATGTCAAGGATAATGGCATTGGGATCCCAAAGGAATATCAGGTTATCATTTTCCGGCCATTTGAACAATTGGATCCGACTATGGAGGGTTCAGGCGTCGGACTCTCATTGGTAAAACGGATTATTGAACAACATGGGGGCAGAATCTGGGTTGAATCTCAGGGAACTAATCTGGGTTCAACATTCTGGTTTTCACTTACTGTGATCTAATCACCATCATTCTGGGCCGCCCATTTAATGATTTTTCTTCCATCAAAATATAATTATTCCAGATATTTCGAATGATAATCCATTTTCTTCCAACTTAAACCCAGTGGAAACGATCAATTGGTAGGTATCCGTCCGTTTGATGAATTACAAATTGACTATGGACAAACCTTTGCTGAAAAGGTATGATAGTTATTCTTTATTGCCATTAAGACTTTTGCTTGAGAATCTGTTATGAATGAACATGAAATGAATCCCAATGAACTGGCGGCGGCTGAATCCGCTTTACCTGTCAATAGTGATCCCTCTTCCCCCGTTGATATTCCCCAGGAATCCAAACCGGTGGAATTGGCTCCACCGGATCAAAACCCTCAGCCATCCCTGATTGATAAGATCAAACAAGAACAGTTTGAACTGGAACAGGAACTCCAGGACGCGTTGGGAGGTGACAGTTTGTTGGATATGTACGGCATGACAAATGCCATTGAAACCAACACGAACGCATCGATAGACCCGAACCAGAGTTCACAGATGGTAGCACCGGGGGTTTTAAAGGGAACCGTTGTCAGTGTCGCCAGTGATGGTTATTTTATCGGCGGTCTGGGTGGTAAATCGGAAGGTTTTCTGCCCAAGGATGATCTTGAGCCAGATGAGATACTCGAAATTGGCCACCCGGTTAATGTAGTCATTGTACGCTATGATAAACGGGATGGCATATTGATCCTCTCGCGAAATGCCGCCATGAAAGAGATCATGAAACGCAATCTTAAAGAAGGCGTCATGGTCGAAGTTCGGGTAACCGGAACCAACAAAGGCGGTTTGGAAGTTGAAATCAAAGGCGGCTTAAAAGCGTTTATGCCGGTCTCTCAAATCGATATTCTGCGGATCGAAGATACCGATCCTTATGTCAATCAAAAATTTGTTTGCGAAGTTATGCAGGTTGATAAGGGCGATAAAAATATCGTAGTCAGCCGGCGGCGTGTCCTGGAAAAAGAACAGGCCCAGAAAGGCGAAGAACTGTGGAACGCCCTGGAAAAAGGTCAGATCCGCACCGGTCGCGTTCGCAGCATTATGGACTTTGGAGCGTTTGTCGATCTGGGCGGCGCGGATGGTCTGCTGCATGTCAGCGAAATGAGCTGGGCCAGAATTGACAAACCCGGTGATTTATTGCACATCGGCCAGGAAGTTGAAGTGGCGATCAAAGAGATTGACAAGGTTAAACAGAGAATTTCTCTGAGTATGAAAATGGCCTCTGCCAATCCATGGACCCTGGCGCCTCAAAAGTATCCGATTAAATCCAGACATCAGGCCAAAGTGGTTAAATTGATGAATTTTGGCGCTTTTGCCGAGCTGGAACCCGGAATCGAAGGGTTGATCCCTGTCAGCGAAATGAGCTGGGCCGGACGAGTCAATCATCCCAAGGATGTGGTCGGCGAAGGCCAGCTGGTTGAAGTTGAGATTCTTAAACTGGATCCGGAAAAGAAGCAGATCTCCATGAGCATCAAAAGCGTTCAAGGGGATCCCTGGAAAGGAATCGACGAAAAATATTTCAAGGATGGTATCTATACCGGTACCGTTGCCCGACTGGCGGAATTTGGCGCCTTCATTACCTTGGAGCCGGGCGTGGACGGTCTGGTCCATATCTCTGAAATGTCTGATAAGCATGTTAAGCGCTCTGGCGACGTCGTTAAAGAAGGCGAATCGGTGCAGGTAAAAGTCTTGGAAATCGATCCTCGCGCTAAACGTATTTCTTTAAGCATGAAAGCGCTTTTGGTCCCGGAAACGACTGAAACTGCCCCTAAAGAAAATCCCTTCCCAGAGTCTTCCTCCAGCGATGCCACACCGAAACGGAAAAAGAAAAAACTCCGGGGCGGTCTGAGCATGGGAGGGGGCTTCGAATCGCTTTACGATAAAATTCTCTAGTTTACCGTTTTTGCAGGTTGACAGATCGCCGGCCAAACGATAAACTAACCAACCTTAAAACTGAGGGCGATTAGCTCAGTTGGCTAGAGCACCAGCTCGACAAGCTGGGGGTCACTGGTTCAAGTCCAGTATCGCCCATTCATAAACCTAAGAAAGCCAAGAAGTTACAAAACTCCTTGGCTTTCTTTTTTTATTTTATATGAAAATTATGACAGTTTCGTGTCATAATTGCCTTTTCTATTACCCTTTTTTCATCGTCTTAAGCATCACCAACTTCCCTTCCTCATCCTTATATTTCCAAAAGGTCCAGCCGTTGGTGGCTTTGCCGCCGCGAATGGCGCTGCCGGCGGCGGAGGGAGTGTCGTAAAGGGTGTTTTTATAAACGATGCCACCGTTGGCTTTGAGCCAGGCTTTGTAGCCTTGGCCCTGATAGGTGGCGTAGATCATCTTGCCGCCTGGGAAAAAGCCTTTAAGTGGGCGTTTGGATTCAGATCGGGTATTGGATTTGTTCTTGATCGCTTTAATGGGCCGGGGGTTGGCGATTTTCTTCTTGGCCGGCTTGCCGTCATCCCAAAGGTCATTGAGGTCTCGTTCCTGACTGAGTTTGACCAGGCGTTTCAGTTCAGGCAGCAGATTGTCGGAGCCGGTGAGCTTACCTTTCTGGTGGTTGCCTTGCGGAAAAGCGATTCGGAGCAATAACGATTCGAGCTCTTTAATATGATCGCTATGCCGGATAATATACAGACTAAAATGGGTCCATTTGCCCTGATGACGATCTTTGAGGTGGTGTTTGATACGGTTCCTCAGATTACTGGCCAGGCCGACATAATAGAGTTTCTGACCACGGTACAGGGCGTAGATGCCCTGATGGCCTTTGATCATATCGGTGATTTCGCGCTGGTATTTGGTGAAGACATCTGCGTTGATCTTTTCCAGATGGCCTGTCACCAACGAATGTATTTTGTTCTTAGCCATACGATCCCTTCAAATGTTATCGTGCCTGTTTCATCCCTCCAGCTTTCTTACCAATTCCCGAAACCCTTCCAGCCCCGCCTCAAGGTTCTCCACAATCTCCGCCGCCAGGACATCCGGATCAGGCAGGTTATCCAGATCCGCCAGACTGTCATCCTTCAGCCAGAAGATATCCAGGCTGGTCTTGTCCCGCGCCATGATCTCATCATACCCAAACTTCCGCCACCGCCCTTCCGGCCGCTTCTCCGACCAGGTAGCCTTGCGTTTATGGCGATTCTCCGGCTTATAACACGCCACAAACTCGGCCAGATCCTCATATTTCAGCGGATCCTTCTTCAGCGTAAAGTGGATATTCGTCCGGAAGTCATAAATCCACACATCCTTCGTCCACGGCTTATCCGCGCCCGGCTTCTTGTCGAAGAAGATCACATTCGCCTTCACACCCTGCCGATAGAATATCCCGGTCGGCAGCCGCAAGATCGTATGCAGATCAGTCGTCGCCAGCAGCTTTTTGCGGACCGTCTCGCCCGCGCCCCCCTCAAACAGCACATTATCCGGCACCACCACCGCCGCCTGGCCCTCAATCTTGAGCATCGTACATATCTGCTGCACAAAATTAAGCTGCTTATTACTCGTCGTCGCCCAGAAATCCTGCCGGTTATAGGTCAGATCCTCCTTCTCCTGCTCACCTTCGGCGTTGGTAATGGTCATACTGCTCTTTTTGCCAAACGGCGGATTGGTCAGCACATAATCATAACGCCGCCCACTATCCGCGATCAGCGAATCATCCGGCGCAATCAGCGACTGCCCGTCCAGCTCACCGATATTATGCAGATACAGGTTCATCAGCGCCAGCCGCCGCGTATCCGGCACAATCTCATTGCCCGAAAAAGTTCCCACCTTCAAAAACTCCTTCTCTTTCTTATTGAGCTTGTGCTGCCCCACCAGATAGTCATAACACGCCAGAAAGAACCCGCCCGTCCCACACGCCGGATCGGCAATCGTCTTCATCGGCTCCGGCCGCACACACGCCACCATCGCCCGGATCAGCGCCCGCGGCGTAAAATACTGACCCGCGCCGCTCTTGACATCCTCCGCGTTCTTCTCCAGCAGCCCCTCATAAATATCTCCCTTCACATCGCTGCCCATTACCACCCAGTTCTCCCCGTCGATCATCTGGATCAGCTTATACAGCTTGGCCGGGTCCTGGATCTTGTTCTGGCTCTTGGTAAAGATCTGCCCCAGCATCCCCTTGCTCTTGCCCAGCTCCAGCAGCGTCTCGATATAATGCACTTCCAGCTCCGCCCCCCGCTTCCCGCGCAGCGCCGCCCAGTTATACTTTTTCGGAATCCCCATATCCCGGCCATACGGCGGCTTCCCATACTCATCTGCCATCTTCAAAAACAGCAGATAAGTCAACTGCTCCAGATAATCGCCATACCCCACCCCATCATCACGGAGCATATTACAGTAATTCCATACCTTCGATACAATTGCGGCTGTCGGTGTCATAATAATCCTTTAGGTAGGTAAAGCTTCCAGCTTGACAATGTTTCTTTCTTCGCGTTGGCCAAGCTACCAACTTGACAGTTTTTAAATATCAACCAGGCTGGTTGACCTGCTTCATTCCACCTCAATCATCGCCTGACTGAGCATAGCCCTTTCACCGGCTTTTCGCTTGTTACTTATAATATATTTTCGGTATTTTTCCAGATATAACTGGCCCCTGACTATATGGTCAAACGACTCATGCTGCCATACCGTCCCGCATTGCCCCGATAATTCGTTGATCTGGTTGGCCGTATAGGATTTCCAGCTATGCAGAATCCGCTCTAACTCAAAACCTGCCAGTAGCAACATCAGCACATGCACATGATTGGGCATAATCACCCAATGATCCAGAATATACCTCTGACCCTCAAAATACTCCAACGCCTGCTTCACAATATTCTGACAGTCGCTTTCTCTCAATAGACACTGCCCATACCCATCATCCAGATATTCTTCCAGTCGGCCATAGAACAGGTTCCGATACTGCTTCTCCTGCTCTTTGGTATATGGAGGGCTGAACAGCAACTTAAATTTCACCTGCTCCTGACGCAATTTCTCCATCTGCTTTTGCGGGATCGAATCAGCCAGACGGAATGTTATAAAATACACCTTGCCCTGCTGTTCCCAATGCGGCAAATGCCGTCGGGTTATATGCGTTCTGTCATCTGGATTGTAAAATATATCACTCATAACAGCCCTCATGGCAGGTCAAGCTTCCTGCTTGACTGTAAAACAATGTCAACCAGGATGGTTGACCTACCTTGTCACGGAGCATATGACAGTAATTCCATACTTTCGATACGATTGCGGCTGTCGGTGTCATAACTTCTTTCTATTTAAATAGTTGTATCACATACGCTTTTTGCGTTATTTTTTCCTTACCTTTTGACGATATCTAATATATAATTCATTAAGCGGATAAGGCCTGTATTGTGCCTGGAGTGCTCCCTTCCATCGGCTGGCTATGAGCTCTGGGATTTGTGGCAATATAGGGTCCGCTTTTTTTATTGGTTTCATTTCAGATATTCTATCTCAACACACAGTTTATGGGCATATTTCTCATACCATTCACAATCGTGATGGTTATACTTCCGCGCCACCCCCCAACAGAACAGATCGACTGCCTGTAAACATAAGCTTTCATGGCTGGTTTGATGGTCAATAAAAAAACCGGTGTTTAACGGCAACCGGGATTCGATGTGACTTCTGAGATAATGATTAAATTCTTGGATATCTTCCCTGTTCTTACTGCGGTCAACCACCAGCTTGACATTCACCTCGGCCTGTTCTAAAGGCAATTTATCCAGTACCAACCGTGCCAGATAATTGTACAGGCGCGGCTTGGCCTCTTTCTGCCGCAAATCCGGATTGACTCGGGTTTTATTCAATACGATGGTATATAAATCCCATTGCTCATCGGATATCTGCTTCAGAAAATAGTCCTTATAATTCAATTCAATTCCAGTTCCTTTAAGCTCTTCAATTCTGCGAGACTTACTCTTGGGCTTGTTCAGTTTCTTCAGGGTTCTTCTAACAGCCACCTCAATCGCCTTACGGGCAGACGCATTTCGACAGCACAGCAAGGTCACCACAAATTTTCCAGTGGTTTTCGCTTTACTGAAATCAAAACCTAAATCCCCAGATTCGTCTAAATAGATATACAATAAAATTGCCCTTTATAATCCAATATTATCAAACCTGAGAGTCAGCACCTTCGTTGTCACCTTAATTACCAACGATACCTCATCACTCGCCTTACTCGGATCAAGCAGCCGGTTTGTCTCCACTCGAACCATCGTAATCAGCTTATCATCTTCCAACAATACATGATACGGCTGATGTTTTTCATATACTGCCCTGTCACATATCTGATTCTTATTGACCGGGCATGTCAATGCGTCAAACAGCGTCTTCAAGCGGTTGTCGATATCCCCGCGATTGACAATATTGCCGGCCTCATCCTTCCATAGCATCAGAATATCCAGCTCACATACCATATCCAGGTTCGTAGAAACCAATGGCGCAAATCGTATCCCTTCAAATTCCTTCACCACCGATACTTTATGTTCCAACGGTGGATAAGATAGAAATGCTTCCCGCCCTTCAAGCGGCTTATGTTGCCATAACGCCTCCATCTGCGGCCGCAAATACTCACGAATCGCTTCCTTTGATTCGGGTTTCCCTGTTGGAGGCAATATGCCATCATATCTAAGATAAAATTCCATAAATTTCCATTCAGTCATAGTATGTCAAGCTTCCAGCTTGACATAAACCCAATGTCAACCAGGATGATTAACCTGCCTTATCACTAAATATACCATAGTAATACATACCGTTATCGTTTTTTCTTTCGTCTTTTCACTTTAGATTTACTTCCAGGAAAACTGTTTGCCTTTTTCTCGATATTAGCTTTTGCCAGATTTTGTGTTCTAGCGATTTCGACAACACCAACAGCAACATTATCGTAAATGGAAGTTGTCACCACAGAAAATGGGTGCTCAAATATTTCTTCAAAGGCTTTGGGGAATCCTGGATAATTTCGCAGTTCTTTAAATAATGGCCATTTTCGATATGCCAACTCATTAAAACGATCATTTTTTCCAATTTTTTTCATTAATTTAATTGTACTTTCATATTCTTCTAATAACACGCACTTGGCCATTTTAAACATATCAGACAAAGGTTCCCAATCGATATCTTCTAATATCTTCTTACAACTATCATTGTCACCTTGCCATTTATATACTTGCGCTTTATTAATGAGAAGTGGTAGTGTATTTGAATCATGTGTATTAGACGGATAATTATTTAATAAATAATCCAGGATATTCATTGCTATCTTGTATTGTTGTTCACAAATCAAATCAACACATATGGCATTTACATATTCTACAATGTTGTTTTTTGTCTCATTATACAGTTTCAATCAGACAAGAATTGCAAGCTTAAGCCCAACCTCTTCAATCACATTGCAAGCATGCACATGATAGCTATGCTGAACCATAAGATCGCATCCTACCGTCAAATCAGTTGACAGTTTATAACCAATTTCTTTGCAACAATTAATATATTGCATGGTCACCTTGCCATCCGAATGAACAAATAAATTCCGTCTTTGCGTTATTTCAACAAATTCTTTTATTATTTGTTCCTTGTCATAAGAATTACCAAACCCTCTTTTTTCAAACCAATGCAATTGCTCAAGGTGGTTATCGCGTAATACCTCATCGATTTCTGAATCAATAATTGCCTTCTTGGCATCTTCAAAACTATTGTAAGACAGTATTTCTGATATGTATAATACTCCCCAAAAACTGGACAAAAAAACGGTGATTTTTAGATGGAATTGCCGCCTGAACCGATTGAATAATTCGTATTCAGGAGACAGTTTTAATGAAAGGCAAACGGCGAAATCACAGTGCCCAGTTTAAGGCGAAAGTGGCCCTGGCCGCCCTGAAGGGCGACAAGACGCTGGCGGAGTTGGCCAAGGTTTACCAGGTACACCCGACTCAGGTTACCCAGTGGAAAAAGGAGCTTTTGAATGCCTTGCCGGAGATCTTTTCTCTGAGGCGCCACCAGGATCAGCGCGAGCAGCAGGCTTTGGTGGATCAGTTATATCAGCAGATCGGCCAACTCACGATGGAGTTGGACTGGCTTAAAAAAAAATCCGGGCTTGACACTTGAGCAGAAGCGCCTGGCGATAGAGCCGGGCCATCCCCGGATTCCGATCGATCGTCAGTGTGAACTGCTGGGCCTGGCCCGCAGTAGTTACTATTATCGTCCCTGCCGGGACACGGAGTACCATGAGAGTCTGATGCGGCTATTGGATGAACAATACCTCAAAACCCCTTGTTACGGGGTTGACAAGATGACGCAGTGGCTGCGTCGTCAAGGCCACATCGTCAATCCGAAGCGCGTGCGCCGTTTGCTCCGGCTGATGGGCTTAGAAGCGATTTATCCGCGCGTTAAGCGGCATTTGAGCCAACCGGACCCGGCCCACAAGATTTATCCCTACCTGCTTGATGGGGTGGTGGTTACCCGGCCGAACCAGGTCTGGTCGACCGATATTACCTATATCCGCATGTCTCAGGGCTGGGTGTACTTAACGGCGGTCATGGATTGGTTCAGCCGTTATGTGTTAAGCTGGGAAGTTTCGATCACGCTGGAGGCCGATTTTTGCGTATCGGCGTTGGAGCAGGCGCTGGGCCAGGGCACCCCGGAGATCTTCAATACGGATCAGGGCAGCCAATTTACATCAGTGGATTTTATCCGGCCCTTGAAAGATGCCGGGATTTTAATCAGCATGGATGGCCGGGGCCGGGTATTTGACAACATATTTGTCGAACGGTTATGGCGTTCGGTCAAGGTGGAGGAGGTCTATCTGCGAGATTACCAGACGGTGGCCGAGGCGGTGTTAGGCCTGGGCCGCTATTTTGAGTTTTACAATCATGAACGGCTGCACGAGGCCCTGGGATACCTTACCCCGGCCGAGGTGTTCGCCGGGGCTGTCGCCCCTCCAGTCGCCCTCCGGGCTCCTTCCGGGGCGACAGCCCCCACCGTGGCGATAACTCCATCTAAGAAAGTCAATATTTTTGTCTAGACAATGGGGAGGGGTACAATGGTCAATTGCCGTTTTGATCCTTTAACCATTTCTGGCTTACTATCATAAATAAGCCCAATCATATCTGCGATTAACTTATCATATATATTAACCAGATTAATTATACCATTTCTTGGTAACAGCTTGTTCGCTATAGATATCCTGCCTAATTTCCTTAAATCATTTTCAAACTGAATATAAGTCTCAGAATCTTTTATTTCATAAGATAATGCTCCTTCTTGATCACTGGGAATTTTGTGTATATTGTATTTCTCAATAAACTTTTTATTAATCCCATTTTTCATTAGAGAAAGACTACCTGAAATTGCATCAAATATTGTCCGGATACAATCAATAGATTCAGTAAACTCTCTGATAACATCCTTAAATACGATACTTATGTCACCACCACTATTATCAGACATCATTTGCTCCTTTCTTTATTCTCTTTAATAACTCCTCCGCCGGCTCATCATTTAGGTTCTGCTCCACCAGCTTCCCTTCAAACGCCCGCTTCAAAATACTCTGACGCATCAATTCCGCTTTTTTTAAGCCATCCTCAATGGCCTCTTCAAGCTTTTCACAAACCGATAGACGAGATTCAATCTCACCAACAACTTGGTTTTGTTCTTCTCTTAAAGCATAAGGAAACGGGTATTGCTTGAGTTTTTCTCCATTGATATTCGATTGATTCACACCATCCGTTTTAACCTTATTCCCATGATTCTTGGCAACTATACTGTTCAAATAATAGTTCAAGTAGTCGGGGTTAACCATATCATCTATTTGATTTACTCGTATTAAATACCCTGCAAATATTGCGTCTCTTCCACCTCTAAAGATTGCAGTTTTCCCAACGAGTTCTGGACTGTTGGTTCTATTGAATAATACATCATTCTTTTTAAGCATATATTTTTCGATCTCTTGTTTGTCATCAGAATAAACCAAATCAGTCCAATCAATCTTTCCATTCTGAATATTACCCATACGAACAACTGGAACATCTCCACTTTCCTTAGATTTAGCCGAAGTACCATACTCCACCCCTAAAGTACAATCTCCAACCTTCACCCACCCCCACCCCTCGGGCAATTCGGGCAACTTCGCCAGTTCCTCTTTCGTCAGCGGTGCTACCTCCTTGATCTTTATTGGCCGGGCCGGTTTCTTCCCCTTTTTGCCATTGGCCTCCCACGCCGCGGTCTGCTTTTCCCACTCTGCTACCTGTTTGCGGTAATGGTCCTGCCGTTCGGTGCGGATGCGGGCCAGGAGGGTTTCGGCCGGTTCCAGCTTGTCGCGGTTCTCCTGTCGCCACCGCTCCGTCAGCTTCCCCTCAAACGCGCTTTTGAGCACCGCCTGACGATACACCTTCAACTGATCCCGCGCCGCCTGCAACGACCCCACCGCCGCATCCAGATCCGAAAATAACTCCTCTAACTTCGCCACAATCCGATACTGCTCGGCAAGAGGAGGAAGAGGAATTAGAATTGCTTCGATTCTCTTACCGGATATATTGGGCTGGGCTCCACCATAAGCATCTATCTCTATTTGATCTTTACAGACATACAATAAATAATACACATATTTCTTGCATATCAATTTATCCGAATATAATTTCAAATTGCCTACTCGCTGATTTTGATACGATTTATCATTTGACCTATAAATACCAAACTTTCCAGTCGTAGCTCCAGACATAGCAATAAGAATATCATCTTTTTCGATCTGATAGTCTTTATAAATATCTTCAGATTGAATTCTAACAGCATTCTCTGTTTTAACCCCCCCTTCCTGGATATCCGATATCCTTACAACTGGAACACCTTGCTTCACAAAACAACTACTTTTGAAAGCATATCCATTCTTTAAGAAGAGGATGTCACCAAAGCTGCATTGTATCCATCCATTGGGTAAAAGCATATTTGCAATCTGAACCATATTATTTTGATAATTCCTTCAGCAACCATTCTAATTGACTGTTTGCATCACATATAATGCGATCATAAGACAAGAATTTAATATCAGGCTGCTCGTAATGCGCTGACATATTCGAATCTATCTTACCTCCGATAACCATTATGTCAAAAGCTTGACTGAGATGCGTTGTTAAGTCATCACGATATTTTTTTGCCTGGGCCTCGACATCTCTACCGATTTTATCACTTGGCCTTTTGAATTCGATAAGTAAATACTTCCCAAAAACATTTTGAGTTAGTAATAAATCCGGTCGATTATTCTTTCTTTTTCCCGTATATTCTTTTTTTCCATATTCTTCGATTATTTTTTTGGTCGTTTTATTTGATGCCATAATTGAATACTGAACTCCTAATATCCATAAATTTTCTTCAAACGCTTTATGCATTTGTATTTCGAGTGTTTCTTTATTGGACACTAGGTCACCCAAATACTCTAGAAATCTAAGCCGACTCCTTGCCTGAGAACACATCGTGGCCATATCAACTATGCCAAATTCATTTAGAGATTCAGCAAATAGCATAACATCAGAATTCTTAGCTTCTTCGATTTTTTTCAGAACTGTCCAATACTCATCTTTTTCCATAGCGTCTAATATGAAACTGATAACAACATCTACCCTCTCTTGGGTGTCTCCATAAAATTTTGTTAGTATATAATCGAGTTGTTTCTCGGCATATTTTCTTCTGTACTCTGGCAATGCCGATAATCTTTTATTAATCTCCCTTTTTCTTTTCGCTTTTATTCTGTCAATATCAGCTTTATATAATTTATGTAGCTGTTTTTTTAATTGTGGCCGTACCCAATTTTTAATTTCTTCATACGCTTTGCTATTTGCTATTAAACTACTCCAATCAGCAGTGATATCCTCTTCAGGAATATTATCCGCTTGAATTTCTCCAGCTATCCTTCGTAGCAGCCTTGTTGGTATCTCCTCATCCTCATCTAGACCAAAAAATAATGGCTGACCTATTATTTTATTGTTAACCCTAATAACAATGCCGGCTTGATTCTTTTGTATTGGTTTTTCTAAAACTGAAAACCCGATCTTAATAGGGCCAGCATTTTGCAAATTGCATTCGTTCGATATTTGATCACCAGGTATATCTTGCGCTTTCAACATTTCTGAGTTGACATATACTTTAAAACCCACTTCTCTACCATATTCCAAGACAAGTCTTTCTTTTAGTCTTTCAACTAAAGGGAAATTCAATCTTTGATTAAGCTTCTTTAGTACAATCGTTGTCCCATGTTCATTGCTGTCACATTCTTGAATATTAATCGGTAAGTCAATTTTTTCAATATCTCTCTTTGATTTTACCAATAATATTTTATCTACAATCAAAGAGACTTCTTGACCTCTTGACTTCGTTTTCAGATCCATAATATCTGCCATAATGAATCCCGCGAACTTTCCAATTCCCTTTCGACCTTTGACTTTTCTTCCCTTTTGAGTCTTTTCACCTTTTCTTGATATTCTATCGCTTGCAATTTTTAAATATTCTAACTCCACCTCTTTTATGGTCATGCCGCATCCATCATCTTTTATGATTATTGGTTGATCAGTGAATGGTTCTGGAAGATCAATCCAAACATTCTCTGCGTCTGCATCCCAAGCGTTATCGACGAGTTCTTTAATAGCATCTTCTGATGATCGATAGTTCTCACCTAATATACTCGCCAAACGCGTATCAACTTTAAAATGTACTTTTTTGATCGTTTTTTTTTCTTTTTTTGTCATGTTCATGCTGCTAAAACCTCATTCAATTCATCCAAAATTCTGTCCAGGTCATCGCCAAAGAGTTGATACATGCGCGCCAGTCCGCCCGCCGCGTCAAAGGGTGCGTAATCCAGATCGTCCCGGTCGATATGAAAGCTGCCGGCCACATGGTCTTTGATCATCCGCAGCCAGGCCATCTGCTCTTCGCTGAACTTGGCCTGGTCGCCGGCGTGTTTGCCGAACACCCACTGCTGAAAATTCCGGTTCACCGTCGCTTCATAACTGGTCAGGGCGCTATCGATCCCCAGCGTGCGCCGGATGAGCGAAACCAGCATGGTCAGTTCCTTTTCCGGAGTGGTCCCGTTGACCTTCTCAACCTGATGATACGCCTGCCACAGCGCCGCGGGGTGCAGTTGGGGCGCCCGCTGCCGCAGGATGTCCATGCACTCGTTCACCATGGTAAAGGTCAGCTCCCGCCGTCGCCAGGGCTGGCTGTAATAAATCGACAGGGCCATAATCTCATCCTTATGGGCCTCGATAAACGCCGCGAAGTCGGCTATTAGCCCCTGGGCGTGTTCCCGCGTCTGGGCGTTCCAGCCGCTGTAAGTCACCTCATCCAGGTTGACCGTGTCGATAATCTGCTCAAGCGACTTGCGGACATCTTCTACAAACCCGTTTAGCTCACCTGTAAACGGTGCCCGCGCCTCCTTCGCCAGTTCGCTCTGCGCCTGTTTCAGTTGCCCTTCATCCGGCACCGCCTCCGGCCCCAGCTTAAACAGCCGCCGGGCCACCTCCTCCTGCCGGTCGGGGTTGTGGGTATCCAATAGTTGCGTGGCGACGGTACTGATGGACCGCCCGCCGGACAGCTCGGCGAATCGCTGGCGCTGCTGCGGCGTTATCTACCGGTCCAGCCGGGTCAAACGGCTGGCCAGACTGCAAAAGGTATCTTCATCCTCCGCTCCCATCATCGCCGAATAGAGCAGGTCTTTCAACGGTACCGACCGTTTCCGCTCCAGGCCCCGCGATTCGGTCTTGTTCGTTGTGACCACACCCACCGCGTCCACAATCACAAAATGGGTCTTGCCGCTCACGGCCGAAGGGGTAACCTTCCGCAAGTCATCATATCCCAGCGTCCGTGTCCCCCGCCCCTTCATCTGCTCAAAATAGTTGCGGCTGCGAACATCGCGCATAAACAGCAGGCATTCCAGCGGCTTGACATCGGTGCCGGTGGCGATCATATCCACCGTTACGGCGATACGCGGGTAATAATCATTGCGAAAACTCGCCAGCAGACTCTTGGAGTCCTCCTCGCTCTGGTAGGTCACCTTTTTGCAGAATTCGTTGCCCTCGGCAAATTCTTCGCGCGCGATCTGGATGATATCATCCGCGTGGGAATCGGTCTTGGCAAAGATCAGTGTTTTGGGCGCTTCGTTCCGGCCCGGAAAAATCGCCGGCAGCGCCTCCCGAAAGGCACGGATCACCTGACGGATCTGGCTCGGATTCACCACATCCCGGTCGAGCTGCCGCCCGGCATAGGTTAATTCTTCATCCATCTGCTGCCAGCGCCGCTGTCGGGTCAGCCGGTTGCGTTTGTCCACATATTCGCCCACCTTCAGCGTACTGCCCTGGTGGGTTATGGCGGTTTCGATGGTGTAGATGTCGTATCCTACATTCACCCCATCCGCCACCGCCTGTTCGTGGGTGTACTCGCTGACAATATTCTCATTGAAAAAGCCAAAAGTCCGCTGATCCGGCGTCGCAGTCAATCCAATCAAAAACGCGTCGAAATACTCCAGTACCTGCCGCCAGATATTGTAAATCGACCGGTGGCATTCATCGATAATGATAAAATCGAAAAACTCCGGTCCGACTTTGGTATTGTAGGCCACCTCCCGCGGCCGGCCGGTATCGCGAAATTCGTTGGGATTGGCCAGTTCAGCCGATTCTTCGAGCTCTTCGCCGCGTAAAATGGAATACATCCGCTGGATCGTGCTGATACAAACCTGGCTGTCCGGCGCTACAAAGCTGCTGCACAGCCGCCGGACATTGTACAGCTCCGTAAACTTGCGGTTGTCATCGGTGGGCTGATAGGCCATGAACTCCTGCTCGGCCTGCTCGCCCAGGTTTTTGGTATCCACCAGAAACAACACCCGCTTGGCGTTGGCGAACTTGAGCAGCCGATAAACCGCGGTAATGGCGGTAAAGGTCTTGCCGCTGCCCGTGGCCATCTGGATCAGCGAACGGGGCCAGTTGTCTGCAAAGGACCGCTCCAGGTGGGTAATCGCCCGGATCTGACACTCCCGCAATCCATCGGTCATCAGTGTCGGTAGGGTGTGCAACCGCGCCCGCAGACTGTCGGGCTGGCCCAGCCATTCCAGCAGGGTTTCGGGCTTATGAAACGAAAAAACCGGCCGCGACCGCGGCTTGGGATCGCGTGTATCGGTAAACCGGGTGATTTCGCCGGTACTTTCATAGATAAACGGCAGCGGCTGGCTGTCCGCAATCCATTTGAGCTTACTGCGGGCGTAGGCGCCCGATTGATCTTCGTATTGGGTGAGGCGGTGCCCTTCTTCGGGTCGCTTGGCCTCGATCACCCCGCACGGCCGCCGATCCACAAACAGCACATAATCCGCCGGCCCCGAATCAGTCTGATATTCCCGCACCGCAATGCCCAACGCCGCCCCAAAGTTGATCCGATCCTTCGACTGAACCGCCCACCCCGCCGCTTTCAGCATGGCGTCAATCTGATCTCGGGCTATCTGTTCCGGGTTCTGATTCATTACTCTTTAATGCTCAATGAGTTAAGAAGATCATCCCGATAGGTCTCCAACCTGATCATCATTCCCTTCCCATAATACCGCTAATGGTTTCACCATCTGCCATCTGTCCTTCTATTCATAAGCCGGATACCTCATATCGAGCGATAATAAATAGTTTATACGATAGCAGACATTTAATCAATATCAGATTTTGACTAACCGATTATCCCAACCGTTGTTATTGACTGCCTTTTTGTATCACACCTCTGGGCCGACCTGAGCATTCTTGTTTTGTTTATAGGCCATTCGCATTTACGATTGGTATCAATATGCTGGCTCGGACAGTTAAAATTCCAACGTTTAATGAATGAGTTGCGGATCCAATAGGCGACAGATCATTTGTTCTAACTTAAATCTTATTGTACTAAGTGTACTTAATCATCATTCATTAACTTAGATTGTCATGGTATTATTTTGTCAATACCGCGGCACAAGCCTGCCTTAAATACTCTTCAAATTGCCAGTAACCACTCCCGCCGGTCTGACGGGTAATGACCAGGTCCAGACTGGGGATAAAAGCAATGATCTGACCGCCGGAACCGGGTTTGTAACGGGCATCGACCGGGATTCCGGCGCCGCTGCGATTCAGTGTATTCTGACTGGTCAGATTAGCCGGCAGCTCCCAGCCATGTGAAAATATTTTGGGATTCAGTTTCCAGCGCATCTCCGGAATCTCAACGGTATGGGTCGGCTTCAATGTCTGCTCGACAAACCAGTTGGGGATGATCTGTCGGCCCTGCCAGCGTCCGCCCCGGAGCATACAATAGGCAATCCGTGCCAGATCACGGGCCGGCATTCCCATTCCATGGGATGGATGACGACCCATTTCCTCCTCGCCATCGTAATACTGAAACCACCAGTGTTCACATCCAATCGGTTTGAACAATGCCTCGATTGCAAATGTATCATAAGGCTTACCGGTAACATACTCACACACCAATGCCGCATGGGCCAGGGCATGGGTTGAATAACCGCAACCGGCACCCGGATCAAATGCCAGCTTCTCCGTTCGTTCATCACCGCTATGACCCAGAATATACTGCCAGGTGCCATCATTGGGAGCCCCGGTCGCTTCCGGGCAGATACCCGAGGTGTGATTGAGCAATTGTTTAACGGTAATTTGTTTCTTACGCGGATCACTGAGCGGTTGGGCCCAGAGAATAAAATCAAAGGCTCGATCATCAAAGGACATTTTATGTGGAGTTTTGCCCTGCTGACTCAGTTCCGAGGCAATCGCCAACACCGTTGCACAGATCGCCTTGGAAACCGACGCTACCCGGCGGCTATCGGTCTTACTGTTATTACCCCGTTCCATTTCCAACACAATGTAGCCATTATGAATGACCACTGCGGCAAAATCCCGATTATCACTTTGCAGCAGCCATTGTCTTAATCCCTCCAATTTCTCAGGATCCATTCCTCCCTGGCGGCGAATCGCCTCGGCATCCTCCAGTTTCCGCCAACCACCCTGCGACTCGGCCGGTGGAAAATACTTCTCACCAATGGATAGTCCAGCCAGTTCTCTCAAGGTATCATAAACGACCTGATCGTCGGCACTGCCATGAAAGTTGAATGGGAAATCCTGGTTTATATCATCTTCCATTAATCCCCATGAAGCCCCATTTTCCACTGACAAACGGGCCGCCCGGGCTGCCTGTTCGCCAAATTTGTGGTCTTCATTGCAGACAATCGGTTTACCATATTTTTCCAAGGCTTTGATCCGGACCGGAATATCATCCAACCGAGTTCCGTTGAAATGAATGAGCAGGAAATCGCTGGCCAATACCACTTCCTCCGGCAATCGGCCATCCCCTAATCCACTGGTCGATACCAGCAATTGAGGCCAGCTTTGCCGGGCCAACTGAATTAATTCCGCCTGACCGGCAGGCTGCTTCAGGATTGGATGATCGAAACCGGAATGATTGAACTCATTGGCAATTTCCAGAACGACATTGGTATACCCCGACGACTTAAGCCACTGAACCACATTGACCACTCCTGCACGAACTGCCTGGTCATCCTGCAAAAACTGGTCCTGCCGCTGATAATAACACCCTAAAATCACCACCATTCCGCATCGATCACAGGCATCGATTACCTGCTTTACCCGTTGCAAATAGTCATTACGCAGAGTACCATCCGGATTAAATGCTGAATTCTTCGCCCCTTCATAACCGGGAAATCCACCTTGTAGATTGATGGTGAAGGCATTGACACCATGAGCGATATAATCAGGAAGGGCGGCAAGCAATTCTTCGGTATTCTTACCGGGATCAAAATCTGACCGGTTTCTATCCTCAAATATCGCGTTGACCATCCGCACATTTAGCAACAATCCTTCAGCCGGTGCCCCCTGATTGGTCGGTTGGTCATTAAGATACCAGCGATCCCCTTCAATGGATACCCTCGTTTGTCCGGTTTGCTCACTATAAATTGCCGTATTTAATAAAAACACATACCCTAATCCTATTGTCAACATCATTCGGTCGAAGTTTTTGATTCTGATGATCATAAAGTGCCTTCATTGCGGATAAAGGGAATATTGAATTAAAAAATCAATTAGCAAATAATAAATAAGCGTGATAGCTAACTGTCTGCTTTAATTATCCTGACATCACGAGCCCCGCCGGATCGAATCGCTGCCATATTTTTCTCGGATCTGATCAAAAGCAGTATCCAGTTTCTTTTGTTTTTCTTCTTCCGGATCGGTGAATAACAGTTGTTGACCGCTGCCCGCTGAAGATAAATTCGAAGTACCGAATCCCAGCAGCCTTAACGGCCCTTGTGAGGTCTGGCGCCACTGGTTAAAGATTTTCAGTGCTTCTTGCAGCAGCAGATCGGTAATATGTGTGGATTGGTTCAAAGTAACACTGCGGGTAATCGTTCGAAAATCATCATAACGAAATTTCAATGTGATCGTTCGACATTGCAGCTTCTCAGTCCGGAGCCTCTGGGACACTTCTTCTACCTGGTGAACTAATATCTGCTTAAGTGTCTCTTTATCATCTATATCGTTAGCAAAGGTTTCTTCGGCAGACAAGCTTTTGGCCTCAGTCTGCGAAACCACCGGGCGGTGATCGATCCCGCGTGCAAGCTGAAGAATCTCTTCAGTCTGATTTCCCAGGATCCTCACCAGTTTGTCGCGAGGAGCTGTCCGCAACTGCAAAACCGTTATCATGCCGATCTGATTCAAACGCTGCGCGGTGACCTTGCCAATCCCCCATATTCTGGTCACGGGCAATGGATCCAGGATCGATTGCTTGGTCTGTTCAGTGATAATTACAAATCCATCGGGTTTTTCCAGATCCGAGGCCAGTTTAGCCAGAAATTTATTCGGCGCCACGCCTACGGATGCGGTCAGGCCGGTCTGACTTTTGATCTCGAATTTGATCGTTTGACCAATCTGCTCAGCAGAACCAAACAGGGCTTGACTACCCGTCACATCGAGAAAGGCCTCATCCAGAGACAGTGGCTCTACCTCTGGGGTGTAATTCTGGAAAATGGTCTGGATTTGGCGTGACACTTCGACATAAAGTGGCATACGAACCGGCAGCACAATGGCATGGGGACACAACCGGAGCGCCTGGCTCATGGGCATGGCTGAATGGATCCCGTATTTTCTGGCTGGATAGGAACAGGCGGCCACCACACCCCGTTGAGTCGCGGCCCCGCCTACCAGGACGGGCTTGCCTTGCAGACTAAGATTGTCCCTCACTTCAACTGAAGCGTAGAAGGCATCCATATCAATATGAAGAATGGCACGAGCAGAATTCATACCATAGATTATAAAGCGGATATGGGGGGTAAAAAAGGATAAAATAACGGTGTTCGTATACTGGATATAAGACTTATTTCACCCGAATCAATAGCTTAATTATCTACACATAAAACCAATATTACGATGGATCATTTCTGAACAGCAAGAGTCATATCTCCGATGACTCGATTGACTTCCGCTTGATCATTATCGCGATTTGATTTACTGATTTGCAGAGCACACTCAACAACGAACCTGTTTGTACCGGGAATGGCTAAAATTTCATTTACCGACAGAAAGCCTTTGAAGGTCTTTTTCCCCGGCTTCAAATTAATATTATTGGGTCTGATTTGCCTGACCTTGGGATGGGCGTTTTCATCTTTCGCAACTTTTTTCAAGGTATTGTATGCCTTATCAACTGTCAGGGTATTCTTATCAAGCTCTTTGACCAGCGTTGGATTCTGTTCTTGATGCTTGACAATATACTCAGCATGATTCAAAGTGGTTCGTGAAATCCCAACCTCCCGGGCAGCCTGTTCCGTCGAATCGACACTCAAAATCGGGTTAGACAGATCTGTACAACCCGATTGCAGATTACCTTTATAGTCAGTACTTTTGCGATCACCACCCCCAGCGGCCATATTCTGTCGCCCCAACTCCTCATAAATGGGCTTTAGTTTTAATGCCAACTGAGCTTTTTGCCAGGTAGTTAGATTCCTACGCCCCATCTGATTTTTAATAATCCAGATAGCTGCTTCAGCCCGATCAGCAAAGTATCGTTCAATAAGATCATACTTGATATTCAGTCTTTTGCAGATCGCATAACGGTTATGGCCATCGATCAGGATATTATTCCAGACCACCAGGGCATCCCGGCATCCCTCTTTTTGCAATGAGGCTTCCAGCTGCTTTCGTTCCTCTTCAGCCAGCGGGGTCAGCAATCTTTCAAACTCAGGATCGATCCGCACGGATTGTTGCTCCTCCTCGCACTTCATTGTTTCTGCTTCATCGCTCGCATTTTGTTCAACGGCTACGGAATCGGCAACGGTGTCTGGTTCTGGCTTTTCAATTGTTGATTTTGTCATTAGAAAACCTCTCAATTCTTTCTGTTGATAGGATGGCTCATTACCTGCCCTCTTCATTATTTCAAAAATTACGAATATATTGTGCAATGCACCACAATTACGAATAAGAAAACAGGGTGCATATTCTTAATCCTACTGTCCCTAGCGTCTTTAATGATAATGACTTATCAGGATTCGACACTTGGCATAATCGGTTCTCAGATCGATTCATCATGCCCCAATCAGATTCTCGCATTGGCCGTTTACATAAATGACTCCAGCCAAAGATCAAATGAACGATTAAGATTGACATTTTCACCACCATCATCAGCCTTGAGCATTCCTGGGATATCGGATTCGTCGCGGCTAACTGACTGTCAACATGGCCTTTAGGAGATATCACTCCCAGGCAACATAGCCCATCACCTGACAAAATAAACCGGTATTTCAAGTTCTTAAAATTGGCTGCGGCCCTGCCGCTTCGATCGCCGCTCGTCCCCGGCGAAAAATCGAAACCTGCGAAAATACGCGAAGAAGCGAAATTCAACCGCGTAGCGGCGAATAAACGAATCCGGTTACGGCGAACTCCGCGAAAACGCGAATTTCGGGACGAGCGGCGATCGAACCCTCGAAAAACGAAAAGCGAAATTGATGCATCGTAAATGGGTATTTCAGTTTTTGCTTGGTTCATGGTTAGATCCGGGAGATTAATATTTTATTTACTTATACTTCTACTTCGCTTCGCTTCGTTCATTAAAGAACGAAAGGGCCACGGAATTTCCGGGAAATGCGGGAGACAAATAAATTACCAACTCCCCCACGGCGTTCATGAAAGTAAAAAGTGCCATAGAGATAAACTAGACGGCACTTAAGCTGTCACTCAAAACGAACTTTGACCCAATCAGCTTTTATAAGCCAAAATAGCTTTTATAACAGAATCATAGAGATAACTGCGTGTTCGGAAACTGATTTTAGAGTATCAGAAGAACATTTAGTCTTCCGGTTCATCTCGTTCATCAGCCTCCCAGCTTTCAATCAACTTTTTCGCGCCAGCCTGCCAGAACGCGATCAGATTTTTTATACGCCCGCGGCTGGCATCAAAGTCTTTCTTTTTTTTCTGCATTAGCGCTACCAGATCGACAACCAATTCCTGGCCGCCAATTTCCCAGGCCTCTTCCAATCTATTTTTCAGTGAGGTACGGTCCGATAGCGCCTGCTGACAAATTTCTGGATGCGATGTTACCGACGGCCTGATACTGGGAACGAGCTTCTCACACCAGAGATAAGCCCGGTCGATGATTTGCATCTTCGCATGTAACGGCTTCTGACTGACATCCTCCAATATCAATCGGGGAGAGGCACTTTCAGGATCGACCTCGCCCAAATCAAACCGGGAACGCATTTTATCATAAAAGTCAGATACGACTCCAACTATATGAGATTCGGACACCCCCGACTCAGGCATTGGCAGATCAGCACATCTGGTATCTTCATTAACATTAGTATCCGTGACTGATTCCATCGGATTTTCAAAAGTATCCAATTGGATCACCGATAATGGCTTGTGTTCAGCAGCAATTGCATTCAAACCTGAAGCATAGGAGTGGATATGTTCAAGTAACTGGACATCACCAGTTTGGGCCCACCCACAGGATTCAACCGCAATCAATTTGACCTCCAGTAATACTTTCCATAACCGCGCAATGTCAGTTTCACTCATACCCCATTCCTGAGAAGCCATCTCCAGCGTATAGGCATCACTGTTCTCGCTGATAACCCAGCCTCGCCGTTGTGGTTCTTTGGCTGCGGCATCTTCTCGATGGCCACTAGCGATACTCCTCATGCGGCCATAAATCCCCTCTGCCGCGGCATGTTCCAATCCAGAACCACAGCGATCTCGCAATAAACTGATCGCATTGTAGTAAAAACGGGTAGTTACCCGATCGGGTTCCCGGCAATACCTCAATGGTTCCTGCCTCAATCGCTGACCCAACTGCCATGGCCTGCCGCTTGAATTGACCTCATACCATTTTTCCCAGTTAAGAATTCTGATTGCATCGAAACAGTGTGTGTTAGGTGTCATAAGATTCCTTTCATTTAAAAGGGTTATATTGAATTTATTACTCACAACCAGGGAGCCGTCCGCGTTCGACCGCTTTCCTGATTAATTTTTCCAATGAGGTCCGGCAATAAACCCGCCGACACCGCCTCTGACCAGATCCAATACGCAGACTCTTCAATCCGCCGGCCTCAAGTTGTGGCCGCAGATTATGAAAATGCCGGATAGAAATTCCCATCATCGCCGCCGCTTCATTGGCCGTGATGAGTATCGGGATAAGATTAGTTCCTTTTTTGTTTTTCATGACAAATCGTTTTCTGATCAATAACGTGCCTATTTTTCATTCTGATAAATGTCGATTCACAATATTCGTTGGAATTATGACACCAAAACAACCAAAGTCAACACAACTTCTTTTTTTGCAATACGTTACAACGCTCAATTCTAAGTTATAACTAAGTGACACTATAAGTTATGGATAAGTCTTTTTCTACTTGAGAAGTGCATCTATCTGGCTGTCAATCAACCAGTAATATAGACAAAAACCCGTTA
>CAXXFK010000018.1:0-164420 GCA_963663965.2 Sedimentisphaerales bacterium
CAGATCGAACCCAGGCTGGGATTGGAAGGCAATGCGGTGATCCAGTGTCAAAATCGCTCCCTGTTTTATATCCTGACTCACGAATTCACCGATTATGTGCGGGTGAGCACATTTTAATCGAAAGGGTTATCATCATGAATCTAGACAAAAATCGTTCTATCAGACTGGCGTTGCTCACGGCGATCACACTCTTCATTCTGTCGCCGTTCAGCCTGTTGCCGGCTCAATCCTCCTCGGCCCGTTCTCAGCCTATTCCCTGTTCCTCCAGCCTCAGAAAGAAATTGTGCTCGGTTCAGAAATTACCGGCCTGATTATGGCTGTGAATGGTGAACCCCAGGATTACGTCGCCGCCGGCGAAACCTTGATTCAACTGGACAGTGGAACAACGGAACTGGAATTAAAGGCCCTCGAAGCCCGACGCGACCTGTCGACCGTGATGGATGATGCCAGAATCAAACTGGAATACGCCCGCGATAATCTGAATATTGTCAAAGAGCTCTATGAAAAAATGATCGGCGAGTCCGCGTTGGCTCTTCCAAAGAACTCAAACAGGCCCAGCAGACGTTCGATTTGACCGAACTGGGTGTGAAAAACGCCACGTTAGAATTGGAAATTCTCAAAATCTCTATCGAGCAGCGTCAGCAGGAGTTGAAAAAACATCGGATCATCGCGCCGGTTGAAGGCGTTCTGGTTCCCTTCGCCAGTATCAAGAGCATGAAAGACCGTGTCGTTAAACGGGTCGAAACTGGCGAAATGGTGGCGCCCGGCCAGCCGCTCATCGCCATGATGAAGGTGGATAAATTACGTATTGATGTCCTGCTGGCTGTTCAGGATATCAACAAAGTCCGGATGGGCGGAAAAGCCCGTGTTTACATCGAAGGCGCCGGTCCGGAACCCCTGAAAGCCGAAATTGTCTTTATCAGCCCGACCATCAACGGGCCGACCAGCCAGTTCCATGTCGAAGTCGAATTTGATAATCCCGCGGTGGATATGAAAGATCAACCCGCCGGCTCCTACCCGTTCAAATATCGTCCCGGAATGCGCGCCCGGGTCGAACTGGACAATATTGCTTCCAACGATAATGACTGATCCGCACGGATGGATTTGGATAAATAATTTCACAGTATTGTTTCATAAATGGCAGACCAGAACCAGAATCAAAATAACAAAACACCCGATGAACAGACCTTGCCCGGGGTACGTTCGGAACTGGAGATTACCCGACAGGTTTACGACGGGCAGCCCTATTGGGTGTACAAGGATCCAATTGCCCTGCGCTATTACCGATTCAGCCGCGAAGAGCATTTTATCATCTCGCAAATGGCAAAGGAATGACCCTGGGCCAGTTGAAGCAGGCGCATTATGATGAATTTCACGGCGATTACCTGACCAACCAGGAGGTTGGTCAGTTTGTCAGCTCATTAATGGCCAAAAACTTACTGCTGAACCCGCATCCCGACCGCGATGAACTGTTTTATCGCACCTCGCGAAAGATCAAATACAAAAAATTCTACGCCCAGCTGGTCAATTTATTGTTTTTCAGAATTCCGGTTTACGATCCCGACAAAGCCCTGACTCGCATCCTGCCTTATATCCGCTTTTCTGGACGCGCGGTTTCTTTTTGTTTTATCTGGTTATGATCGCGGTGGCGATGATGCTGGTTATTCGGCGCTGGCCCGATTTTGTTTATATGTTCAAGGAGCAGTTCTTTACGCTTTTGAATCTTCCCATCATCATCGCCGCCTACTGGCTGATTAAAGTAATCCACGAGTTCGGCCATGGTTTCACCTGCAAGAATTTCGGCGGCGAGGTCCATGAAATTGGATTTATGTTCCTGGTGCTGGCCCCGTTTTTATATTGCAACGTGACTGATTCCTGGACTTTCGAAAAAAAAATATACCGGATTATGACTACTGCGGCGGGTATTATGACCGAAGTGATGCTGGCGGCCATCGCGGCGATCGTCTGGGCTTTTACCGAACCGCCCGGTTTTATTCATGCCTTCTCCTTTAATATTGCCGTTTTGTGTTCCTTGTCGACTATTTTATTCAACGCCAATCCGCTCATGCGTTTCGATGGTTACTATATGATTATGGATTTAATGGAAGTCCCTAATCTGCGTCAGCGCGCGTCGCGGCTAATGAATTATCTTTTTATCCGTTATATCCTGGGTGGCCAGACCAGCGAGTTGCCCGAAGAGCATAAGTTTAAATTCGTCTTTCCCATGTATGCCGTCTGTGCGGCAATCTATCGCTGGTTCCTGGTCATCACGATTTCTTTTAGTGTTTATCGCTTGTTTGAGCGCGCTCATCTTCTCGTTCTGGGCCGGTTGCTGGTGATGGTCAGCCTGGTTTCCATGCTGTTTATACCTGTTTTTATGGGAGGCCGAAAATTGGTCATGCAACGTTATAGCCTGGGCGTCAGCAATACCCGTCTTTTGACAATCCTGGCCATCCTGATCGTTGGAATGGGTCTCGCATTATTCTGTCCGCTGCCTCAACACGTTACCCTGAATTTTATTCTCGAACCGGCCCAGATGGCCTGGTTGCGCAGTGAAGTGCCCGGAGTATTGGATTGGGACCCGCAGATTGTTGAAGGCGTCAAAGTCACTCTGGGCGAGCCGGTCGCCCGGTTGACCAATAATGAACTGCTTTGCCAGATCGAAGTCGCCCGTGCCCAGATCGAGCAGACGAAATCGATCTGGCGGATTTCACCAGCCGCAGTCTGCAGGACCGCGTCACCCAGACTTCCGAACGGCTGGATATGCTTCAACGTCAGTTGACCCGTCTGACCGAACAGCAGGCGGCCCTTTCGATAAACGCGCCCTTTGCGGGCGAAATTCTCACCTCCGACCTGGATATGAAAAAGTTGCAGGGGGGGTACGTCCATGTCGGCACACCGCTGGCGCTGCTGGCGGATAGCGACACTCTGACTGCCCGGGTGTGGGTGCCCGAAAAAATGCTGGCGCGCATCCCGCAAAAAGAGGGTTCGCTTCAGACCACCGCCGAATTAATGCTGTACGCCTATGCCGGCCGACCTTTTGCCGGGCAGATTAACGGCCCCGCGGCCACCACCCGGGAATTGAATATGGGGGAATTTGGCGAAAAACTGGCCTCAGCAACAAGGTGGGCGGCGAAATCCTGACCGAATATGATGCCGGCGCCAAACAGGAACGGCCCATGGAAGCGGTCTATGAAGTGACCATTAATCTGGATCGGGATTCCATGCCGGATAGCGTCAAACCCTATCTGTCCGGACGGGCTCGAATCCATTGTGGCTATTATACCCTGTTTCGCTGGGGGATGGATTCCTTGCGGCGGGTCGTATCGCCCAATATCTGGCTGTGATGCCACCGGTTTTTCTCACACCGGATCGATTTAGAATTCCTCTTCTCTGATCTTATATTCTTCGATGGGCGCATCGTCGAGGATGTGTTTTTTCCACATCGTATATCGCTGATCGGAACCCGGCATCATTTTGGGAATAAACCGTTCTAAAATCTTATTTTCACTCATCTCCGCTTCATAGCTGAGTTGCCGGCGCAACACTTCATAAATGGCATCCACTCCCTGGGATAAGGTTAAAATAGCAGCAGTCAGTTCGGCAGTTTTATCTTTATCCATCCTGGGCGATCTCCTCAATGGGCGATAATATTTCATACAATAGTCTGTCAGTCTATACCTGATGAGGGTTTCGAGTCAATCAGATTCGGTTGTCCGATAAGAATTTGGTTATTAAATGTGATAACAACCGCTTTCTCCGGTTAAAATTCTTATTGACAGACGGATCATTAACGGGTAATTCAATCATTATCAATTGCCGATATGTTAAAAAACGTTAAATAATGTGCAATTTGAAAAGGGGTTCTGGTATTGATCATGGTTACCCGATCCAAAATCGATATGAAAAGGGTTCTGTTGCCCGCGTTTCTGCTGTTCGTTTTAGTGATGGGGGGACTGTCGTATTTATTGTTTCAGCAGTATATTATTGTGCAGGCGGAAAAAAGAGTCGAAAGCGTTCTCTATGAATCGGTCGCGTTACATCATTACGTCCAGAAATGCATGCATCCGGTCATGTACGAACTGAAAGAATCGGGTCGGCTTCCCAAAGAGTTTTACGCGCCGGAAATGTTATCTTCTTCTTATATCGCGCGCCATATGTTTCAATTATTCAATGAACAGCGTAAAATGGCAGGATTGCCCCCCGTAACCTATCGGATCGCCTCGGAAAATCCTCGAAATTCCGTCAATCAAGCCAGTGAGCGTGAAGCGGAATTGATCCGCATGTTTAATCAGGATCGCTCTAAAAAAAGTTTTCATCAAATAGTTCATGATAGCGGCAATCATTATCTGCTTTATGCCCAGCCTTTTCTTGAAGTCAAACCGGCCTGTTTAAAATGTCATGGCCGCCCGGAAGATACCCCCATTGAATTACGCCAGGCCTATAACTGGACCGGCGGATATGGCTTAAAAGTAGGTGATATCATCGCCGTTGAAACCATTGAATCGCCTTTGGCCAGCGATTTAAAGGCTTCACAACTGTTTTTAATTGGTACCATTGGTGTCGTATTGACCCTGGGTGTTCTGGCCCTGCTCAATTTCAAATTAGCCTCATCAGTTCAGGATAAATCCCGGGAATTACTGGAGAGCCGTCATTCTCTGCTGGTCGCTCAAAACATTGCGCGCCTGGGAAATTGGCGTTATGATAAAACGCGTGATGAGTTCATGATTTCTGATATTTTTGCGGATATACTGGGGGATAAATCTCTTGGCAATCATGTCATTTCACTGGAGGATTTCATTGACCATGTCCTCTGTGAGGATCAGCACCTGGTCCGGCAACATTTCAAAGACAGCCTTGATCAAGTTGCGGATGAATTGGAATTTCGGATTGTTAATCAAAAAAATTCGGAAATTCGAATTTTGCATTTAACCAGTCGGCTTCTTGACGATAATCAGAATGAACAGAGGTTAACCGGTGCCGTACAGGATATTACCGAACGGGTCATGGCCGGTCAGGAACGGGAACGTTTGATTAGCGACCTGGAAGCTCGTAACCGGCAGCTGGAGCAGTATGCTTATTCCATTTCGCATGACTTGAAAACTCCTCTGGTTACCATTGAAGGATTTGTTGGATTCCTGGAAAAGAATCTGGCGGAAGGGGATCTGGAACAGGCTGCTGTCAGTATGGAGCATATCCGCCGGTCGTCTCATCAGATAAACGACCTGCTGCAGGATCTGTTGCATCTGACGGAAATCGGCCAGATGGAAATAACTTTCGAAAGGGTTAATCTGGAAAAATTGATGCGTAATACGATTGACCGTTGTCATGCTCAAATCAACGCGCGGGGTATTCAATTGCTTGTCGATGACAATCTCCCGGTTATTCAGGGAAACGTCAGGGTATTGTCTCTTCTGTTCGACAATCTGATCGAAAATGCCATCAAATTTATGGGAGAACAGCAGAATCCAGCCATTCATATCGGATGCGAAATTCTGGATGAACGCGTGCTGATTACAGTGGGTGATAATGGAATAGGCATTCCTGAGGTTTATCGGGAACGCATTTTCCGGTTGTTTGAAAAACTGGATGTCCGGTCGTTGGGGACCGGTATTGGCTTGACCATGGCGCGCCGCATTGTTGAACTGCATCATGGCCGTATCTGGGTGGAATCCAATAATCCCGGCAGCGTATTTTACATCGAATTACCGCTATCGGCTCATGCTGGGGTTTATTCTGACACCCCGGTTGAAACGGCTTGAAGCGGGCATTTAAAGCCATTTGTTTTTCTTGAAAAGCCAGATCATCAAACCTCCGGCGGACAGCATGGCGATCCAGACCGCCAGATAGCCCCATTTCCAGTGCAGCTCCGGCATATGATCGAAATTCATACCGTAAACACCGGCGATAAAAGTTAAAGGGATGAAAATGGTCGCGATGATTGTCAGCACCTTCATCACATTATTCATGCGATTGCTGATGGTGGACATATACAGGTCAAGCAGCCCCGATACGATATCGCGATAACTCTCCGTGGTTTCGATCACCTGAATGGAATGGTCGTAAAGATCGCGCAAATAGGGATGACTGCTGTCATTTATCAGTTCCGAGTCGGTTTTGATCAGGCTGTTGATCATTTCCCGCAGGGGCCAGATGCTTTTTTTCAAACTGATTAATTCCCGTTTCAGGCCATGGATGCGGTGTAATAAACGATCTTCCGGATGTTCGGTCAGTTCTTCTTCCAGAGTTTCTATTTTTTCCCCCAGTCTGTCCAGAATAACAAAGTAATAATCGACGATCGCGTCGATCAGGGCATACACCAGGTAATCACCCGACATTTTTCGGATCCGCCCTTTTCCGGTACGAATTCGCTCACGAATCATTTCGAAGACATCGCCGGGCTCTTCCTGAAACGAAATCACATAATCCGGGCCCAGCACCAGGCTGATGTGTTCTGAATGAACATGGTCTTTCTGGTCATCCCAGGTCAGCATTTTTAAGACAATGAATAAATATTGCTCATAATCTTCACACTTGGGTGGTTGCGAGGTGTTGAGAATATCTTCCAATATCAGGGGATGGAGTTTATATTTGGTTCCCACTTTCTCGACCACGCTGATATCATGCAGACCGTCAATATTCAGCCAGGTGATCATGCTGGGTTCATGCTGGGTCAAAGCTTCTTCGATGACTTGCAGCCGCTCTTCCAGCAAGTGATCGTTATTGTACCGGAATAGTGTAATTCGAATCGATTCGATCCGTTTTTCTCCGACATGAACCAGGGTACCCGGCGGCAATCCGGTTTTGCTCGCGTATTTTTTCTTCCGGGTAAAAGGGATTTTGGTCAAAATCATGAGACATCTCCTGTGATATACTGCTTACAATTAAAAATGCCCGCTGGGCCGTGATATCAGCAACACTGATCTTGCGAGCGTTCAGGAATTTTCATACCCATTGGGTATACTTTTTTCGGATCGTAACTTTGATGTGTCAATTCTGCTGTGAGTTGAGGCTAACAGGATGGCCGCAATAATCACCCCGCCGCCAATAATTGTCCTTAACGAAGGAATTTCGTGAAAAATCAGTAATGCGAATATAATACCGTATACCGGCTCCAGGGCAACAATTAAACCGGCCAGCTGGGTTTTCATGTGTTTCAGACCCGCAATAAACAGGGCATGGGATAGCCCGGTGCATAAAACCCCCAGAATGAATAGCCAGGCCCAATCGGAAATGGAGATTTCCGTCAGGCGGCTCCCGATGAGGGGTGTTAATACCATCGATGCGATCAGGTTTTCATACATGGCGATCGACATGGCGGATTGGCTAGCTACCAGTTTTCGATTCATAATGGATAGCAGTGCAAAGGTGGCCCCGGATAGAATACCCCACAGGACGCCTTGAACAATGATGTTCTGCGGATCGATCGAAGGGGTGAGTATAAGCAAACCGGCCAGAATCATTCCCGCAGTAAATAAATCAAATTGACGTAATCGCTCATTAAAAATGACCGGTTCCAGCAGGGTGACAAAAACCGGAAACGTTGAAAATCCAAGTAATCCAATGGCGACGGTTGACACCTGAATAGCCTGAAAAAAGGCGATCCAGTGAATGGCCAGGACCAGACCGGCTATGGTAATGGCAATAAACAGCTTCTTTCCGGATCCGGTTTTACGGATCTCTCCATTCCGGCGAATCAACCGTAATCCGCATAGCGCTAATGTGGCAAAAAAAGCGCGTCCCCAGACTATCAGCAACGGGGACAGGGCCAGTCCCTTGCCAAAGAGTCCGGCCAATCCAAATAACAATACAGCCAGATGAACTTGCAGCATATCGCCACTATCATAACCGATGATTTCCAATTTGTTGAGTAAATCCTGATACCACCCCGGAATATCGTATATCCTTTAAATAAGATTTGAAGAAGTAGAATGTAACTGATTGATAGTAATGATGTTAATGAAAAATATCCGCATGAGGGGTTTCGTCGGGAAAATAAGGCATGGTTTTCGATTTCGCAAAGTCTTCATGGTTTAAAATAATGGTTCGATTATCGATTGGAATACTCCAGGTGCCGATACTCATTAATACCCTGGTTTCTATTGAAAATATCAAGTGCCCACTTATAATGTCTGTTGTATGGAATGCCTCTGTTGATAAAGGAAAATAATGACCGACTCCACTGAAAATAATCGTGTTTCTGACCGGCTCAGTAGCTGTTCCTGCCATTGTGGTTGCGATGCGTCCCCGGCTGCCGTATCGACGCCCCGGCCCGTTACCTGGTGGCATTTCCACCGCCGCTTATACGACTGGGTGCTGCATTGGGCCAATACCCCATACGGCAACTGGGCGCTATTCATCCTCTCTCTGGCCGAATCCTCCTTCTTTCCCGTACCCCCCGATGTCCTGCTCGCCCCGCTCACCCTCGGCAATCGCAAAAAATGGTTTCAGTTCGCGCTCAATTGTTCCATCGCCAGCGTCATCGGTGGCGTCTTGGGATATCTGATCGGAGTCTTTCTTTGGGCCAGTATCGGCGAGTGGGTGTTTACTCATATGGCCTGGGCCAAGATCACGCCGGAAAACTTCGATAAATTCCAGAGCTGGTATGATAAATACGATTTCTGGATTGTTTTTCTATGTGGATTTACCCCTTTACCCTACAAAGTCTGTACCATTACCGCCGGTGTAGCCAAGATCAATTTCATTGGCTTTTTTATCGCGTCCTCGGTCAGCCGGTCAGCTCGTTTCTTTCTGGTTGCCGGCCTGTTTGGCCGTTATGGCGAAACGATTAAACCATTCATTGATAAATATTTTAATTGGCTGTGCCTGGCCTTTATGGCCCTGCTGATAGCCGGTTTTGCTGCGATTAAATTAATTCATTAACGTTGAATCCGTTTCGTTAAAGAAGGAGCTTCGTCATGACCGAAAAACAAAAACGCACACTGTTACAAGTTGCCAGAAAGGTGATCAAAGCAACCGTCGAAAGACGCCCGGTCAGCCAGTTTGAATCAGAGGACCCCCTCTTTAACGAGCCGCGCGGTTGTTTTGTGACGATGCATAACCATGGTCAGCTGCGCGGTTGTATTGGCGTTTTCGAGGCCCGGGGCTCATTACTGGAGATGATTGGCGAAATGGCGGCCGCTACGACCCGGGACAGTCGCTTTCAGGCTAATCCTGTCCGGCCGAAAGAACTGGCGCAAATTGATATTGAGATTTCTGTGTTGTCGCCATTAACGAAGATTGACGATCCTCTCAACATCGAATTGGGCAAACACGGCATCTATATCAAACACGGCTGGCGGGGGGGCTGTTTCCTGCCGCAGGTCGCCACCGAAACCGGCTGGAGCAAAGAAGAATTTTTAGGAAACTGCTGTGCCCATAAAGCCGGCCTGGCTTACGATGCCTGGCGCGATCCTGAAACGGATGTGCTGGTTTTCACTGCCGATGTTTTCGGCGAAAAAGATTTTGCCGGTTGAGTTCATTTCGCTCCCAGCGCCTTGCTTAAGGTCAACAGCGCGACCGTAATAGTAAATAAAATAAACGCGATGCGCAGCACATTACGCGGCAGGGTATGAGTTAATCGTCCCCCGATATAACTGCCGATCATGGCGGTTGGAATGATGGCAATGGCCAGCCTGATCGATTCGGACACGGCAAAGCCATGCATGGGAAGTGTCGCGTTTTTATAAAAAGCCCCAAATCCCGAAACACAAACAATCGTTAATGCGGAATTGGCGATCGCGCGCCGGAGTGGTATCCGCAAAAACATCAATTGCGCCGGCACGCATAACGCGCCCCCGCCAATACCCAGCAGGCCGGCCACAAATCCCATCGCGCCTCCCACCAGTAAAGTTCGTAGCGGATAGAGCGGGATGTCTTCCTCAGGATGAAATGCGTTTTTGCAGGTCAGATCGGCCCGGTATTTCCAGAGATTGTATAACGCGACATAACCCAGGAATCCCGCTAATCCCATGGCCAGATACCGGCCATTTTCACGCGCGAACAAAAAACTGTTACTCAATGAAACCCCACCCAGAATCCCGATGATCGCCGAAACAATCAAACGCCAGGCCACCGGCCCGATAACCGCTTTGGCCCGAACATGGCTCAGAATCGAGGAACCGGCGATAAATACATTGCAGATCATCGCCGCCGCCTGCAATTTGTGCTGATCCTCACCACGATAGCCCTCGGGGGTCTGGCTCAGATACAGGATAAATGCCGGAATAATAATGGTCGAACCGCCCACGCCCAGCAGGCCGCCCAGCAGACCGGCTAATAAGCCGATAGTCCCTTGAATGAACAGATCAATCATGCCATTACTATAAAAGAAACCGTCCTGCCTGGCAAAAGAATTGCGTTAGAAACGGAATTGCGATAGGGGGGCGATACGGACTGTTCAACAACCCGTCTTTCAGGATTCCTCATGTTTCGGGGTCGATTTAACAATAATATTATTCCCTTCAATCCGGCTGACAATGATTTCACTGCCCGAACTGATAAATTCCCGGGAAACCACGCTGAGTCGCCGGCCTTCCAGCAACGCGACGCCCGAGGGTCTCAGGTCGCTGAGCGCTTTTCCCGTCTGTCCAACCAGATTTTCCAGTTCCAGCGCGTCGACGCCGGGCTTCCCGGTGGTCGCGGGGGTTTGCTCAGGAACATTGCCCAGAATCATCCGCCTGACCAGCGGGGTTTTGGGCATGATCGTCAATCCCAGTACCAATGCGATGGGGACAATGACAAGAGTAGCCAGCAGGAAAAACAGCCCCAGTTGCTCACTGGCCTCAAAAGCCTGCCAGACCGATCCAACGATCATCCCTGCCGACAGTAATCCTAATATCCCGCCGGACGGCAGGAATAGCTCCAGAATAAAAAACAGGATTCCACCCAATAATAAAATTAAAGGCACGATCAGTTCTGACATCATATAATCCTCACTGCTGGCCGGATTCGTTAATAGGCAACTATTTTACCCGGATAGCACTGCCATTACCAGAAAATGTTGCCTGTTACACAGGCATCCTGCCCGGTTTATAGGCATAAAAAAACGAGACCTGTTGGTCTCGTTATAAAATTCGGATATTAATTCATTCAGGAGTTTAAGCAGATTCCTGTGGCTGCCAGTCGCGTTTGGGCGGTTTGACTACCAGACCGTCGCGAATTGCTTTAGTAGACACTCGAATGCGGACAATCTTGCCATCAACCAGGGCGCGAACCTTCTGGATATTGGGTTTGAACTTCCGCTTGGTAATACCAGTTACCTTGCGGCCTACACCACCCAGATACTTCGCTTTACCGCGTCGTGCTATACTGCGGCCAAAACGGGTCTTTTTGCCGGTAAAGAAACATTCACGTGCCATATCGTTAATCTCCTTGAATCTTCAAATTCTATAAAGAAAGGCCATTATATCGGGTGATCGATTATTTTCAAGTGGTTTTTAAGGTCTTTTCAGCAGGAGAAGAATTAATTTTAATTAACTTATTTGTCTATAAATAGATAGGATGCTTTTGATTTTGTTGCCATTTATTGGCAATGTCGAATAAGTTGAAGCGTTATATTTCGTAACTACTTTTTAATCAATATCTTATAGGATGTAAACTTTTCTCTGTGACCCGATGCAAAACTTATGTAAAAACCGAGAATTTAAGTGAAAAAAATCGGTAATTGGATAAAAAATTGCAAATAAAGTAATAATGCGTTACCATTTTCCGTTTACATTATGAAGGATGAACATAAAAAAGCCGATGTGCTTGAGGAGATGCTGGCCCGCTGCCAACAAGGCGACCGGTCAGCGTTTACTTGGCTTTTAGAGCAGTATGGCCAGCGAGTGTACTGGTTTTACGTCCGGCTCAGCGGCTCGACCCAGGAGGCAGAGGATCTGCTTCAGGATCTGTTCGTTCGGCTCATTGAAAAAATAGAAAGATACAAACACGATGGCCGGTTTGAAAGCTGGCTGTTTCGCGTTGCGGCCAATCTGGCCCGTGATCATGCCCGCAAACGCAGTCGAATGACGGTCTTTCAGAGTTCCGGAGAAGATGATTTCGACTTCGAAGATACGCTGATCGCGGAAACGGGCGATCCGGTTGAAACCGTTATCGGCAGTGAAATGGCCGATAAACTCCAGGTTGCCCTGAAGAAGCTTTCCCAGAACGAACGCGAAATGGTAATTATGCGGCATTACGGCCAGTTGAGTTTTAAGGAAATCGCTGAGCATTTTAATGTCCCCTTAGGAACGGCGCTTGCAAAGGTGCATAGAGCATTAAAGAAGTTGAGAGGTATGATTGAAGATGAAACCTGAAAACGAATTACAAAAAATTTTGAATGAGTTGAAAATCGAGCCAGACGAGGCCCGCGAAATAAAGAATGATATCGAATCTGCCGACCGGATCTGGAATCGGATGGATAATGGTCAGGTGCCCGACGGCCTCTTCACCCGTATCGAAAGCGAAATGGTCCATAAGCTGACACGGCGTCGTATCGCCCATATCCGCTTGTTCCGGATGGTTGCTGCCGCCGCCTGCCTGATTGTGATATTGGGAGCGGTCTTATATCAGCTGAATCTGGCGGGCCAGAAAAATCAATCTCCCAAAGTGGAAACGATTGTCCAGAATCCTCCGGAAAAACCCGAGGTGGTTGTCGATGACAATCTTCATTATGAATTGAAATACTGGCAGGAGAGCCGTCAGAATATTTACAACAATATGACCCGGCCCGCTGCCATTGAAGAAAAAAAACCGGAACAACCGCCGCAAAACGAAGTGGAACTCAAAAAGGATGAAAGCGTCGGGGTGGTGATCTGTAATTCCATCGCTTAATTTTCCCTTTGACCATCGATAGCATAACGGGCACGATACAGTATATCGTGCCTTTTTTTATGGATCCGCATTAACAAGGTTTCGTCATGAAAAAATCATTCGCGTTTCTGATCTCGGTTTTGGTTTGTTGCCAGTTTATATCAGGGATTCAGGCTGAAACACCCTTTTCCTCTGAACGTCAACAGCAGATTGCCAATATGTTGCCGCCGAAACCCGCCGGGCCCGGCCAACCCGCCACGCGCAGCGAAGCCTGGCTGGCTATCGCCAAAGCCGATTATGCCGACGCGATTCTGGCCGAGGCCCGCCGGGCCATGAATGCCGAACCTCCGGTTCTGCCCGATGACCTCTTTCTGGAATTCAGCCGCAATGGCAATCGCGCTAACTATGAACGTCCCTATTCCGATATCCAGACTCGCCTGGTTTCGCTGGTCCTGGCGGAATGTGTTGAGTACCAGGGCCGCTTCCTGCCCGCTATCGATAAATATGTCCAGGCCATATGTAACCTCCGCTGCTGGACTATGCCCGCCCATGACCGGAATCTGGATGGTTTTAATGGCAAACTGCAGATTGTCGATCTGGGCAGTTCCCGCATCGGCTGGACGCTGGCCTGCTGTGAATATCTGCTGTCAGATAAGCTGGCCCCTGAAACGCGCCGGCTCATCCATGACCAGGTTATGCGTCGTATTCTGAACCCCATGCGTGATGAAATCGAAGGCCGGCTCAAACCGCAATGGTGGTTTACCACGACCAACAACTGGAACGCCGTGTGCCTGGCCAATGTCACCGGTACGGCGCTCACCCTGCTGGACCAGCCGCAGGACCGCGCCTTTTTCGTCGCCACGGCCGAATATTATATCAGAAATTTTCTCAAAGGCTTCGGCGCCGATGGCTATTGCACCGAAGGAGTGGGCTATTGGAATTATGGCTACGGCCATTTCATCATTCTGGCCGAAACCCTCCTGCAGGCCACCCAGGGCCAGATCAATTTATTTCAATCGGATCGCGCCCGCAGCGCCGCGCTTTATGGCCGGGATATTTTTATTACGCCATCGATCTGCCCGGCATTTTCCGATTGTTCGATTGGCTCATGCCCCGATACTCTGTGGCGTTATTATCTCCAGAACCGTCTGGGAGTTCCCATGGGAATCAAACAGGCCCCGGCTCCCAATCGACGGGATTTGCCCGCGTTTTTATTATTCGCGTTTGATCCCTGGCCCTGGCCAACGAATCCGGCCCAGACTTCGGATTACCAGGGTTTGCCTTTGCGGACCTGGTTTGAGTCATCAGGCATTTTAATACTCCGGCCTGGTCCCGAGGCGAACCAGACCAGACTGGCCGCCGCCCTCAAAGGCGGCAATAATGATGAACACCATAATCACAACGATGTCGGTTCCTGGCTGCTCACTAGCAACGACACGCTCATGCTGGCCGATCCCGGCTCCGAAATCTATACCTCCCGCACGTTCAGTTCACACCGATACGACAGCAAGGCGCTCAATTCCTACGGCCATCCGGTGCCCCGCGTCGCCGGCCAGTTACAGAAAACCGGTTCCAGTGCCCGCGGGGTCGTGCTCGATTATCAATCCGGCCCGGTCTCTGAAACCATCCTCTTTAATATCAAATCTGCCTACAATGTTCCATCGCTGAAAACGCTGACCCGGCAATTCACCTATCACCGTTCCAATCCCGGTTCGTTTGCCATCCAGGATCAGGCCGCGTTCTCGCAACCCGAGCCTTTCGAAACCGCATTGGTTACCTTCGGCAGCGTCAAAAAGCTCTCAGGCAATCGCCTTGAGATTACCGTCGATAAAGAAACCGTTTATGTCACCATCGAATCGCCCCAGCCCTTTAAACTCTCAACGGAAACCATTGAAGAAAATTTCCGCACCCGCAGTAAACCCACCCGGATCGCTATTACTCTGGTTGATCCGGTGATCGAGGCGGATATCACCGTCCGGGTAAGCGCCTCAAACTGAATGCTGGCGTGCAGGAGAGATCATTGCTAATCCCTTGTGGTTGACTATTGCAGCCCTGAATGAAGGGTTGGAGGTTCCCTTTTAATTTTTGTAACAATTCACACTTTTTTTAAAAATAACAAGAAAAAAGATTGCGCCCTGCACAACCATCTGTTATACCAAAAGTTATGGATGACAAAGATATTGTTATAGCGCAGCTGCTCCAAGAGGTCGCTTCCTTACGCGAAGAAGTAAGGCAGCTCAAAGAAGAAATTGCTCGGCTCAAGAAAGATTCGAGCAATTCGTCCAAGCCGCCCTCAAGTGATATTGTCAAACCCAAGAGGCCTTCCGCTAAGGCTAGTCGCAAAAAACGCAACCGGGGTGGCCAGCATGGGCATAAAAAGTTTTCGCGTCAACCGTTTGAAGAAGTTGACCACACATTTGAATACGAGTTGGCAGACAAAGACGCCGTGGGCCTTAAGCCTCTGGATGCCTGGTTTGTCATTCAACAAATCGGATTGCCGGAGAAAATGTACCAGGTGATTGAGCATCGAGCCAGAAAGTACCGAAACCCTGTGACAGGAAAGGTCCAGATCACCCCCTTGCCGAACGAGATTCGTAAAGGGGGATTGCTGGGTGCGGACCTGACGGCGTTGGTGTCCTATTTGAAAGGCGCCTGCCATATGTCGTATAGCACCATTCAGGGTTTTTTCCAGCAGGTGATGAAGCTGGAGGTTTCTCGCGGCATGCTTGGCAAGGCGGTTCAGAAGGGATCGAGCGCCTTGGGCCGATCGTATGATGAACTGGCCGACCGATTGCCGAACGAACCGCAGGTCAATATCGATGAGACAGGCCATCATGACAATGGCAAGCTGCATTGGACCTGGTGTTTTGATACCGGCGCCTACAGTTTGTTTAAGATTGATCCGTCGCGCGGCAGCGGCGTGCTGGAAACCATGCTTGGTAAAACCTTTGCCGGGATCATTGGGGCCGATTACTGGGGCGCCTATCGCAAGTATGCCCGGTTGTTTGGTGTTCGTGTTCAGTATTGCATGGCTCACTTGATTCGAGACGTTCGTTTTCTGGCCGAGCATAGCGTGCCCGCACTGTCTCGCTGGGGAACAAAATTGCTGGCATGGCTCAAAAAACTGTTTGACACCCTGCATCGGCGAGACGCCTTGACGCCACCGGGCTGGTTGCGTTCGATGGCGCGCCTCAAAACCGGCTTTTTGAAGCAAATGCGAAGGCCGCCGAATCACAAACTGGCCCAGAAACTGGCCAAACGATTTAAGGGCAATGCTGCAACCGATTACTTCCGATTTTTGACGGAGCCGGCTGTCGAACCCACCAATAATGGCACGGAGCGCCAAATTCGCACCGTGGTGATTGACCGACGGATCACGCAAGGAACGCGCGGCCAGGCAGGCATGCGCTGGTGCGAACGCATCTGGACAACAATAGCAACCTGCAAAAAACAGCGTCAGAATGTCCTTGATTTTATCCATGAATCGATTATTGCTCATTGGAGCAACATAAAATATCCATCGTTAATCTGTCAGAATGTGTGAACGGTTACTAATTTTTCATATCATTAAACGGGATTACATTGAAAATGAAAGGATGTAGAAAGTTATGTCAGGTAGACTTCTTTTCAGTCTTGTTTTTCTTTTAATGAGTTTTCAGTCATACCAGGCCGCTGCCGGGCAGGTTGAGCAGGTGGCGTCAGGTGTATGGCGGATACGTTTTGGTCAGCCGGAATCTTTTACGCCTGACCAGTTTCGCGAAAAGGCAATTCGCACAGATTCACTGAAAAGTTTACCGGCGCCGGGTAAGTTGCCGTTTCCGTTGGAGGAAATTCAATGTCAGATCAAACCGGCCCGGACAGTTGTTTATATCCCATGCAATGAACCGGCCGACCAGATCTACGGATTTGGGCTGGATAGTGGCGCTTTTGAGCAGAAAGGCCTGCGAAAATTCCTGACAGTGAGTGCCCAGTCGGTCGGTCGGACAGGCAGCAGCCATGGGCCCGTTCCTTTCTATGTCAGCACCAGGGGCTACGGGGTTTATGTGGATACCGCCCGGGTGCCTTTTGTACATGTGGCCCGTCTGAGTCCTGCCGGGGCTTTAACCAGACAACAGCCCGGTGAATCCGCTTCAGATCAATCATCGATCAAAACCTCGGTGGAAGAACTTTATGCCGCCCGGGCAGCCGTTGGCCGAACCGAAGTCGTTTTTGATTTGCCCGGCGCCACCGGGGTTGATGTTTACCTCTTTGCGGGGCCCGGCATGAAAGAAGCGGTCCAGCGTTACAATTTGTTTTCCGGCGGCGGTGTTGTTCCTCCCTTGTGGGGATTAGGGATGAAATATCGCAATTATACCCGCGGGGACAGGAATACCGTCATGGCGGTTGCGAAATCGCTGCGCCAGTTTGGAATCCCATGTGATATGATCGGATTGGAACCGGGATGGCAGACCAATGCCTATTCCTGTTCGCTTAAATGGTCCGATGAACGGTTTCCTGAACATGATGTTTTTGTTGATGAGCTGGTCGATATGGGCTATCGCGTCAATCTGTGGGAGCATGCCTACATCCATCCCAGTTCTCCCATATTTGATCCACTCAAGGATAAATGTGGGGATTTTGTGGTCTGGGGCGGCTTGGTGGTTGATTTTGCCGATCCGAAGGCCTTCAATATCTTTTCCGACTATCATGGAAAAACATTCATCGATCGGGGTATTACGGGCTTCAAGGCCGATGAGTGTGATCGGGAGTTTATCGATAATGTCACCCCGTTTAACTATCCCTATTGTTCCACATTCCGCTCGGGTATCGATGGCGATCAGATGACCCAGTTGTATGGATTTTTGTACCAGCGCAGTATCTTGCGGGCTTTCAAGGCGCGTAATCTTCGTACCTGGAGCGATGTACGGGCGACCTGCGGTTTGGCGTCTCCGCTGCCGTTTGTTCTGTATAGTGATTCGTATGGTTTTAATGAGTATCTCCGTCAGCTCGTTAACGCCTCCTTCACGGGTTTGTTATGGTCGCCGGAAGTGCGTGAGGCCGGTTCGCTGGATGAATTGCTGAACCGTGTTGCCATGTCTTCATTTGCCCATCAGATGTGCCTGAATCCCTGGTTTGTTCCGAATCCATTATGGACACAATATGACCGGGGAAAAAATGAGCGTAATGAATTGCTGGATGAAGCGAATCAAAAAAGTGTGGCGGAGGCATTCGCTGAAATAATTAATCGGCGTATGAGTCTGATTCCCTATCTGTATGCGGCCTATTATGAGTACTACCTGAAAGGACTTCCCCCGCTTCGTGCCTTGTTGATGGATTTCCCTGATGATAAGAATTTGCGAAAAGTGGATGATGCCTTCATGTTTGGCGAATCGCTGCTGGTTGCCCCATTAAAAGGCAGGGATAAACAGCGCACGGTCTATCTCCCTGCCGGGCGTCGCTGGTACGATCTGAATGCCGAAACCTGGCTGGAAGGTGGAAAGGAAATCAAAGTGACTCTGGAACCGGGCGAGGTGCCGGTTTTTGTCAGGGAAAATTCAATCGTACCTTTTGCCCGGCCGCTAGAGTATGTGGCAGATGATACGGTGTTTGAACTAACCGTCAAGGTCTTTGGAAATGCTCCCGAAGCGTTTACGCTCTATGCTGACGATGGCGTGACCTGGGATTTCGAGAAAGGACAGTATAGCCGGATTAAACTGAGTTGGAAAGACGGCCAGGGCACGGTTCAGGAGAATGGCTCATACCAGAAAAAGCGTTATGAAGTCATTCGCTGGGAACAGAAATAATATGAAGATTAGAAAATACCAATTATATTAAGAGTGCCTAACAAAATGATTTTTTGTAGCGAGACCGGGCGAAAAAGTGGTCAGCAAGGCCGCAGGGGTCAAGCACCCGCAGGCAACCCTTCTATGGGTTGTCGAGGATGATTGGCCTCGAGAACGCAGATGACGACTTTTGCAGCCGGTCGCAGTAGAAAATTCATTTTGTTAGGTGCTCTAAATAAAACCTTGTATCAACCAGGGCAACCTTCCCTGTTTTTAAAAACTTATATTTTCAGGTTAAACTGCTTTGTCACGTTCATGTAATACCATGCTCAAACGTCCCGGCGCCGGGTTGCCCTGGTTCGAGATCCTGCCGGCCCGTCTGTTTTTTGCGGGTTATCGCCGCTTCATGCCATTGAGCGCGGTGAATGCCCGATTCAAACATGAGGGTGAAACGATCCTGCGACTGGCGCAAACCGTCGATAGTGAAACAGGCTGTCGACCGGTTCTGGTACGCCGGGTCTTTGGGATCGAAGACAGCAGCCGCCAATGGTCCGTATACATGTTGTTGCATCATCTGGTGATCGTCGACCAGGGCATGATGGCCGTAATCGAGTCGTTATGCGCCGGCCGGCCCTTCGAGCAGCAAATCAAAATTGAACAGGTCAAGCCCGATCCCGCCACCGGCCCGGAAATCGTCGATTCCTATCGCCAAACCCAAGCAGATTATCAGGCGACGCTCACCCGCCTGAGTCCATTAAAGTCCGCCCAGACCCACGATCACCCCTGGTTTGGCCCCATGAATGCCCGTGCCTGGCACGGTCTGGCGGCGATCCATCATACCATCCATCGTCGGCAGTTACAGGCCATCCTGTCACAACTGGCTCTGAACTCGCCCAGTTAAACCGTATCCGGATGAGGATGAACCCAGGGTTCCCGATAGGGCCGTGCCAGCAGAGCGTTGGCCCGCTTATCATCAATCAAAGCCCCAACCCCGGGATCCCACGCCAGGGTGCGTTGGACTTGCTGCGATACATTGGCCAGGATACAGCAGGCGCTGGAGATAAAGCCCTGTTCGATATCGGCAATCGGTTTGCTGCGATTGTCGACAGCCTTCAGAAAATTCTTCCAGTGGGCCCGCATGGCCGGCGCGACATGCCGTTCCAGGTCCTTTTCCGTTTTGTCTTCGGGATATTGTTCAAATTCGTATGTCACATCTTGATGGACCGTTTCGCCGCCATCGCGTGGAATAAAGTCATAGCGCATCACGCTGAGCTTGAGCGTGCCCTGATCGCCATAGATCGTCGCGCCCCAGGGATAATCCGGATCCACCGCATGCCCCCAGGTTCGATGCTGCCAGACCACCGACAGATTCTGATCCGGATAGTTGAAAGTGGCGGTCTGGGTATCGGTAATATTGGAAATGCTGTCTTTATCGATATAGATACCGCCGCTGGAACTGATCGTCCCCGGCCAGCCCAGGTTGAGCATCCAGCGGATCATATCGAACATATGGATACACATATCGCCCATAATCCCATTGCCGTACTCCATGTACGCCCGCCAGCGCCGTGGATGAATCTGGGAATTGTACGGCCGCATGGGGGCCGGACCGGTCCACATGTCATAATCGAAATATGCCGGGGGTGTCTGCGTTGGCGGATTGCCACGGGCCCGCATATGATAATAGGAATAGATCTCCACGTGTCCGATTTTACCCAGTTTCCCGGTGTTGATAAATTTGTCACGCGCCTCGATAAGGTGAGGGGTGCTGCGCCGCTGCGTATTCACCTGCACCACCCGGCCATACTTGCGGGCCGCCGCCACCATCGCCTGTCCCTCAACCACATCGGTACTGATCGGTTTTTCCACATAGACATCCGCCCCGGCCTTAACCGCCGCGATCATAGCCAGCGCGTGCCAGTGATCCGGCGTCGAGACCTGAACGATATCCAGCTTCTCATCTTTGAGCATCTGGCGATAATCGCCGTACAGGGCCGGTGTCTTGCCCGATTTCTGCCGCGAGGCGACAATCTTCCCCGCTTCTTCAAGCATATTGCGGTCCACATCGCAAAGGGCCACCACTTCAGCCGGTTCGACCTGAAGTAAACGTAGCAGGGCCGCTTTGCCATACCACCCGCACCCGATCAATCCCACCCGGCGCGCCTGACCCGAAGCGCCCAGGCTCATAGCAGGCTGCATCGCAGACAAAACCAGTCCGGTTCCGGCACTCTTTAAAAATGTGCGACGATTCATCATAAGCCTCCAGAATAAGTAGCATGGGCATCCAGCCCATGAATAGAGTTTGGCGCATTGACGCATGGTATTATAACAAACAGTTAATATTATTTTATTGACATCTCCCTAATATCAACATAAATCTGGGAAGATTAATTGCATTATCAATATAAATTTTGGACAGGAGTGAGGCTTTACCATGAAAAAATCCTACCAATACCCGGTTATCTGCCTGTTAGCCATCGCCCAGACCATTTCTGCCGCCGCTTCGAACGAAAAACCAACCGCTTATGTCTTTGAATACGCCGACCAGTGGACCCGCTCATCAGGTGCAGCCGGCCAACTGGCTCACGCCGGCTTCGAGGTCGCCGAACTCCCGCTGGACCGCTCGCCCCTTGAAATGACGGTTGATCTGATTTTCCTGGGATCGTTTGTCAGCGAAAATCCCGCCTATCGCGAATACATGAAAAAATATGCCGCCGACCTTTATCATTATGTCGAGAAAGGCCGCCTGCTGGTCCAGATGGTCCAGGCCGATCAGACCGAAAAGAGCCCTCCCTTCCTGCCTTCAACCCTTGCTGCCCGCCGGGCCGATCCCGACTATGCCAAGGCCCATATTCTAACACCCAAAAGCCACTTACTCCAAAGCCTGTCATTTCCAAATAACACCTTTCAGTTTCATCAGCGCGTAACGATCTGGGAGGCCTTTGTCGATCAGGCCGGTTTTGAAGTCATTGTGGCTGGCGATCCAGATGCCCAGTCTCCGGCCCTGATGGAAGGGGCCTGCGGCCGGGGCCGTATCATTTTGTCATCCCTGGCGCTGGATAAAACCAGCTTCGGCACCTTTGGTGATCCCGACTCGGCCATCAAACCCATCCGGGCCGCCTTTTTCCGCAACCTCGCTGCCCATGCCCTCAATGTCCGCCTTCGCCAGACCAAACCGCTGACCATCACCCCCTCGCCTCAAGCAGTCCTGGACTATGTCGAGGGTTCATGGACCTTTGTTTTACTGCCCGATACCCAGCACTACTCGCGTACTTATCCCGGCGTCTTTCTGGCCCAGACCGCCTGGATCGCCCAGAATCATGACCGCTACCGCATCGCTTACGTCTTTCAGTTGGGCGATATTACCAACAACAACACCATCGGCGAATGGGAAAACGCCCGCATGGCCTTGTCCCTGATGGATGGCAAAGTCCCCTACGCCTTCTGTCCCGGCAACCACGATTACGGCCCCAACGGTGTAGCCTCCAGCCGAGAAACGCGCATGAACGAATTCCTGTCTTACGACCACTACCAATCCTGGCCCACCTTCGGCGGCGCGATGACCCCCGGCAAAATGGATAACACGTATCACCTTTTCCAGGCCGGCGGGTATAACTGGATCGCCCTGGCCCTGGAGTGGGCCCCCCAGGATGAAACCATCGCCTGGGCCAATCAAATCATGGCCCGTTACCCCGATCGCCTCGGGATCATGTTCACCCATGCCTATCTCAACAATAATGATTTACGATACGATCACACCGACAAAGTCAATCCCCAGCGTTACAATCCTTATGAATCCCGCACGCCCGGATCCCTCAACGACGGCCAGGAACTCTGGGACAAATTAGTACGAAAACACAACTTCGTCTTTGTCTTTAACGGCCATGTGCTCGGCGACGGCGCCGGCTATCGCGCCGATGTCAACGATCTTGGCCGCACCGTCCATCAGATGCTGGCCAATTACCAGATGCGCACGCTCGGCGGCGAAGCCTACCTGCGCCGGCTGGAATTCCTCCCCGATGGCAAAACCGTACAAGTCAAAACCTATTCCCCGCTCTATGACAAATACCTCCTCACCCCCGACCAGCAGTTCCCGCTCAAGGTCGACCTCACCGCCTACGCCCGGCCTATCTCGACTGAATCACAACCGGCAATCCCAATCCTGAAAAGCGACCAGACGCTAATCCAGTTAAAAAATGCCAATCCGGACAGCCTCGGATTATCCCTTTTCGGCGATCTCGCTTCAGGCAGTTATATGTATCCGGTCAAAGAGGAAATCAAAAAATTCCCCCCACAGGCTGAAATCGTTAAAACCTTTCACCTGCCCATGCAAGTGGGCCAGTATTTTGTGAACTACGCGTTAAAAGACCAGAACGCGTATCAAACCATCCTGGAAGATGATTCCCCATACTTTAATACCGGCATGACCTATTCTCAATATCTCAAATCAAGATATACCACAGAACCGGTCGATGGCATCGTCTCCGTTTGCGTAATCAAAAAAGAAGATAAAGAGATGGTGGTCATCGATGCAATAACGATGAAGATTTCACCAATGATCCGGTCTTGCCCTACACCCTCATGCCGGCCGCAACCACGCCCAATCCAGCATCGGTTCCAAAGCAGGAATACGTCGAGGTAAATGCCACCGTGGAATATTGCGATATCAGCAAAAAAGTCATCTCAAAAAAAATACCCTTCCGATTCTCGAAAACAACATTCGATAACAGCATATATTATCTTTATTCCATTCGAAATGTGAAGCATGGTACGTGGTCGGTTGATAATAATGAGTTTACGGTCGTACTGACCAGTTCCATGCTGGATTTTGACCTGAACTCCAAATTGATGATCGATTCCGATAAGAACCATCAGTTTGACAACCAGGATATCTCAGCCCCGCTTTTCCAGCCCTTCTCATTCAAAGGGAATTCCTATGAACTGGGCCAGATCGATCCCATGGAAAAATACCTCATCCTGCAAAAAACCAACGTTCCCGTAGTGGAAATCGGTTACCCGGCGCCCGATTTTGACAGCCCGACCGTCGATGCCAAAAGCTTTAAGCTCTCGGATTACCGGGGCAAATATGTCCTGATCGATTTCTGGGCCACCTGGTGCGGCCCCTGCGTCGGCGAAATTCCCACCCTCAAAGATGTCTACACCCGGTTTAAAGATAAAGGCCTGGTAATGGTAGGAGTCGCCATCCATGAAGATCCCGATAAAGTCAAAACCTATGCCCGGAAAAATGACCTCAACTGGTTCCAGATCTGTCAGGAAGACAATGAAATCATGAAACTCTATCAGGTCAGCGCGGTCCCCACCGCCTTCCTCATAAACCCGGACGGCGTTCTCGTTAACCAGGGCAACGAACTGAGAGGAGAAAACCTGAAATCAACCCTGGAAAAATATTTCAAAAAAGATTAAAAGCGCTCGACAAAATGATAGCAACCGTAGGGCCGGGCAAAAAAACGCCCAAGGTAGGCTCCGCCCACGCGGATTGGTTCAATAACCATGAGCACATCGAATACCACATTGATATTCAACGTTCATAACATCACAAACTATTCTGTTATCAGTAACTTCCCCTTCGTGTAGCGCCGCAGGTCGTAGATCCGCCTCAGGAGGACGCGCTTCGTGAAGCCGAAGGCGCTTCGTGGTTCAAATTTTAATCTCTACCAGTTTCTTTGGGGATTGCGGTTCAATCCCTCCAGGTAAATTCATTGTCCCTCTTTCACGCCGTTCCCTTCGTGCCTTCGCGGCTTCGTGTGAAATCTTATTTCTTAAAGTTTATCCGCCCCCGGGATAAATCAGATATTTCCTCCGAATCGCCTTAAAAGCCTCCAATCCCGTTTGGATTTCTTTAGCCATCGCTTCAACCGACTCCCCGGCAATAATCCCGGTCCTGATCCGATCCGTTCCGCACAGCCGGTCAAAATGGCTGACGCGCCACTCGAACGACTCCGGGTAAAGCTGATACGCAGCCTGGATAATCGCCAGTCCGGTCCGGGTCGTATCGATCCGGTCCCGGTCGATAATCCGGATCCGCGCCCCATGACAAACCTCACCCGAAAATTTGGAAAGCGTGGGCGTAAACGTAACCGGTTCGAAAACTATTCCGGGCAGTTTCTTCCCGTTCAAAGCCTCCGCCAGCGCCGCGCCATCGACCCAGGGCGCGCCGAATTGCAGGAACGGCCAGGGTGTGCCCCGGCCTTCCGACAGATTGGTCCCTTCCAGCAGACAGGTGCCCGGATAAACCGTCGCCACCGCCAGGCTCGTCATATTAGGCGACGGCGGGATAAAAGCCAGCCCCGTCTGATCATACCACAGCCCCCGGCGGTAATGCCTCATGGGGATCACCGTCAGTTTCGCCCGAACCCCGTTTTTCAGCCAACCCTCCCCGTTAAACATCCCGGCCAGTTCACCAATAGTCATCCCATGCCGGGTGGCGATCGGGTAAAGCCCCACAAAGGTGGCAAATTCACGCTGGAGTATCGTTCCCTCTACCGCCACCCCGTTAATCGGATTGGGCCGGTCCAGCACCACAAAGTCAATCCCCGCCTCCGCCGCCGCCTCCATCGCCAGCGCCATGGTCCACGTATAGGTATAAAAACGGGCCCCCACATCCTGAATATCGAACACCAGCAGATCGATCCCGGCCAGCATCTCCGACGTCGGCTTGCGATTCTGCCCATAAAGACTGTAGATGGGCGCCCCAAATCCGCTCTGGGCCTGATCGGTAATCTTCACCCCATCCTGCGCCACCCCCTCAAACCCATGTTCCGGCCCGAACAGCGCCACCACCTTCACCTCCGGCATCCCCCCCAACCGATCCGCAATAAACCGCCCCCGGCCATCCCGCCCCGTATGGTTGGATATAATCCCGATCCGCTTCCCACCAAACAGCGAACCATATCGCTCCACCCGATCCAACCCGGTCTGCACCACCCGCCCACATCCACCACCAACCAGCAGAATGGCGGCAATTACGATCAATAAATAATATCTCATCAGTCTATCCCCAAAATCAATACTCGAATTCTACTTTGTATTTATTCGTGTCCATTTGTATTTCGCTTGTTTTTTCTTCGCGGTTTCGTGACTTCCTGTGAACTATTTCCCCCTGATTTATTTCCGTGTCTTTCCGCGTTTTTCCGTGGTTCAAACGGCTGTTCTATTTTAAGCTCAAAATTATCATTCATATTCCTCCGCCAAACTCAACGGTTCGGCCATCTTGCCTGCGATAACCGGCCATGGCTTAAACCTGAAAAAATCAAATGTGCTTTTCTTATCCATCATTCACATTCATAACACAAACGCCAATATAAATCAACGGCCCTCCTCAGGCGGATCTTCGGCATGGGCAAATCACAGATTTATCTCATCTACAAATTGCCCATGCCACCCTGCCGATTCGAGATTAATATTTTTTGACATACTAACTCCTCAAGTCATTAATATTTGCAGACTTATATTAGCCTCTAAAAGAAGCGGTCTTATTAGGCTGTATTACATAAGAAAAAACTACTTCATCAATCGGAGATCCATGGGATCTGCATTTTAGTGTTTCTATTTTTGTTGCTGCATAGTAACCGGCACTATTTTGCCATACGACTATTTCCCCAAGTTGAGCGGTTCTCACTCTGGATGAGGTATCATACGTTGAAGCATCTTCAATTTCCTCTATCTTTTTAATATCTGTTATCAGGGCTATAGATCGTATACTCTTGGGGTCGTTATAAGCATGTATAGATTTTTTATTTGCGCCTGTCCATGCCGTTTCAAACGCCATATCACCTGCACCTATTATATACCGACCGTTATTATTGGAATAATCGAAAGTTACTATACCGGCCAACGTCGGCGAAATATATCGCTCTTTGCTGAAAGATAATTTTGGTTCGATATCTTTGGGGGTCACTTTAAACGGATTATAGCCGAGCGGTGGTCTCGGCTTAATCTTCTCTCCATGTATTTCGCGCACTAATTCTTCATATTTTTCTTCATACTTTTGATCATCCCTGAAATCAACATAGGCCTTTGAAGCCAGAAAGGTCGGGATTGGAACTTTATTATCATTATCGCGAATCACTGGAATAATACGATCACTTTGAATGTCTTGCATCAATTGACCAGTCAGAATCATCTTTTCATAGCCAACTCCACCTGCCCCTCTGTTTGCTTTCTTTACATAATTATCTGTACATATTGCCAATACTCTTTTGGCTTCAGTAAGGCCGGATTCCATGAATTGCGGCAAATCCCCTCCTAAGGTCAGATTCCATTGATCCAATATAACATCAACCCCGTTGTTAACTAATCTTGTAGCTAAGGTTAAAACCCAGTCTTTATGCTGATCACTATCATGTGAGTAAGAAATAAAAACTTTGGAAGCACCACTTGACATATTTATACTCCAGAGCTTTAATAGTTATTTTGCATCGTACTTTCTTGTTTTTTTTGCACGCCCCAATTCCGATTGATACTTTATACGCGGTTTGATAATCCACGTTGATACTGCAAATCCTATTAAAATAAGTGTATTCTTAACTATGATCCGAAACTCCTTAAGTCAGAGTTTTGATTGCATGCACTATCCATTCCTTGTTGTACTCACTACCAACTATTGGTAACGACACACACGAAAGCCAATGTTGTGGTAGCGATAGCTTGGAGAACTCCAGTAGCGATGGGCAATGCGACAACCTTCGGCAGTACTGCTCCAACTGCCACCTCGATTCACTCGGTCACTACCATTATCTGGCCCAGTTGGATTATTGGATGGACTTGAAGAATCGTAACTAGTGCTCTGTAAAGATTAAATATTCGGATATAGTGATCTCAATTTACACCTGGCATCTTCCACTTTAAATTGCCAGTTAACGCCTCGTTGCTTTTCGTTGGAGTGGGTGGCCCATGCTTTCGTCTCTTTTTTCAGCCTATCCATGTCGGTCATTTTTCGATCCTTCAGACATTGCCGGGTCATCGCACTCAGTTCATTTTCGGCCACATTGAGCCAACTGCCATGCTTGGGCGTGTAATGAAATTCAATTTTTTCCACATACCGGCGCGCCTGCTCCGGAGGAAAAACCTCGTAAAAAGCTCCCTTGGTATGAGTATTCAAATTGTCGCACACCAGAAGCACTCGTTTCGCTTGGGCATAGCGGCCCTCCAGCAACTCTGCCATTTCAACGGCCCAGTCAACCTTTTTCCGTTGTGGACGAACGCTCACCCCACGCCAGCCGGATTTGGGTTCTGTGAACATGAATATGCTGGCGGTTCCGGCGCGCTCGTATTCATAGTCTACTCGACGAGGATGATGCAAGGTTGCTGCCATCGGAGGGCGAGTTTCCTTGAGCAATTGCACTGGCTGTTCATCCATGCATAGCGCCGGAAAATCCGGGTGATATGGCAGGGAATAGACATTCAGAACATCTTCCATGCACGCGACAAATTCACTGTTTTGGTCCGGCGGTATCACCCAGTACTGTATCTTTCGGTTCGTCATTTCATTTTTTTAAGCGTCGTGGCAACGGTGGTGTGACTGATGGATTCTACGATTCCCAATTCCACCGCTTTGTCGGCTATCAAACGCAACGACCAGTTACTGTAACCTTCCGGCGGATCGCTTAGCCTCAGGGCAATGATCTTTGCCTCCTGCTCGCCATCCAGCAGCTTGGCGCGAGGCGGCGTGTCACGCTGCTTACCGTTCAATGTGATGTCAAACCCTCTTTCTACCAGCGATTTACGAACTTTGGTTACGGTCCTGAGACGACACAAAAAAGCGTCGGCAATTTGATTGCAGGACCAGTTGGGACCGTCCGCATCCGCCTTAAGCAAGATTTGAGCCCGTTTGACTTTTTGCGAGGTGCCCTTGAGTTTTGTAACAACTTCAAGCAGCTCTTTCCGTTCTGCGTCAGTGAGACGAACGATGTACTTTTTCATAACAAACTCCATAAATATTCGGTTTATGGAGTTATTATCGGACATGCTATATAAGAATATTTAGTTTTTACAGAGCACTAGGATTATACCAATCAGCACACCATTCACGAACATTACCTGACATATCAAAAAGGCCGTAGCTATTAGCATTAAAACTACCCACTGGAGAAGTATATGGTTTGGTGCCGGTATTGTAGGTGGGATGATACCCACGAGTGAAACTGGTGTTGTAACTAGCAATGTAGTAACTATCAAAATTGGCATGGGAATGGGTGATAAACGTACCCCATGGAAAGCGCCAACCAGAATGAGCACCACGGGCAGCATATTCCCACTGGGCTTCGGTGGGCAATTTATAGCCATAGAAATCGCAGAAGGCTTTGGCGCCGTACCAACTGACTCTAACTATTGGATGATTATCTTGGGGATTGCCATTGCGGCTTTTAACAGAATAACTTCCGTCGCTGGAATTTATCAGACTTTGTGAACTGAAAATTGAAGTGTCACACCAAAGCTGGCTGTTGGAACTGTCCGTACTAGCGTAAATTACACCGTTGACCTCCTTTAGCATGTTCTGCGCTTTGGCTTCGTTAAGGAACTGGGCATACTGGGCATTGGTGATCTCTTGTTTGCTCATCTGAAAGGAACTGAGTGTCACGGTATGAACAGGGAGTTCGTTGCCATAACCTTCATTAAAGTTATCGCCCATTTGGAACGAACCAGCGGGTATGGTAACAAACTCGATATCTCTAGGATCAGTAATATAAATTCCATCTGTTGACCAGTTGGATGTCAGAATTGCCAATTTATCAGTGTTATAAATGTCCAGCCATTGGTCTGACATAAGTTTGAAATCATCTAGATCGATTCGACAATCACCATTTAAATCGCCTTGGGGACATTGCGACCAGCCAGGGTAATATAATCCCAATATAGTAAGGACCATTACCAACAACCACTGTCGAGTAAACGGGCTTTTGTCCATCTTTTTCACCTTTCACGAGCCATAGAGATATCCGGGTAATCTTATTATTAAAACTAACTATTCATTATCCATTATAAACTTTATGTAGATCTAATTCAATCGTGGTAAATACGGTTTTTATCCCATTTATGAAAAATCTGATATTAAAAGATAAAGTATGAATTATTTGGTTGATAGATTCCAAAAATCATATAAAGCATTATATTGTAAGCAATTAAAGCATAGACCCCATATATCTTATAAAGACAACATTGACATTAATATGATTTATTAATAAAGAAGGGTTCGGCACATATTTCCGAAATCGAACAACTCTGCCCCGAGGTCACCCGGCGTACCTTGCAACGGGATATGAATGCTTTAATTGAACTCAACCTGGTTCGAGTTACCAGTTCAACCCGTCAGTCGAACTATGAATTCATCAAATAGTATTGCGACAAATTGCGACATATATCGCGACATGACTATTGGTCATTATAAACAATATATGTAAATTGGTTGATGCCAACGATCAGAGGTGCATAACTATTTATTATATAATTCATTAACGCTGAATCGGTCAAATTTTTCATCTGAAACAAATCAATCATCTGGCATAAATTAATCAATATTATGTTAAATAAAATAAAAACATAAAATTTAATTTGCCTTTAAATATGACTCGGTCTATAATACCAAAGTCGACCCAATAGCCCTCAAACCACCCGACTGAATCAGCGTACTCCGCCCCAACCGGCCACGCCCGCAGAGCCCCTCTGCGCATGAACCGTGGTGCTTTCAAGCGTAGCAAAGCGCAGCTTGTGGGTGTATTCATCGTCTTGTGTAAGATGGTGTGAACTGGGAATTAACCGGCCAATTTGCTTTGGCTGCTATAACAATACGAAAGAAATGGGATTCGCAAAAATGGAACAACCGGATAACGAAGACGCAAAAGGCTCGAAGGTCGCAGATCCGCCTCAGAAGGAACCGACCGTTCCTGGCCGGGGTTCGTAAGGCCCCGGTCAGCGATGGTAATTGTAATGTTTTTCAACCCTCGCCTCCCCGAGGCGAAAGATAACGTAGGATGGGCAACCCCCGGTTGCCCATGCTGGTCTAATTAACATGAGCGCAGCGAATACCAACATAAAACGAAACAAAGCCAATGATGAAAATAATGGTCCTAACCCCAACAACGAAACGAGCTTAACGAAAAATAAAAAAATCATCCGCCGAATGCCGCAGGTCCGCCTCAGGAGGACGGATACCCAAAGCGGCCCAACGGGCCGGCATAAAATAGCCCAGGCAGAGCGAATCCCGTAAAACGGGATGAGCGCCACCCTGGGTAACAAACATGATTTTAAAATTTTAACCCACGCCTCGCAGAGGCGTACCGCCAGGATATCTCGCAAAAGAGATAGATAAAACCAACATGAGCGCAGCGAAAACCAACATAAAACGAAACAAAGCCAACGATAAAAAATATCACCCTAACCTTTACAATAACAGGAGGATAACGAAATTTTATTCATACCCTGGATGCCATCTTCAAGCGCAGCTTGTGGGTGGATTGGTCGCCTTGTGAACTCCAATTTGAATTGAGCTTAACGAAAAATATAAAACCATCCGCCTCAAGGCGGATACAAATAATATCTCGGAGAGATCAAAAGCGCATAGCCCGCCAATTCATTGGCGGGAATACCCGAACCAGCGTAGAAAATTTTTAAACCCACGCCTCGCAGAGGCGTACCTGCAGGATATCTCGCAAAAGAGATAGATAAAACTAACCATGAGCGCAGCGAATACCAACAGAAAACGAAACAAAGCCAATGGGTTAAAATATTGCCATAACCCTAACAATATATCGAGCTTAACGAAAAATAAAAAAACCATCCGCCTCTTGGCGGATACCACAATTTTGCATTTTAAATTCTAAATTTTAAATTTCTAAACAGGAGGTACTACCATGTCATCTTCACTCAGAAGACTACGCGCCAACCGTCGTAACGCCCAGAAATCCACCGGCCCCAAAACCCCCGAGGGCAAGGCCATCTCATCCAGAAATGCCATCAAGCACGGCCTCAGCGGCCAGGACCCCGCCCACCTCATTGTCCCCGGCGAATCCGAACTCACCTACCTCGAATTCCGCGCAGCGTTGCTGCAAGACCTCAAACCCACCACCTATCTCCAGCGCCACATCGCCGACCAGATCGTCTCGGCCGCCTGGCGACTGGAACGCCTCGGCCGCATCGAAGCCGAAATGATCGACGCCCGCGTCTATAAACTCCGCCTCACCAACGAAGAAATTCGCAAAGACACCGTCATCGACCAGCCCTTCGCCCACTCCAGCATCTACTTACCACGTCACAACGAAGTCGGCACCGCCTTCACCCTCGAAACCCCCGCCTTCAACTGCCTGGCCCGCTACGAAGCCCACCTCAACCGAACCTTCCAGGCCAATCTTAAGCTCCTGCAACAGTTGCAATTACAACAAAAACCAAACGAACCCAATGCCTACCCCACGGAGTACCCATTTCCCGATTTACCCCGCGTCCACATCCCCGACCCACCCAGAATCCCCACACACCCCAGCGAAGCCAAATTGGCCCCCGAATACATCAAAGACCGCCTGCCTGAGTTGATGAAAGACCACAGCGTAACTGACGACCAGGTCTTCAGTTACGCCTGCAACCGCTACGAAGCCCTCAACACCTTCTCCCAGCAGAACGGCGAAGAAGCCCTCCACGCCCTCGGTATCCCCACCAAACCCCCGGCCGATATCCCCATCCAGGAGGAAAAGAAATAAGATAAACTCAACGACTACAACCAGAGCATAACACTCATGGATTGAACAGAAAATTCAATCCACCCGGACCCGCTGCGCACCTTGGTTACCAAATATATAGCAGTGAAACTGTTCTTTTATCGTTTGAAAAAAACGATCCGATTGGAACAGTTTCATGAATGAAACGAACGGATAACGCATTAATATTATCATCCCTGGCCCCGATGGCCGGCGAAAGCTCCATCAGCGCCTCCGGGTGAAAAGTTTAAAGGGGTGAAGAAAACGACGTGGGCGATGCCCATCCTGTGACTGATCAACGGGTCGGTTACTGGGGGCAATAATCCAGCCAATAGGTTGAGAGCCAGGCGAAATCGGGCATGAACGCGCCGGAATCGCTGCCATGCGGGTCTGTCCCTTTATCCAGCCAGCGGGCCGCCAGGTCAGCCAGATCCATCATGGATACCATGCAAACCCGGACCGCGCCGGTTTTCAGCCTGAACCGGATCCAGCCGATATTCTCGCCCCAGGCCCAGCCGTAAAACTGGCCGCCGGAATCAATTTTAACACCATAGTCGATTTTGGAATTGGGAACCTGGGGGCTGAAATTGATCCAGCCGGCATTTTCACTCCAGGCAAAGCCGGACAGATTGCCCGCGCCATCATTCAACACGCCGCCGTACGTCGGGGCCAGGTTGATCCAGCCGAGATTTTCGGACCAGACAAATCCTTCGATCCGGTCGCGATAGACCTGCACGCCGGGACCCAGGCCGGGCTCGAAGTTGAGCCATCCGGCATTTTCACTCCAGGCGAATTGACTGCCGGTATTATCCGGGTCGATATTCTCTGCCAGCCCCATACCGGCCAGCGTCAGCCAGAGACTCACAATTATAAGATGCGTTTTGTTATGCATGTTACCGGCCCTTAATCAGTCAGGTTGTCAACGCGCACACTGCCGGAACCCGACACCATGCTCGCCACCGTGTTTCCGAGAGCGACATTATTTTTGAGCATGACCACCTGGGTATTCGCGCTGATGCCGACACCGGTATTCCGACAGCAAACATTATCGATAATCAGGCAGGAGTGAGAACAGAGCAGGCCTCCCCCCTGGGTGTTATCGCAAATATTGTTGCCCTTCACGGTGCAATTGGATGAGCAATAGAGCCCATAGTAACCGTTATAACCGCAGATATTGTTCTGGATCAGGCAATCCTGGCCGATACGCATGCCATAGTAACCGTTGTGGGTGCAGGTGTTGCCGATAATCTGGCAGGAATTGAGGCATTGAATACCGGCATAGGAATTGGAATGGGTGGCGCAGTTGTTGATTCGGCAGCCGGTAATGATTGCCCGGTTCTCGGTCCGGACCCCGTCCCAGGGACAGTCGCTGATCACGCAGTTTTCGACCCGATGCCCATCGCCCCAGAGCTGCAGACCGGCCCTGGCCGCCTTCTCGATCGTGACATCGCGAATCGTGGCATGGGAGGTGATCTTCGGCGTAGAGCCGCTTACCTTGAGAATCGCTATGCCAAACGTGAAACCGCGGTAATAGGTCTCGCCGTCCGTACGAAAATCGGAAACAATCGCGCCATTTTTAATTGTTACATCGGTATAGCTGTGATCAATGGAAATGCCGCTGTAACCGGATATCTGATCGGGATCGGTCGTGGCCCAGCTCCGGCTGATGGTATAGCCGTTGAGGTCGATGGTGACATGGCCGGCCTGGACATGAATCACGGTTTTGTTATTGATATTGGACACAATATGATCGGTCAGGTAATACGTGCCGGGCTCGGTAATCAAATAGACAATCGTGTTGGTGCCGGACAGGCTTTGGATGGGGATGCGCGGTTCGATCTGGTCCAGGGTCTTCATGGTGCCGGAGATGGGCGGTTCGGACGGTTCCAGTTGCCCGGCCTGGATGGCCTGAAAACAGAACAACAGGGTCAAAATCAAACCGGCGCTAACGGACGGGCTCAATAAACGCATTTGTTTCTCCTGCAAAGTAGACTCATCGGGTATGGAACGATCTGATTGTTCGCATGAGTCAAGGCGCCAAGTATCGCGTCTCTTCAGGCGGACTGGATTCATTTTTGATTTTTCTTCCAGGCTTTATTCAGATTTTTCCAGCAAACTCAACGCTTCGGCCACATCGCCGATCATAAGGCTATTATTATACTCCAGATCGCGATATTGGGCAATAGTCGAATTCGGCTAATTCCCAGTATGTTTGATAGATCCAGATTACGCCGGATTATAATCGTCATAATCGATATCATTTTGCACATTCAACTTCATGGGGAATAAGATGTTCCCATAACCATTGTTGTCTGAATCCGGCTTCCCCCGCAATGAGTCAACTTCAACTGCCCCGATAAGCCGTGATTTTGGTTTGTGAAAAATGGGTAAAATGGAATTTTTTATATTGGTAGAATAGAAATAATTGGGGGAGGATTATTTCAGAACCCAGCGTTTGAGGTGGTAGAATTTGACGGGCGGGCAGTGTTGACCGGGTTGCGGGCCGGGGGGGACGAGCATCCAGGCGGAGGAGGGGACGATTTGGAGTTGGAGGGGGAGGGTGCAATAAGGGTCGCCGTCGATTTCGATGGGCAGATTTTCGCAGGGGCTGCTGATGTGTATTTTGTGGCAACGCCGTCGGAGCATTCTACCGGGCCAGTCTTTGAAGCGGCCGGCGGTGCGGACGGAATGGTGGAGCAGGTCGATCTGGTTTTTGCAGATATAGAAGGTCAGGTCGAAATAGCCATCGCCGCAATCGGCCTGGGGGCTGATAATTAAGCCGGCGGCATAGCGCGAGACATTGCTGACAAAAACCAGGCCGGGTTCTTCGGCGAGGAATTCGCCATCGATTTCGACCCGGATCGGCGGGAATTTGTATTCCCAGAAGGTGCGGCAGATCGGCCAGATGTAATTGAGCGGGGTGATGTGGCCTGAGCGGCGGCTGTGAACGTATTTGACGACCTGGGCATCGAATCCAACTCCGATCACGGACATAAAGGAATGGTCATTCACTTTACCCAGATCCAGCGCCCGCATCATGCCGCTATCGAGAGCGGCCAGGGCGTTATCGACGGTGCCATCCAGGCCCAGTTCTTGGGCCAGCAGGTTTTCGGTGCCAGTTGGGACCAGCAGGACCGGGACACAGCGGCCATGTATGGCGCCGGCTACTTCCCGGACGGTGCCATCGCCGCCGGCTACGACAATATGAACCGGGCAATCCTCCACCGCAATCGCATGATAGGGGAGCTTTCCGTTCAACAGGTTATTCGATTCATCATGCAACCCTTCGGCGATCGCACATTGAACAGCCTGGCGGGCAAGTTCGCCGGCATGTTTCAGTGAGCGGGTCAGGTCGACCTGGACCCGATGGCCACGAGCCAGCAGGACCTCTCGCAGGTGTCTTAACGCCGAAACATCCAGGCTGTTGCCCGATTTTGGGTTGATAATGAACTGAAAAAATTTCTTCAAAGTCCGTATTCCTTTGTTGATCAGCTGCTTCGGCCCGAATCCAAGTATATATATGATAAAGTGTTATATGATTTTAAAGTCATTTCATAATCCGGGCTGATAATTAATGTATCGGCTGAATATCTGATAACAATTAGCCTCTTGGGATAGATGTTATTCGAATTCAAATGAAATAGACGTTTCCTGAAAGAGAACCGGAACAGCCGGACAAATTCGATTCCAAATCCAAGTCTGTTAAACACATATGGATTATAATCGAATCAGGAGGGTATTTTCATGGTAAAAAACAGGCGATCTGATGATTTGTGAGAAATTAGCCAGGCGATTTGGACTGTCCAATAATAGATTTTGTTTTGATTTGTGGTTGAACTATTCAATGAATGTTATTTTTCTGGAACCCCGGATGGGGTTTTACTATATTAATTCTATGAAATTATCTATTTTGAAATCGAAATTACACCGAGCCACCATTACGGAAGCCAATCTGGATTATGTTGGCAGTATTACAATTGATGAAGACCTGATGGACGCGGCGGGTTTATATGAATATGAAAAGGTGTTGGTTGCCAATCTGGAAAATGGAACCCGTCATGAAACCTATGTGATCAAGGGCGCGCGCGGATCGGGTGTGATCTGTTCGAACGGCGCGGCCGCTCATCTGGTCAGCGTGGGGGATAAGGTGATCATTCTGGCTTTTGCCCAGTTGCATCCTGATGAAATTCCGGGACATAAACCACGCATTGTCGTCGTTGGTCCTGACAATAAAGTTGATAAGATCAAGGTAAGCCCCGATTAATTATGCGGCCGGAACTGTTTGTCATACCGTTTTTGAATCTCAGCATCAAGTCTTACGGGACGATGATGGTGATCGGTTTTGTTTCGGCGATGTATCTGGCGCGCTGGCTGGCCCGCCGCTATAAAGAGGATCCTGAACATATCAGTGGATTTACTGTCTATGCCATGATTGCCGGGGTGCTGGGCGCGCGGATCTTTCACATTATCCATTTTATCGATCAATACCGCGATAACTGGATGGATGTCTTTAAGATCTGGAATGGCGGCTTGGAATTTCTGGGCGGCTTTCTGGCGGTATTGGTCGTGATGTTTTTTTACTTCAGGCGGCACAAGCTGAACGCGCTGAAATATATGGATATTCTGGCGGTGGCGCTGATGATGGGGCTGGGTTTTGGCCGGATCGGCTGTTTTATCAATGGCTGCTGTTTCGGCAAGACCACCGAGCTGCCCTGGGGGATTGTTTTCCCGGTTTACAATACCTATACGGATTTCAGTGTGGGCGCCAAGCCGCAGCAGTACTGGCAGTACAGTCATTCGTACAATTATCAGTTGTATCCCGACAACGACCGGCGGCCGGGCGAGGGGCCGATTATCCCGTTGCCCGATGATTATTACGATGGCTATGTCGATAAGGATGGGCATCGAGTCGATTCGCTGGAAGAGGTGCCGGCGGATCAGAGGGAGCGGTATTCGCGGTATGTGAAACCGCCCGGCCTGCTTACCGAGAAGCAATTACAGGATATGCGCCGGGGCGGGCCTTACTGCATGCATCCGATCCACCCGACCCAGATCTATTCATCGCTGAACGCGTTTGGCATTATGGCGATATTGCTGATCTGGCATAAAAGGCGTTTCAAGGCGTTCGATCAGGGTAAACCGATCGCCTTTGGTGTATTGTCGGCCCTGGTGCTGTTATTGTATGGTCCGACCCGCATTATCCTGGAATATCTGCGTTCGGACAGTCCCAAGGAATTTACCGGTTTGACGATTTCGCAGAATTTGTCGATTCTGGCTATTCTGGGGGGGATAGGGTTGATGATCTATGCGATTCGGCATGCTAAAAAGCAGGCACGGAAACTGGAAAGCGCCGGCAATACTCCGGGTTGATAAGCGTTATCGTTGTTAGTCCAATTGGGTATGGAACTATTAGATTGCGCGTGATTGAGGCTACAAAGGATCAGGTGCAAGGCAATAGACGCGAAGCATCGCGTATCTACTGACGGCAAACTTAAGGAAGGCTGCTTATGGTTATACCGCCACTGGCGATTTTGGTGATTGGTGTCGTTACGGTACTGGTAATGATTATTGTTTTGCGACTCAATGCCTTTCTGGCGATGATCGTGGCGGCCCTGGTGGTGAGTCTGCTGGCGCCGGGCGACTGGTCGGAGAAGGTGGGCCGGGTGGCAGTGGAATTCGGTACGACGGCCGGTAAGATCGGGATTGTGATCGCTTTGGCGGCGGTGATCGGGCGGTGTCTGATCGAGAGCGGATCGGCTGACCGGATTGTCCGGTTGATTCTGAAGCTGATGGGCGAGAAGCGTTGTCCGGTGGCATTGATGTCCAGTGGGTTTATTTTGTCGATCCCGGTGTTTTTCGATACGGTGTTTTACCTGCTGCTGCCGCTGGCCCGATCGATGCACCGCCGGACGAAAAAGAGTTATCTGCTGTTGATCCTGGCGATGGGGGCCGGGGCGTCGATTACCCATTCGCTGGTGCCGCCTACGCCGGGGCCTTTGCTGATCGCGGATATGCTGCATATCGATCTGGGAATTATGATTGTGATCGGATTATTAACGGCGGGGTGTACGGGGGTGGTGATGCTGTTTTTTGTGAGCTGGCTGAGCGGCCGGTTCGATATTCCGATGCGGCCGCTGGAAGGGGGGCGGCCGGAACCGGAGCCGCTACCGGATGATCAATTGCCGGGGTTGTTGGCGGCGGAGCTACCGATTATTCTGCCGGTGCTGCTGATCGCTGCGCAGACGGTGGTGTCGATGCTGGCGAAAAACGCGGCGCCGGAGGCAGCGATACATTCACTGACAGGTTTGTTCGCGGTGATTGGCAACGCCAATTTTGCCATGCTGCTGGCGGCGGTGATCGCGCTGGTGGTGTTATGGCGTCAGCGGAAGCCCGGCCGGGAGGAACTGGCAAGAATGGTGGAGACCTCGCTAATGAGCGGTGGGGTGATTATTCTGATTACTTCGGCGGGAGGCGCCTTTGGCGCGATGCTCAAGGCCGCCGGGATTGGTGATGCGATAAAAGCGTTGATCGCGACTGATGCCGGCGCGACGCTGGGAGGGATTCAGCTACTGTTGCTGGCCTGGTTTATTGCCTTTCTGATCAAGTTTGCCCAGGGTTCCAGTACGGTGGCGATGATTACCGCATCGGGTATGATCGCGGCGCTGCTGGGGCCGGAACCGGCGCTCAGTTATCACGCGGTTTACCTGGCGTGCGCGATTGGATTTGGGGCCCAGTGCGGCAACTGGATGAATGACAGCGGGTTCTGGATTTTTGCGAAGATGAGCGGACTGACGGAAGTGGAGACCCTGAAGACCTGGACAGTGACGGTGAGCAGTCTGGCGGTGGTGGGGCTGGGATTTACGATACTGTTCGCGCAGATACTGCCCCTGGTTAAGGGACCGTAAATAAATAACACCTTCATTTATCATCCTATCTTACCGCCATCTTTAGCCGCTTCTCAATCGCGAAATCCTCGACATAGCACAGCACTGCCTGAGATTTCGCTCAATCGGCGCATCTGAATCTGACGACAAGCTGTGCGATAAATGCAGCATTTATTAATATACGGACCCTAAGACCTGATTTTTTTGGAGATACTATGAAAGCGCTGGTTCTTACAGCTGCCAGTCAGTTTGAGTATAAGGATATTGCAGAACCTTCTTTGAGTGCTGATGAGGTGCGTATTGGCGTGCGGGCCTGCGGGATCTGCGGCAGCGATGTGCATGGGATGGATGGCAGTACGGGGCGGCGGATTCCGCCAATTGTGATGGGGCATGAAGCGACCGGAGTGATTGTTGAAATGGGGACGGCGGTATCCGGCTGGACTGTAGGGGATCGGGGTGACGTTCGACTCCACGATTTATTGTAACCGGTGTGATTTTTGCCGGGGGGGGCAGGTTAACCTGTGCGATAATCGACGGGTGCTGGGTGTGTCTTGTGGGGAATATCGTCAGAACGGGGCATTTGCCGAGTCGGTAGTAGTGCCGGCTCATATCCTATACCGGCTACCGGATGGGGGTGACCTTTGAGCAGGGCGCGATGGTGGAAGCGTTGTCGATTGCGGTCCATGCTGTTAAGCGAGTTGGTTTAAAGCCAGGCAGACGGCAGAGCGCGCTGGTGGTGGGGGCCGGGATGATCGGGCTATTGACCATCCAGACCTTGAAGGCGCTGGGGGTGCGGGATGATTATCGCGGTGGATGTGGATCCGGGCCGGTTGCAACTGGCGAGGGAATTGGGGGCGGATCATGTATTGGATCCGGGGTCGGATGATGTGGCGGCCTGCTGCCGGGAGTTGAGTGGCGGCGGGGGTGTCGAGCTGGCGTTTGAGGCGGTAGGTGTGACGGAAACAGTTCGCGGGGCGATTGCCGCTTTGAAGAAAGGGGGGCGGCTGACGCTGATTGGTAATGTTTCGCCGGAGATTCAGTTGCCGTTACAGGCGGTGGTAACGCGGGAACTAACCTTGTATGGTTCGTGCGCCTCCAGTGGCGAATATCCCGAATGTTTGAGTCTGATAGCCGGGGGGGAAAGTGAATGTTGACCGGTTGATCAGCGCGGGTGGCGCCGCTTGTCGCAGGGGGCTGACTGGTTCAGGCGGCTTTACGCCCGGGAGCCGGGATTGATGAAAGTGGTTTTGCGGCCGGACAGTTGATGAATTGAACAAGTAAACGCTAACCTGTAGAGATAAGGAAAAATACGTTATGGATACTCTTAAAACCGCGATTATCGGTTGTGGCAAAGTGGCGCATCTGCACGCGAAGGCGGCTGGCGGATATCCCGTTTTCTCAATTTAGCGCGGCTTGCAGCCGTTCACAGGCGAAGGCGGAGATGTTTGCCGGGAAATACGGGGTGAAGGCTTACGACAATATCACAGAAATGATCGAACGCGAATCGATCGACGCGGTGTTGGTGTGCACGCCCCATATGTTTCATGCCCGGCCGACGATAGAAGCGTTGGAGGCGGGGCGCGCATGTGCTGGTGGAAAAGCCGCTGGCTTCATCGCTGGCGGATTGCGACGCGATGATCAACGCGGCAAAAGCCACCGGGCGTATTTTGAGTATGGTTTCGCAGCGGCGGTTCTATGAACCCTGTCTGCGCCTGCGGGAGGCGATTGACGCCGGTAAGATCGGCACGCCGATCCTGGGCGCCGCAACGCTGCTGGGCTGGCGGGATAAAGCTTATTACAACAGCGATTCGTGGCGCGGCTCCTGGCAGGATGAAGGGGGCGGGGTATTGGTGAATCAGTCGCCGCATCAACTGGACCTGCTGCAGTGGTATATGGGGCCGATTGCCGAACTTTACGGCGGCTGGGCCAACTTCAATCATCCTTATATCGAGGTGGAAGACAGTGCGGTGGCTGTGCTGCGTTTTCGCAATGGCGGGCTGGGGACCCTGATGGTCAGCAATTCGCAGAATCCAGCGCTTTACGGCAAGGTGCTGGTGCATGGCAGTAACGGCGCGTCGGTGGGCGTGCAGACCGATGGCGGGGTGATGTTTGTGGCGGGGGGTATCCGAAATCGAAGAAGCGCCTTATAACGATCACTGGACGGTTCCGGGCGAACAGGACCAATTGGCGCAGTGGCAGCAGGAAGACCGCGCCCGGTTCAAGACAATCAAGGCGACCGAACACTATCACCGGTTTGCAGGTGGAGGATTTTCTGAATGCGATTATCGAGGGGCGTTTGCCGCTGGTAACGGCGGGAACAGGGGCGGGTGACAGTGGAGATATTTACCGCGCTTTATCGTTCGCAGCGGGACCGCAGGCCGGTGGCTTTTCCGGTACAGCCGGAAGAGGAGGATGGCAGCTATGACGGCCGGCTATCCGGGAATGCCTGATAAAATAGGTGTGCAAATACGAAAATGATTTTTGTCAGGCACTCTAAGCGTTTGTCCTGGTTCGGTCTTCAGTTTGCCCCGGTCTTTTTCCTGGCGGGCGCCATGGCGGGATCCGGCCAGTCAGGATCGGGTGTTCTAGCGGCATTCATCATCTCTATCGCCCTGGCGACGAGATCAGGATGCGTTGCGGCGAGATCTCTGGTCTCGCCGAGATCATTGGAAAGGTTGTATAACTCGACCTTACCGCCCGGACTGGGCCGAACCGCTTTCCAATCGCCCCAGCGAATGGCTTGAATGCTGCGTCCTTCATGCAATTCCAATAGAAGTAATCTCGTTTGGGAGCAGGCCCCCCTTTAAGAAACTCGACAAGAGAGTAACCATCGGTCTGGAATCCTTTGGGAATCTCGGCATGGCCAAGTTCGGCGAAGGTCGGTAGAAGATCCCAGAATGCCCAGGGTTCATCGGTAACGCGTCCGGCCGGCACCGTACCGGGCCACCAGGCGAAAGCGGCCTGTCGCAGACCGCCTTCATACATGCCGCGTTTGAAGCCACGCAGCTTGCCATCCATCGTTTGGTTAAACCGTTTTGCCCAGCGGCGTATTGGGAGCGAATGACGAACCGTTGTCTCCCGCGAAAATAATCAGCGTATTCTCGGCAATGCCTTTCTTTTTGAGTAAGTCCACAAGTTCACCGACGTTGGCGTCCAGGCGCGAGGACCATGGCCGCGTAGTTTTTTTCTTTTTCAGTCCAGGGTTTGTCGGCATAGATCCCCTGGCTGTCGATCTCGAATTGGCCGTGTGGCAGAGTGATGGCAATAAAACAGGAAGAAGGGTTCCCCGGCATGTTCCTCGACCCAATTGAGTACTTCCTGCTGTATAAGATTCTGGGCGTAGACGTTCTTGCCATTGCGGTTTTCGGGTATTTCGAACGATTTATCGTCGTTGTAAAGTCGGGTCGGGAAATAGTTGTGCGCGTGACGCTGGCAATTGTAACCATAGAAATGGTCGATCCCGTTTTTAAATGGGCTGCCGGAGGTATCGAACATACCCATGCCCCATTTACCCATGGTCGCTGTCTGATAGCCGGCGGACTTGAGAATTCTGGCCACGGTAACGGTGTTTTCCGGAAGCGGCCGCTGGCCTTCGGGCTGAATCTCGCGATTGGCCCGAATCGGGCAGTGGCCGGTGTGCAGGCCGGGTAAAGAAGGAGGAGCGGGAGGGTGCACAGACGGTGGTACCGGAGTAGGCGGACAGATAGCGCGTGCCTTCCTGGCATAACCGGTCCAGATTGGGGGTCTTGATCAGCTTCTGGCCATAGGCGCCCACATCCCCCTGGGCAATAATCGTCTGATAGAATGAAAATAAGGTTTGGCTTCCGGGTATCTGTTTCTACCGCCAGACATTGCGTCCAGGCCAGTGCAATGATTCCAAGAAGTTTTAGAAAGTTTAGTCGATTCATTTTATTCTTCCTGTTTATAGCTGTTTATTGTCTTTCGATGGGATTAAAACCAGGTGGTTGATCTTTGGAAACAATCACGCATACCACTTACTTATCCATTGTTTGAGGCCTGTATTATAAGATAAGGAAGCTGTCTCGCAACGAAAAAATACTCCAATGATTCCCTTTATGCTATTCACCCAGGAAGTCTTTGCGGATGGGGGTGAAGGTTGTCGAGGATGGCGCCGGCTTCCAATGCGACAACGCCGTGGGTCTGGCCGGGGGTGGCGTAATAGCAGTCGCCGGGGCCCAGTATTTTGGTTTCGTCGCCGACCTGGACTTCGAAGCGGCCGCTGACGATATAACCGATCTGTTGATGGATATCGTGACTGTGGGGCGCGCCGATTCCGCCGGCGGCGGAAACGGAACTCCACCAGCATGAGACCGCCGGCGTAGCCCAGCACCCGACGGGATACTTTGTCATCCAGTTGTTCAAATGGTGTGGTTTGGTTAGTGATGATCATGAGAGCCTCTTATGGAACGAATTTTGGGTTGGTTTTCTTGTAGTTGTTGAGAGGATGGTTGCTTCCATTTTCCACTGAGAAAATGACACAAGCTATCCGTGTCGGGGCCCAGATTGGAGACCAGCCGACAATAGTCGCATTTAAAATGGAAATGGTAGAAAGGGCTTTTTCATCGACAGGATGATCCGTACGCCAGCTATAGCCGCAGCCCGGGCATTTGCGTTTTACTTCATCCTGAGGCGGCTCCTGGTAGCGCATGAGGAAATAGTAGGTGGGGGATGGCCGTGATGGTTTCGATCCGTTTACAGAGTTCACGACCTAGCCGGGATAGTTCGGAGTCGGGTGTGGCCAGGTTGCTGACAGGCGAGGATTTTCAGTTCACTGGAATTGGACCAGATTGAATTTAAATTTCGATATTGGTTTTGCCAGAGATGGATGTCATTATGTAGCTGCTCATTATTGTTCAGTAAATAAGCGGGGATTTGTAGGCCATTATCTCCCCGGTGCAGGGCGGTTCGGAATCCATTAGATTGGTAAACAGGAATAAAAAATGGGCATGTGTCCAGGTGGTATCCCGTTTGGGCGCGAAATCATCCAGTAGCTGCCAATCGGGCGCTTTACCAAAGCAATGGATTATCTCATCCAGCAGTTTCGATCCACTGGAGCTGTGATATTGTCGGGCCGGGCCTGGGCGCCCAGGGCGTTGAGATAGACACACAGGTTGCCAATTCTGCATGACCAGCGAGTATTCCTCGAAAATCTGACCATTTCGAATCAAACTGGATAGATAGTTTTGGAATCAGAAAAAAGGGCCTTATCATGACTTGATTGGGGTTCGGGGCCAAAGGTGAGTTTATAGAAAGTCATATGGGTATTATTTCTTTGGGTTCTTTGAAGATTTCCATTCTCCAATAAACGGCATGGCGTTGGTCGTCGGTATCATAGCCAATATGGGAACCAGTCGACAATGGTTGCATTTGAAATGGAAATGGCCAAAACGGGTTTTTGTCATCGATGGCATGACCGGTACGGCCAATTGCGGCCGCAACCCGGGGCATTTGCGTTTTTCTTCGCCCTGACGCCGGCCCCAGAGTAACGCATGAGAGGTAATAAAATGTGGGGGATAGTCGTAATCGTTTCTATCTGATTCACAGAGTTCACGGCCCGCATCGAGATAATTCGCTGCCGGGGTGTTGGCCAGTTGTTTATAGGCGGGGATTTCCAATTCACCTGAGCCCATCCAGATGGAATCAAGGTTACGATAAGAGCCTTGCCAGAAGCGGACACCATTGGGAAAGATCTCATCATTTTTTCAGACGGTAAACCGGGATTGGACGGCCATTATCTCCCCGGCATAGCGGAGATTCGGAATCCAGAAAATGGGTAAACAAAAACAGGAAGGGTGCTTTTGTCCAGGTGGTATCCCGTCTGAGCGCTTCATCATCCAGTAGCTGCCAATCGGGCGCTTTACCGAAGAAATCAATAATCTCATCCAGCAGTTTTAATCCGTAAGAACTATGATACTTTCGTGCCTTGGCCTGCGGACCCAGAGCGGACAGATAGACACATAAATTGCCCTTTTGTACGGCCAGGGAATATTCGTCGAAAATCTGACCATTTCGAATCAAACTGGATAGATAGTTTTCGATAAGATCGACGATTGTTTTTCGATGTGATTTGGGTTTGGGGCCGAAGGTTAGTTTATAGGGAATCATTTCAGTGTTATTCCTTTAAAGGTTTCCATTCTCCAATAACGGCATAGCGCTGATTGTCATAACAGCAATCGGCCAGATGGGAGACGAATCGGCAGTGATCGCATTTAAAATGAAAATGATGAAACGAGGGGTTGTCGACATGATGTATTGTACGCCAGTTGCGGCCGCAACCCGGGCATTTGCGTTTTTCTTCGCCCTGACGCCGGCCCCAGTAACGCATCAGGTAATAATACACAGGAATACCAATGGCATTTTCAATATACTGGCAGATATCCCTGCCCTGGGTTGACAGATCACTGTCAGGCGATGCTAATTCTTTATAGGATGGAATTTCAAGGGCTCTGCTCATGTACCATATAGATTCGAAGTTCTGATAGGCACGCTTCCAGAAATAAATCATTTCCCGATGTTCGTGCTTACCCGGTACGCGGTAAAGAGGAATGGTTCTGCCGTTATCTCCCCGGTAAAGCGGTGAATCCCATTCGGAACAGAATGTCAGGTAAAGGAATGGGGCTTTTGTCCAGGTTGTATCCTGTTTGGGCGAATCATCATCGATTAAGTCCCATTGAGGCTCTTGTTTAAATAGATATACGATTTCTTTTAACCATTTGCGTCCATATTGGCAATGATATCTTTTGTTCCGGGCCTGGATGCCGGCGGTTGGCAGATACGCCTGTAATTGGTCTTTATGCATTGTTAACAACCAGTCGCCGTAAAGCTGGCCGTTATGGGCAAGTGCAGAGAGATAGTAATCAATTAATTCCTCGGCTTTATTGCGTTGATGAGCGGGGATACTGCCGAATGTGACTTTGTAGAGAATCATATTCTTATTCCCGAAAATGGTGTTCGATGACCTCTTTAACTTTTTCCAGCCACGCTTGACGTTGTTGTTCGGAGCTGGTGACCAGGACACGGAACATTTCGCGATAGAAGGTGGGGACGCCGCAGAGGTCGAAGATGCAGTTTTTCCAGAGCAATTGGAGCGGGTCGCCGAAGATTTCAGTTTCACGTTGTTCGGGGGTGTTGGCGGTATTGAAGATGATAGCGGTCCGGGCCTTGAGCAGGCCGACGGGGACTCCTTCGCCCTGATCGTCTTCGAGGAATTTATAAGCCACTTGCGGCCGGATCACCCGGTCCACCCAGCCTTTGAGCATGGCCGGCGGCTGGCCCCACCAGTTGGGGTGCACAATGACAATACCATCGGCGTCGGCCAGTTCCGCGCAGTGGCGGGCGATGGCGTCGGGCAGGGGGGCGGAAGATGGAATCTCATCAGCCGGTAAGATCGGATCGAATTTTTCCGCGTAGAGATCGTGGAATGTAACCTGATGGCCCAGACTTTCCAACTGCCGGACTGCCGTTTCAGCGATGGCGTGGTTAAAACTTTTGGGATCGGGATGCGCCAGAATGACGGAGATATCCATACAAAACTCCTGTTAAGCTTCAGCCGGATCATTTTATTCCGAAATTGCAGCTATTCTCGTTTTATTTAAACAAACAATAGAATTTGAATGGTTTGGGCCATTCTTCGCGCGGTTTGAACGCGATAGCTATTTCCTGATGATCAAGGGCTGATTCAGTGATAATAACATGATCGGGGCATTCTTTGGCTTTTTCAAATTCTTTGTCGCTAACCCGGCAAACCGCCTTGTAAAATGAACCAGACAGCCACTGGATAATTTCCGGGCTGTCTTTGAATTTCAGATAGGCTGCCAGTGAAGCATGGGCGGCCGCTAATACGGCATAGCCGACAGGAACATCCTCCCTGATCAGAATATACATCTTCATGGTGTTTGGGTGGTTCTGGTTTATTGTTGTTTATAAGTAATCGCGCAAAGGACCGCGCCCTGGGGGTCTTGCAGGACGCAGAAGCGGCCGATGTTGGGGATATCCATGGGCGGGCGGAGGATTTTACCGCCCAGTTGTTCGACTTTGGCGGCGGTGGCGTCCACATCATCGACGGTGATATAGATTCCCCAGCAGGGTGGCATGGGGCCGCATTCCGGCGGCTGTTTCATGATACCGCCGGTTTCATCGCCGTTGACTTTTAAGAGGGTATAGGACATGCCTTCCATGGGGTAGTCCTGGGTTTCCCAGCCGAACAGTTCGGCATAAAACGATTTGGCCGCTTCCTGGTCGGTTGTCATCAGTTCAAACCAGCCGAACGCGCCATGTTTTAGAGCTTCAGGTTTCATAAGACCGTCTCCTTCAATAAAATTAGTTACGGGATAATCTTTCACGCCAATACCCGGCCCGAATTTCCCTTTTTCATGGACTGGGTGGCCTGATGATAATGCAAATGGAGTATAATGCAACCTTTATAATGATTTTTGCAAGAACGGGCTGGGCGGCCCGCAAGGACAGGGGATTTGTCTTGTTATTCAGTAAAAGCTTTTTATAATATTCAGGAGCAGCCACGTAGTCCGGCGGGGCGATTAACACGCCGATTACTAAACCTTGTCCGGCCGTCGATAGGGCTGTCAGGGCCGGGATCAATGAATCTGGAAATGTGATATGTTTGAAGATGATGAGACAATGAATGTGTTGCGGGATGCCCTGGAGCTTTCGCCGGAAAATATGATTCTGCGTACCCAGTACGCGCGGTTACTGATGGGGCGCGGGCATCTGGATGACGCGGAACAGGTTTTGCGGGATGGGCTGGCGCTATCCGCGCAGAGCGAGACACTGAAGATAGCCCTGGCCGACTGTTATCGACGGAAAGGCAACACCTCGGCGGCGCTGGTCATTATTGAAGAAATGATCAAGCATCCCGGTTGCAAGCCGGCCCTGTTTATTCAATATGCCCGGTTGCTGCTGGCGAAAGGTCAGCCCGATCAGGCCGCCCGGGCCTATCGGCGGGCGGTTGAGACTGACGCGAATCTGGCAGACGCAGAGCTGGCGGAGTTGCTGGGGGTTAATGAGAAGAATACCTTATGGCAGGATCCGGCCGAGGTGGATGAAGAAGGGCGGGTGCGCCAGTTTGCCGATGAGCCGGGTGATGATGATCTGATTGCCGAAATGGAAAAGCCAGATATCAATTTTAAGGATGTCGGCGGCATGGAGGAGGTCAAAGAACAGATTCGCATGAAGATCATCGCGCCGATGCAGAACCCGGAGATTTTTCAGGCTTATGGCAAGCCGATTGGCGGCAGTCTGCTGCTTTATGGCCCGCCGGGTTGCGGCAAGACCCACATTGCCCGCGCGACTGCCGGAGAGATTTCGGCGGGTTTTTTCGCGATCGGATTGCATCATGTGCTGGATATGTACATTGGCAACAGTGAGCAGCGTTTGCACGCCCTGTTTGAAAATGCGCGTGAGCATACGCCTTGTGTGTTGTTTTTCGATGAGGTGGACGCCCTGGCGGCCAGCCGGTCGGATATGCGTTCCAGCGCCGGGCGGCATCTGATTAACCAGTTTCTTTCGGAACTGGATGGGATCGACAGCACCAATGAAGGCATCCTGATCCTGGCCGCGACCAACGCGCCCTGGCATCTGGACAGCGCTTTTCGGCGGCCGGGGAGGTTTGACCGGATGCAGTTTGTACCGCCACCGGACGCGCCGGCGCGGGCTTCGATTTTGCGGGTTCAGCTCAGCGGCAAGCCCCAGGAAGATATTGATTATTTTGCCGTGGCCAACAAGACGGATAAATTTTCGGGCGCGGATCTCAAGGCGGTAGTGGATACCGCGATCGAACAGAAGCTGAGCGAAGCGCTGAAAAAAGGCAATCCGCAGCCTTTGCGGACGAAAGACCTGGTCCAGGCGGCCAAGACCATCAAACCCTCCACGGCGTCCTGGTTTGCCTCGGCGCGTAATTATGCCCTGTATGCCAACGATGGCGGCATGTATGACGATATCCTGGACTATTTAAAACTGAAATAACCGGAACGAGATTAAACTATGAATAGCCGCATCATGATATTAATGCAGCAATCGCGCTACGATCTGGCAGAGCAGGAGCTGCGCCAGTATCTGGCACAGAATATGGATGACGCGCACTGCCATGCGCTGCTGGCCTTTTGTCTGAATCAGCTGAAGCGCTATGAGGAGGCCCAGGAGGTGGTTGGCAAGGCCATCGCGCTGGATCCGGAGCACAGTTTCAGTTTTTATGTACTGGCCCGGATCAAGATTTCGTTGAAAGACCTGAAAGCCGGCCGGGAAGCGATCGATCAAGCGATCCGGCTGGCGCCGGAAGAGAGCGAATATTACGGGATGCTGGCGTTGATCTATTTACAGGCGCAGCGCTGGCAACAGGCGCTGGATGCGGCCAATGAGGGATTGCGGTTCGATCCAACCGATCAGGACTGTTTGAATTTCCGTTCCATGGCGCTGACCAAGCTGAATCGGCATGATGAGGCGCAGCAATCGATCCATCAGACGCTAAGGGAAAATCCGCAGAATGAGATGGCGCATGCCAATATCGGCTGGGCGGCGCTGCATCGCGGCGATCATAAAGCCGCGTTGGAACATTTCAGCGAGGCGCTGCACATCAATCCGAATCTGGATTGGGCCCGTATGGGACTGGTAGAGGCGCTCAAGGCCCGTTATTGGATCTACCGGATCATTTTAAAGTTTTTCCTCTGGATGACGACGCTGCCACCCCAATACCGGGTCGGGCTGATTTTCGGTTTGTTTATTCTGATGCGAGCGCTGGATGCGTTTTCAGAGCGCAATCCGGCGCTGACCCCGTTTATTCAACCGGTACTTACTTTTTATATGTTTTTTGTTCTGCTGACCTGGCTGGCTGTGCCGCTGTTCAACTGGATTATCGGATTCAATAAGTTTGGGCGGCATGCGCTATCGAAAAGTCAGAAAAACCAGGGAGTGATTTTTGGCCTCTTTTTTATTTCCCTGCTGTTGTCAATTGCGGCCGGTTTTGTGACTCATATTGAACTGTTTTTCCAGGTCGCGTTATGCCTGGGTATTCTGATTATACCCAGTACTCATGTGTTTAATCATATGGAAAAAGGAATCCCGGTCCGGGCGGTTCTGTATGTCGTTGCGCTGGGGCTGACCGGCATTGGGTGGCTGGTGGCATCCGGTCTGGGGCGGGAATCCCTGTCCAGTTCGTTGTTTGGGCTGTTTATTCTGGGATTTGTTTTTTATACCTGGGCCGGTTCTTTGCTGGGTTTAAAGACCCGGGCGGTTTGACTGTTTAAGATATCTAAAAAAAACCGACTATTATGGGACGTTATCGGCTATCGATCCGGTATATAAAGAAAAAACAAGATTGAATAGCACTGGGCGCCGATTAAATAAAGGTCCGACTAAACAGAATCGAAGGTATCCGGTGATTTCGATAAGAGAGGAAGCGAGATCAAGGAGTGGAATCTATTCTTATTCAGATCGAAATATCAGGAGCTTTTTTGTCAAATGGCTAAGAGCCGTCAGATAAATGGTGTTGTCTGGATTGTAATACTGGGGGTATTTTTATGTTGCCGGGGTTATGGTCAGGAAGCCGGTTCCAAACGAATATACCATGTGTTGTTATTGAATTCGTATCATATCGGTCATCGCTGGTCTGACGATGTGACTCAAGGAATTATTGAAACGCTGGGTGATGAGAGTAGTGATTCCATTGAATTATCCGTGGAATATATGGATACCATGCGCCTGGCGGATCAGGATCATCTGGAAATGCTGGCCGGATTGTATTCACATAAGTACAGCCAGTTACCGATCGACCTTATCATTGCCTGTGATAACAACGCACTGAATTTTGTATTGGCCTGTCGGGAGCAGGTATTTGACAATCTGCCGGTGGTTTTTTGCGGGATTAATGATTTTGAGCCGGAGATGATCGCCGGGCAAAAAAATATTACCGGCATCAATCAGTATCTGGAGGTGGCCGGGACCATTCGCATGGCTTTGAAGGTGCAGCCGGGTTTGCGCAAGATGCTGGTGATCAATGATGAAACCACGACCGGTCAGGCCAATCAGCTGTTGTTTGACAAGGCCAGGACGCAGTTTGAAAACCGGCTGACATTTGAAGTCGTTCGGCAGGTTAACCCGGATATTTTATTCGAGAAGCTGGGATCATTGGGGCCGGATTCAGCGGTTTTATTGTTCAAATATCATTATGACAGTACGGGGCGGTTTTACTCCGAGCCGGAATTCGTTCAGATGATACGCACCCATTGCCGCCGACCGATCTATTCGTTCCAGGAACAGTTCATGGAGTTTGGGATAACCGGCGGCGAGGTCCTCAGCGGCAGGTTGCATGGCCAGGCGGCCGCCAAACTGGCATTGCGTATTTTGCGGGGCGAGCCGGCTGATTCGATTCCGGTACAGATGACCAGTCCGGTGGTTGAAGTGCTGGACTATCGACAGATCGTTGACTATGACCTGAAGACGGACAAGTTGTCTCCCCATTGTCACATTTTGAATCAGCCGCCCTCGCGATTCGAAAATTACCGCAAATGGATCTGGATCGCCTTCTGGATTATCCTGGTTCAATCGATTTATATTGTTATTCTGTTGGCTTTGAGGCGGAAACAGGCGCTCACCCAAGCCGCTTTACAGGTTAGCGAACAGGCCTTGCGGCGCGAACGGGATATTCTTAATCGGATATTGGAATCCAGCCCCAACGGCATCATGCTGGTCAGTCATACCGGGCGGTTAAGCTTTGCGAATTCACAGGCTCGCCTGTTGCTGGGCATTTCGTCTGATCCGGAGACTGCTATCGATTTGAATCATCCGGATTGGGAAACCATTGATCTGGAAGGCGAGCCTGTGCCCAGAGAAAACCGGGCATTCTTTCAGATATTGAGTTCTGGAGGACGGCTTTATAATATCCAACACGGGATTCGGCGGCGGGATCATTCGACAGTTGTGGTTGCCATAAATGCCGCTCCTTTATATAATGAGAGCGGAAAGATTGACAACATAATTTTTATTTTTGAGGACATTACCAAACAAATCGCGGCAGCCAAAGAACGCGAGAAGTTGATTACGCAACTGGAATATAAGAATCAGGAGATGGAACAGTATATGTACACCTTCTCGCATGACCTTCGATCACCGCTGGTGTCGATCGGAGGTTACCTGGGGATGATGCAGCAGGATATCGCGCAGGGAGCATTTGATAATATCAGCCGCTACTATCAGACCATTATCACCGCGCTGAATCAAATGAATTGCCTGCTGGACGATCTACTGGCGTTATCCCGGGTGGGGCGTGTCCAAAGCATTGCCGAATCGGTGGATTTAAATGATCTGATCCAGGAAGTTATTGCGCTGGTGCATGGCCGGCTGTTCGGTCGTCAGATTGAATATCGTATTCAGGATCATCTTCCGGAGGTAAGCGGCGACCGTCATCGTTTTATCGAAGTCTTTCAGAACCTGATAGACAACGCCGCCAAGTATATGGGCAATCAGAGCCAACCCATCATCGAAATTGGCTGCGATGTTGAGAACAGTCATTATCGGTTCTGGGTGCGTGATAATGGTATCGGGATTTTGCCCCAATACCGTGAAAAAATCTTCAACCTGTTCGAGAAACTTGACCGTTCCACGGATGGTTCGGGTATGGGACTGGCGATTGTGGAACGGATCGTCGAGTTATATGGGGGGACCATCTGGGTGGAATCGCCGGGGGCCGGCCAGGGATGTTGCTTTTATTTTACTTTGCCCAGAACCCATTCGGTGGTCTGAAGTTTTTTTATCAGGTGCTTGAAAAAATAATTCTCAATTTTTTCGGTACTTATATATGGTGAGTTATCCTATTCCGATCTGAATCGCTACCCCTGCGTAATACACTGTCAGTCTCATCACTGGATACGGGAAGTCTGGCGCAAGGCGTTTAAGCAATGGCTGGCTTCCGGGCAATAAGGTTGGAATATTTCAGGCAGATGATTCGAGCGCTGAGATGGCTTTTTCTATGGCCGCCACCGCATCGCCTATCGTCAGTATTTTTTCGCTATCGTCATCGGGTACGGTAATATTAAAGGTGTCTTCAATGGCCATGACAAATTCGATTTGTGCCAGGCTGTCGAAGTTGAGATCGGCCACAAAATGTGAATCGGGGGTGATCTGTTCACGTGGGACATCCGTTTGATGGGTGGCCAGTTCGATCACCTCTTGGATCAGGTTTTTTGGGTTTGGGGTTATCATGGCTGGACCTCCTGTTTGTTTTGGGTGTGGTTATTGATCGCGATGATCAGTTTGCGGATGGTCTTGAAGTCGGGTGTTGTCCGGCCGGTTTCGATACGGCTGAGAGTTTCCACCCGGACGCCGGCCTGCTCAGCCAGGTCTTTCTGGGTCAGGCCGGCTTCCTGCCGCCGCTGAAGCAGACGGTCGGCCAGGCGTTGATCGCTCATTGCCATGGCATCCAGGGCATCGGGTTTTCCCGGTGTCTGGCCTGGCTGGGTTAATTCGCGAAATTCATCTTCCCGGATGATGATGTACCAATTGCTATCCAGAAAAACACGTTGATAGGCTGTTTTGTTTTGACTCATAATTGATTAGTATATCAAAATAGACATAGAAGTCAATATTGATCTGAGGATTTTGCTTATTTTTTTTTCATAGTTTCAAGGATAGGCTGAATCGATAGATGCGAAATGTGTTGTAAAGTACTTATATTAAATAAGATATGGATTAAGGAGCCAGGGTTGCAGGCACGATTCGGTTTGAAATTGAATATCAATTTGTGGTGACTCAAAGAGGGGGCATTATTGCTATGAAAAGGTCATTTAGCGCAACAGCTGAATCCAATGCAATAGAGTACCGGTTTGGATCAGTTTATCAATCAACCTATTTATATTTCTAACAGTTCAATCATGTATCAGGGACATCAGTTATGAATCGTCGCGAATTTCTCAAATCCAGTGTTGTAGTTGGCTTGTCCACATATATTACCCCGGCCTGGCCGGCTCCTCAATCGCGTCCCAATTTACTGATTATTCACACCGATGAACATAACTTCCGTACGCTGGGTTGCTACCGTAAGCTCATGTCAATTGATCAAGCCCAGATTTGGGGTGCCAAGGCGATTGTCGAGACACCCCATATTGACTGGATCGCGGAAAACGGCGCGACCTGCACTAAATTTTACGCGACCACCCCGGTCTGTTCGCCATCGCGGGCAGCCTTTACCACCGGCAGGTATCCACAGAATACACCGGTTGTGACCAATGATATCCCCATGAACAGCGATGTGGTGACTTTTGCCGAACTACTCAGGCGTCAGGGCTACGCCACCGGTTATGCCGGCAAGTGGCACCTGGACGGTGCCGGGAGGCCCCAATGGGAACCTCAGCGACGATTCGGGTTTGAAGACAACCGTTATATGTTCAACCGCGGCCACTGGAAACAGCTGGAAATTACCGATAGCGGTCCTCGGGTAGTAACCCGTAATGCTAAAGGTGTTCCCAACTATAACATTGAAGGCGCCACCCGGGAGAACTTTACCACCGACTGGCTGACTGACCGGGCCATAGAATTTATCCAGACGAATAAAGGGCGTCCATTCTGTTATATGGTCAGTATCCCCGATCCCCATGGTCCCAATTCGGTTCGGGCGCCTTATGATACGATGTACGATGATATCGAAGTTCAATTACCGCGTACGGCATCCAAGACGGATGAAGGCCTGCCTGCCTGGGCCACAAAAACGCGGCAACCCATCACGAAGAAGATGCTCTCGCAATATTTCGGAATGGTCAAATGTATTGATGACAATGTCGGCCGTATGCTTGATACCTTGCGTCAGGAGAAACTGATCGACAAGACCATTGTTATTTTTACCTCGGATCATGGCGATCTGTGTGGCGAACACGCCCGGCACAACAAAGGTGTGCCGTTAGAGGCCTCTGCCAAGGTGCCCTTTCTGATCGTATGTCCCGGTAAAGTCCAGCCCGGTAAAGTGATCGGGCAGGCGATGAGTTGTGTCGATTTTCTGCCGACGATACTGGCCTTGATGGGAGTTCCCACTGCCGGTCAGGAAGAAGGCCGGGACTGTTCGGGGTTATTTACCGGGCAGGCGCCTGTCGATTGGAAGGATGTGATCTTTATTCGCGGAACGGGAGTTCGTCCGGGCGCTAAATCCGGCAATGATGAAGATGGGGAAGAGACCGGGGGTAAAAATGATGATAACTGGATCGCCGCGATCACCGGCCGCTATAAACTGGTCCTTCAGCGTGGCGAGCAGCCATGGCTTTATGATCTCAAAAGCGATCCGGATGAGCTTAAAAACTATATTGATGATCCTGCCTGTCAATCGGTGGTGGCAATGCTGGCACGTGAACTGATCGCCTATGGTAAAAAATACCATGATTCCCGGGTAGAACGTCTGGATATCCTTAAAAAACTGACAAACAGAGGATAAGTTATGTCACAAAACACGATTGATCGTCGCACGTTTATCCGGCAGACCGGTGCGGGGCTGGCCGCCCTGACACTGGGTGTAAGCCGGGGATTGAAAGCCGCACCGGCTGGGCGTCCCAATATCGTTTTGATTATGGCCGATGATATCGGTTATGAATGCTTTGGTTGTTACGGTTCCGACTTATATAAGACGCCGAATCTGGATCAACTGGCTGCTACCGGCATTCGTTTCGATTATTGCTTTGCCCAGCCGCTCTGCACACCCAGTCGCGTCAAGATCATGACCGGTAAAAGCAATATCCGCAATTATGTCGAATTTGGTATCATGGATCCCCTGGAAAAAACATTTGGTCATATGATGCAGCAAGCCGGTTATAAAACCGCGGTCGCTGGCAAATGGCAGTTGTTTGGTTCCATACCCCATCCCAATCTGGTTGGCAAGGGTATGCATCCGCGTCAGGCCGGGTTCGATGAGTATTGCCTCTGGCAGGTGGATGACCGCCCGTCACGCTACTGGCAGCCGGGTCTGGATAAGAACGACAAGAAAATTAAAGGCGGGCCCAATGATTATGGCCCGGATATGGTTTGTGATTTTATCAACGATTTCATCGAACGGCATCAAGATGAAAAATTCTTTGTCTATTACCCGATGATCCTGGTTCATGCTCCGTTTGAAACCACGCCTCACAGCAAAGATCGCGACTCAAAAGATCGGATCAGTAATTACCGTGATATGGTGGCCTATATGGATTTTATTATCGGGCGGATCGTCAAAAAACTGGATGAGCTTAACCTGCGAGATAATACGTTGATTCTCTTTACCGGCGATAATGGGACAACCTCGGGGATTAAAAGCCCGCTGCATGGCCGGGAGATAATCGGCGCCAAAGGCAAAACGACTGATGCGGGGACGCATGTCCCCTTGATTGCCAACTGGCCGGCCAGGATCAAGCAGGCTTCGACTTGTGATGATCTGGTCGATTTCAGCGATTTTGTGCCAACTCTGGCCGAATTAGCCGGTGCAGAAATTTTGCCCGGCCCCATTGATGGAGTCAGTTTTGCGCCCCGGCTGCTGGGCAAGAAAGTAACCCCGCGTGATTGTGTTTACTGTTATTATAATCCGCGTCATAGTGGATTCAAAGATGTGGTGGCCTGTTTTGCTCGTGATCATCGGTATAAACTCTATGGCGATGGCCGGTTTTACGATCTGAAACAGGATCCGCTTGAAAAAGCGCCATTGGCCTTATCGAACCTGTCCGGACAAGCTAAAAAAAGTCATGCGCTGCTTCAGCAGAAGCTAAACCAGATGGACATGCCACCTGGTAAGATTGGATCGATACAGTAACGTATCGACAAAAAGAGTTCTAACCACAAGGCATTCATACACTTCCGGATATTAAGGCCTGTTGTCATCTGTTAAGTGACCAGTAAAAATATTCGTCTATCGCTCTATTTTCTTATTGCGAAACGGTTGGTTTTGTCTTATGATAAAAGTATTACATAAGCTGGTACGATATGGCTGAGATATTGAGAGCCACATGCTTGCCCTTTTATCAAAGGGAAGTGTGCGGCTTTTTTTATTGATACATGGTTTCTGAACAACGAGTTACAATGATGGGATCGAGATAATGTTTTCAAAGTTATGCCAGTATTTTGCCCCGGCGCCATCGATACCGCGCCTGCCGGAGGATCAGATTAAAAAGCGCTATCCCGTTCATCGCTGGAGCGTACTGGAATCAACTTTTATCGGCTATGGCACCTTCTATCTCGTCCGGAATAACCTTTCGGTAGTGGCCAAGGATATTGAAGGGGTCCTGGGTTACACCCATTCCATGATCGGCAGCATACTGGCGATTACGGCGATTACCTACGGCCTGGGCAAATTTTTTATGGGTTCGATCTCTGATCGGAGTAACGCCCGCAAATTCATGGCGTCCGGCTTGCTGCTGACGGCGATCTGTAATATTCTGTTTGGTAGTGTCAGCAGTTATCATCTGCATGTGTTTCTGTGGGGCTTGAATGGCTTTGTTCAGGGCATGGGCTGGCCGCCCTGCGGTCGATCCATGGGTCACTGGTTCAGCGTCCGGGAACGCGGTACGATTTTCAGTGTATGGAACACCTCGCATAATGTCGGCGGTGGTATTGCCGGTATCCTGGCAGCCTGGGCGGCGCTCCATTTTGGCTGGCGCAATGCGTTCTTTTTTCCCGCGATGATCTCCATAATCGGAGCGGTCTATCTGTTTTTCCGCCTGAAAGATACCCCTCAGTCACTGGGATTGCCGCCGGTGGAAGAATACCGCAACGACTATCCCGAAGATGAAGCGCAGCACGGGGCCCATGAAAAGGATCTCAGCAGCAAGGAACTGTTCATCGATCATGTGCTGGCCAATAAATATATCTGGCTGCTGGCTATCGCCAATTTTTTCGCGTATATCGTTCGATACAGCATGCTGGATTGGGGCCCGATTTATCTGCGTGAGGTTAAAAACGCCACACTGACCCATGGCGGTCTTTCCGCGTTGGCGTTGGAATTTGGCGGTATTCCTTCGACGATATTTCTGGGTTGGATCTCCGACAAACTGGGCGGCCGACGCGGCAAGGTGGCCGTGCTCTGTATGATGCCGATCACACTGGCCTTCATCGGAATTATTCTCAATCCGCCCGGTTATTTATGGATTGATATGACCATGCTGGTCGCGATCGGATTTTTGATTTATCCCGTTATCAATTTTATTACGATTATTGCCCTGGACCTGACCTCTAAAAAAGCGATCGGAACTGCGGCAGGTTTCATTGGATTATTTGGCTATATTGGCCGTATGGTACAGGCCAAGGGATTTGGCTGGATGGCCGATCATTACACCAAGCAGTACAACAGTGAAACCGCCTGGATGATTATTCTCTGGTCGATTGTTGCCTGCGCGACGGTTGCGGTGATCCTGCTGGGATTTACCTGGAGATTAAAGCCCAGGGCATGATAAGTCCGACTAAAATTCATACGTTATTACTGTTATTTGCTAAGGAATGTAACTATCGAAACGATTAGATATGACAAGACAGTCATTGCCGCCATTGGTGATTTGGACCGGTTGAATACCGCGATTCAATCGCAATGCAAAACGATCTTCCTGCTGACCGGCACCATCTTTAATTTAAAAGAATCGATCGATACCATCCATCGCGCCGATAAGAAGGTGCATGTGGATATCGACCTGATGGAAGGCTACGGCAAAGATGCGGTTTTTCTGGAATATTTGCATCAGGTACTCAAGCCGGATGGGATCGTCACCACCAAAGGCCATCTGATCCGAAAGGCTCAGAGCCTGGGCCTGTTCGCGATTCAACGGATATTCGTATTCGATTCCCGGTCGCTCTATTCGGGAATCGATTCTGTATTGAAAATCAAGCCCAGTGCGGTGGAAGTATTGCCTGGGATTATGCCCAAGGTTATCAGTAAAATCCGCAGTGAAACTGGGTTGCCGGTCATCTGCGGCGGTTTGATACTTGAACGAGAAGAAATTGACAGTGTGGTTCAAGCCGGCGCGATTGCCATTACGACGAGTGAACCGACCCTTTGGAATTTGACCTGAATCGAGGAGATGATGTTAACACAGATAGGATAAAATAGCTTGTTGACTATGGGCGTTGTTGCCCGTGAGTCTGAACACGTTGGTTGAGAAATTTGAGAACCGCATCGTGTTATCCGTATCAGATAAAACGGATAGAGACGATGCGGTTTTTTTTACACCATGAGGATGACATGTACGACATTGCGATAATCGGTGGCGGCATCATTGGATGCATGATGGCCCGGCAGCTTTGCCGGTACGATTTGAAAATAATTCTACTGGACAAGAATAATGATATTGCGAATGAAACCACCAAAGCCAACAGCGGGATTATTCATTCCGGATATGATCCCAATCCCGGCACTTTAAAAGCACGATTGAACCGGGACGGCAATCCCATGTTCGATGTGATATGCCGGGAGTTGGGTGTGTTGTTTCAACGGAACGGATCGCTGACCATTGCCTTGTCTGATGATGAGATTGTTGTATTGCATCGGCTTTACGAACAGGGTTGTGTCAACCGGATTCCCGGTTTGAGCTTACTGGATGCCGATGCGGTGCGGCGTCTGGAACCCAATTGCCATCCTCAAGTCAGGGCCGGCCTGCTGGCGAAAACTGCGGGAATTGTTGATCCGTTTGGTCTGGCAATCGCCTTGGCGGAAAACGCAGCTGATCATGGAGCCAATATTATTCTGAACAGCGAAGTCCTTGCTATTGATCGCGATGCGATGGGGTATCGACTCACCACTTCACAGCAAACTATTTCCACACGTTTTGTGATCAATTGCGGTGGCGTCTATGCCGGTCAGGTCCAGGCACTGCTGGCCCCGACTCGATTCACAATTACACCCAGGCGGGGTGAATATGTGGTATTCGATAAACAAGCCGGCAATCTGGTCAAAAGGACTATTTTTCAGTGCCCATCCGACACGAGCAAAGGCGTTCTGGTAGCCCCCACGGTTCATGGTAATCTGCTGGTGGGGCCGAATGCTGAAGTGGTGAAGGATCAGGCCGATGTGTCAACCACCGCAGCCGGATTGCATGAAATTGTCAAGGCCGGATCGCGCAGTGTTCATAATATTCCCATGGATCTGGCGATCAATCATTTTGCCGGATTAAGAGCCAGTCCGGATACGGGCGATTTTATTATCGAAGAACTGGACGGATACCCGGGCTTTATCAATGTCGCTGGAATTGAATCGCCGGGCTTGACGGCCGCGCCGGCAATTGCTGACTACGTGATTGAACTGCTTGACTCAGCCGGTTTGGAGTTACAGCCGAACCAGCGATTCAATCCCGAACGACAACCGGTTTCAAATTTTATGGAATTAAGCGATCGGGAGAAAGAGGCTCTTATTCGTAGCAATCCTCTGTATGGCCGCATTATTTGTCGCTGTGAATCAATCACCGAAGCGGAAATTGTTGAATCGATCCATCGATCCGTGGGGGCTCGAACTGTCGATGGAGTCAAGCGTCGGGTACGTGCGGGGATGGGTCGCTGCCAGGGAGGATTCTGCGGTCCGCGTATTATTGAGATTCTGGCCCGGGAACTGCATCAGGATGCCGGTCAGATATTAAAAGATGAACAGGGATCATACCTGTTAACAGGTCAGTTATAATGAGGTCAAGAATGATGCCACAAGCAATGTATTATGATTTAGTTGTTATCGGAGGCGGGCCGGCCGGATTGGCGGCGGCTATAGCAGCCCGCCAAAAAGGCATTGAGAATATTCTGGTGCTTGAAAGGGACCGGGAATTGGGTGGGATACTGCAACAGTGTATCCATAATGGTTTCGGTCTGCATATCTTTAAAGAAGAATTGACCGGTCCGGAATACGCCGAACGCTTTATCGATGAGTTGGTTCGTATGAATATCGACTATCGGCTCGATACCATGGTGCTGCGTATCCAACCGGACCGCAGGATTCAGGCGGTTAATCCCCAGGAAGGATTGCTTTCGATTCAGGCCGGCGCCATTGTTCTGGCCATGGGCTGCCGGGAGCGAACGCGAGGGTCGCTGTTGATTCCAGGCAGCCGGCCGGCCGGGATCTATACTGCCGGGGCCGCGCAGCGGCTGGTGAATATTGAAGGGTGCCGGGTTGGCCGCAAGGCGGTCATTCTGGGCTCCGGCGACATTGGCTTGATTATGGCGCGCCGGCTGACCCTGGAAGGCGCCCGGGTGGAAGCGGTTGTTGAGATCATGCCCTGGGCGGGTGGTCTCAATCGGAATATTGTCCAATGCCTGTTTGATTTTGATATTCCACTGCTATTAAGCCATACCGTAACGAATATCTATGGCCGGAACCGCCTCACAGCTGTGGATATTGCTCAGGTTGATACGGAACGTCGTGTTTTGCCTCAGACCATCCGTCATATTGAATGCGATACGCTGCTCTTATCGGTTGGATTGATACCGGAAAATGAACTGTCTATGCAATGTGGAATTACACTGGATCCAGTTACGCGCGGACCAGTAGTGGATGAAACCATGGCAACGAGTATTGAAGGAATTTTCGCGTGTGGCAATGTTGTCCATGTTCACGATCTGGTCGATTTCGTTACTGAGGAGAGCCGCAAGGCCGGCCGGAGCGCCGCTGATTATCTCCAGCGCCAGGCCTCTGCCGCCATGGCTCCGATCGCAGTGGTTGCGGATCCATCGATCCGATATGTTGTTCCCCAGTTTATCCATCCGGGAAGCCTGGATACCGATCTGACGGTTTTCTTTCGCAGCCGGGAGGTATATGATCAGGCTTTGGTGGTCGCCAGCCTCGATGGCGCCCCGATTTTGACTCGAAAAATACGACACCTGGTTCCCGGTGAAATGCAGCATATCACACTGAGTAAAGCAGTCCTGTCCCGTTGCTCCAGCGAATCCAGGTTGATGCTGTCGATCCTTCCTTCCTGGGAATCGTCTGAGACCGTGGCAATGGATGATCATCATGCGGGTATGACGAAAGGGTAAAGCAATGAAAAAAAATGAAATGATTTGCATTGTCTGTCCCATTGGCTGTCATCTGTCCATAACAGGTAATCAATCCGGTTATGTGGTGCAGGGCAACCAGTGTCCGAGAGGATGGGATTATGCGGTAAATGAATATACCAATCCACGCCGGATGGTGACATCCACGGTAAAAGTTTCAGGCGCGGTCCATGGCCGGCTACCGGTTAAAACCAGTCAGCCTTTCCCCAAAGGGAAAATTATGGATTTAATGGCAATGATACATACCGTAGAAATTAACACCCCCGTCAAGCTTGGTCAGGTTATCCTGGCCAATGTGCTGGACAGCGGGATTGACCTTGTTGCGACCAGAACCATATGATTTTCAAGGAGATTGTTATGTCACGAATGATCGCAGTGTTTATGCTGATCGTTTCTGTTATGCTCACGGGATGCTTTAATGGAAACGGTTCTCAATGTCGAAAGATTAAGATTGTTGCTCATCGAGGCGCCTCTTTTGTCGCGCCGGAAAACACTGTAGCGTCAACGGTTCTGGCGTTTGAAAAAAAGGCGGATATCTCCGAAATCGATGTCTATCTTTCCCAGGATCATCGCATGATAGTGATTCATGATAAAACCACCAAACGAACGGCTGGTGTCGACCTGACCGTGGCTGAAACCGACTCCGACCGGTTGCGGGAGTTGGAAGTGGGCACATTCAAATCGAGCGAATACACCGGCGAAAAGATTCCTTTTATCGAAGAAATCATCGCCGTTATTCCACGGGGCAAAAAATTATTTATTGAGATCAAATGCGGTCCGGAGATTGTGCCTTATCTGAAAAAGGCAATCGAAAACAGCGGCCGGGAAAAGCGGATGGAAATTATCGCCGGCAGCATGGAGGTCCTGACCGCCTGTGGCGAACTGCTGCCTGCCCTGCCGCGCTATTGGGTGCTGGCATCTAAAAAGGATAAGGACACAGGCAAATACCTGCCCTACGAACCCGGTATCATCGACCAGGCGGTCGCCGCCAGGTTAACTGGATTGGATCTGCATTATATGGGATTAACCCCCGAATTTGCCCAACAAGTTCATCAGGCAGGCCTGGAACTGTATGTATGGACCGTCAATGATGAGAAAGCTGCTCAGACCATGTGTACTTATGGAGTGGATGGTATTACCACTGATAAACCCGACACCATCCGGGCGGCGCTTAAGAATCAGACTTCCAGTCTTTAAGCATGATAAAATGGGGAGCTTGAAATACCGGCTTCAAGATCCCCTGCCTTTCCGGAAATACAATCCTTTTGGGCAGCCCATCAAGCACGCTACAATAGACGTACTGCGATTTTAGATGCGAAACGAACCCAATTATTAATCCCAACTGCTTATTCGATCATTTCTTTTCACCTTCGGGGATTATAATCATTGATCTAACTAATTCATCTCATATGAGTTATATTCCTTTGATATTTCCATTGGTATTAAGCCGACAACAAATAAAATCACCTTGGTTATTAAAGCCCGCCTTGATTCATTGATTTACCCTGATTTATCCGATCTGTATAATTGATCGACGCACGAAGTATCATTGTGCGTCAAGCAATGTCTATATAACCCTATGACCAACCTGGCAATTAAGCTAACGCAAAAATGAATGACCCACTAATCCATACGGACCAGCTAAATTATCGTGGCCGTAATTTATCCAACTGGATGTTGATTATCATCAGCGGTTTATTATGTTTTGGCGCGTTAATGGTATTCTCTGCCGGAGCCAGTGTCGATCGTGAATTCCAATGGTCTAATTGCTGGCAATATATCACGGTCCGCCGGGTCTTGTTCGTCCCGATTGTCTGGATCGTCCTGGCCATTGTCAGCCGTTTAAATTACCGCAAGTTCCTGGTCTGGAATCGTTTTTTCTGGGTATCTCCTCTGATTTGGGCTTTATTGATCTCAATTGGTTTGCTGGTTCTGGTATTACTGGTCGGCGAAGAACTGTGCGGCTCAAAACGCTGGCTTAAAATCGGACCGATTAAAATGCAACCCAGTGAACTGGCGAAATGGACGACCATCATGTTCATTGCAGCGTTTGCCGCCCGCCGTGATGAAAAAATCAACCGGTTCTGGACCAGTTATGTTCCTGCCTGCTCCATCCTTCTGTTGGTGGCGGCCCTAATCGGATATGAGGATCTGGGAACCGGTGCATTGGTTGCAGTTGTTGGATTAGCCGTTCTTTTTATTGCCGGGATGCGCTGGTGGCACCCTTTGACATTACTGCCATTAATTGCGGCAGGGGGCTATTTTCTGATTTTCAAGGTGCCTTATCGCTGGGCGCGAGTTATGGCATTTATCAGTGGTGAACAGAGTGGCTTTGAAGAAACCCGTTATCACGCTGAGCAATCGATTATGGCGATTGGCTCAGGTGGATTATGGGGTGCGGGTTTAGGAACCGGCCGCATTAAACTGGGTTGGCTGCCTGAAGATACGACTGATTTTATTTTTGCCGTGATTGGTGAAGAATTGGGCTTTTTTGGCTGTACCCTGGTAATTTTTCTCTATCTTAGTTTGCTACTAGCCTGTACTCAGGCTGTTATCCGTTGTCGGGACCGGTTGGGTAAACTGCTGGTTCTGGCTATCGGTTCAACCATCGTTACCCAGGCTGTAATCAATCTATTTGTCGTAACGCGCATGGCTCCTACCAAGGGAATCGCCTTGCCCTATATCAGCGCCGGTGGATCTGGTCTGCTGGTCACAGCGTTCGCCACAGGGGTTATGCTCAATGTCGCCCGGCGGATGGATTTCGATTTGCCGGCATTGGAGAACCAATCTTAATTCAAATTTGCAATTGGAACGGCCGATAGGTATAATAGGAGTTAGTAAATATTAATAATTTCAGGTACTAAAATGTCTAAGTTAGGTATATTAAAAGAGTTCTGGGATTTTCTCAAAGTCCGCAAAAAATGGTGGCTGATGCCGATCGCGATTTTCATTGTTCTACTGGGAGCGCTTTTAGTCTTATCCCAGGGTTCGGCAATTGCTCCATTCATATATACACTCTTTTGATCTTAATTATTTCTGATATCACCAGTTACAGATTGATAGTCAGAATACAGATAGCATTATTTTAATTGTCAGGCCGAAAACCGGGTTTTAATACCAGTTTATCGGCCTTTTTCATGAAAATTTGTCCAGAAATTCAGGTACTGAATGACAACGCTGAAAGATTCCATAACCATTCAGGCTCCCCCGGTAAAAGTCTGGCAAATTCTTTCAAATCCAAACGCCATGGAACTATGGAATCCCAAGTGCGTTCGCTGTCGAACAGAACTCCAATCGGTTAAAACGGGCGATCAATACCAGGCCACCTTTAAAATGACAGGCCCGGAATATGAATGCCAATGTGATGTGATCGAAGCGTTGCCGGAACAACGTTTAATCACTCGATACCATGGCGGTCTGGTATTCAAACCGGATTGTTATGTTGATGAAATATTCCAGATCGTTCCCAAGGAGCAAAATACGTATTTATCGCAAACTGTCGGTCTGAAATACTCCGGAATCCCCCTATGGGCCAGATTGATCATGGGTTTCATTAATCGTTTCGGATATCAAGCTGGAACGGGTCCGCTGGATGGCATAAAACAACTAAGCGAAAATAATATTTATTAAATCATATACATACAAACAGCTATTTTATATTGTCTTTTTGACGATATCTTGATAAATCCAAATTTAAAAATTATCCGCTCAGGTAAAATTCATTTGAATTTTTCACCAAATTCGAGAAAATGGGAATCGGTAGCCCCAGGCAATCTATATAAAATACATTTAAAGATATTTCTAAATCGTTAAAGGATTTCATTATGGATATTAAACAAGCAGCTATTCAGCTTATTCGCGATGGTTTTATCCTGGTTTTTAACCGAGACGATATTGATATTGTTAAAACCGCTGAATCACTGGCTCAGGCAGGGATTTTTAATATGGAAGTTACCTGCCGTATTCGACAACCGCTGGACAAAATGTCTCGGGTGAAAAAGGCCATGCCGAATTTTGCGGTTGGATCTGCCAGCCTGGTCGATTATGCCGGTATGCTGGAACGTTATAACCGGCGGCATGGCGATGATCCATTGCCATCGGTTGACGATGTGGTGAATGCCGGCGCGGATTATCTGGTTTCATCGGTCAATTTCAGCGACCATACCTATAGTCGTTATGCCGGCCGAAAACTCCTGATCCCCGGATGCGGATCTGCCTCAGAAATTGCGGCTCAATTCAGTAAAGGAGCCAATTTCTGTAAATTGTTCCCGGCAGGCGATCTGGGTGGCCCAAGTTTTATCAAAGCGATAGACGCTCCCTTGCACCGGGTTATCAGTATTGTGCCTACCAGCGGTACCAATCTGGCCAATATTCCCTCATACATTGAAACCGGTGTATTAGTCATGGGCGGATCGTTTAGTATGATTGACAAAACCGTTATGCAGCAAGTCGTTCAAAATGGAGCTTATGATTTACTGGCGAAAGAATTTGGCAAGATCAAGCAAGCCATTGACGAATGTCGCATTAAAAAATGGCCTGACCTGGATTTAAAAACCGCAACGATAGACGATATTCGCATGCAAACCGGTCGAATATTCAATTTGTAATTGTTATCGACCAACAAGCTCCCAATCATCCTGATTAAAATAGTCTTAAAATGGACGAACGCTCCGACCTGACACTATCGCAAGATCGAAAAAAAAACAGTGCTATTCCACGCATTCTGTTGCTGGTGGAAACTTCCCGCAGCTTTGGACGTGAACTACTCTATGGTATTGCACGTTATTCCCGTATTCATGGGCCATGGGTGTTTTATCGGGAGGTTGGCGCCTTGGAACAATCAGCCCGCAAACTGCTGGGGTGGGACGCAGATGGTTTTATTACCCGCAATCCCGTTGATGTGAGTGTTCTGGACGATCTGACGATTCCCGGCATCCTGGTTATCCACCATGAAAATAAACTTCCTACTCATTTTCCAACTATTGTCACCGATTCACCCGCCATAGGCAAAATGGCCGCCGACCATTTGATGGAACGCGGTTATAAGCATTTTGCCTTTTGTGGTCTGGATCAGCTTCGCTGGTCGAATGAACGCTGTCATCATTTTGTCCGCCGGTTGCACGAGTGTGGTCATCAAGTTCATGTTTATCGCCAGTCTCGAACGCGCATGAAGCAATCCTGGAAGTATGAACAGAAATATATGGCAGACTGGATATCCTCGCTGCCTCATCCGGTCGGCATTCTGGCATGCAATGATGACCGGGGTCAGCAGGCCATAGAAGCCTGTAAAATAGCCCGTATCCGCGTCCCGGATGAAGTGGGTGTTCTGGGTGTTGATAACGACGAATTGATTTGTGAGCTGTCTGATCCCCCGATGTCCAGTATCGCTCTGAACATTCGCATGGCCGGATATCAGGCGGCTGAACTACTGGAAAAGCTGATACGAGGGGAAGCCATGACAGGCCAACGGATTGTTGTGACGGCTACGCACATACAAACCCGGCAATCTACTGATATTATGGCCGTTAGTGACCGTGAAGTTGCTGATGCCATTCGTTTTATTTATCAGAACAGCAATCGAAGTATCCAGGTCATGGATGTGGCGAATGCCGTTGCATTATCCCGCAGTGCGCTGGAAAAACGATTCCGCAAAGCCATTAACACAACGATCCATGAAAAAATCCGGCAAATACGAATCGAGAAAATTACCCGGATTTTAATTGAAACGGATCTGGCCATATCTCAAATTGCCCAACAGATGGGTTTTCCGGGCATTGAACATATTGCCCGCTATTTTCGCACGGAAAAGGGCATGAGTTTGCAGGCTTATCGCAAGAAATATGGTTCAGTTTAATGCCATCAGCCATTCGATAGTAATTGAACTATAGGATTGAATTTTATACTATCCCCCGTTTCCTGTTTCATTTAAACGTTAATTACTGGAATTTAACCATTGCTAACCCTGATAAAACTCACCCTGACCTCCCTGTTCTGGGCTGGCACCTTTATCGCCGGCAAGAAGCTGGGAGGCTATGTTACACCCGCACTTGGCGCGTTCATGCGATTTCTGGCGGCATCACTATGTTTGTTGCCACTATTGCTGAAAGTTTCTGCGGGCAAACGCGTTGGCAATCTGCCCACCATGGCCTGGATTGGGATCGCGGGCATTGCCAGCACCTATTTATACAATATATTTTTTCTCAAGGGTTTGCAATTAATCGAGTCGTCCCGGGCTTCCCTGATTGTCGCAACCTGCCCGATCTTTATTACGATAGTCTCTGTCATTTTTACCCGTGAAAAACTTCATATGCTCCAGATACCAGGAATTCTACTGGGAGTAATTGGCGCAATCATAGTCATCACTCGTGGTCAACTCGATCAGATTTTTTCCGGTTTGGGCCGAGGTGAATTACTGATCTTCGGTTGCGTTACCTGTTGGGTAGTTTACACCATGATTTCACGCCGGATTGCTGACCGGGTTCCACCCGTAACTGTCGTTGCCTGGTGTTGTATGATTGGGACGGTCTGTTTACTGCCGGGCGCCTGGTCTGAATGGACTGCCGCCGGCCGGCCAATAATTCCATTTTATGCCTGGCTTTATGCAGGGTACCTGGCAGTTTTTGGCAATGCCCTGGGATTTATCTGGTATAATGAAGGCCTGGAAAAAATCGGCCCGACACGTACTGGAATATTTATCAATCTGATCCCGCCTTTTACTATGCTGCTAAGTTATCTGATCCTGAAAGAAACGATCGGTTTGCCTACCCTGATTGGCGCCCTGCTCGTTCTGGCCGGATTATTTCTGACGAACCGACCGGTATCTGTTCCCAGAGAATAATCTCATCTCGGATTATGACTTTAGGAACCATTCATCCATAAATACTCCATTTTTCATCCCATCTGGCCGCCATTTTCAACCGCTTCTCAATCGCAATATCCTCGACATAAAACAGTTATGCCTGCGGTTTCGCTCAATCGACGCGGCTGAATCTGACGACACGCTGTGCGGTAAATACAGCATTTATTTATGGACGGCTCCTTAGTCTATCGATAAGAAGTTTTTCAGTAGAGTGAATGCAATAATTCTTACATATAACCGCTGGCCAGTCCTCCAAACGCTTTAATGATACGTACCGCGATCCATTTAGGCGATAATTCCATGCGAGGAAACATGCCGACATCCTGATAACAATCATAAAAATCCGGTTGGTTTGGAGCCACCGGCTCACAGCCTTCACGCAGATCAAAATTGCTGCTGTATTCAAACGGCCACAGGTCGAACAACGGCAGGCTACTGGAGACGCCAGCGATCGATTCGCTGACATTGCCGATTACCGGCAATTTCCATCGGCGCGCGACCACCCAGCTATTGGATGGAGCGGTATCCCGTTCGAATATTTTCTTTATGATCGTTGCCACAGTATCATCCCAGATAATCAGTGCACATTCCGTATTTAGGTTGCGCGCTCGAGGATCGAAATTGTGCGAACCAACAAACGTGATATGGTTATCCACAACAAAGAATTTTGAATGTATGATCAAACGGGGACCGTTGGCATCGATCGGAAGCAAATTGCCGTTTTCAATATTTTCGGCAGTTGAAGGATCCTCGGTCAACTGCCCGTACCTGGGTATCATTTCCAAAATATCGCCGGGAATGGGCTTAAACTCAAACAGTTGGGCCTTTAAATCTTCCAGATAAAATTGACGTTGTTTAAAGCAAACGGCGTAAACATAAAAATGGTCCGTTGATGCCAGGCTATTCGTCGACAATGAAATGGCAAGTTCCGGTTTGTCAATTCTCAGTTGTTTCAGAAAAAAGATTCCCCCCCAATCCTGAATCAGGTACGGCGTCTGTGCGATGATCTCGCGCTGAGCCTGGCCAATGATTTCGAGCAGGCGCGCCGTACTATTCCAGCGTTCTTTTTCCGATACTTTGTTTTTATCCGGCCAGTCAGCTACAAATTCGATTCTTTCAACGGGATAAATTTCCAGTTTTGGCCGGCTTTCGGCTATGACAAATTGATTGGCCTGTCGGCGCAAATTATCCAAAGGCGACAGTTGCGGATTATTGGCAGTCAGGATGGCATGCTCATCATGTAAACGAATGGCTTCAACCGCAATATCTTTCAGACTCAAGGCTTTTTTTGACAGTTTGCTTGACCAATATTGTTCGAATGATTCCAGAATACGCTGGGTTACCGGACCAATAGCTAACAACCCCAAATCCTTGTAGCAAAAGCTATGACCATAGTCATAATAATGATTTTTAATGTTTCGTCCACCAACAATACCAATCCGGCCATCTACCAGAAAGACTTTGTTATGCATCCGCTGATTCAACGTCTGGCCATCCGCAAAAAGGGTTCCAATTTCTCTTAAGGGTGATTTCCCTCCACGAGCCATAATCGGGCGGAATAATCGAATTTCGATATTTGCATGGGCAGATGCCATTTGGGCCAGGATTCTGGGTGAGATTTGGGTGCCGTATTGATCGATAATCAATCGGATCTTTACGCCGCGCCGCGCTGCGATGAGCAATTCTTCAAAGATGGTATTGCCGACTAAATCAGACTCCCAGATATAGGTCTGAATATCAATGCTTTTACGCGCCGCCCTGATTAAATGAATTCGGGCCAGCAGGGCATCTTCACCACTATCCAGCACACTGACAAAATGAGATGGCCATTCATTCTGGTCTTCCAGGGTCCAATCGGCCAGTTCCTGATACAAGGAACGGATCGCACAACGGTTTTCTTCACCCTCAGGACAATAAACACGCTTATCCCGCTCAAGGGCCAGCGCTTCCCGTACAGCACGGTTTTCACACCCTCCTGTCAGCAGCAAGCATACTGCGAACAAAATGATCAGATAACTTTGCCAATGTCTCATTACGAATAAATGGGTAAATATAATTTTGGGCTTTATTTCACAGACAGTTTTAATTAAATAGTTATCTTAACTCGCCATGTATTCAATTTCAATAATTATTGACAAAAATGAGGCATTGATATTTCAAAATTATTTCATAGTCTGGATTTGAATTCTATCGTTGGATTTGTTGTAAGAATGTCCTATTAAACCAGTTAGGAGCCTTTTCGTGTATATATCAGTCTGTCGAATCAGCAATAATCACTCAGCGCTAAACCCTATATTTGATGTATACAGTAGAAGCAGATTAACCTCCGATGGTTACTTTTAACATTTCCTGACTTTCAACCAGAACGTTACCCACTTTGAAGGGTTTGATCGCGGTGGCGGCGAACAGGCCGAATGGTTCGTCATTTGTATAATTGATCTGGCCAAACTTAACACTGCCGATAGCGCCGGTTGGGGCGAACCAGGGTGCGCTTAACGCACTGTTGGCGATCAGGCTTACTTCCGGTAACGCACCGGCCAGCAGATAGCTGGAGGCAAAGACGCCCGATACCGCTACCGAGCCGATATCGCCGCCGGAACCAGCATCATCACTGCTGAAAACCAGATCACTGCCCAGATCCAATCCGGCCATTAGCCAGCTGTCGGTCATATCCCCTTTCAGACTCACCTTGCCGATATTGCCGCCGGCGCTGAGGATGGCCGACATTGAACCGGCCGACACACCGGAAATCATGTTTTCCGCACGGATTACACCGGATAAATCCCCCTTGGTTCCCAGTGAGCCAAACGAGCCGGCAATGGAGGCCTGCAGATCAATGTCGCCGGCGGCTTTGATCGATTTGATATCGCCGCCGGTGGTGACCAGGGTCAGATCGAGGATATCCCCTTTGCCGGCAATCGAGCCCACCGAGCGGGCATTCAGGGTCGCGCCTTCAATGGTCAGCGCCGAGACTTTGCCTATCGCGCCGGATGCGGTCAGTGAGGCTTTCAGGGCGCCGGCCTTGACTGCCACGGCTTTAATCTCGCCGGCAGCCGTCAAACTGCCCAGCAGATCGCCGCTGCTGCCAACGGATCCGATATCACCACTGTCTGCGGTGATATCCACCTCCACCAGGCCGGACTTGATGGCAAACTTGCCGAGGCTGTCACAATCTACCCGGCCGGAGGCATAGGTATTGGCGGAAAAAGATTTAATGCTGTCGGCAATATCGAAGGTGACATTGTCGCCGATATTCCCCGCCTTTAAACTGAAACCGCTGCCGGACTGGCCGGTTTCAATGGTGATATTGTCGCCCAGATCCCCCCAACTCAGCGTGGACAGGCTGCCGCTGGTTTGCAGGTTACCGGCCAGCACGACTCCTTTGCCGGAGAGGGACTTGATTTCGCCCCCGGTAATGGCGCCGATGGTGGCCTCATTGTCGCTGCCACCTTTGGCGCCGATGGACAGGGCCGCGATCCCGGTACCATCCAGAACGATGGACTGTAAAAACAGATTGGTTCCGGTTACCACTACATTTTTTGTTCCAGTGGCGGTAATATCATCACCGGTAAACCGTAATGTGCCGCTGTCTCCCTTGAGACTGACGGTAACCAGGGTATTATCGGCATCGGTATAACTGATCCTGCCGGCCGCCCCGGTCCCGATCAAGATATCCGTTAATGCCTGGGACGCTTCGATTTCGATTGGTTCATCATAATAGCTGGCCGTGGGGATGTTGTTTCCATCGCTGATCAAGCCATAGACATAATAGGCGCCGGCGGCGACGGAGGAGGTGTCCCAGTCGAACTGCCCGGTATTGTCCGCCTGGCCCATCAAGATTCCATCCGCGCCACTGTGATCATCATCGTAATAAAAGGTGATCTGGCAGCCGGTCAGGTCGGAGTCGCCGGAATAGGCAATAGCGCCGGACTGGCTATACGGATTGATACTGATTTCATCGATTGTCAATTGCGGCAGGGTGGTGTCCTGATAGCCATCGAAGGTCAGGCCTTCCAGGGGTTCATCCGAAGCCACTTGCAGGGTCCAGGTTCCGGGGGTGGGCGATTCAATGAATAACGTGGTGGTAGTGTCATCGGACAATTCCGGAACGACCGCGATAAAATCACTGTTGGTAATCGCGGCCAGATCATAGACCACGCCATTCGGATCGGTCAAAGAAATCTCGCCCGCCGCGGCGTTGTCCCACTGCGCGTTGATCATCAGCCATTCCTGACCTTCTGTGGCATAAAACGTTTCGGAGTTGGTATAAGCCGTATCTTCTATTGGATCGGATTCAATCGATTTTTTATTTACGACTTCATCAGACAAGAGTGGCGATGTCTGACCGGCCTGTAGCCGGGCAGCTGTTTTGCCACCCAGGAATGAGTAACTGCCATCAAAATTAACACGAATACCGGCCGTCATACTATAAACTTTGCCAAAAGCAGTGATTGAGGTACTGCCCCATCCTGCAATATAATCATTAGTATAGTTATCATCATTAGTAAAATTAAGAACGGTAGTGCCGTTAGCCAGCGATTTACCTCCCCAGATCGGGATTATGGTTGGAATGCCCACCGTACCGGTTCCATTAATGCTGATATTCATATTGGAATCGGCCTTCATGGCGCCATTGATCCCCAGCAGATTATTCAGGGCGGTCAGCTGGCATTGAGCATTGAGGGTGTTCTTTTCCCAATTTAATGTTGCGGTAGCCGCACCTTCAGCCAGCCCGCCGGCCACTTTAACCGTTCCACTTCCAGTCAACTCCTGAAAGGTAAAGCCACCTTCTACTCCAAATTCAGCCAGTGCGCCTTCCAGGTCGCCCCCGGCCCAATCTGGAAGACTGAGTTCAATTTTCTTACCGGCAGTAAATCCTAATCCACCGCCAAATTGAATTTTAGTCGCATCAGGATCGGCGATATTGTTGACATATCCATTAATGCTCTGCAGGAAAGCGCCGGTTGTTCCAATAGGCAATTCAATTTCATCTACTCCCAGCCTGACATAATTCAGTTCTTCATTGACAAAGCCCAGTCCGCAGATGATATCCATACCCGGCGGTACGGTGAAAATGCCATCACCCTGAACACTCATGCCAACACCCGGAACATCTCTGACTTCAAGCGACGCCTGCTTGATAACCCAGCGATCTTCTACGATCACAATTTCTTCAACCGACAGTTTACCATACCATTTTATCTCGCCATTCGCGTTGATTTCGATATAACCGTCTGTCCCGGCAAAGGTATCGGTGGTAAAATCTGCTGTCGCATTGAATACCTCAGGCAGGATCACCTTGCCCCGAAAACGTAATGCTTCAGGCTGAGTACCCGCAGCGACGATATACTCGATGGACATCTGTTCTGCCGTAAGATTCAGGTATTCCAGATCGATTTCGATGTCTTCCAAAGCCATCGTTGCACCGGTCAGGGTCTGGCCTGCGGATGTTAACTCCAGGTATTGGCTGCCGGTCATGGTAATCGCATTAAATCCAAATTCATCCGGCAGTTTAATGTCGCCCTGCAACAATAATTTCCTGGTCCCGTTTTCCGCGGTCAATTTCATGCTTCGGTAGCGCAGGTCAAGGCCTGCCAGGGATATCTCCGCGCTGACGGTACTGTCATTATCGTCCAGTACATAGGTTTCATCTTTGTTCAGCAAAATCTCAAAGCTGCCATTGAACACACCCTGACTGCTTCCTGTGGCAGTGGTTGTTACCGTACCGGTTGCGCTGAGTTTTTCCGCATCCAGAGCCAATTCTCCATTAACCGTTATCAGCGGGCTGAGTGTACCGCCGGTCAGACTGCTACCAGGGCCAATTGAAATAGTACCTGTATATTCAAAGCGTTGATCGGCGCTGTCCCAGGTAAAATCCGCAGGCGTTTTATCAGTTTCCAGCAGGGTTAAGGTTGGAAACGAATCAAAGTTTGTTGTGGTAGCGACATTGGCTATACCCCGATCATTCTCGAAGGTTCCGGCGGGAATATTGACGGTTACCGGTCCGCCGGAAAATTCGCCGGTCAGCATATAGCGATAAATGGAATTCGCAGCATCAATCAGCGTGGGTTTGCCTTTAACTGATACACTCTGGGCGCCTTCCCCGGACAATACCAGCTCATCCCCGGTTACACTGCTTTTGGCCGCGCCGTTCAATGCCAGATCAAGATAGCCCTTTTCGTTGATCTCGTCGGTATAGACATAGCCGACTTCATCGTAATTGTCGGCCAGTGATCCGGAAGGCGCCGAGACATTATCCATGCGAACGATCCGGGATTTGTAGATATAGCTGCTGGTATAACCCATGATGACATCGCCATCAGGCTCAACCGCCATATAATTGGGACTCATGGTCACCGTTCCCCAACCACTGTGTTCAACATTCAGATCGGGCACATAGGTACTGAATTTTAAGGAGCCGCTGGAATCGAACCGTGCGATAAAATGTTGATCGTAACCATTAAACTCTGTATATAACGGATCTACCAGCGTCAAATCACTTGAGCTGGTTCGTCCCAATACGGTTACATTGCCATCATTATCAACCCCCACTTCAAAGGGATAGCCCATTTCATCGCTGCTGCCGCCAAAGGTCTGGGCCCAGATTTTGTTGCCGGCGGTGTCATATTTTGCCAGATACAAATCGGAGTTCAACATCCCGGTCAGATAAATAAAGCCATCCCGTCCGAACGTGTAACTATCGCCGGGAATGTCTTTGCTGCCCACCGGAGTGATGCCGTCGGTGGTCAGGCGATAGACGATTTCATCGTTATTAAAGATGGTCAACTCATCGGTGGCGTTCATCTGAAGCAATTCGACGTCAAAGGGATTGAAGTCGCTCCAGTAATAATCGAATACGGTCGCTTCGCTGGGTGTTCCCGTATCGGTATCGATCGAAAAGGTCGCGTTATACCGTTCGATTTTACGGTAGCCATCGGATACTTTTTTGACGGCCGCGGTATCGTTAAACCAGACGGTGTTATTGTTGAGGTACGAAAAGGAAGGATCATTGCCGGGCGCGACTGTCAGGGCAAAAGTAATGCTGCCGGAGGAGTCTTCATGCAGGATCGTTTCACCGGCGGGGGTCTGCCATTCGTAGGCGGTCGGATTGCTTTGGACCTGGATCTTAACCAAAGCGATATATTCTGTCCGGACACCAAAACCATAAGGGTTCTGGTTGATCGTATCGTAACAGGCGGTATCCTGAATTCGATATTGCACGCCGGAGGTTGTCGCGCTGTCATAGCCGGAGTTATCTGAGATATCCCAGTCAAAAGACCAGTCAAGATATCCATCACTGCTGAACAGGGAATAAGTGCTGGGACGAATACTACCATCGGATTCGAGTATTAGGTCGCCGGCATTGCTTTGGAAATTGATCCAGTCCGCTTTTATTTTGTTTAAATCGACATTGGCAATAAAGGATTCGTAGGAACCCGGCTGGTCGCCGTGTAACGCGAAGGTCCCATAATCGCTGCTATATATACTACAGTTGCCGCTGATAATCAAATCACCTTGCTCATTTATTTCGGCGCCAAAAATATTGCTCAGATTCAGTTCTCCCGGGTCGATATATCCCAGTAATTCGAAACCGGACGGTAAATCGCTGCTTAAAAGTATTCTGTTTTCCAACGCTTCTAAATTTAAACGCGACTTACCCAATGAACGACTTGAACTCAGATGTTTGTTTGTCATGGATGCCTCTGCCGTGATTACTGAATCAATGAAACGACAATCGTTTCTATTTGTATCTATCATCGGCAGTTCATACTGTTGTATTTATGAAAAATCGGCTTTACAATACTAATACGGGCCTTCCAATTCCCTTGTCGCAGTCAAATTATTCAATCTGCCATATCAAGCATTTGTTAGGTAGAATCTTTGCTTTTTGACATTGGAGCCGGATCAGCACTAAAAGGTTCGGATTTCATTCAAGAACCCGTCCGAAGGGTTTGCTTCGGACGGGTTCTTTATTATTACAAGATTTTATATAATTATAATCAGATTAATAGTGCCTGACGGGACTCAGAATTCCGATACCTGAGGCACGATCAATGATTCAAATGATCTGTCCAGTTGATTCAGTTGCTGGGTTCCATCCAGGAGTTTTTTCTCGGTGATCTGGATTTGTAATCTGATATCCGTTTCGTATTGATCCGCGATTTCCAGCAGGTTACTTTCTCTAATCTGTACTAGCTGTTTCGCGATAAACTCCAGTCGTGCCGCGTTTTCCGCATTTGTAATCGTCATATCCGAGAGCATACTATTGAATTTTGCCAGTAACTCGCCGCCGGTATCCTTGCGGACCGATTCGATATGATTGGCCAGTTCAGCCTTGGCCTGGGCCAACCGGATGCGTGCGTCGCTCAGATCTTTTTTAGATATCGAAGGCTGGGGGGCGCTACCATATCCACTGTGTCCGCCCGGCATTCCCATTTCCATACCTCCGCCCAGCATGCCCCCAAAGCCACCGCCGCCCATACCCGCTCCCATAGGATTCATTCCACCACCCAATCCAGACATCCCCATACCCATTCCCCCACCGCCGGGCATCATGCCCATTCCGCCGGGCATTCTACCGGTGCGTAAGTTACGGAGTTCCTCCTGTTCCATAATATCCCGCGCAGTAGATATTACAATCACGCCTTCATCATCAATTTCATAGGTGATCGTCTCTTTTGACTGAGCAGTCAGGCCAGACATGTAACGACAAAGCAATTCGATTATTTTCTTGATAGACGCTTTTTGTAAGTCTATTTTAACGAGACAATCCGATGTGATTCCGTAATTGTCGAGCATGCTCCAGTTGACAAAAATATTGAGATTGCTCTCTTTGCCCCCGGCTTTTTTTAACATAATAATTACTTCTCCAAATTCGATATCGTTAACCGTAAACTGAATTTCCTGTTCCAGGATTTTGAGGGTATTTTCCCTGGGTGATAATTCCCGAGTCGCTGTGGTACGGACTCTTGCCGACTGGGAAGGGAGGGTATCTTCACCTATTGTCGTCGGTGTGGCCGGTATCGTGGGACGGGGAACTACCGGTAATGGGGGGGCCTGTCCGGTACTACGAGTTGAAGTCGCCGACGGTCGAGCAGGAGCGGTGGATGTTGTTTCTGATAATTCATTCAATGTTTCCAAGCCGGCCAGTTCTTCGGCGCGCATATTTACAATTTCCTGCAATTGTTCAACCACCGGATCATTGGCAATTTTATTTTCTGTTATATTTTTAGTTTTGTCGATTTCTAACAATATTGCCTGCTGACGGGCCTCGTTACCGGTCTGGTCCATCAATAACTGACGTTGTTCTTTTTCAAGCGATTCAATTTCACGGAGAATATTATCACGGCTCAGATCGCTGCGCCCGGCTTTTTCGCGTAAATCCCTGACTTGAGCGTTGAGCATATGCAGAACCATTTCACTTTCTTTAATATTTTGGGTCAGACGATCGTATTTTTTTTCCAAATCTTGCCTTGTAATCGCATATTCAACCTTCACGATTTTATCCAGCCAACGCACCACCTCATCGGCAATTTCATCCGCTTTGGCCGGGAGCGCTTTGTTGTGGATCCAGATTTGGAGAGTTAAGATGACATCATCGTTACTGCTGGATGATACCGTGGAGCAATCCATTTGAAATACATCCTGGACGGAATCATTAAGATTCAGGAACTCCTTACCCAGCCGGTCTTTAAGAGATGAATTAATCACATTGTTCAATATGTTTACATTCATCGGGCAGTGAGAGATTTTGATGGTACGGGCGGCGGTCCAGGATTCCACGGGTTTTTCCTGGGCCAATCCGGTTAAGCAGTACCTTGCGAAACACAGAACGACTAGTATAGAAATGATTTTTTTCATGATAAGGCTCCTTTCAAAATTCATTTTTTCTAGCAGACTATCTGGATAACCTGTATCGGGCAGGTTATATTTGTTTTTCTAACTTGATTTGTTCCAGCATTTTGCCGGCTTCCTGAGCCCCGTGGGTTTCGGGATAGTTCTGGATTACACGCTGATAATCCCTGGCGGCCTCGGTGGTCAGGCCCAGTTCGCGATATTTGTAATCGGCCTGGCGATACATGATCCAGGCCGTGCGCTGGTATTCGAGCCGGTTCTCGATCATGGGTTCCAACTGCTTATCCAATTGGCTATTAAGCCGGGCCAACTGGGCTTCCTGCTGGCGACTGGTCAGCATATCTTCGACGATTTGCATGCGATAATTAAGTTCATAGCGCAATTGCATTACTTCGGATTCGAGTTGTGCGATCCGTTGGCGGTTTTGAATCTCTTGCGATGGTTCCTGGGCCGAATCGATTTGCGGTTCATCTGGTATGGCCACATCAATGCTGGCAACTGCATCAATCGGTACAATGGCTTTGTTTTGCGGCTGGTTTGAAGACCAGGCGATTGAGAGTCCGATTACAATGGCGATGCCTGCGGCGGCCAGTGACCAGCGGGTAACGCATTGGTGGTACATGGCCTGGCGGCGACAGCGGGCCGCCAGATTGTCGGTCAGTTGGGGTTGGGGAAGGCTGCTTTCGGCGTTTCGTAATAGATTTTCAAGTTGATCTGACATAAGTTTCCTTTAAATAGTGTCTTTTATACAGGCCCCCAGGTATTCCCGGAGCTTCTGGCGCGCGCGGTGCAATCTGACTTCCACGGTATTGGGTTCGATTTTCAAGATGCGGGCGATTTCTTTGATGTCGAGCTGTTCCAGATATTTAAATACGGTCACCTCACGGAGTTTGAGTGGTAATTTGCCCACGGCTTGCCGGACGAGGCGGCCGGTTTCCTGATCCATCAGACTGGCGTCGCTGGGTTCGGCCAGAGGGGTATGGTCAAATTGTTTGAAAAGCTTCAGGTTCAATAATCGTTTGCGGTGCCAGCTGCGGCACTGGTTGACAGCGATGGTGGTGAGCCAGTTGGCCACGTTGCCGCGGGCGTTAAACTGGCTTTGTTTTTTCAAGGCGGTCAGGAAAGTATCCTGGACGATATCATCCACTTCAGAATTCCGCCAGCCGGTGAGGCGCCAGACCAGGCGGGTGATGCGTTCCTGATGAAGATGTACCAGCTCTTCATAGGCGCAGGTTTCCCCCTGACCAAAACGGTGGGTCAGCTCACATACCGGCTTGACATTTTCAGTGGGCAGGCCAGCAATGGTATCGGACAAACAGCTTTCCATATTCGCTATATATGATGTACGAGTGGGGAAAAACTTACAAAGAAAATCAGAATTGGGTTCGTTTCTACCAGCGAGGTGTATGGAGTAATTGGTTGGGTGGTATACCAATTCCGATGCCAATGCCTTAACGATGCCAGACCAACAATCAAGCCGCCGAAGCTGGATATTGGCAGATGAGGAGAGATTGGAGAGATGCGGGGAGGTAGCTTTCGGCGAACATTGGGTTTGTTTGGCATGGTTTATAAGTATTTTATTTATAAATGGATGATTTTAGTTCTAATGGTTAGTTAAACTACACGTCGGGAATGCAACGGTCTTATGGGCTGCCCACATTGTATTGAATTGCTGTCAACAAAATAATAAACACTTTGTTTAATAGATTTCGGGGAGTGGCTGGATTAGGGGTTTCAATGGGGGGAGGATTGACTTATAATGAGCCGCTTGAGCGTTATACCCAACAGGTATGGGAAAGCCTGATCGATCGCAATCTAAGTAGTTAATATTAAAAGACTTATATTATGGCCAGTCTGGCATTTTTAATCGTAAAGGGTATATGAATTGTAAGATCATGAAAGGAAATGAGTTAGATGGCAAGTGATGTGCAGCAAGTTTCACCGGGGCCGGTGGGGCCGGAGTTACCTCCTGAGGGGATGGCTGGACCAGTTGATGGTCCGGTCTCGAGTGGTAATATGGATGACTTAACTACCCCAGAGGGAATCCAGAGTACTATCAGCCGGATTACCGGCCTGGATGGCCAGCCGCCGGAACCCCAAACCCTGATGGAGCGTTACGTGCACTGGCTGGGTGAACTGGGCGGGGGGCAGCGGTTTTGTGTCTATCTGGCGGCGGCGGGTGGTATGCTGCTGCTGGCGTGGCTGGCGAATCTGATTACCCGAAAAGTGTTGCTGGCTATCATTAAGAAGCATGTCGCGCGCACCAAGGTTCACTGGGATGACATTCTGTTGCAGCAAAAGGTGTTTCACCGTATTTCGCACCTGGCCCCGGCGCTGTTGATTTACTATCTGAACGATTATGTTTTTGCCGGGTTGGATACGGTTATCGGGGCGGTGGAAACCGCGTCGCTGGTCTATATGCTGCTGGTAGCCATTTTGACGCTGGACGCTTTGTTAAACGGGTTTATCGAAATTTATCGTGGATTCAGCTTTGCCCACGCCTTTCCCATCAAAAGTTTTGTTCAGGTTGTCAAAATCATCATCTACTTTATCTGCGGGATCGTTGTCCTGTCGATGTTGATCGATAAAGACCCAACCCGGCTATTCGCGGGGATGGGGGCGATGACGGCGGTATTGATGCTGATTTTCAAGGATTCGATCCTGGGTTTTGTGTCGGGGATACAGCTGACCACGAATAAAATGGTGCGGTTGGGGGACTGGATCGAGATGCCCAGGTTTGGGGCTGATGGCGATGTAATCGATATCTCGCTGACGACGGTGAAGGTGCAGAACTGGGACAAGACGATTTCGACGATTCCCACCTACGCGCTGGTGAGCGATTCGTTCAAGAACTGGCGGGGGATGTCGGAATCGGCCGGGCGGCGGATCAAGCGTTCGGTCTGTATCGATATGAACAGTATCCGTTTTTGTGACGAAGGGATGCTGGAGCGGATGCGGCGGATTCAGTATATCGCCGATTATCTTGACGCGAAGAAAGCGGAACTGGCCGCGTGGAACAGCGAACGGAAGGTGGATGACTCGACCCTGGTAAACGGGAGGCGTCTGACCAATATCGGGACGTTTCGGGCTTATGTTGAGGCCTATCTCAAGCATCATGAACTCATTAATCAGAACATGACATTTCTGGTGCGTCAATTGCAGCCGACCGAACATGGCCTGCCGCTGGAGATTTATGTCTTTTGCAGCGATAAGGTCTGGGCCCATTATGAGGCGGTGCAGGCGGATATTTTCGATCATATGCTGGCAGTGTTGCCGGAATTTGATTTGCGGGTATTTCAGAATCCGACGGGTGCGGATTGGGGGCGTATGATTCAAGGGGGGGGAAATGGGTGAAGTTTTTGTCAAAAACGCGGTTATAATCGGTATACCTTACCTGAATTACGGCCGGAAAAGTAAAGGAAAGTAGATATCCAGTCTTGAAATATCGCTTTGATTATGGTATAATAACCGTATTATTTTGTGTTAATGTGTAGTGTACAAAGTGATATTTAGCAAAACCGAAGGAGTTGAAAATGCTGAAAAAATGTCTATCGGTCTTATTGTTGATGGCGCCATTTGCGATGGGAAATGTGACCTTTCAGGATGATTTTGAAGGGGACCTTTCGCAATGGATCGGAAAAACAAATCAGGTCCATCATGGCGTGATTGCTGACGATCCGCTGAATTCGGGCAATAGTGTCTTGAAGTTCTCGCGCACGAATTCGAGTGGCGATATATTTTCGACGCCCCTGTTGAGTTATCAAGATGGTCCTATTACCTTGTCGTTTGATTATCTGGGTATTTCGGATAATGGCGGCGCGGTGGCTGATTCGGGCGGCTTTGTGGGCTTTTCCTATGGCCTGGCGGGCACTCATTACTGGAAACTGGCCACCCAGGGCAGCTATTCGGGTGTGGAAGAGCATCTGATTGACGATGGCAAATGGCACAGCTATTCACTGGTTATCAATCCGACGCAGGATTTTCATATTATGATCGAAGATTTTGTCAATCCGGCCGGTGACGCTTATTTCGATAATATCAAGATCACCAATGCCGCCGTACCGGCGCCGGGCGCGTTGATCCTGGGTTCGCTGGGGACAGGACTGGTTGGCTGGATCCGCCGCAAGAAATAAGTTTTGTTGTTAATATTAGAATCAAGAAAGCCGTCCTGAATGGGCGGTTTTTTTATGCGCGGGGATGATACTAATGTGTTGATATTGGTTGGGCGGGGGTATTCCAGGGTGGACAAGCCGCAACCCAAAGAAAAAATCGATCACACAAAGCCACAAAGGCACAAAGATATATACAGCCATTTAGACAGGATTACAGGATCAACAGGATAAAAAGTTCGGGACCATTAAATTATCTGGTAAGATGAAGTCATTACTTTGCTTATAAAGCATAAGAACAAAAAGCTTGCTAAGAAAACAAAGAAATGAGGGATTGTAGTACGGAAAGGGAAAATAAAATACATTTTCACCGTGTAGTAAGTGAAGGGAGTTAAGGAATGGCCGGAGAGATGAAAAAAAACAGCCTTTTTAGACAGGATTACAGGATTTACAGGATTTAATGGGAATTCATATAAAATATAACAGCCTTTTGAACCGCAGATGGACGCAGATAGACGCAGATAAAAACCGATTTAAGTAATTATAATAAAATAACTTAGAACCACGTAAAAACGCGGAAAGCCACGGAAGAAAACAGGTATAAAATAGTTTAATTAAAGAAGATATGATTTTGATAATGAATAAATGCCAGAAATCGGGAAATAAAACTAATTTTACTAAAGAGAAAGTGGTGGAACGGCTGGAGAATGGTGGGAGGGGGAAATTGGTTGATCGGGGGGCGGGTTGAAGTACCATAATCGGGTTGTTGATTTTGAGGTGATGACGCATCGTGCAGACTGGGGGCCGAACGGATGGCTTGTGAAAATAATCAGTTAAGTGACGACGGGAAGGCGCGGCATCGGGGGGCGGATCCGCGGGACGCGGGGTTGTTTGGGGAAGCATGGGCAGCAGTGCTACGGGAGGCGGCGGGGGACCTGGCGTGGCTGCTGGGGCGGGGGTACAGCGAGAAGTCGGGATTGAAGCTGGTGGGGGACCGGTACGCACTGCGGCAGCGGCAGCGGCAGGCGCTGATGCGGGGGGTGTGTACGGCGGCGGCGGGGCAGGCGCGGCGGGCGAAGCGGGTGAGGGCGGCGGCGCTACGAGGCGAGGTGGTGGCGATCGATGGGTATAATGTGGTTACGACGCTGGAGACGGCGCTGGGGGGCGGGGTTTTGGTGCGCGGGCTGGATGGGTGCTGGCGGGATGTGGCCGAGCTGCATGGCAGTTACCGGCCGGTGGCTGAGACGGAGGGGGCGCTGGAACGGGTGGGGGTGTATCTGGCGGGAGCGGGAGTAAAGGAGGTGCGGTGGTACCTGGACCGGCCGGTGTCGAACAGCGGGCGTCTGAAGGGATGGATGGAGGCGCTGGCCGGGCGGCGCGGCTGGGAGTGGGAGGTGGCGCTGGAGTATAATCCGGACCGGATGTTGATAGAGGCGGATGAGATTGTGGTGAGCAGTGACAGTGTGGTTCTGGATGGGTGCGGGCGGTGGTTTGACCTGGTGGGGGAGCTGATTGAGGGGCTGGATGGGGTTTGGCGGGTGGATTTGGGGTGAGGGGAATGACTTTGGGAAATATACAAGTTAACTTTGAGGTTAGGATATAAGCTTACGTATCATTTCGAATAAATATTCAAGCATTGAATTTACGAAATTTTCATTTCTTATGGCGGCAAATCAATTTTCTTAAAATCAGACTATAGTCTGAAGACAGTCGGATAATAAATGTTTACTTTAGTCTGCAAGCGAGAATCAGCAGCAGAAAGCTTGCTTATCTATTCAATGAAAGGACTTACTAGCATGCTGGGAGATACTTTACGTTACTACCGTAAAAAAGTTGGTTTAACGCAAGAGCAATTAGCTGAGAAAGCAGGCATCCATCGAACTTATGTAAGCCTGCTTGAACGAAACCTCAAATCACCAACAATAGACACTTTATTTCTCATATGTAATGCGCTTCATGTGAAACCCAGTAGTTTGATCAAAGCATTAGAAACTGAACAAGAAAAGAAATAGAGTGCTCTTGGATATAAATATGAAAATACCAATAATAGATTTATTTGCGGGGCCGGGAGGATTAGGGGAAGGCTTTTCGGCATATCAAAATAAAGAAGCTGAACAACCATTCGAAGTCATAAAATCGATTGAAAAAGATCAGATTGCACACAAAACATTATTATTAAGGTCTTTTATTCGTAAATTCCCTTCAGATAAAAAGCCAGAAAAATACTTTAAATTTATTCAAACAAATTGGAATCTGAATAAGTTTAATAATTTGCTTGATTGTAAGGAAGGGGCGGAAGCACGAAGAGAGGCATTATGTCTTGAACTTGGTAAAGATAATGAAGTAATTGATGAAGAAATAAACCAATCCTTATCTGAAATAATACTAAATAATAGACATTGGGTTCTCATTGGTGGTCCACCCTGCCAAGCTTATTCGCTGGTTGGCAGGTCAAGAAATAAGGGTAAACAAGGTTGGACATTAGATAATGATTATAGGTCGCATCTATATCAAGAGTATTTGAAAGTTATAGGTAGATATCAGCCATCAGTATTTGTCATGGAGAATGTGAAAGGAATTCTATCAGCACGATTGAATGAAGGATTAATATTTGAAAAAATAATAAAGGATCTGGAACGACCAAACGAAGTCAAGTTAGAGGGAATTGTTGAACCAATAACGGGAAAAAAAATAACATATCGATTGTATTCATTCGTGAAAGAACCCGAATTATTTATAAACCTTAAACCAAAAGATTATATAATTAAGTCTGAAGATTATGGAATACCACAAAATAGACATCGAGTTATTTTGTTAGGCATCAGAGAAGATCTGAATGTAAAATTAACCCTTTTAAAAAAGAAAGAAAAAAAAATAACCGTATGGGAAGCTATTGGTGATCTACCTTCGGTGATGAGTGGGATTTCTAATAGAAATATTAATTTGTCAGAGTTTGATCAACAGCTGAAAAAGTACGCTGAAATACAAGAAATGTTATCAAGTGAATTCAAAAAACTAGTCTTAGATAACGATGTGTCGAAGGTAATAAAAAAAAGAATATATCAAATTAATAAAAATAATGGCAGAAAACCTTCGGTGTTTAATAAAGAATGGTTTCTTTGTGAAGATTTAAATGGTCATATTTGTAATCATGAGTCACGTAACCATATTCGTTCTGATTTGCTGAGATATTTTTTCGTTTCGTGTTTCGGGGAAGCAAAAGACAGAACGCCTAAGCTGAGCGAATGGCCAGGTGAATTATTTCCAGATCATAAGAATGCGAAATCCGGACATTTTGAAGATCGCTTCAGGGTGCAATTAAGGAACGAACCTTCAACTACAATTACCTGTCATATAGCAAAAGATGGTCATTATTATATTCATCCGGATCCAAGGCAATGTCGAAGTTTAACTGTTAGAGAAGCAGCAAGATTGCAAACATTTCCTGATGATTACTTTTTTTGTGGTAATAAAACGAGTCAATATCAACAGGTTGGTAATGCTGTTCCTCCATTATTGGCCTATCAATTGGCTGATGTAGTATTCAAAGTATTAGAAGATTGATAATGACTGATAATGTAAGTAAAGAAAAGCGTAGTTGGAATATGTCACGCATCCACTGCAAAAATACAAAGCCTGAAAGGCAAGTGAGGTCGATTTTACATATGATGGGATTTCGTTTTCGTTTACATCGAAAAGACTTGCCTGGCAAGCCAGATATTGTATTACCAAAGTATAAAACGGTTATATTTGTACATGGTTGTTTCTGGCATAGGCATAAAGGGTGTAAATATGCTTATACACCTAAAAGTCGACAGGAATTCTGGAAAAAAAAATTCGAAGATAATTCAAAAAGAGATAAAGACGTAATAGATGAACTTAAAATGCTGGGGTGGAAAGTCATTATAATCTGGGAATGTGAAATTAAAAAACCGGATATTATTGTTGGTAAATTAGCCACTATTGCAACATAAATTAATTTTTTCTAAACTTTTCAAATTCTTCCGGTAAAAGAGTTAAAATCATATCTGGAGTCATGAAATACAGATCCCAAGTTAAGTTGAATTGATCGATTATATCAGCGAGTCTTCTTGGACTTCCACCGCCTTTGCCTCCCGATCCTTTTTTGTTACTTCTTGTTTTTGGATTATAATATAAGGTGTATGTTGCTTCAATCAGTGATTTATTAGTAATTAATTCTTGTCTTGATGCTATTTGTTCGTGAAGATCTCCCAATTTATCAATATCACCTGATAACAATGCCATAGCTCTTTCTGGTTTGTCTTTATGAAAATTATAAATAAGATATGGGCCTCTTAAAAGATGGCGATAGTATGTTTGAAAATTGGATATTTCAGGAACCCATCTGTATCTTTTACCTGGTTTATAGCGATTACCATGCGTTTTTGGGCATAACTGATCAAAAAAGAAGAGTGATAACCATGCCCAGATTCCTTTATCTTTTAAGACAAGTGGATAATCTAGGTCACAAAAAAGATCATGAAGGTATCGAGCCATTTCCAACTTATTGGTAAATGTTACTTTTTTGACGAAAGAATTCGAAACACCATCTGAATAATCTGGATTATTCAGGATATGGACTGGGGGTGATTCGGGATTATCAGTATCTAAACTATCTAAGAATTCATGAAACTTGAGAATGCCAGAGTCTTTAAGTTTTCTAAGTTTGATGTTTTGCATAGTCAATCTCCATTCTGAATGAAGTCGCAGTAGATATCAGAAATTTTGTATTTTCTTGCAAAAGCAATGACAACACCATCTACCCATTCATCGAAATCTTCATTATTATTATCCAAATCAAATTCAGGGATTTTACCTGTACCTGGTAATGATTCGGCAAATAAAAGCCATTTCTTTTTCCATATATCATTATCGTTTTCTTCATCTTCTGGTGGATTACTTGTAATATATTGCAGAACACTTCTAATTATTGCCGGGTAAACCAGTGTAATAAATTCCTTAGAGCAACAAATTTGATCACGACTACCTGCTTTACTGTTTATCAATAGTATGGGGTAATTATTGTCAAATTCAACTTTCCATATTTCTTCAATATCATCAACGGATTTTACTGGTAAAATGCACTCTCTGTTACTTTCAAGTTCATCAAATTTGTATGGTTTCAGGCGGTCTGCAAATGCAAGCAATTTGCCTGAAGTGTGTTGTGTATCCGTTACTTTAACTCGAAATAGTATGCCCTCTATGTCATCGAATTCATTAAGCTCACAATTATTTGGTTTAGTGATATTTGATATTGTGCCAAAGGGATATCGCATCCATAGGCAACGCCTATATGCCTCTATAAAAACATACGCATCTTCAGGTAAGTTGTATTTGGATAGTGAGAGATCGGCATCAAAATTCAGATGATTACCTTTTTGGGATACGACAATTGAAATATCGTTACGATTTAATTTTTTCCGACCAGTATAGTTAAGCCGTGGCATTTTCTAAACCTCCTTCATTTTCTGTAATTGACGGTTTTACAAGCAAATCGCGGTTAGGATCAAAACCGATTAGCTTTAAGCGAAAATCGCAATTGAGAATTTCGGCGATAATAACATTGCCCCTAGTCTGGATAATTTTAAGACCTTTAGATTCAGGCTTCATTTTTTCAATGCGAAAATCGTTGATATTATATTTCGGTTTACGGTCTCTACGATCATAAAATATTTTAATCTGCATTTGCGCGGGCAGATTTAAACTACCTTCGCCCTTGGTAAGTGTAAAGCCGCCATTGATTTTGTTTAAACGATACCGCTTTGGCTTGTGGGGTATTTCTAAATGGGGCGGTCCGGTTCTATCGCCACGATCTTCTTTTTTCTTTCTTTTTTCTGGTCGTGATATGGTAATATCAGATGATGGTATTGAAAAGAAATCCAAGAGTAAATTATGGTCTTCCTGCTTAGCACTTTCTTCAGAAATGCCAATGATTTCACTTACGCTTTTCTTGATAAAAGTGAGGGTTTTTGAGCCATAGGTGTACCTGTTTTTGAAGTTATCAGATGTTGTTGACCATTCGGTGTGTGATGGGTTTTCAGCATTACCGAGAAAGTCTGCTATATGTGGTTCGTCAGCGATTACTAGTGAAACCACACTTCGATTAGTCGGTATTCTTTTTTCATCTGGTATAATCAGGCCTTTTCGAATAAATACGGGATAACCTTTAGAGTAGCTTGGGTGTCTTTGTATGAAGACTTTGAAATAAGTCTCATGTTCCACTTGTTTTATTTTGTCTTTGATGTATACCGGCACTTTAATGGCAATATTTTCTTCACTAACTAAGCGCTTACGAATAATATTTTGAATCTCAGCAGGTACTAATTTTTCGGACCATTCTGGTGCTGCAGTTGATACTGGACATATTGTTTCAAGGCATTCATCACTAGGCAACTTGTTGGCCCATTTAGCGAGTTCAATTTTCGCATGCAATTCTTTGTTGTCGCTTAGGAAGTCTGAATTAAGAATAGCTTCTATTGAACCAGATTCAATTCTAGTATTATTGTCGGGAGTAGCTATATCAACATATAATTCACCTGTTATAATTGGCCAAAAGTAATGTGAAATCAGTGCCTGCAGTATTGATTGTTCATTAATGTCATCATCTATAAATGGCACAATTAATGAAAGGCCGGGTTCACTTGAACGTGCCAAGTGAAAATCATTGCAGAATCTAGTGATTTCGTCTGAGTGGCCATTATCATCAAGAGGAACAGGTATATAATCGTTTTGTATTGGAATCTGTTTTGCATACCAACCATCTGATGTAAAATCTTCGCTATTAACTTTATGAGACCTCAATAAACATTGTCCAAAGAATATTTTTTGGTTATCTTCCGAACGAACTGACAGGCCGAAGAATGCTTTGATATTGCTGGCCTTTGGGAAAACAATTTTTCCAATTCCATGTCTGCCTCTATCTGAATCATGTTTACCCGATTGACCTTCTGCTCTGAAAAAGTAATAAAATGGATTTGAATCTTTTTCCTCTGGTTCAGAATATTCTATTAAATTACCATTCAATCCAGATGTATTAAAATCCTCAATAACAACATATTTACATGGTTGGTTTCTGTCCGGGCAATCTTGTAATCCGTTATTTTTTGCATTTAAATGATTCCATAGTTCTTCAGTAAAATAAAATCGAGCTTTTTCGGGTTGCAAAGCACCATTATCATTAGATAAATAAATCCTTATTCCAACCGGATTGTTCAAATCAATTCTGGCATCTAAGGAATTTTGGATTGCTTCTCGAATCAAACTTGTCGAGATAGAGTTGTCTGACTCAAAAAATTTGCTGTGCATTGGTTCCCTTTTTTTGCCCTGTGGCAAAATACGATCAAAAAACCAACCAAAACCGGACATATGAAACTCCTTTCATAATTCAAAATTTCGTTTTGATTTTGAAAACGTGAACCTCATTTTAGAAATTTTTATTTCTTTTTCTAATGCCGAAAAAATTTTATTGATATCTTGCTCTGAATATTCATACGAGCTTTTGTTTGAACAATTACCAAGTAGTCTAATCTTTTCAATTATCTCATTAGTTCTTCGACTTGCAATACGTACAAAACGATCTTTGCGAGACTCGTCTTTTTTTGAAATATTACTAATTTTCATAATATGTATTCTTAAATATGGAAATATATGTAATATATTCAAAATGCTACATGTGTCAAGACGGTTTTTTGAAAATAATATTAAATATTGTTCAAAATATTGTAAAAGCTTCAATATAAAACATTTGCATTATTATTAAAAGTGCTACTTTCAGCAAAGAATTATTATTAATGTGAAATTTCATTATCTCTATCGTGACGCCAGCAATTATTAAGATATTTCATGATGAAGTATTGGCAGGAGAATTGAAGTTGGAGGATATGGAGCCTTATTTGTGGGAGGGAGAATTTTTTGTCCCATCGGAAGTTGGTTTAAAGATTTGCAACCGGAAGTATTTACGGTCGATGATCATATCTGGCATTCGATTGAAGGAGTTGAACCAACCGATGATTTACCAACTTGTGATGTAACTGCGGAAGAATTCAAGAATCGGTTTCGGAGTGCATCTTTGCAGGATTAGAATCAAGGGCAAGTGTTTCGGTGAAAGGGATTATTATGAGTGCGGTTGAGAGGCGGGGGTGGACTCGGGATGAGTTGATTTTGGCGGTGAATTTGAATTGTAAGACGCCGTTTGGGCGGATTCATGATCAGGTTCTCAAAAAGCCACGCTGAAGGGCCTGTTGCCCAAAGACAGATCAAGCAGGGTTGCTTGACCAGTCTGACTGGCCCAAGTATTTCTGTCGTCCCTGCGGGACTTGTTCTGAGTGGGTTTGGCCTGAATCCCCCCAATGAATTGGGGGGCTACGCACTGACAGCCCGCCTGAGGCGGATCTTCGACCCTGCGGGCTTCAGGGGTATCCGCCGGGCGGCAGATGGTATTTTTCGTGACGCTCGACCTGTATTTGTGCAACAGGCCCTGAAGCGTGGGCTCCGTAGGGGCGCTATCTGCGGTTTGGCTCAACCGTCCGTACGAGGGAGGGCCGATAATCGTGAGGGTTAAGGAAGGGGTGTGTAAAAAAGGGTGAAAATAAGTGAAATTATATGTGGTAGCGCTGTTAAGGCGGTTATTGATTGTGACGATAAAGTTAGCGTTATTTTAGCGTATCTGTTCAAACGAATCAGAGAATGTGATAGTCACTGTTTTGAAGGAGTCGTCATGAGGCTGAAGATCAGAGAGAAGTTTTTGTTCCCCACGATTATTCTACTGGTTATCGGAATGAGTATCGCCGGGTATGTTTCGTATCGAATAGCCCGTAACGCGCTGGCCGAGTCGGTGCTTTCCGAAAAGACCCAACTGGTGAAGTCAACGAACAACATGCTCAAATCGTGGCTGGATACCATGGTGATCACCTTGCAGAGTTGGAGAGTCGACGACCTCTTTGCCAGGTCTCTGGACGGGTCCGTTGAGGGGCAGGCGGCGCGAGAAGCCGCCAACGCCAAATTGGTCAACTATGTGAAATCGTACGGGTGTTTTGAAACCCTGAATGTTGTCAACAAGGCCGGTGATATTGTCGCATCCAGCGAACAAAGCATTATTGGTAAAATCAATCTGGCCGACCGGGCGTATTTTGGCGAGTCGATGAATGGCAAGACTGCTGTCACCGACGCGTTGATCAGCAAAAATACCGGGAATCCGATTGTGGTGATTTCCGCGCCGATAGAGGTAAACGGGAGCATCACAGGGATTATCATTTCGGTGATCGATCTGGCGGTATTCAGCCAACAGTTTATTGAGCCGATAAAAATCGGCGAGACCGGGTATCTGGCGTTGATGAATAGCACCGGCAAGCTGATCGCGCATCCCAAGAAAGAGTGGATTCTCAGTAAGGATTTTACCGACCAGGACTGGTATCAGGCCATTTTGCAGAAGAAAAGCGGGCATATTTATTATAATTTGTCCGGGACTGATAAAGTGGCCGCGTTTGAACATTATCCGGAACGTGACTGGTACCTGATCGCCACGGCCAATCAGGATGAAGCCTTTGCCGCGATTAAGGAACTGGCCTATTCCAGCCTGGGCGTGAGTGTTGGCCTGGTGGTGGTCATGCTGGCGGTGATCGGGATTCTGACCAGCCTTTTCATTATCAAGCCGATTTCCAGAATGAGTGATCGATTGCAGGATATTGCCCAGGGAGAAGGGGATCTGACCCAACGACTGGAGGTGAAGTCGCAGGATGAGATCGGTGAACTGGCCGGCTGGTTTAACCGTTTTATTGAAAAGCTGCAAGGGATTATCCGGCAGATTGCCGAAAATACCCGGACGCTGACCGAATCGTCCATGGCGCTTTCTACGACGGCCAGTCAACTTGCCAGCGGGGCTGAAGAGACCACGAATCAATCCAACGGGGTGGCCGCGGCCGCGGAAGAGATGTCGGTCAATATGAATACGATGTCGGCATCAACGGAACAGATGACCGCGAACATGAAATCGGTGGCCGCGGCGGTTGAAGAAATGACCGCCAGCATCAGCGATGTGGCCAAGAATGCCGGGCAGGCCTCCCAGATTGCCAGTCAGGCGACCAGTCTGGCAGACGCCTCCAATGAGAAAATTGGATACCTGGGGGCAGCGGCTGATGAGATCGGCAAAGTGATCGAAGTGATTCAGGACATTGCCGAACAGACCAATCTGCTGGCATTGAACGCCACCATTGAAGCGGCCCGGGCCGGAGAAGCGGGAAAAGGATTTGCCGTTGTTGCCACGGAGGTGAAGGAACTGGCCAAACAGACTGCCGAGGCGACGGAAGATATCAGCAAGCGTATTACCGCCATCCAGAACACCACGGGGGATTCCGTGGAATCCATCAGTAAAATCAGCGAAGTGATCAGACACGTCAATGAGGTTTCAAACGCGATTGCCTCGGCGGTTGAAGAACAAAATATTACGACGCGGGAAATCGCCCAGAATGTGGCCCAGGTTGCTTCTGTGTCAGAAACCGTGGCCCTGGGGGTTTCTGATTCCGCTACCGCCAGTCAGGAGATTACGCGTAATATTGCCGGGGTGGACAGTGCCGCCCGGCAAACTGCCCAGGGGGCCACTCAAACTCAGGCCGCCGGCGCGGAACTCTCGAAAGTGTCTGAAGGGCTGCAGGCCCTTGTGGGGCAATTTAAGTTCTGATTTCGCGCGGTTTCCAAGTAAGATTCGAAGGCAATGTAACTTGATGGCTGACATGACGATGTCGGCCATTTTTTTAGCAGACGCCCCCGGGCTTATCCGTCGTCTGGATTTTTCCATGAATTAGAGTCGGCCAGCAATGAAGCACTACGCGGTCATCCAATTCGACTGGAATCCTGGCAGTTATCGCGGTGTCCTCAGTTGGAATCATGCCCGATAAACCTATTGGCGGTCAATATAGCGCCACGGGCGGATTTTGCTTGTATTGGGTCTCTCGATGGGTTATAATGATGGTTTGCATTGGAGACCCGAAAGAAGAATACTATTATTATTGAAGGAGAAAATGATGAAGAGAATGTCTGTATGTGTCGGTATGTTTTTACTGGCGGCGATATTGTGTCCGATAAGTATGGCCCACGCGGGTGTTACGTATTATTGGACGGACTGGACGGACGCGACGACCGGTCTGGCGGGATCGGCAGATGGTTCGATCGCAACCGGGAGCGAGACGATTGGTATCAGTTATACTGGTGAGGTTAATTTTGCCCAGACCAATAGTGGGACCAATTACTGGACCGGTCTGAAAAATGGCGGCAGTACGCCGGCCACAACTTACACGGCCGCCGGCCTGGTGGATAACGGCCCGGTCAGCAGCGATATTATCAGCCTCAAGGGCGGTAACCAGATTGTTAATACAATTACCTTTTCACAGGCAGTTGTTGATCCGGTACTGGCCATTATGAGTATGGGACAAAATTCTGTACCGGTTAAATATTACTTTGACACACCGTTTGATGTGTTAAGTTTTGGCCAGGGTTACTGGGGCAACGGCACGTTGGCCGAAGATGCCGGTAATGTGTTATTGGGTTATGAAGGTCATGGTATTATCCAGTTAAAAGGGACTTATACCGCCATCAGCTGGACCTGTCCGACATTTGAAAACTGGCACGGCTTTACCGTGGGTGTCGCGGGCGCGGCTATGCCGGCGGTTCCGGCACCGGGCGCTTTGATCCTGAGCGGACTGGGCTCTGGCCTGGTAGGCTGGATACGTCGCAAGAAATAAGAATCGCATTAAGTTACGTTCAGAAACAATGATCAAGCTCGTCTTTTTGGCGGGCTTTTTTAATGCGCGAAGAATTCCGGCAATATTGGGCGGCCCATGCGAATATATTGTGAAATGATGGATTATTCGTGTTATTTTCGCATGGGAAACAGTCACTTAGGCTATGAGAAGCCCAGAGCAGTGGAAAAACAAAGGATGGCATCGAATTTTCGGTAGATCATGGATTGATAAAAGTCGATGAGATTGCTATAATAATTTATTCCAACAGGATTTGAAGAGAATCAATCATGCCTTATTCCTGCTTAGCCTGCCTCATCATGAGTCCCCCCTTAGATTTAATCTCCCTTATTGATCTCCCGAGGAATGAACAATGACGTTAACTTTGAGAACTATTCTGACGGTTTTATGTTTTGTGTCTGCCGGTATGCCATTGTGCGCGGCGCCCTATTTTGGCGAAGAGACAACGGCGTTACAGCCGGATGGGACGTCGGTGACGGTGGTGTTGTGGGGAGATGAATATTATATTCGGGCGGAGACACCGGATGGGTATACGGTGGTGCGCGATCCGGAGACCGGGTGGATCTGTTACGCGGAGTTGAATGCAGATGGGAGCGACATGTTGTCGACAGGATTGCCCTATGAAGGGGAATCGCTGGAGAGTGGGGTGACGACGGGGAATGGGGCCGTGGGCAGTCAGGCACAGATCAAGATTCAGGTGCGGCGCGAGCGGATGCGGGGTGTGGGTAAGAAGATCGATTTGAAACGGGACGCGCGTCTGGCGAAGGTGCAGGAGAACCGGCGGTTATTGATGGGTGAGCGTTATGACGAGGAGACAGGCATGGTGCTGGCGGCGCCGGGTGATGAGTCGGGCGTGATCATACTGGGAGAGGCGCCAGCGATTGAACCGGCATTGACCGGGACGATGACCGGGTTGACACTGCTGGTGGATTTTCCGGATTTACGCGGGACGATTCCCCGGGAGGCTATCGATGATTATTGCAACACGCCGGGCTATACCGGCTATAGCAACAACGGCTCGGTGCGGGATTATTTTTATGATATTTCCAATGGGAAACTGACCTATCTCAACACTGTGACTGAATATTATACCGCCAGGAACAGCCGGTCTTATTATACAGATGAGTCGATTGGTTATGGCACCCGGGCGCAGGAATTGATTAAAGAGGCGCTGGATTATCTGGAGAGTCAGAACTTTAATTTTTCTCAGATTACGGTCAAGAATGGCCGGTTTCAGGCTTTGAACGTCTTTTACGCGGGCAACGCGGACAATAACTGGGCCAAAGGGATCTGGCCGCATAAAGGATATTATGGCAATTGGGTGTCGCAGAATTATGGTATCCGGACCGGGGATTATCAGATTTCCAATATCGGGTCCAACCTGCGTCTGGGTACATTCTGTCATGAGAATGGCCATATGATTCTGGGATTGCCGGATTTGTATGATTATGGCGGGGAATCGCGGGGTGTGGGTAATTATGACCTGATGGCCGGGGGCGGCAGTTCGACCAATCCGGTACCGGTTAATCCGTATTTCCGGGCGTTGAACGGCTGGGAAAATGTGGTTGATATCACCGAAAGCGGTGGAGGGGTAGAATATTCCCATACCTCCAATTCGTTTACAACGTATAAATATACGAACGCGTCCTATACGAATGAATACTTCATGATCGAAAGCAATATCAAGACGGGGCGGCGTTCGGCCATGCCGGATGAGGGCTTATTGATCTGGCATGTTGATACCGCCGGCAGTAACGATAATGAACAGATGACGGCAAGTTCGCATTATAAAGTATCCGTTGAGCAGGCGGACGGTCTGTTTCAGTTGGAAAACAATAATAACAGCGGCGGATCAAACGATTTGTTTCATGCCGGGAATGCTGACCAGTTCAGCGCCACTACGACACCGGATTCGGATTGGTGGAGTGGTGAAGAATCGGGCCTGTTGATCAGTAATATCAGTGCGGTGGGGACACCGATGACCTTTATCGCAGTGAATGTCAACAATGACTTCTGGGTGACACCCGGTGGTGCCGGTGTGCGGTTTACCCGTCTGGAAGACGGACCGATTGTGCCTGGGAGCCAGGCGCTGACATTACATAATAATAACTCCTCGCGTACCGTTTCGTTTACGGCTCAGACGGGTTCGAGCTGGTTGGGTCTCTCGCCGACCAGCGGTCAAATCAGTCCGCAATCGACCGCAACGATTACGGTGGTTCCACAGGGAAACCTGTCGACACTGGATCCTCAAGCCCTGACGGGAACGATTACCGTGACGGATCTTGGCACCAGTATTCAATATTCACGAAACGTGGTTCTGTCGATTAAAAACCGCCTTGGGGTAGCGTACTGGACGCTGGATGATACCGGCACAGATGAAGCGCTGGATGCGACGGGTAGCGGTTTCAATGGTATTTTGTCAGGTGGACTATCCTACGCGACCAATAAAGCGGAGGGACGCTTTGGCGATTGCCTGCAATTTGACGGGATTAATGATTATATCGATGTTCCCAATGGATTTGAGGATTTCAGTGTGGGGTATACCATTTCATTCTGGGCCAATCCAAGCGCGGCAAAAACCTGGGCACGGTTTATCGATTTCGGCAATGGCGCACCCAGTGATAATATTCTGGTTACGCGGCGCAGTAGTTCCAAAGATCTGCAAGTCGACGCATATAAAGGCGCCACCCGGCTGGGGACACTGATCGTGACGGATGCTATTGAGTTGGATGTCTGGCAGCATTTTGTCGTGGCGGTTGATGATGCCGGGCAGGCTGTTTTGTATAAGAATGGCCAGTCGATCCAGACGGGGAATCTGGGGATCCTGGAGAATATTACCCGAGGTAACAATTATATCGGGCGAAGCAACTGGGCCGCGGACGCTTACTATGAAGGGTATCTGGATGATGTGCGGATTTATAACTACGCGCTGACCGGGGAGGAGATTGGTGATTTATATGCCAATGGCGGAGGGAGTTTTAATTTAAGCCCGGCCAAGGCCGCTTCCGGTGTCTACTGTGACGCGCAGCTGGAGTGGATTCCGGGACCGCTGACCCAAAGGCATCTGGTTTATTTCGGGCAGGATGAGACCCTGGTTGATACCAGCGATCGTTATGGCGGCGCTTATTTGGCGGTGAGTGAAACCAACCGTTTTGATCCGCCGATGCTGGCCACCGGCCAGGATTATTACTGGCGGATAGACGATGAACTGATTAACGGACAGGTTGTCAAAGGTGTGACCCGTCGTTTTCATACGACCGGGTCGATTACTTATGAAGTATGGAAAGGAATCTCCGGAACGGCGATCTCCGCCCTGACCGATTCTCCGGCGTATCCGGATCATCCGGATATCCGGGAGCATGCGTTATCGTTTGACGCTCCGGTTAACTGGGAGGATAATTATGGCACGCGGATGCGTGGCTATCTGATCCCCAAGACCAGCGGCCGGTATACGTTCTGGATTGCCGGTGATGACAATTGCGAACTGTGGCTCAGTGAAAACGCCGATCCCCGCTACGCGACCCAAATTGCCTATGTGCCGGGATGGAGCGACTGGCATCAATGGGTGAAATATAGCGAACAGGCATCCAATTCGATCGATCTGAAGGCGGGCAAGCGATATTATATCATGGCCTTGCATAAAGAGGGAGGCGGCGGAGATAACCTATCGGTAGCCTGGCAGGGGCCGGACAGTCCGAGTCGCAGTGTGATTGGCGCGGAATTCCTACAGCCGTATTATGGCAATAAACGTCCACAGTTTGCATTCGCGTATGAAGAAAAAGCAAAGGTGGCAGAAGGAGAGACATTGCTAGATTATTTAAACAGCCAGGCAGAGGATCCGGACGGCGACTGGATTACGTATCGTAAACTTGGCGGGCCGGCCTGGCTGTCGGTGAGAGCGGACGGTACCCTGGGTGGCACACCTGACTGGCAGGATGGCGGCGATAACTATTTCCGCATTGGCGCTGTCGACAACCGGGGCAGCCAGGGTGAAATGCGATTGAAGATTCCAGTGGCCAATAAGCATGGAGGGGAACGGGGCCGTCGCGATCTGGCGGATCTGGCAACAAACTGGCTGGCCGATGATCCGTCGGGAACTGGCGTGAGTGAGATTTCGGATCTGGATTTGGATCACACAGTGGATATGCAGGATATGGGGATTATGACCGGGCGCTGGCAAACGGGTATTGTCGATGGTCTGGTTGCCTCTTACTCGATGGATAACCAGGGCGGGACCGTGGTGCATGACGGCTATGGCGATCATGACGGCCAGCTCTTGAACAGCGGTGAGTTTAACTGGACAAGCGGTGTTCAGGGCGATGCCTTGCGGTTTGATGGTTATGATGATCTGGTCGATTGCGGCTCAAACAATGAGGTTACGAATCTGAGTGGCGACTTCAGTGTTTCGTTGTGGATGAAAGTTGACGCCATCTCATTGACCAAGACCATGCATATACTGGGTCAGCGGAATAGCAACCAGCATATCTGGAGCTTGCAACTCTGGGGCGCCCAGGATGGGCATTTAACCGGATTCGTGAACAGCAGCGGTAACTGGGCGCTGACTGAGACGAATGTTACTCCTGAGCCTGGCCGCTGGTATCATGTGGTGATGAATTATGCCGATCGGGGAGATCGAAAAGTACGCATCTATGTTGATGGGACCGAAGCCGGGACTTTACAGCAGTCGACCGCCAGCGGTAGCAAGCAGGTCAGTACTTCGATCCCCCTGACGATGGGTGACCGAGTTGGCGGTGACCGGACGTTCGCCGGTTTGCTCGATAATGTGGCTGTTTACAATAAAGTGTTATCCAGCAATGAAATTCACGAACTGGGCCGGCAGGACGCGTATGTTGCCCATTGGCCATTCGATACCGATGCCACTGACAGTCAGGGTGTCAATCATGGAACGTTTAAGAATGGAGCTGGAATTGTCGTTGAAACGGGAGAGGTTGTAATTGGCGCCGGCGCTTTAAAGCTGGATGGTGTAGATGATCAGGTATCCTGTGTTACGGGCGCCGATATTACCCAGCAGGGCGATTTCAGTGTCTCTTTATGGATCAAGCCGGATGATATTTCTTTAAGCAATACCATGCACCTGATCGGCCAGCGAGACGCTTTCAATCATATCTGGAGTTTTCAGTTATGGGGCGCCCAGAGCGGGCATCTGACCGGTTTTGTCAATAGCAGCGGCGGCTGGGCGTTAACCGAATCAGATTTTACGCCCGAGGTTGGGCACTGGTATCATATCGTGATGACCTACAGCGATTCCGGGGACCGGAAGGTCTGGCTTTATGTGAATGGCGTGATGATGGGGACGATGCAGCAATCCGCGGCGGCGGGTGACCGGCTCGTGAGTCAGTCTATTCCTCTGACGATTGGAGACAAGACCGGTGGCCAACGGGCCTTTGCCGGGACCATCGATGATGTCAGAATTTATGGCAAAGTGTTGAGCGCTGAAGATGTTCAGGCACTGGCCAATGGCATTTATTGATCCCAGTCAGGATCGATTAAAAACTGCCAGGCATAACTGTTATCAGGTGAGAAATTCCGCCCAGTCCGCTTTGAATTCGCCCTGGGTGGCGAGTTCGATCAGGTATTGGGCCAGGCGCCGACCGTTGAATTCGCGGTGGCAATGTTCCATGCCGGCCCGGGCGATCGTTTTGCGGGCGGATTCATCCTTAGAGAAGCGTTCGGCGAGTTCGAGGCATTGTTCGATGGTATGGAAATAGCAAAGATGTTCCTGATCGCGGAACAGGCATTCGGTGTTGGGGACATGGCGTGCGAGGGTAAAGGCGCCGCAGGCGAGCAGGTGGGTGAGGCGGTCGGAATGGTATTTGGAGATGGTATTGAAGGCGTTGATGGATAACGCCATTTTCGCGCCCCGGATGGCGTCGAAATATTCTTTTCCGACCAGGCCCGGACGCGACAAACAGCCCCAGACGGTCATATTGTGTTTCTCGACCAATTGGTGAATCAGTTCGGGGCGCATGGTATCCTGGCCGATGAGATGGTGAGATAACTTGCCGACAAAAAGCAGATTGCTTTGCCATTGCGAGTCGACCGGAGCGGGATGTTCGGTATCCGGGTCACAAGGGTTGGGCAGGAAGGCGATCCGCTTCAGGCCGGCCTGTTGATATTTTATGAGGTCTTCTCCAGCTCCGGATGGGATAAACCAGTCGCAAAGCCGGCCAATCGGCATGACTTGTTCATCGTGGCAATGCAGGGCGTCGCTGTAACGAAACAGGAAAACCGCATGAGGCGCTTCGGCGCGCAGCATTTCAACCGTCTGATGATCGAGCAACTTGTAAACCATTAAGATGATGATATCGGGCTGATAATGGCGGGTGAGTTGCGCCAGGGCCTGATCCGTGCGTTTACGGGCTAATTTCAAGGCCAGTTTACGGGATTGAAACGGGCTGAATTGCAGCAGCATATTGGGATAGCTGAATTCAAGGACATCATGGCCCAGGCGCTGGAAGCCTTTGCTGAATTTCCGCAGATTACTCCAGAGCGTTCCCGGATGGCCATGGCGAAAATCGCCGATCAACAGAATTTTCATCGATGCAGTCATAAACGTTAGAGTCGAGCGAGGCTGTCGTCAAAAAAGCGGGTCAGTGTTTCGCGATAGGTTTTCCGGTTGTTCAGATAGGGTTCGAAGGGGGCCGGGTCTTGATTAAGAATACGTTGAGTATATCGAATCAATGCGGGATAGAGTCCGTTACGAAATCCTTCGATATTCCAGTTTTCACCCTGGTAGGTCTGGACAAAGGCTTCGCCGCGTAAATCAAATGAGACCGGAATGAACGGTGTGCCCAGTGACAGTGAAATAATCGTGGAATGCAACCGGAAACCGACCACATAACGCGCCTGGTTATATAAGTCATAATAAGGCTGGGTTTCGAGCGAATGCACGACCGGGCAGGCGGGGGCCAGTCTGGCGGCCAGCGGCAGATCCCGTTCGTGGTGGCAACTCAGAACGACTTCAAAGCCCTGCTGCCGGCAATGCCGGATATATTTTTGTACAGACCGTGTCAGGAAAAATGCCGCCAACCGCTTCTTTTTGCCAAACTCAGCGGAGGGTACTGAAATAGCGACAGGACCTTCATGGCGGAAACAAAACGGTTGATCGAAAACGAAGGTGGCGGGGCAGCCGGTTAATATCATATTCCGGATGCCAAACGCTTTGAGATATTCGACCGTCGGCCGGTCACGAACCGATGAGCCGATGGCTATCTGATTCAGCGCGATCATTTCCGCGCGGCTTTGATCGGAGCAGGTACGAATGGTATTGAAACTGGATCCGCAACCGATCCCAACCAGCAACACCGGTTTTTTAATCTGTTTGATACTATCCAGATCGGTCACGACGCCCCATTGACCATTTTTGCGGCACTGGTAAAGATTGGAGCCGCCAATGACGATGAGATCCGCCTGGCGGTTTGAACGTTCCAGATTGGGGCCCCGCAAGCCGTAATATTCGGCCGGGATATGGGGCCGGTTTACCGGAATCAATTCAATGGTCGCATCGGGGAAATGGCGGCGCAGCTGTTTGTGGATTCCGTTGATAACGAAATCGTCGCCGATATTCTTTCTGCGGGGACAATAATGGTGAATGATCATGAAGGTATCGAGATTTAAATTTTTATAGCTAGCCGGTTCGGGTTAAAAGACGCAATCCTGAGGATTCCGGGTAACATTATGCATAAATAGCCCGGACTGTCAAGACTGATGGCTGTTGGCACACGGGCAGTATCCTAGTCAGGATCGCTTCGATTTAGTATTTTCAATTAGTTAGCGATGGTGTATAGTATTCTACGGGCCGAAACGGCCTTTATGGACAGTTATGCGAATCTGTTTATTGACATCGACTTTTTTGCCCAAACTGGGCGGCGCGGAGTTATGCGTCGATTACCTGGCGCGTGAATTTCATTCGGCGGGTCATGACGTCGTGGTGGTGGCCCCGGTTTCGGATTCGCCGAATTCAGTCATTGACCGGCCTTATCCCATTTATCGCTATCAGAAACCGTTCAGTCAATATGGCTGGTATGGGGCGGCAAAGCGGTTGTTAATACGTTTACAGCGGGAAAAGCCGTTCGATCTTGTCAATGCTCATATGACCTATCCGGCCGGTTATCTTGGTCGATGGATGGCGGTCCGGTTTGGCATCCCGCTGGTGATAACTCCACATGGCGGCGGTTTGTTTTACCGATCACGTTTCCGCCGGCGCCGGTGGATCTGGTCGCGCATTATTAACGCTCTGGAACAGGCTGATGGTGTGATCGCGCTCAGCGGCTATTTTGAGACCTTGCTCCGGGAAGCGGCTCCCGGCCAGCGGCAGATCGTGCGGATTGGTAATGGCGTTGACAATAGCGAATACGCAGCGATCGAATCGGCATTTACCGGACCGCTGGCATTTCTGAATGGATGTCACTATGTGATGGGAATCGGGCGCCTGGTGGGACGCAAAGGGTTCGACACCGCGATAAAAGGATTTGCGCGGGTCGCCGCTGACTATCCTGAGTTGCATCTGGTATTGGCGGGTGATGGCCCAAAGCGGGACGAGTTAGAGGCGCTTGCCCGGCAAAGCGGCGGAGGTGAACGGATCCATTTTGTCGGCGCTCAGACCGGGCGGATTAAAGTGGCGTTACTGCAACGGGCCCAGTTGGTTATTATCCCGTCAGTGGAAGAAGATAACATGCCGCTGGTGGTGCTGGAAGCGATGGCCGCGGGCCGGCCGGTGCTGGCCAGCCGGTTGGGTGGGATTCCTGATGTTGTGGTAGATGGTGAAAACGGCAGGTTATTTGAACCGGGCAATGATCAGGAACTGGCCACAGGCTTAGGAGAGATGATGCAGCAGGGTAAGAAATTGGAGCGGATGGCTCATCTTGCCCGACAAACAGCCGATAACCTGGATTGGTCTGTCATATCGAAACAATATTTACAGATGTTCCAGCAAATTACCCAGCAGAACACCTGATTGTTACAATCAGGTTTGTCAGGACAATTCTGGACCCAGACCCTGAATTGTAAATGATGCCATTTGATACTGTTCCAGGACTGTCATGACATCATCCCGGCTGACTTTTTCGAGTAAGAGGAGTTCTTCTGCCAGGGGAATGTTTTCGTGTCGATAGGTCCAGTCGAAACCCAGGGGCACCAGGCGGCCCATGGGCAGTTCACCGTGAAGCGTAAGCGCTGATGCGATTTTATTTTTATTAGCGATCAGTTCATTGTCCCGGATCCCGTCCTGCATGAGTTTGGTATAGACGGATCGAACGGTATCCAGAACTTTTTCGGTGTTTTGCGGGTCGCAGGAGATATAGGTAAAAAACGCGCCGGTTCCATCCATGGCGTCGTAATCCATATCGGCGCTATCGGCCATTGCATTATCGACCAGGGCCCAATATAAGCGGGAATTGGCGGTATCGCCAATAATGTTGGATAGGATCAGGGCGGCGCGTCTTAAATCATCCTGGGAGGAAGGACCGGCATTGATCAGGCATAAATGCTGGCGGACGATATTGGCACGCGATTCCATCCGGATCTGCCCGGTACCAGAAAAATGGCTGAGTGAACGCTGGGGGTTGGTGGGTTCCCAATGGCCGCAAAATCGATGGGCCTGTTCCACCAGACGATCCCAATCGATTTTGCCGCAGGCAGCCAGCACCATATTATCCGGCGCGTACCGGCGATGGAAATAATCCCGCATCTGATCGGCGGTGAGGGCTGTAATGCTTTCATCGGTACCGAGTACGGAATTGCCACAGCTATGGTTGCCGAAATGCAGTTGCCGGCAGCGGTCCATGACATCGAAATGCGGCATATCCTTGTACATGGCAATTTCTTCCAGGATCACGTTCTTTTCCATGTTGAAATCATCATCGCGCAAGGCGGGTCTCAATAGGTCGGCCCATAATTCGATGATTTGATTCTGATATTCCGGCAGAATGGCCGCGTAAAAAACGGTATTTTCTTCAGAGGTAAACGCGTTATATTTGGCGCCCATCCGGTCGAACTCCAGATTCACTTCGAGCGCGGATCGTTTATGAGTCCCTTTAAACATCATATGTTCCAGAAAATGGCTGACTCCGGCCACTTCGGGCCATTCATCGCGTGATCCGGTTCGGGTAAAAAAACCCAGCGCCATGGACCGGGCGGAAGGCATTTCTTCGGCTATTATGGTTAAACCATTATTTAGAATGGTTTTATGGAATTTCATATTGGTTCCTTAGTTAGGGACATTTGATATAACAGGGTATTATTTCAGGCATTATAGTGATACGTACCTGATGCATCAATGAAATGATTGGTACTTTTCAAAGAGGTTAAATGTCATAGCTGATTCAGTTGATAAAAAAACACCGGTCATTGATCAATTTACCGGTGTTCGTGATGTTAGTTGTATTTTGAGAATTAAGGGACAACAATATCCGTTCTTGGTTCAAAACCTTTATGCCATGACAGGGTCCACAAATCAGCTAATTTGACTGCCTCCGCATGGCCATCCAGGAATGAAACGGTAATGGCTTTATTATGACGGTTCAGCCAGAACCGGCCCATATTGGTGTTCATACCACCCTGATAATATCCTGTTTCCAGGTAAGATTCGGTTTTAGTAAATGTTGGATTGTCAGTGTCCAACGGCCAGCCATCCACCCAAACGCAATCGGCAAACACGGGCACCTCTGCACCATGCTTGACACTTTCAGCGTTGTTACCGAAATCTCTGGTTTGATAAGATGCGGCATATGGATCATCCGGGCCATACAGCCAGCCGTTAATACCGTAACTACCATGACTACGAACGCCGCCGCTTGGATTCCAATCCCATGGACGTTTTACCGTTCCAATGTAATCATTTTGGGGATTATTGGGCAAATCGATGTTTTCATAAGGTGCTTTGGTACAGAATCGGTTTGCAGATACCTTATCAATAGACTGGGCTATCGAATTCATCCATAAGTTTTTGGTGTTATAGCTGTCCTGATAGGGCAGAAGCTTGCCATCATAGTTGGCAAAATAAAGTTCCAGCGCCTGTCTTAATGTGCGGTTATTATTTAAGCAGACTTGAGTTTTTGCCTGTTCCCTGGCTTTACCCAGCGCCGGCATTAAGATTGCCACCAGCAAGGCGATGATCGATATGACCACGAGTAACTCAATTAACGTAAAGGCTTTTTTGTTTTTCATTGGATTTGTCCATAAAATAACATAAGAATTATTTATTTAACCGAATTCTTCAGATCAGTTGTTATATGAAATTTATTTTGGCCAGGATTACAAATTATGTGACATAATAAATTGATCAACTCTCTCTATTTTTTTCGATGATTTCCTGGGATTTTAAAGTTTTTGGTTGCTTAATTGTATAATATTTCTATTTTGTTGCTTTTTGGGCTAATATTATCGCGTTCAGGCGTATGTTTTATTATTTAAAAAATATTGAAACTTACTCAGATTGAAATAGGTAATTTGATGCTATTTGAGCAGGCTGGCGAAATTGGGGTAGCTGGTCAGGATGTCGTTGGCAGGGCGTACCTTATAGCCTCGATGCCAGGGTAAAGTCCATAATTCCGCCAGATCGATCCGTTCGACATGGGCATCCACAAATCCAACATTGATTTTTTTGTTATGCCGGTCGATACAGATTCTGCGCATGCCATTATCGAAATTGATGTAGCCATCATCGTCAGTGATTGAAACCGGAGGGGCATTATTGGAAAGCGGCCAGCTATCAACCCAGATGCCGTCCATGAAAATGGGGGTGTTGGAGCGGACCTTGGAAAATTTCTTTCCATAATAATAATTATCATAGGGGTCGCCTTTGGGGCCGTAATAACCTGGTTGTTCCACCCAGGCGTTGATGGTATAGGAGCCGGTTGAACTGCTCAAGGCGCCCAATCCGGAACTGAAATTGGCTTTCCAGGGGCGATTAAAAGAGCCGTAATAGGTAGTGGCTTCCTTGATCACTTTGGGGCAATGAAGGATTTCCATGACCCCTTCACGGTATCTTTCCGGGTCGCTTTTATAGCCTTTTACGCCCATGTATTCAGCCAGTTCGTCATACCAGTAGTATGAAACGGCGCCGCCTGGATTGTTGCCACCGACTACCAGAACCGCATCGTCGTTGGCGTCGGCATAATAGATCATGCCGAAGACCATTTGCCGGATTCGATTGGAACAAACCGAAGCCCGACTCTGGTCACGCGCTTTGCCCAGCGCCGGCATCAGTATGGCTACCAATAAGGCGATAATGGAAATAACGACCAATAATTCAATCAAAGTAAAGGCTTTTTTATGGTTCATGCTGAGAAGTCCTGATATTTAATTTAAAAGTTTCGTTATCAATATCCACACCCGGGCTGGAAACTGGTACAAATTCGAAATTTCACAATATATTATTGAGATGTAAAAGCGAACAAAAAAGCAGTCAGGTATATTAATTCTCCCCATGCTACTACTGCGAAAATCAAAGACACTTGATCAGAGCGTTGGCGAATGATACAAGAAAACGGATCATAAAATCTTATCGGTTATTTCCAGAAAACGTGAACTTGATCCTTTAATTATAGCCTACCGGAAAAATTTTTGGAATTGATGAGGGTAAGCTAATAATGGATAATAGTAATTTGTCTCCTTTTACGCATGAGCATGATATTTCTTGGGGAATTTCTTCATGGTCTGCCAAAGAGATGTAAGGGAAGGCAAGGGGTTTGTATTTTGTAAGTCTATTTAAAATAGTTAATTACAGTTTATTTTGGGCACATTCTTCATTTTGGATAATGTTCTTGCCTTAATTTAAGCTAATTTGGCATCAAATATCGGTCGATCTGAAGATTGTAAATTACAGCTTCAGGAGATGGATTTCATATGTCATATTTAGAATGGACTGACACGCTTTCTGTGGGTGTGACCAAAATCGATCAGGAACATCAGCAGTTAGTTAAAATTGTCAATACGCTTTATGAAGCGGTAATGGCCCGTAAAAGTCAGGAAATACTCAAGCCGATCCTTTTTGAAATGGCCAAATATGCAGCCAGCCATTTCTGTACTGAAGAAACCTATATGGATCATTACGGGTATCCGGCGATGGATGCTCATGTTCAGGAGCATCAGAATTTTGTAAATAAAATTGAGCAGTTTGTTCAGCAATTTGAAGCTGGTAAGCTATTTCTTACTACCGAAATAATGGATTTTCTAAAGAACTGGCTTATCAATCATATTCAGGGAACAGACAAAAAATACACAGCATTTTTTCATCAAAATGGTTTGCACTAGTATAAAAAATTCACCTAACCCTTGAGAAAGGAGCAAATTATGGCATTTTTTCAATGGACACCTGAGTTATCTGTCGGCATTCAGGATATCGATCTACAGCATAAGAAACTGGTTGATCTGATCAACCGGCTTTATGATGCGATTAAAAGCCGTCAAGCCGGCCAGATCCTCGAAACGATTCTGGCGGATCTGGTTGATTATACGGTCACCCACTTTACTTATGAAGAAATGTTTCTGGATAAAAATGGTTATCCAGAATTGGCGGCCCACAAACCCAAGCACAACAATTTTGTCGCAAAGATAAAACAGTATATGGAAGATCATAAATCCGGTAAACTGTTTCTCTCGACTGAAATTATGGATTTTCTGAAAGACTGGCTGACCTCTCATATCATGGGGACAGACAAGGAATATGCCAAGTACTTTAGTGAGAAGGGTTTGGTTGCAGTATAGTATCGCGGCTTCGATCCATTCGGTTGTAAAATCAAAGGGAATCCATAGTGATTCCCTTTTTTAATATTTTTTAAAATTATTGCTGGTATCGGTTGATATCCTGCGTATAAAATTTGTGAGAAACCTTCCTTCAATTTATGTTTACATAACATAACTCACTATTTGACAAACCTTTTGATAAGGAGCAGTTTTATGAAAACCCGTATTAGCATTGCGTTAATTATCGTGGTATGCCTGGCAATGACCGGTACTGAAATATATGGTCAAGGTTGGGGTGGGCCTCAAGGTGGATGGAATCAGCAGCAGGACCAGCAGAATCAGCAGGGTAGCTGGGGTCAGCAGCGGGGCCAGGGCGGTGGTTGGGGTAACCAGGGTCAGGGCCAGGGTGGCGGTTGGGGTGGGCCTGGCCAGGGACAACAAGGCGGCTGGGGCGGCCCCGGTCAGGGCAATATGCAACAGCGTGGCGGTTTTGGCCAGCAGGGTGGCGATCGCATGCAGCAGATGCAGGACCGCATGCAGCAGATGAGTGAGGAATTGATGAATTTTCTGAATAAATATGCTCCCAATGCCGCTCGCGAAGTCAATGCCCTGCGTAATCAGGATAACAACCAGTATATGCAGAAGATGATGGAATACCGCCGCAGTTATGGCCAGGTATTGTCTTATTCCGATACCAATCCGGAACTCTGTAAGGCTTGTGTCGCCCGAGTTGCCTTGCAGGATCAAGTGGATGCCACGGTGGATTCTCTGAGCGCCAACGCGAATAACGCGACCGCTTTGCAGCAGTCGCAACGTACCCTGTACAATCAATTGGGTACCCTTTTTGATGCCATCGTCAAGGAGCAGCAGGGATTGTTGTTTGAAATGAAAAAAGAGCTGACCGCCAATAATGGCAATAACAACAATCAAATGGCACAACAGGATCAGCAACAACAGCAAGGCCGTGGTAATCGTGGCAACAATATGATGGGTAATTTTGGTCAACGTGGCGGCTTTGGCGGTTTTGGCCGTGGACCGGTTACTCAGGAACGTTTGCAACAGCGTGAAGCGGATATCAAGAGTTGGGCAACCAATAAAGAAAAACTGGTTAAGCTTCGCTTTGATGAATTGACCATCAATGTGTCCAGATTCCCATGGGATTCCGGCTTCTAAAAATAATTTGGGCCATATCGTTTTAACCATCCGGAAAGCCCGGTCAGTAAAGACCGGGTTTTTTTTAGTTATTCTCAGAGCCCCTACCTGAATGAGTTTTCTACTAAGACCGGCTGCACAAGTCGTCCGCAGTGTTCTCGGGACCCAACATCCTCGACAATCCATAGAAGGGTGGCCTGCGGGTGTTTGATCCCTGCGGTTTGCTTGAGGCGGATCTTCGACCTTGCTGACCACTTTTTCGCCCGGTCTCGCCACAAAAACATTTTGTCAGGCACTCTGAAAAGCCCGGAAAGACCAAGGGGAACCGCTAAAAATTCATTCTGGGCTGCAAGCAGGCACTCCGCGTGCAGCGAAATAGTGTTTCCCTCAGGGCAGTGTCACAAAAAACCATAAATAGAGTCACATGTGCTCGGATCATGGATTCTTTACAGAGAAAAACCATCTTTGCTTTTGCCGCTAAAGCCATTTTTAGAGGTACCCTAAAAAAAAGCCCATGGTTGATTTAACCACGGGCTTTGCGGACAATGATATTTTCCTTTCGCGAAAAAATACCAGTCCTTAAATATCCTGGGGTTTCAGAGTCGAACGGCGATTGGCCTCAACACGCTGAAGGGCCTTGTCCAGAGCGCAATACAGACTGTCAGAGATCGCCTGAATCGCGTCTGAACTGCACATGCAACCTTTGGAGCGAACATAAGCTTTGACTTTGCTGGCAACTACCAGAACTTCTTTGGGAGAAGCACATTTTTTAGTACCACAAGACTTGGCGGCAGCTTTTTTGGTTGCTTTTTTGGCGGCTTTCTTTGCCATGTTTGAATCCTCCATGAAAGTAGGAAGTTAATAAGAACAATTAATCCATTAAGGGGAATTTTCTATCTTTCAATCGGCAATTTCAACAAAAAAACATCGAAAAAACAGAGAAATTGTCTGAAAAGGGCCATTTAGGGGCTTTTTGGGGCAGTTTCAGGATTTTGTAACCATAAAAATGATCTCGAAATACTAATTTAAGGCGTTTTTATGGTACTTTCAAGGTGTTTACCAAAGCCTGTTAACCATGAACCAGGGCTTTTAATGGGGATTGACGCGTCAATTGGGCTTTCAAAGACCGGATTGAGATACGAAATTCACAGTATTTTTGTTTGATTCCCAGTGAAAATGACTTTAGGCGGTGGCCTCAAGGCATAAATTAACATTTTTCTGATAAAATTACTAAAAAACGCTTGCTGATTTGGACGAAAGAGGTAAAAGATTTATCTAGCAAAGGTGGCACACGTTGTTTTACCGGAGTAATACCATGATGAGCAGTTATATAAGCTGGAGGGCATGAGGTTGTTTATGAGCTCAGATAACTATGTAACCTTGATTGTAGCAAAGGACCCGGAAGAGGCTGAATACTATCAGACACTTCTGGAAGATCATGATATCGACGTCTACGTTGATGAAGATGCTGTCGATGAAGAAGGCGGTATTGCCGTGATGGTGCCAGATGACACCCTGGAAGACGCGCAGCATATTCTGGAACAGCGTGACACGATTGATGAGGAACTGGATATGGAATATGATGACGAATTCGAAGATGAAGACGAAGAGGATGAAGATTTTGACGGTTATGAGGAGATTGATGAGGATGAGGAAGATGACGAATATTACGATGATGAGGAAGAAGAAGAGGATGACTATTATGAGGATGATAGTGACGAATATTATTAATCAAGTCACCCCCGTTTTCGACGGATAATATATATGTAGTCAAAATAATTTGGAACCCGGATAAAAGAGAATAAAGGTGTTACCCATGATGGATCAAAATGACCTGCTTGTCGATGAGCAGGAGGGGATTTTTGACGAGACACAGCAGCGCCAGAACGATCAGGATCGCCGCGCCAGTTCTGAGCGGCGTTGCGGTTTGGACCGGCGATCGATGCAATTGCCTTATGAAGGCCCGGATCGCAGGCAACAGGATGAAGAACGACGCAGCAGTTGGGATCGCAGGCGCGGTCCCGGACGCCGACGGACGGATGAGCGCCGCTCGGCCGAAGAAGGCGAAATGAGTGACGAGCAATTCGAATATCTCAAAGCGATCGAGGAGTATAAAAAGGTCAATCGCCGGCCATTTCCATCGTTTACTGAAATCCTGGAAATTATCAAAGCAATGGGGTATCGTAAGGTTGAAGAAGCCGTGCCCATAAGTACTCTCAAACGGGTAGAAGATTAAGGGTGCCTCTGAAAATTAATTCAGGGTTGCAAGCGGGCATTCCGCGTGCAGCGGGACAAGCATTTCTTTCTAAACGGCATCATAAAAAACCGTGAATATTTACAAAACTGATTGGGCGGTCCATGATTTGTTTTTAAATTCTTTATCTTCATAAGATTTTGACGTTGCGGTTCTATTCACTTTTTGAATGATATCAGCCATTCGCGAGAATGGTATATTTTATATCTATATGATATATGGCTAGTTATGTTGTTTTTTGTAAAACTTGTTGGTTATCATTCTTAGCTAATTAATGATCTGGCGATTGGCGGTTGAATTTTCGGTCCTGTATCGGTTGTAACGATTAAATTAAGTACGGTAATCCGTTCGCCGATATTAGAGGGGTGAAAGGATCAATAAAGAAATGAAAGGCCAAGAGAGATGAATGGGCAAACGGCCACTGAACAAATTATGAATTCAGACAAGGTTCAGGGAACTCAACTCTGGATCGAACAGATTCTCAAAGATTCCATTGGCTCAGGTTTTCAGCTGACGATGCCGGGCTTTATCTTCAATCTCATCCTGGGGGCGATCTTAAGCTATTTCCTGGGATGGTTGTATATCCGGTTTGGCAAAACGCTTTCGGACCGGCGGACCTTTGCCCGGCAGTTTATTATGCTGACCCTGATCACGATGTTGATCATATCCATTGTCAAATCGTCCCTGGCGCTTTCGATGGGGCTGGTGGGCGCTTTATCGATTGTTCGATTCCGGGCCGCAATTAAAGAACCCGAGGAACTGATCTATTTGTTTTTTGCAATTGGCATCGGTCTGGGATTGGGAGCGGACCTTTGGATGTATACGGTTGTTGCATTTGTTTTTATCGGGTTGATTATTGTTTTGCGCGGCATGCGACACGAAAAAGACGATCACCAGAATTTACACATCGTCATCCGCAGCCGACTGGATGACGGGATTTCTCTCAAACAGATCGTCGATACCTTGAAACCCGCGTGTGAGGGATTGGATCTAAAGCGCTACGATGAGACGGGGACCGGTCTGGAAGCCGTATTTCAAGTGGAGTATAAAGATTTCGCTCAGCTTGACCAGAGCCGGGAATCATTGTTAAAACTGGGGCAGGACATTCGGCTGGCTTTTGTTGATCAACAGGGATTATTGCATTAGTTATGAAGCTAAAGCGCTCCGAACATAAAACGGTTCTGCGTCGCGGATGGTCCTGCTTGCGGAACATCCGCCTGCGATTATTCGTTCTGATAATTGTTGGACTGGGACTACTGGCGGGGTTGTTCGTTTCGGGGGTATGGGCCGGTTATCGACTGAATCTCTGGTATTCCCGTAAGGGGTTTACCGTCAAAGCCTGGGGGCGCAGCTTATTAGTCCATCAATTGGGATGTGTCAAACATTTCTTTCAGGGATTATCCGTTCAGCCGGAACGTATCGATATCGACATCAAGGCCAAAGATATGGCCATCCTGGAAGCGATCCGTCAGGATGCTCTCAACAAGGGCAATCTGTTTTCCACCCCGGATGACTGGGTCTCGGCCCGGATACGGTATCAGGGCCAGAGTTATGATGCCGCCGTGCGACTTAAAGGAGATATGCCGGACCATTGGTATGAAAAAGATGGCTGGTCGTTGAAAATCAAATTGAAAAATGATCAGACCTTGTTTGGTATGCGCCGTTTTTCCATTCAACAACCCTGGACGCGCTGGTTTCTGGCCGAATGGATAACCCATCGCTGGCTGGCCTATCATGATCTCATCGCGATGCGTTATCAGTTCATTGAAGTGGGGATTAATGGGAAAAATCAGTCCATCTTTGCCGTCGAAGAAAATTTCGATAAATATTTAATTGAAAACAATTGTTTTCGCGAAGGGCCCATTTTAAGGTTTAATAACGATTTATCCTGGTCGCTGGGGCCGGATAACCCACTTTATTTCGATAATTTTCTGGATGCTTCGATCGAGCCGGGTTTTCCTGAATCGGCGCTAAACGATCCCGCCATGAAAGTTATCTGGCAGAAAGCGGCTACGTTACTGGAGCAATTGCGCACGGGACAGCTGGCAGTTGAACAGGTGATTGATGTCGATAAGATGGCGTTATATTTCGCACTTTTTGAGCTTTTCAAGAGCGACCATATTGTTTCGCTGGATAATATGAGACTTTATTACAATCCCATTACCAGCCGAATCGAGCCGGTGGGTTATGATTGTGAAGATATCCAGACATTATCCTATGTTGACGGTAATTCAATCAGTGGTTATTATCCGGAGCCGGGACTGTATCCATCTCCCAATGCCTGGCGTCGCCTTCTGTTTTGTAACCGGGCATTTTATTCGGCCTACCTGCGTGCTCTGGAGCGGATATCCGCCCCGGGTTATCTGGAAGCCTTTTTCAAAGCAATTGAGAATGATCAGCAAAAAGCCCTGGCGATCCTTTACAAGGGCAATCCATGGTATTTCTATGAAGATGAAAACCTGCTTAAAACCAATCGAGATTTTATTCGATCGGTTCTCAAAACCCCGATCGGACCGGTATGCTATTTAAAATCCTGCGATCTGGAGCGACGGCAATTAACCTTTCAGATCAGAAACCTTGGGATTTTACCGGTTGTGCTGGACAGTTTTCAGTCAGGTAATATTCAAATCCGCCCCAGTCAGGAGATTCTCCTGTATAGTCACACCCCCGGTCCGGCAAAGCGATATCATGAGATTACCGTTGCCATTTCACCCGATATTGAGCCGGCCGGGCAGGACTGGACCAATGCTTTGACAGTTAGATGGCACAAAATGGGGCTGACAGAAACTCGGGAAACCAAGGTACATAACTGGCCGGCAGTGACGGATGAATTTTCCGGACCGGATGCCTTGAGGGTGGATTCAACCGTCGAAAAATTTGATTTTATCATTGGCGATAAGGATGGCAACTATCGTATTCAACCCGGGCGCCATACTCTGACTGAACCTTTAATTGTCCCAGTTGGGAGAAAGCTGATCTGTGGTCCGGGTACGGTTCTGGATTTGACCACCCAGGCCATGTTGATCAGCCGTTCGCCTCTGGAATTTATTGGTTCTGCAGAAGACCCCATTGGCTTGATCAGTTCAGATAAAAAGGGAATGGGATTGATCGTCATGGATGCCGGCGGGATCTCTCATCTGGAACAGGTTTATTTTAATGGACTATCCAATCCTCAGAATCACGGATGGTCAGTTTCGGCTGCTGTTTCGTTTTATCAATCGGATGTCGATGTCCGGGATTGTGTTTTCCGGGCCAATCGTTGTGAAGATTATCTGAATACCATACGATGTCGCTTTTCCCTGGAACGCACTCGTTTTGAACATACGGCCGCCGATGCGTTTGATTCTGATTTCAGTCAAGGATCCATGAAACAGGTTGGGTTTATTCAGTGTGGCAACGATGCCGTTGATGTATCCGGCACGCAGATCGAAATCGATGATATCGTTATTGAAAAAGCCGGGGACAAAGGCCTCAGCGCCGGCGAACGCAGTCGTATGTCTGTTCAAAACGCTTATCTCACCGATTGTGAGATTGCCGTGGCATCCAAAGACGATTCCGAGTTAACCATAGCCAAGGTTGCCATTCACAAGAGCCGGGTTGGTTTTACGGCGTTTCAGAAAAAATCAGAATATGGTCCGGGCATCATCCGGGCCACCGGGATTTTCTGTAACGATAGTCTGGAAGCCATCATGCTCGAACAAGGTTCCCTGATCGAAATAGAGGGCCAGAAACAAGCGTGGACCCACGAGAAAATCCGCGATCTGTTCTATGGGGAGCTCTATGGACGTAAGAGCGGTATACTTATGCTCGACACCGATCAGTAAGTTAACCGGATAGATTATACCTGATTTTTTCTGCGATAGCGGTATTTTAAAGGGCAAAAACCGGTTTTTTGTTTAAACTGCTGGGAGAAATAAAAGACAGAACTGAAACCCAGGCGATCGGAAATCTGATTGACGGGCAAATCGGTGTGATCCAGTAATTCGCGGGCACGTTGAAATCTAAACTCCAGTTGATACTGTCGCGGGGACAGTCCGGTATGATTTTTGAAATGTTTACGAAACCAGGAATAACTGACGCAAAGCTGTTCCGCCAGTTCCCTCAAATCGATATTTTCCGTCATGCGGTCGATCAGCGTTGCTTTCGCCTGGTTAATAATCTGGATTTTTTCGTTATCGAAATCTTCCTGCCCTTTATTGGCCAGCAAATGGGCCAGAATCGTAATGGTATGGCTGGCTAACAGATATTGGAATCCTTGAGGTTCATGCCGGGCAGTTTCAACTAACTGAATAAAATGATCCATCCAGACGTCGGAGGCACGCAAATTAATAACCGGTTTACCTGGATCGAATTCCGGACAATTCATAAAGCGTTCGGCAGTATTGCCGGTCATTTCGATCCAGTATTCATCCCAACCGGTCTGGATGTCCGGACGATAACGATGCCAGATATGGGGATAGACAATAAAAAGGCAATTTTTCTCAATGCGAATCAAACCGCTCTCGGTGGATTCAAAAGTGCCTGAGCCATTGGGAATATAAACCAGTGTGTAGGTATCCAGAATGCGGCCTTTGCGCCAGGTAAAATTGTGGTCATCAGGATGCTTGGCAGGGGGGTAGGGATGCTGGGGAGGAATTTTGGAGTTGCCTACGCTGACCACGGTGAAACCCCAGGTGCGATTGGGATCTGTTATCGGGAAATATTTGAAAAAAGTATAGGCGGGAGCGGTCATATCATATCCCTTAAAAAATATGCCATAAAACGCATTTATAATATAATAACCTGCTTATTATAATATCAAAAGTATAAATTTTTAGAAGTATGCACAGGTAAACACGAGATGGTTCAGTTATGGTTGAATGTGCATATAACTGGTTGATATTGTTAAGGTAAGAATCATTGCGATAACAGGGAGCTGAATATATGAACGAGTATCTGACACCTCGTGAACGGGTATTAAAAGCGCTGAATCATCAGGAACCGGACCGGGTACCCATTGATCTGGGCGGGTTTCAAACCGGAATTCATAAAAAATCTTATGAAGCATTGATACAACATCTGGGCTTGAGTGAAGAGATTATTATTATGGATCCGGTTCAACAACTGGCTCAGCCCAGTGAAGCCGTTTTACAACGTTTTCGGGTTGATACTCGCTATGTCTGTGCCAACGGACCGGATGGTTTTGATGGATCGATTAAACAGCATACGCGTAAAGGCAGGTTATGGCACGACCTGACTGATGAGTTTGGCGTTGTCTGGTCGATGCCGGATGATCAACAATTGTATATGGATATTAGTCATCATCCTCTCCGGGATGCGTCGATCAGAGATATAAAAGATTATCAATTTCCCAATGGCAGGGATCCCAGCCGGTTCGCAGGATTGAGAGAGAAAGTGGCCAAACAGCGTCGCGAAACAAGCTACGCCTTATGTACAGGAATCGGCGGTGTGATCTATGAATATTGCTGGTACATGCGTGGTCTGGAGCAATGGTTTATCGATATACTGGAGCAGCCGGCGTTTTGTGCGGCATTGCTGGATTGTACCTTGACATACTGGAAGGATTTCTATACCGGCTTTCTGGGGCAAATTGGCGATCTGGTCGATGTGATTATGATTGGGGATGACCTGGCCGGCCAATCCGGTCCCCTTTTTGCTCCATCTTTTTACCGTGAATTTGTCAAACCACGTCAGAAAGCGCTGGTTCAGCATATTCGTTTCATGACCGGCGCAAAAATCTGGTATCATACCTGTGGCGGCTGTAAACCGTATATCCCCGATCTGATTGACAATGGCGTCGATATTCTTAATCCTATTCAAACTAGCGCGGAAGGTATGGATCCCACTCAGTTAAAACGTGAATTTGGTTCAGATATTACGCTATGGGGTGGCGGTATCGATTCTCAACATATATTCCCGTTTGCCACCCCAGATGAAGTACGTGAGCACGTTCGCGCCAATCTGGCAATCTTCAAGCCTGATGGCGGTTATGTTTTTAACAATATCCATAATATTCAGCCTGGTATTCCAGTGGAGAATATTGTTGCTCTTTATGATGCAGCATATGAATTTGGATTCTATCAATAGTGCCGAGAGTATTCATTATTTTGTTCCTAAAAGGCAAAATCGATTTAGCATTGGCCTTTATATAACACGAAGTTGTTTGGGGATTTAAGACTATGAAAAAACGAACAGGTTTTACTCTGATTGAGTTATTGGTAGTTATCTCAATTATTGCCTTACTTGTAGCGATTCTGATGCCGGCGCTGAATAAAGCGCGAGAGTCCTCCAAGCGCGCCTGGTGTGTCAACAGCGCCCGGAGTCTGACATTGGCCTGGATGATGTACGCTGACGATAATGAAGGCCGGTTGTGTGGTCCACGCGGGGTGTTGCCCGCGGATACTCCATATGGCTGGGTCATGGGCGTGCTGGACGATGATACCGGACAATTCAGCCAGTATCCGGTGGATCAATCCGAGCAGTCTCAAATTGAGGCGATCCGGGGAGGGAAACTGTATCGTTATACCAATACGGTCGAAGTTTACCGTTGCCCGGTCGCGAAACCACAGGAGATGCGCACCTATAGCTGTAATTTCGTATTGGGGGTTGACAGTGATCAGAATGGCCGCTGCCGTAAGTTAGAAGATATCAAGCATGCGAGTGAACGGATTGTTTTTCTGGATGACTATGGCAATAACTGGGACGCGCAATGGGTCGTTTGGTATGATCAACCCCGCTGGTGGAATCCCATTCCGGCCCGCCATGGTCCCGGAACCGTGACTTCATTCGCCGATGGGCATGCGGATTACTGGCGCTGGACCGATCCGCGTACGATCGAATGGAGCAATTTAACCTGGCTGGAAGCTGAAACGCAAAGAAACTCCGGCAATACCTTGCAATCCAATAATATGGATTTAATGACGATCCAGCGTGGCATATTTGGTAAACTGGGTTACGTTGTAATCGATTAATTCACCCCCCCATGGGGATGAATCCTGAGGATATGATCCGTGTCAACCTGGCGAGGCGGGATCGAGCCAGAGAGAGTTTGCCGGTTGGAATGATCCTGGATTTATATATCATACTTTAGGGGATTCAACTGTCTTGAGTGGATTTCCAGGTTCATAATGATGAGATTGGCTGTTTCCGGTCCTGATCACCTTGGCAGGGAGGGTAATAATTCCGGGAAGCTTTCACAGTAAACACTTGATCTCTGGGGACTGGATATTAAAATGGAATAATTTAGAGTGCCTGACGAAATGAATTTACTACTGTGACCGGCTGCAAAAGTGGTCCGCTACGTTCTTGGGACCCAATATCCTCGACAACTTATAGAAAGGTTGCCTGTGGGGGTATGAACCCTGTTGCATTGCTGATTACTTTTTTACTCGGTCTTGCTATAAATCATTTTGTCAGGCGCTCTGAATGAAGGAAATATTGCCAATTAATTTTATCCTGGAGTTATTACCTTGGAAAGTTCATTTGATGCAAAGGCTAAAGAGTGGGATAGCGACCCTCAGAAAGTTGAACTGGCTAGAAAATTCACAGATTGTCTTTTGAAGACCATAGACTGGAGGAGTTCATTTAAAGTTCTGGAATTTGGTTGCGGTACCGCCCTGGTTAGCATGAACCTGGTTGATCGAACCGATCGTATCTATTTGTCTGATACTTCAAATGGTATGCTTGAGGTTGCCAGGGCCAAGATTGACCGTTGTGGGATAAAAAATGTGATACTCTGCCCCGGCGAATTAAATGAAAATGCTAATACACTTCCCCCTTTGGATGTGGTTTATTCCCTCATGGCATTTCATCATATCCGGGATATCGATCGTTTGGTCGCAGTGATTGCCCGGTTGCTTAAACCGGGCGGGATGTTATGTATTGGCGATCTTGAAGCGGAAGATGGCAGTTTTCATCAAGGAGATTTTGACGGGCATCACGGTTTTGATTTGATCGCTCTGGAGCAAACACTGGAACAGGCAGGATTGAATGTCTGTCAAGTCACTCGTTTTCATCAAATCAGCAAGCCCGATAAGGAGGGTGAGTTTAAAGACTATCCCTTGTTTTTTATGGGGGTAAGGAAGATGCTCGCTTAAAGCATTATAAATCGCACTATATAATTAAGTCGAAATTGTTGGCATATTTTTTGTTTGTAGACTTTGGCTTACTGATTTTAGGATATAAAAGGCCGGGTATTTATTTCAAGCCCCCAGGGATAAGATTCGATCTCACTATCAGGTAATGTAGCGTTGTGTTCACGTATTATCGGCCGTTGTGGCCGAATACGTAATATGACAAATCAACTTATAGACTGGAGAGTAGATCGATGAAAAAATGGACAGGTTATATCGTTATGGCTTTTATTTTCCTGGTATCAGTATCAGGTTGGTCTAAAGATTATAAAGTTGGAGTCGCATGGTATGGGAAATCAGGCATGGCCGATACCGTTGCCAAAGGCCTGGAGGAATCGATTAAAGCTTCCATACCCGGAGTCCAGTTAGAATGTCACCCGTCGCTCAAGGATGCCGAAGAATTGGATGGTGTCGTCAAACAATTTCAGCAGGACAAGGATGCCATGGTTATATTGCGTTCAAACGGAGCTCAATATCTGATTGAAAATCCCCCCACCATACCGACATTTATCGGGGCTTGTAATAATCCGGTTGATCTTGGGGTTATCAAAAATCTCAAGTCACCCGAAGGGAATATCACCGGGGTGACATATTCCTTATCGGTTGAAACGCAGTTTGAAACATTTCGGGCGATTGTCCCTAAAATCAAGTCCATGGTTCTGCTGTTGGAAGAGGGACATCCCAGTTCGGCAATTGATCAGGCCGGTACCAAAGAATTATGTAAAAAGCTCAAAATTGAGTATCAAGAAAAGTTCTGCAAGGTCTATAAAAACAAAGAAGGCAAAGTGGATGATGAAACAAGACAGAAGACCTTTCAGGAAGTGACTGCCGCAGTTGAAGAATTTAAAGGCAAAGTATCCATCATTGTGCTGGGTAATCAGGCATTATTTATCGATAATGCCAAAGTGGTCATGGACGCCGCCGGGAAAACCCCGGTTCTGGCCTATTCCGCCAAGTCGGTAAAAGACGGCGCATTATGCGGCTTGTCCGCTGACGATCTTAAATTAGGACGGATGCTGGGGGATTCTATTGCTGAGGTGCTGGTCAAAGGGAAAGCCATTAAGGAGGTCCCGGTTAAAGTTGATCTCAAACCCCAGTTGTATATTAACGTAAAAACGGCGGAGGCGCTCAAACTGGAAATTCCTTATGAAATTCTCAGTGTGGCAAAATGTGAAGGCGTTGAAAAAATGTAACTTGATTCGTCAGTCATGATCTACCAGGTAAAATCTTTTACCCGACAATTAAGGATTATCAGTTTTATGAAGTTAAAAATAAGAGAGAAGTTTTTATTGCCTTGCATCGTTTTGTTGATAACCTGCCTGTCCATTACCGGTTATATCACCTATAAAACATCCAGGTCTTCCATGGAGCATGCCGTTCAAAACCAGGCGCAACTGCAAGCCTCCTTTGGCAAGCGATCGATAGCCGCCTGGATCGATAATCGACGAGTGGATCTGGAAAACATGAGCCGTCAGAAGATTTATCATAATGCCATCAGTGATGATTTTATGGGCAAGGCAGCACGCAAAGCGCTCAATGTCGAATTGGCGGAAATCATCAAAGAATATGGCTGGTATGAGAATATCATTCTGGTTGATGTTAACGGGAATATTATCTCCAGTGGCGATGAGACGGTGATCGGTAAGATTAATGTTGCCAGTCGAAACTATTTTCTGGCATCAATAAAGGGCGAATACTATATGTCGCCGGTTATGATCAGCAAGGCCTCCGGATTACCCGTTTTTGCCATGTCCACCCCCATTAAGGAAGATGATGCCATAGTTGGTGTTCTCAGTATGATTGTCAGTATGGAATATATTCAACAACTCTATATTGATCCGATTAAGATCGGCGAACATGGTTATGCCTATATAACCGATTCTGAAGGGCTTTTGCTGGCCCATCCCAAGAGGGAGTATATCCTGGAAAAGAACCTGGGTGAAAACGACTGGTTTGGACAAATGGCGCAACAGGAGAATGGCGTTATCCGCTACACTTTTGAAAGAGTCGGCAAATTTGCCGCCTTTGAGAGCGATCCAGAGCGCGGTTGGATTTTTGCCGTTACAGCCAATACCGATGAGATTTATGCACCGATCACAAAAATTGGTCAAACGGCCTTTACTTCCGGCATTGCAACGATTGCATTAATCATAACAGCCATCATCCTGGTCACACAAATGGTTGTAATTCGGCCGCTAAAAACCGTTGGTTCGCGTCTTCGTGATATTGCCGAAGGCGAAGGTGACCTGACGATGCGTCTGGATGAAAGCCGTAAGGATGAAGTGGCGGATCTGGCCCATTGGTTTAATGTTTTTGTCGGCAAACTACAGGATGATATCCGCCAGATGGGGATCCAGGCCGACCGGATGAATCAAGCGTCCAGGCGCCTGGGTCAGAATGCCCAGCAGTTAACCGCCGCTTCCGACGCCATGGGCCAGCAATCTAACAGCGCTTCCCAGGCTGTCGATCAAATGAATGAGACGATGAATTCCGTGGTAAGCCGTAGTGAAGATATGGCCGCGCGGATCAATTCCGTGGCCACTGCGGTTGAGGAAATGTCCGTCAGTATTACTGAGGTTGCCCGCAATACTGAAGAAGCCGCGAAAAAGGCCGGAAATGCTTCAAGTCAAACCCAAGCCAGCAATGAGAAGATTGGACAGCTTAATCTGGCTGCGGAAGAAATCGGCAAAGTCATTGAAGTGATTCAGGATATCGCCGAGCAAACTAACTTGCTGGCTTTAAATGCTACTATCGAAGCGGCGCGTGCCGGAGATGCCGGTAAAGGATTTGCGGTGGTCGCTACTGAGGTCAAAGAGCTGGCGCGTCAGACCGCTGAAGCGACCAGTAACATTGCCCAGCGTATTACGGCTATCCAGCAGACAACCGGTGAAACGGTCGAAGCAATCAGCGGGATAGGGCAGTCCATTGTACAAGTCAATGATGTTTCGCAGTCTATCGCATCCTCGGTTGAGGAACAGAGCATTACTACGCGTGAAATCGCTCAGAATGTTTCCCAGACGGCAGATGCTTCCCGAAATGTCACCGCCAGTATCAATCAGACGGCTGAAACTTCAAGACAACTTCACGATAATATCGCATCGGTTGATCATGCAGCCAAAGAGCTGGTTCAGATTGCGGTTGATACTGAAACAGCAGGTCAGGAACTCGACAGTCTGGCCAGCAATCTGGCGCAGTGGGTCAGTAGATTTAAGGTATGACCTTCAAGGCAATGCACATCATCAGGCTCGTGTCGTATTGACGCGGGCCTTTTTTGTGCGCCGGGCATGATATCATGCTCATGGGGTTAAAGTCCCCTGCGGGCCGTGATGAGCGGAACCGCGAGCCGAAGGCAACTGCGGTGCAGTGATGCATCGTGGGAAGGAAGCCTCAGGTCAAAGTTGGACTCGACGGACAGGAACCGGATAGCAGGCCGGTGTCGTCTGGGTAAGGGAGCAATGGATTCCGATGCCCGATACTCATTCGGAGACGACAACGGTAAATTCGGCGAGGCCCAACGGGAAGCATGATATCTTACCCCGGGAGATCTGCAAGGCAGTCCTGTTGGACACTGTGCTATCAAGACTATAACGCTCAAGATGGCACGGATTCTTGCAGAAGTCAGCAGAGGTCATAGTAGGGGGCTTCCTTTAAGCTCCCAAAGGACCGAATTTTATGGACAGGCTCGTTGCGAGCGAGACACTCGATGGCCAACCAGGCACCGACAACTCAAGGCGATTTGAACCCCGGCCGGGGCGGCGAGAGCGGTACTCAAGCTGTCCGGCCCGAGGCGTGTAGTTGCGCTGCGGCGATCTCGACACCCCAACCCCTGACCGACCATCTGATGGAACAGATTGTTGCCAAAGACAATCTGCGCCAGGCTTATCGGCGCGTCGTGGCCAATAAAGGAGCGGCCGGTATCGACGGTATGACCGTTGAAGACCTGTACGCATGGTGCCGCGCGCATATCAGCGAACTGATCGAACACCTGTTGACCGGCCGGTATCGTCCGGCACCGGTGCGCGGAGTTACTATTCCCAAGCCCGGCGGCGGTCGGCGGCAACTGGGCATTCCCACCGCCGTGGACCGGATGGTACAACAGGCGATCCTACAAGTCCTGACTCCCATTTTTGAGCGAGAATTCAGTAACGCCAGTTATGGGTTTCGGCCCGGCCGAAGCGCTCATCAGGCCATTGGCAAGGCGAGCGAGTATGTCCGGAACGGCTACAACGTTGTAGTCGATATGGACTTGGAGAAGTTCTTTGACCGGGTCAATCACGATATGCTGATGGCCCGAGTGGCCCGCTCTGTCAAAGACAAGCGGCTGCTGAAACTGCTGCGAGCCTTCTTAAATGCGGGCTTAATGCAGGATGGCGTGGTGCAACCGCGCGAAGAGGGCACTCCGCAAGGCGGCCCCCTGAGCCCATTGCTGGCGAATGTGTTATTGACAGACTTCGACCGGGAGATGGAAAAGCGCGGCCACCGATTTGTGCGTTATGCGGATGACTGCAATATCTATGTGCAGTCGATTCGGGCCGGCGAACGGGTGCTGGACAGTGTGACTCGTTTCCTGCAAGTCCAGCTGAAACTCAAAGTGAATCGGGAGAAATCGGCGGTAGGCCATGTGAGTGAGCGCAGCTTTCTCGGCTACCGCCTGTTTCGACGACGGGAGCCTCGGACTGTCCCAAAAGAGTGTCTCCCGTTTTAAGGACAAGATTCGCGAGTTGACCCGGCGCAACAAGCCGGGGCGATACGCGGCGATTATTACGCGCGTAAACCGTACGCTGACCGGATGGCTCAATTATTACCGATATATCCGCAGCGATGCGACACTGAAGAAGCTGGACGGCTGGATTCGCCGCAAGTTGCGAGCCATCAAACTCAAACAACTCAAGCGGAACTATACGACTGCCAAGTTCTTTATTCGCCACGATGTCGCCGAATACCAAGCCTGGCTCGGCGCATTGAGCGGTGTGGGGTACTGGCGGAAAAGCGCCATGCCTGAATCGCACCAAGCCATGAATTTGCAATGGTTTAAAGAACAAGGATTGATCAGCCTGTCTCGCAGATGGCGGGATTTAAAAGAAATTCCATAGGAAACCGCCCGGTGCCGAGCAGGCACGCCGGGTGGTGTGAGAGGTTGGGGCTGCAAAGCCCCCGCCTACTCGATATGTAATAAACAGGATGGTTATCTTATGCCGGCAGTATTAGCTGGCCATAGGATTATTCCTGCTTAATTGATTGAGAGGTCATTCGAAAATCCCTCGGGGTCATCCCTGTCCGATTTTTAAAAACCCGGTGAAAATAGTAACTGTTTTCATATCCCACTCTCGTTGCCACTTCATTACAGCGCAAAGACGTGGTTCGTAACAGGGTGCGGGCGGCTTCAATGCGTAATTGCTGTTGATATTCCAAAGGGGTCATTTGATATTCCCGCTTGAAGATGCGAAACAAGTACCCTCGTGAAATACCACAATTGTCTGCCAGTCGGTCGATATCCAGAGGCAGGTGAAAGTTCTGGCGGATTGCTTCGCGAGCCTTGATCAAGGCGTCATGTTCGGTTGGAGTGGCTGTTTCGACATTTCCGATTGTAATCAGCAGTTCAAATACGGTCATCAAAGCCCGTTGTTCATAAAAATGGGATAGCGGACTGGCCTGATCGGCAAAATCGACGATTTCAATTAATACAGACTTAAGTTGACGGGTTTGCTGGGCATTGAGTTGAACAGGGCCTGCCAGATTGGTGTTGATTCCAAATAATTCCAAAATCAATTGCTCAATCGCCAGATCCAGAAAAATGCCTTGATCAGTCTCGTAGGTGAAAGTGACTTCTGAATAAATGGTATCAGCCCGGTCAGTAACAAAATCATGTGATTGGCCGGGTGATATGATTGCCAGCGATCCTGGTCCGGCCTGGAATTTCTTGCCATTTACCCGATAGCCGCCCTGATTTGCAGTGTATAATACCAGATGATAAACTGGATGGGCGTGTTCCCGAAAGGTTTTCTGGTCACCATAAGGCCGGTTTTGATCGATAGTTGCATGATGCAGACAGGGATAATATTTGCCCTGAGGCAGATGTAAAGCCAGCCATTGGGCCTGTACTGGACGTCCGGAAGTACGGATATAACTTCGCATAAGTCACTATTGTATAATAAAAGGTGATGATTATGTATTTGATTTAATGGCCAGATGATTATAATACATATAATAAATTGATTCAAGTCTCGTTTTACTTATAAGTATCGTGAAGCAATGAAAAACAAACACTGGAATGAATTGTTAAAGCTGATCGCTGGTGAGCCGCTGGAGATGTTACCGACCGGACTGATTATCGATAGTCCCTGGTTGCCTGGATGGGCTGGCATTGACACCCTGGATTATTTTACCAGTGATGAACTCTGGTTTCAGGCGAATTTAAAAGCGGAAGAGGTATTTGAAGACCTCTGGTTCCTGCCCGGTTTCTGGGCTGAATATGGGATGTGTACGGAACCGTCGGCTTTTGGCGCCCGTTGCAGCTGGCATCGGAATGAGTTGCCGTTTGCACATAAAACCATTCATAGTCTGGAAGAAATCGACCGGCTTGTCGTACCAGACCCGGCAGTAGACGGCTTGGCGCCTTTTGTGATAAAGCGGTTAGAGAGGTATCGTTCCCGGATCGAGCAGGCCGGACATTCAATACGCTTTGCCGTGGCGCGCGGCCCGCTTAATGTGGCCTCTTTTATGATGGGAGCGACTGAATTTTTAATGGCATTGCGTGATGATTCCCTTAGAATTCACAAGCTGTTACGGGTAATTACGGACTACCTGATACAATGGCTCGACCTGCAAATCAAAACATTTGACAGTATTGAGGGGATTTTAGTTCTGGATGATATCGTTGGATTCTGTGGGGAGCCGGATTTTCTGGAATTCGCCCGGCCTTATCTGACTGAAATATTTCAGGCTTTCAATGTTCCAGTCAAGCTCTTTCATAACGATGCTGATGGCCGTGTTTGTGCCGGATACCTTCATAAGATGGGGGTCAATATTTTTAATTTCAGTTTTCTGCACAACCTGGCGGAAATGCGAGAGTGGGCAGGCGATAAGTTACGCTGCTGGGCAATATTCCGCCGAGGGATATTCTGGCCCAGGGCGAACCGTCCGATGTCAAAGCCGCCGTGCAATCCGCACTGGCCGGCTTAAATGATTATCGCAATATTATCATGTCCTGTGGCGGGGGTACGCCCGATGGAGTATCGACTGAAAACATTCAGGCCTTATTGGAATCGACACAGGAGTTCCAAAAAACTTTGGTTTAATTTTGGGGGCATTTATGCGCAATCTTTTTGCAGTGTGTTTGATGGGAATTTTCATGAGCCAGTTACTGGCTGCTGATCGTAAAGAGTTTACCGTCCGTGGCGGGGAGTCGGACTGGCTGAATATGCCGGTTGCTGTCAGTCTTGATGGGCTGCGTCCTTGTGGCGACGATGAAATGATCTTGCTTGAACAAGTGATTGGAACCCGTCGATTTAGTGTGCCCTGTCAGGTCGAACCCGGACCAAACGCGCAACTCTGGTTTATTCCCTTAGAACCCATCCCATCCGGGAATATCGTTTCTTACGAAATAAGTTTGAAATCCGCCGAGGCCGTTACGCCGGTCGTGATAGTTGAGCGAACGGATAAAGAGTTTAAACTGTTAACTTCACAAGGGCCTGTTTTGGATTATTACTATGCACTGCACGATGTGCCCGCGGGAGTCGATCCGGCTTTTCGGCGCAGCGGTTTTATTCATCCGCTCTGGTCGCCCGGAGGACAGGTGCTCACAGAGATCCAGCCCAAAGACCATTATCATCATTATGGGATCTGGAATCCCTGGACCAAAACCCATATCGAAGGCCGCGAGATCGATTTCTGGAACCTGGTCAAGAAACAGGGTACCGTTCGGTTTGCCGGTTTGCTGGCCATTGAAACCGGGCCGGTTTTTGCCCGTTTGGCGGTCAGGCAGGAACATGTGATGTTTGAGTCAGATGGCCGTGAACGGGTCGCCATGAACGAACTCTGGGATATTAAGGCCAGTTCCGCCAAGTTAAAAGGCAAACCGGTCTGGGTCATCGATCTGACTTCCACGTTAAATAATAATCTGGATAGCCCCATTGAACTGGCCGAATATCGCTATGGCGGCGGCTTGGGATTCCGCGCGACCGATCTCTGGACCAATAAGAACAGTACGGTTTTGACCTCTGAAGGCAAAACCCGTAAGGAGGCCGACGCCAGTCGGGCGCGCTGGTGCAATATTTCCGGTCAGACCGATCAAGGGAAAGCCGGCATTTTGTTTCTCAGTCATGATCGTAATCGTGAACATCCCGAACCGATGCGGATGTGGCCGGAGGATGCCAATGGCGGTCGGGGGGATGTGTTCTTTGAATTTTGTCCGATCCGGCTTAAGAACTGGTTTCTCCAGCCGGACAAAACGTATGTATTAAGCTATCGTATGATCGTTTATGACGGCGATCTGGATGTGAAGATTGCCGAAGTATTATGGAATAATTTTGTGAATCCGTTGGCGGCCGAATAACTAACCCTAAGATTCAGGAGTACGAGATGAAACATGGAATTAAAACCGGGCTGCTATGTGTTGCCCTGGCATTTACCCTGGCGTTATGCATGGGGCAGAACAAGCCGCTAGGCAAGCACGTACTGATTTATACCAAAAACGGCAAAGGTTACGTGCATGATAATATTGCCGCCAGTGTCGAGTGCCTGAAGGGTATCTGCGATCGCAATCAATGGACCTATGAGGTTAGTGATGACTCCGCGATATTTACCCCGGAAAAGCTGAAAACGTTTGATGTTCTGGTATTTACCAATACCAACAATGAAACGGTTGATACGGACGATCAGAAAAAGGCGTTTCAGGATTATATCCACGCCGGGGGCGGCTTTGTCGGTATTCATTCGGCCTGTGGATCAGAACGTCAGTGGCCCTGGTTCTGGGATAATCTAGGCGGAAAATTTGTGCGGCATCCCCCGTTGCAGCCTTTTGATATCAAGGTCATCGATCCTAAACACGTATCGACCCGTCATTTGGGTGAAATCTGGAAGTGGGAAGATGAGTGTTACTTTATGAACCAGCTGAATCCGGATATTCATGTTTTGCTGACGGTGGATTTACGCACCATCAAAGATGAAGGCAAAACCAAATATCCCGGTGAAGTTTTCGGCAATTATTTTCCTTTGTGCTGGTGTCATGAATTTGAGGGCGGGCGCCAGTGGTATACGGCGCTGGGCCATAAAATCGATCATTATCAAGACGAAAATTTTGTCAACCATCTGGCCGGCGGCCTCCGCTGGGCAATGACCAAACCTGTCAAGAAATAAGAAAGGGTAACCATGAAACGAAGAGATTTTCTTAAGTGTACCGCGGCCGCGGCCGGTTTCAGTATTGTACCATCCTCGGTATTTGCCCAGTTTGGTCCTAATAGCAAGATTAATGTCGCTCATATTGGCTGCGGCCGTATTTGCCGTGAACATGATTTACCGGAGGTTATCCGTCATGATTTCTGCCGATATGTCGCGGTTGCCGATGTTGACTTGAAACGCGCCAAAGACGGCAAGAAAAAAATTGATGATTATTATGCCAAAAAGAACACCTCGACAGATGTGAAAGTCTATCAGGATTACCGTGAAATGCTGCAAGACAAGAGCATTGACGCGGTGGTGATTTCGACGCCGGACCACTGGCACGCTCAACCGGCGATGGAAGCCGCATTGGCTGGTAAGGATGTTTACCTGCAGAAACCCACCTCGCTGACCATTGCTGAGGGGCGGCAGATGAGCGACACCTTCAATCATACCGGGCGTATTTTCCAGCTTGGCAGTCAGCAGCGCTCGCGCAGTCCGTGGCCTCAGTTTAAACTGGTATGTGAACTGGTTCGCAACGGGCGGCTGGGTGAGCTTAAGCATGTTGAAGTAGGGCTGGGTACGGATCCTGGCTGTGGTGATGAACCGGAAATGCCGATTCCCAGTAATTTGAATTACGATATGTGGCTGGGCGCGACGCCGGAAGTTTACTATACAGAAAAAAGAGTGCATCCGCAAAAAGATTTCAGCCGGCCGGGCTGGCTGCGCTGTGAGCAGTTTGGCGCGGGGATGATTACCGGCTGGGGTGTTCACCATCTCGATATTGCCCACTGGGGTATGGGGGCGGAGTTTACCGGGCCGACGGAAATCGAATGTGAAAAAGTGGTCTATCCCAAATCGGGTTTGTGGAATGTTCATGGCGATTTCACGATTCACGCCAAGTATGCCAGCGGCGTGACCATGGAGATTTCCAGCCGGTTTACCAATGGCGTGAAGTTTATCGGGACGGAAGGCTGGATATTCGTTTCGCGCGGCAATGTACAGGTTACAGCCAGCGATCCGGTGCCGAAGGGTGAGAGTAATGCCCTGAAGGCCAGTGATCCCAAGATGTTAGCGGCCCTGGGGCCTGATGGTTTCCGGTTGTATGACAGTCCGGAGCAGCATCTTAACTGGCTGGAATGTATTCGTAACCGTCAGATGACCATTTCGCCGGCGGAAGTGGCGCATCGGTCCTGTACGGTTTGCCTGGTCAGCCATATTTCGATGAAATTCCCCAAGAAGAAATTGTACTGGAATCCGGTTAAAGAAGAATTTGTCGGCAATGCCGAAGCGAACAGTATGCTGTCGCGTCCTCAACGCAAGCCCTGGGGTACGAACAATATCAAAGTATAGCAGTGGGACAATAAACCGTTTTTTCCCCAATAGAAGGTGGGTCAATCATTGGCTCACCTTTTTTAATTATCCATCCAGGTATAAATCAAGCAATTTATCAAGTGTTGAGCTATTTACTTGCACACAAAGGCGGAACTCGTTACAATAAATTCTGGAACATAAGCAAATTTACCTCCCGATATCCCCTTATGATCACGAGGAAAATGAGATGAAAAGCATGATGGTCTCCCTGTTTATTTTGTCGGTATGGCTGATTTCGTTTTCTCTGGGTGCGGCACCGTTAGACAATATTGTTACCACCGGGTTATGGCATATGGATGAGACGCTGGCGGATGGATTTATGACGCCGGATGATGATTCGAATAATCCGGGCCGGGACCGGGATCTGACGTTGTTTTATTCCGGGACCAATCCCAATCCGCCGGTTGTGGTTGCGGGTAAAGAGGCCGGGGCATTGGCGTTTAGCGGGGAGAATATCGCGATTGCATCGAATTTCTGGAACTCTTCTTATACTGAATTTTATATTGAATACTGGCTCTATCTGTACAGTACGCCAACGGATCTGGGATCGGCGATCATGTACCTGTTCAGTTCGAGTTTATTCGAATCGGCGGTCTGGCCCCGCACTAATGCCACGACCGGGGCCAATGAAGATTATATGCGGTTCAAAATTTATACATCGTCCGGCAATCATACCGGTGAGATTATGGTGGCTGATCTGAAAAACCAGTGGCTTCATGTGGTTCAGTCTTATGACGCCAGTCGCCATTATGTCTTTACGATTACTGATGAATCTGGTGGTGTGCGTTCGGTGACGTTTACCGGTTCCAGCAAGCTCAAGTCGGTAACTTGTGGATTCCAGTTTGGTTATACTCCCGGCAAGCCATCCAACCGGGGTTTTCGGGGGATGATCGATGAGGTTAAAATCTCCAACAGTCTGACCATACCCCATCAGGCCTACAGCCCGGTTCCAGCCCAGGGCGCTACGCTGACCGAGCCGCCGGCGGTATTACGCTGGTCGCCGGGTTATGTGGCGGCGTTCAGCGATGTTTATCTGGGTAACAACAGCGCGAATGTGGCGGCTGGGGTCAAGTATCCCGGTGATATCGATGGCAGTACGATGGTCGATCTGCTAGATTTTAACTGGTTATCCAATGGTTGGGGTCAGGTGGAGCAATCGCCCTGTGTGGATATTAACCATGACAGCGCGATTGATACGGTCGATCTGGCCGGTCTGCAGGGGGACTGGCTGGCGGATCCTTTGCCCTGGTACCTGGGTGGAACGGGATCGAATACCTTGCCGGCGCCGAAGATGGCGCCTGCCACCCAGTATTACTGGCGGGTGGCGAGCGCCAACTGTGATGAAACCGATCCGGGGGTGATCTGGTCATTTACCACCGGTTCGGCACGGTCCACATCGCCTGCGCCGGCGAATAATGCTACGGGCGTATCGACTATGGATTATCAATGCCAGCTGGGCTGGACACCGGGTTTTGGCGCGGATTCATTTAATGTCTATTTTGGTACTAATTCGGATCCGGGCTATTATACCAACGTAGCTGAGCCGTTGGCGATATCCCCTGATCTGCAGCCGGGAAAGCGGTATTACTGGCGTGTCGATACGCTGGGTGAATCTGGTGTTACCGAGGGGACAGTCTGGAGTTTTACCACCGGGGCTATGATCGCCACGCACCCGACGCCCGCCCAGGGAGCGACGAAGGTTACCTATCCGCTGGAGGGTGTTCAACTCAGCTGGAGCAGTGATTTTGCGCCCCAGGCCTATCATGTTTATTTCGGCAGTGAGAATCCACCCGCCTACCTGGGTTCGACTACCGATCCGGATTATCTGACACCGGCGGTTGACTCGAATACAACGTATTACTGGCGGGTTGACGCGGTCGATCCGCTGGGGACAGTCGTTGGGCCGGTCTGGAGTTTCAGTACCACGACTCCGGCGTTTCCGACGGCGGAAGGTTTTGGGCGGTTTGCTTCCGGGGGCAGGGGGGGTACGGTTTATCATGTGACCACCCTGAACGATTCGGGTTCGGGCAGTTTTCGCGACGCGGTGAGTCAGAGCAACCGTACGATTGTTTTTGATGTTGGGGGACAGATTGTGTTGTCATCGCGGCTGGGGATCACCAAAAATAATCTGACGATTGCCGGCCAGACGGCGCCGGGACAGGGGATTTCGATCGCGGGGCCGGGGATTTCGGTGGGCGCGGATAACCTGATTATCCGTTACCTGCGGGTGCGTTATACTAATTCCGATACCCAGGATGACACGTTCAGTTTGAACGATACCTGTGAGAATATCATTATCGACCACCTGTCCACCTCGTGGGGGACGGATGAAGTTTTTTCGATAACCGGATCGCAATTGATCACTGCGCAGTGGTGTATTATCGCGGAAGGTCAGAACACGCTGGGGCATTCCAAGGGAAGCCTGCTGGAATGGCCGCAGTTGACCATGCATCATTGCCTGTACGCGCATAACAATGACCGGAACCCGAAGAGCAAAGGGGTGTTCGATTACCGTAATAATGTGGCTTATGACTGGGGGTTCGCGCCGTTTATCGCCGGGGGTGGGTCCGCCGGGATGAGTTATGCCAATTGCGTGGGCAATTATTATATCGCCGGGGCCAGCAGTACGACCAGGGCGGGTGTGATGGTTATCCTGGGTAACTCCAATTATCACATGTACTTCGAAAATAACCGGATCGATTCGAATCAAAACGGGGTGGCCGATGGGGTGGATCTTGGGCTGGCCATGATCGATCCGGAGCAGCCGCTGACGGTGATGGCTGAGCCGTACGCGTATCCGGTAGTGGCGACGGATTCGCCGGAGGTGGCTTATCTGCGGGTGCTGCAATACGCGGGCTGCTCGCTACAGCGCGACGCGATCGATACCCGGATTGTTAACCAGGTGAAAAATCAGACCGGGGGAATTGTGTACCATTATAATGATGTCGGTGGGTTGGGGACGATAGCCGGGGGCGCGGCGCCGGTGGATACCGATCAGGATGGTATGCCCGATAGCTGGGAGGATGGCCATGACGGGCTGAGTAAGACGAATCCGGATGACCGTAATGGGGATCCGGATGGGGATGGGTATACGAATCTGGAAGATTATCTTAACTCGATTGCTCCCTGATGGTTATGAATGGATTGTGGGCGATTGGGTTCGTTTGGAATCCGGGGGGGTGTTTTAGAGAATCGTTTCACACGAAGCTATCAAACCACGAGAAGAAAAACAGAATCTTTTCGACAGGATCATCCCGATCCAGATGGCTCGGGATTTCGCTTGGCTCAATATCCGGGACTTTCGGCTGATGACAGGATATAAGAAATGGGATTTTGGATTTAATGCAACAGCCGATTTAACCGCAGATGGACGCTGATAAAAAACGGGTTTAAGTTGTTAAAATATAAGAAGTTAGAACCACGGAATACTCGGAATACACGGAAGAAAAAAAAGATATAATTTATTGATATAAAACAGGTTATGACTTAATGATGGATTCTAGTGAATGCGGTGAACTTTCGGTTTTTATGTTAAAATAGGTAGGATTGGGTTCGTTTGGATCTGGGGGGGGGCTTAGAGAATTGTTTCACACGAAGTCGCCAAGCCGCAAAGAAGAAACAGCCAGAAATCCGAACCACTAATGGACACGAATGGACACCAATATGAAAAAGGCGAAAAGGCGAAAAAAACGGCCGATAGAACCACGAAGCGCCTTCGGCTTCACGAAGCGCGTCCTCCTGAGGCGGATCTTCGACCCTTCTGAGGCGGATCTACGACCTTCGGCGCTACACGAAGGGGCTATGGCTGAATAAAAATGATATAAATACTTTATGATAAATAAGATACAGGCTATTTTTTCTTCATTGGGTTCGTTTGGAAATTGGGGTGAATATGGGAATACCGGAAGGGTTTGGTGTCTGCATTCATTACCAGCAAGATGCTCGTTCTGGCTTTGGTATTCTGTTGTCAAAGAGCGGGTGTTTTTTTTCGAAAGCGGCGGCCGGGGGTTTGTTGGTGGTTGGGTTTACCCGTTTGTTGATTTTAGGTCATTATTGCGTGAATGTCAAATTTAAAATTAAGTTTTATTTTTGGTAAATATGGTGGGGTGGCTTTTTGTGTTATGGGCTGGTTGGTAGATTATGGGAGTAGGGATTGCCATGAAATTTCGGAGTGTGGCTTCGAATGTTCAGGTGAGAGGTTTTTACCTGGGGTGAGAATGTCGCTTTTGAGGAAACGGTAAGAAAAGTGTTGAACCACTGACACAGGGCGGTCAAGCCGCAACCAAAGAAGAAATAGTTCACACATAGAAGCCACTAAGCCGCTAAGGCGCAAAGAAAAAATAGTTTGTCAGACAGGCTAACAGGATTGACGGGATCGGATAGAGTTTTGTAAGTATTTATTGTGCCAGTTTTTATGGGGGGGATTCGATTGGTTAGTGTGGTTTTTTTTGTTTGTAAATGCGGATTATAAAATATTTATGATGCGATAATTTATTATGAATCCGTATAAATATTCCAAAATAAGATAATATATTCTCGATAGATTTGCTTATAGAAAAACTTGTGATATAATTAATCAGTCAAGCACAATAATAAAACTTAAATTTCTAAAGGAAATAATCATGGATATTTTCAGCCGCTGGAAAAAACAGGATGTGAACAATCTGACCCGAGCTCGTGAAAACGCCAAAAACAAAAAGAATGAAAAAATGACACAGAAAGACTTGGCAGATGAAATGAAGGTTTCTCAAAGCGTCATTTCTAAGTGGGAAAAGAATATAAGTACCATACCGGCCAACCAACTATTCAGACTTGGTGAAATTCTGGGAGTGTCTGCGGAATCATTACTGCAAAGTGAGCCGTTAAAATTTTCCAGTTGGCCCAACTTGCAACCGTATCATACTCTTGATGCTAAATTGAGCCTCTACAATTCTCTTTTTCGCAATGTCGACTGGAATCTGATGGTTAGTGGAGGAATCAGCTCTTCAATTACCGACCTAAAAAAAGCGACAGATTATTATCGTCGCAAACCGATGGTGGGTATCATCGGTCGGTTTGACGCAGGTAAATCAGCCTTGATCAACGAGTGGTTGGGCGAAGAAGTATTACCTGAGCGCTATCAACCGATGACATCGCTACCGACTTTGGTTATGCATACTGATATTAAACCGACCTGGATGAAAACGAATGAAGATGTGTTGGTTCTTGACGAAGAGAATTATAATGCCATCTTTTGGTGGGAAAAACCTGATTCGGTGGTTGCCATTGGAAAACGAAACGCATTGGTGGAATTTGCAAGTCACAAAGGAGATATCCTATCGGAATCCGCGAAAATTGCTATCGTCTTTATTGACAATCCCGTTTTGTATTCCTGTTCGATTGTAGATTTTCCTGGCTTTCTTCATAGTGAAAAAGATGAGTCTCTGACAAAATTGCTCATGAGCCAACTGGATGTTTTAATCTATACCAGTCCAATTAATGGCTGTATGGAAACATACGACCGGGATATGCTGGCGAACTATTTACCCGTCTTGCCAGTTATACGGCCAAGGCATGAATCAAAAGACGGTTTTGTGCCCTACAAAAACCTTATAATCGCGATTACTCGTTGCGATCGTGATGAAAAAAAAGATAAGGTCGACGGAGTTATCAATGACCTAAAAGAAAGCCTACCGGTCATTTATACGGAGAATACTTTGCCTTTATTGTCGGATATAGTTGGGCAGGAAATTACCGCATTAGATCTTTGCAATCGAATTGTACCGTTTTCAATCAAAGTTCCTGAACGGCGTAATGTGTTGATAGACGAACTCAAAAATATCCTGACTGAATATATGCCGGACTGGTGGAATCACCAGGCAGCCAAAGAAATAGAGGGCCAGAAAAATACTGCTATCAAGATTCTAGAAAATCGAATCGCAGATATCGATGATCAGGTGAATAACAAAGATCATAATGAAATTCTATATCAACACATGAAATCGGTAATGTCAGCTATCAGTAAGCTGATTATTAAAAGCCAGGACGACCTGAACGAGATTATTGTTAAATCACAGAATCAAACCATCAGTGAATTTACAAATAGCTATAATACGTTAATGACCCAGGAGGCTATGACAGAATATATAACAAAACGGTTTGCAAATGAAAAAAATGCAAAAAAGCGAATAGGCAACAGTTTAAGTGAACACTTAAAAATGTTAATCCAGAAAGCTATTCAGCCGGAAACGGACCAGTTCGCTAAAGTTCTTGACCAAAAACTGGTGGAGTTGAATGATAAAATCAAAGAATTACTGACGCTGCCAACCGATAAATTTTCCAAAGCTGAAATGGGTGATATACATGTTAATCCAGTATTACCGAATTTTGATACACGAGTTGCTTTTGTCTCAGGATTGGCAGGTCTGGGCACTTTGGGAGCCTTGAGTGCATGGGCTTCACTGGTAGCCGCGGGCAGCAACCTGGGCGCCTATATACTGGTCGCGAAGATTTCCGGCCTCTTGGCAGCCGCCGGTATTCATGTCGGTGGCGGCGCGGCTTTGGTATCGCTGGTATCTGTATTAGGCGGTCCGGTTACGGTGGCAATCGGCCTGTCGGTTATCCTTGCTGCGGCCGTGTTTGGCAGCATGAAATTGTTTGGCCCAACCTGGCAAGTACGCATGGCCAAAAAAATTATCGAAGAATGCAGCAAAAATAATATACTTGAAAATTGTACCAATGCGATTATTAAATACTGGGATGCTACACAAGCCGGGACAAAAAAAGGAATGAATGGTATCAGGGATGAAATTGAATCTAAATACAATGAATTAAAGCAACTGGTTGAAAATTTTGACAGCGTTAAAGAAGAGCTCGGCCGCCAGAAAAAAAATTGCCAGACCATTCGAAGTGAAGCCATAAAACTGCCTGGTATGTAAACGAAGGAAAAAAGGGAAGGGAAAAAGGGGGCATTCTACATTATTGCCATTGAATTTTTGTGATTTAAAATACAGGTATTATGCCAAGGGCAGCACGGGCCAGTGTGGGTGATATATGTTATCATGTGATCCATCGTGGTAATGATCGTGCGGGGGGCTTTCACCGGTATCAATTGCCAACTCCCCTTGGGCAACCAGGATTGGATAGAGGGCATTGCTCAGAAATTTGGTTTAGAACAGACCAACCGGCCAAGAGGCCGGTCACGGAAAGATGCGAAAAAGTAGAATGTCCCCTTTTCCCTTCCGGCAAGCTCGCTCAATCACCCAATCGGGTAGTATCTTACGGATCGAATTTAAAGTCGAAACTTCCAATTTGCGATAAATTTCTAAAGGTTTTTCACGACGATCACCGAAATTATTGTCAGACATAGGTAGCCTCCGTTCGATAATGTTTTGTTCATAATTTCACTATCGACTCCGGAGGCTTTTTTTCTATAATTACCTTAAACTACCGCCATTCGGTCCTGCTCCCTTTCGAACAGCCTATTCATAAAAAAGCCCTGTCAGTGTTGGATAACAGGGCTTCAGGATATCTATATCGCAGGGTATTTCACTTATGGCTGCGTTGCATACCAATAGGCGACCGATGAAAACTGGTTTTCGGCGTCATTATTATGGCCATGTTCGATTGTCACCTTCAGCGATTTTTCAAACGGGATCGGATCGGGAATATGCCAGCGATACACCGAAAAGGTTCCCCAGCAGAAGTTTTCCCGCTCGCCTTCGTGCCACGTGTGATAGCAGGTTCCAAAATAAGGCGACTGGAACGGCCGGCGGACTCCCCAGGCCATATTGAAGTAATCTTCGGCCCCGGTTCCCATGATCGAAGTCGGCATCTGCTGGCCATCAACGAATATCATGTCATCGCCTTCGTACCATTTGCCCTTCTCGTCCTGGTGGGCTTCGATGTTGAAAATACAGCCGATGTAATGTCCTTTTCCCTGGGTATCGAGAATGACATAGTTTTCCGCAGCCGAGGTGTTTTTGTTATCCGCAAGCTCGCCGGCGATTGTCTTTTCACTGCGATACTGTGTATGAAAATAACAGGTCTCTGGCGGCAGGGTTTTGTGCTTTTGATAATCGATATGGTAATAGAACGATCTGATTTTCTGATCGCCGGTATTGGAGATGGAAATCACCGCTTTGCGGCGAAACGCCATGGGAAAATAGCCATTGAACGCTGCTCTGCGCGGAGGGTGGTCCATGACCGATTCGGCCGACTTCATTACCACGATCATCGCACTGTTAAAGTCTGCACAGTCACCGTGGGCCATGCCGAAAAAGGGACCGAAGGGACAGTCCACCGCGGGTTCAGCGGCATCATCCCAACGAATTCGCAGCACCAGCTTCGATAAGTAATCGGGATAGTCCTGAACACCCACGGTAAACCACATATGCTTGATAATGCCGGGACCTGTCAGCGCAGCGATATCAGCCGTCTGCCCGGGTTCAAGAGAAATACTATCTTTATTGCCACCAGTCACATTGAAGCTGGAAGCCCGGCAGGCCTGGTAATCCTGCGTCACTATCAGCGAAGGAATATTTCCGTCAGCGCCCCTGCTCTGCGCCGGCGTACAAGCCGACAGGAACAAAATGCAGCTCGTTATCATGACTGATGCGTAATATTTTCCAATCGTGTCCATATTTATACTCCTTATCATTCAAACCAAGGGCAGTGTCCATTTAACTGTGTAAATGGTTTTACGATTCATAGCAGATTCCACTTCTGTCTTGCTTTCTCATCAATCTTTCATCAACTTGTATTTATCATCCTGGAGGATAAGGCTCTGCTGGAGAGCAACCTGAGCGTCAGGTCAGGGTGATGCGGAGACAAGAGGCTCAGGAACAGGCCAAGTTGTCCTTGAGCCATTTTTGTTTTAGCTCACAAAGTGACAAACTCAATCAAAACAGTATCGCCGCAGGTGCCCCCATCTTTGTCACATCGGCATTCGGTCAGTGAACTTGATGGCAAGCTGGTTCATCGCTGACTTACCGGCGCCGTATCGGCATTGTCCGTTTTTTTGCAATATTTGCAAGAGCCAAATAAAAAATCTTCGGTATGGACACTTCAGTTCAACCTGGAATCAATCACGGACCATCCTGACCTGTGATCCTGGTCATCGTAACGGCGATTGCCGGTTTTATCGCACCTATCCTTCATGTCTGAAGAAAATGAGAAGATATCGCCCCTGGGAAGATGATAAACTTGCTTTGATATTCTCGATCCCGATGCCTGTATCAACAAATGAACTGTAGTTGGCCGAGATTAATTCACCGACCGCACAGTTGTCCTTGATCCATAGATGTCCTTTCAGACAAATCAGAGCAGGGAAAAGGGGACATTCTACTTTTTGCTTACCATTGGCTGTTTCGGGTTTAAAATGCCGGTATTATGCCAAGGACAGCAAGAGCCAGTGTGGGTGGTATGTGTTATCATGTGATCCATCGTGGTAATGATCGTGCGGAGGTATTTCACCGGTATCAATTGCCAATTCCCCTTGGGTAACCAGGATTGGATAGGGGGCATTGCCAAGAAAATTGGATTAGAGCAGACCATTCGGCCAATGGGATGTCCACGGAAAGATGCGAAAAAGTAGAATGTCCCCTTTTCCCTTTTTTCAGATTCGTTGTGAGAAAGAGAAAAAGAACCGGCTGGATATGTCATTCTGGAATGGGGTGGCCGTAGAAAATGGAAAAATTTAAATTAGGCGTTACAAGTAATACTCGAGCCAATTAAAGATTATAACTCTATTTAGATTAAGGCATTAGCAATTCAGGGTGGATGCCGCGTCATTGTTTTTCAAGTGATTTAATCACCATGGCTAAGATTTATTTTGTTTTGTTCTGGTCCTAAACCCGATATAGTAATATAATTGCAATTAGTATAAAGTTTGGTTTGCTGAGTGAGTAAATCGGCTCGGGTCAGGTTTGTTTCTGTCCCCTCCCAAATTTCTCCTTCAACCTTCCATTTTTATCAGGCTGAATTGTCGGCCGCTTTCTGTGTGACCTGGAAAGTTGAATGAGGGTCACATACCCGAAGATAACAGGAGATTTTGTTATGGGTAAAAAAGTATATGTTGGAAACTTGACCTATGGTGTATCGCAAGCGGATCTGGAACAAATGTTCAGCGCTTACGGTACGGTCGAAAGCGCTCAAATTGTCATGGATCGCACCACCGGGCAAAGTAAAGGATTTGGGTTTGTTGAGATGAGTAGCGATTCGGAAGCGCAAGCTGCAATCGGAGCGTTAAACGGTCAGGACTGCGGCGGCCGGGAACTCAAAGTGAACGAAGCCAAGCCGCGCGAAAATCGTAGTGGCGGGGGTGGTTATGGTGGCAGCCGCGGCGGCGGCGGTGGCTATGGTGGCAGTCGCGGCGGCGGCGGTCGAAATCGCTATTAATCACATAGACAGACTAAGCGCAAAGGAGGCCCAAACATTGTGGCCTCCTTTTTTATTTTATGTGCAAGTTCAAATAATGGCAAAGGGCGTAAAATATGGTACCGGCTAAGAAGGGCAATGCCGTAAAAATACACTGTTTGGAAAAACTGGATGATGGCACAATATTTTTTAATTTTGACAATCAGGATCCGATGGAATTGACTATCGGCGATTGACAGGTCATCCCAGTTTTGAACCGGTGTCCCCCTCCCCATTGTCTTGACAAAAATATTGACTTTTTCAGGTGGAGTTATCGTCTGGGCGGGGGCAGTCGTCCCGGAAGGAGCCCGGAGAGCGACTGGAGTTCGTCATGGATTAATAGGCGGGAACGAGGAATCTGGCAGCGGCGGTTCTGGGAGCATTGGGTTCGGGATTCGGTTGATTATGAAAATCATGTCCATTATATTCATTATAATCCAGTGAAACATGGATATGTCGAGTATCCGCAGGATTGGCCGTGGTCGTCGTATCATAAATTTGTGGACAAGGGCTGGTACGCGGGATTTGATTGGAATCGCATCGGTGAATTGGAGATACCGGATGCGTATGAAGATGGGCAAAAATAATCCGTATAGACAGAGTGTTTCTTTCACATTAAAGAACAGCGTGGGCGGCGCCCACCCGACGGGTTGTGGAGGAATCAAACAGCGTGGGCGGCGCCCACCCGGGGTTTGGAATTATTGGGGTTTGACGATTTTTAAATAATCGGGCAGGGGGGAGTTTTTGAGGGTTTTGATGCCCTGGGTGAGGCAGGTGGCGTTGGACTGGGCGCCGAGGGCGTTGGTGTGGGTGGTTTCGTTTTTGTCGAAGTAAAGGGCGGTGACGGTTTTTTGTCCGATCTGGTCGTAGTGGTCGGCGATGAGCCGGTTGAGGTCGATAAAAAGGGCATCTTGTGCCTGGGCGGCTTGTCGGGCCCAGAGGGCGTAACTGTCGGTGGCGCGGTTGACGGTGTCGCCGGTCCAGTGGTTGCGCGGGATGGGAGAGCAGACGATGGCGGTGGCGCCTTTGGCCTGGATTTCCTGGATGTACTGGCGGAGGTACCAGCCGTAGGAGTAAACGGTTTCGGGTTGGCCGGTGAGCAGGTTGTCGATCTGCTGGGTTTCGTCGGTGTTGCCTTTGATGGTGCCGCGGGCGCGCTGGCGGTCGTTGATGGGAGAGGAGTCGTTATGGCCGAACTGCATGATGACAAAGTCGCCGGGTTGGATGCGGTCCAGGATGGGCTGCCACAGGCCGGAGGTGCGGAAGGAGCGGCTGCTGGTGCCGCCCATGGCGCGGTTTTCGATATTGAGGCGGGTGCGGTCGAAGAAATCGGCGATGGGCGCGCCCCAGCCCCACTGGCCGTTGGCGCCGTCGCCGCGGCTGCCGGTGCGGACGGTGGAGTCGCCGATGAGGTAGAGGGTAGGCAGGTCGGGATTGGATTTTGGTTGGGCCGCGGGCATCCAGGGGGCGATGAGCCATTGACGGACCTGATCGACCAGGACGGGGGGATGGTAGGGGGTGACAGTCTGGCCAAGGTCAGAGAGGGCAGCGGTGAGGGGGGTGTCGATGACCTTAAGGCCGGAAACGACCATTGCGGCGTTGATAAACGCGCCTTCGGGGCCGGTGTGGGTGTGGTCGATGGGGAATAACTGACGGACACGGATGGGGCCGAGCAGGTGGTACTGGTCGGCGATCATTTCGCGCAGGTCGATAAAGGTGACGCCGGTCTGGTCGGCCAGTTGGCGGGCCAGGGCGCAGAAGGTGTTTTTCCGTTCGATCTGGCCGTTGGGCCAGACGTTGCGGGCGGTCATGGTCAGGATGATCGGGGTGGCGCCGGCGGCCCGGGTTTCGGTGATCATTTTACGCATGTACCAGCCGAACGAATGGACGACTTCGGGTTGGCGGGTGACCTGGTTGTCGATTTTTTCGGATTTGTCATCGAGAGTGGGGAACGAGCCGCGGGCCCGGCGGTTATCGTTGATGGGGCCGGCGTCGTTATGGCCGAATTGCAGAATGACGGTGTCGCCGGGTTTGAGATTATCGCGAATGGCGTCCCAGCGGCCTTCGGTGATAAAGGTGCGGCTGCTGCGGCCGGCGCATGCCCGGTTGATGATGGTTAACTGGTTGGGGTCGAAAAACTTTTGGAGATGGCTGCCCCAGCCGTTGAGTTTGCCGTTACTGGCGGTGGAGTCACCGGCGATATACAGTACCGGTGGTCTGTCAGCGGCGGGTTGATCCGGGGTTGATTGCGCGGCGCAGTCGGCCAGGGGGATCAGGATGATGGTAAGCAGGAGGCTGAACATGGATAGGCAAAATGCTTTTTTTCGATTTTGATTCATTGGAATCGTCTCACTTTTAATCGAGGCCGGTTATAGTTTATGACCGCAAAATTTGCAGTAGTCGGCGTCGGAGTCGTGGCCTTCGGCGGCACAGTGGGGGCAGGCCTGGGTGTTGATGGCGGTGTGGTCGGCGCGGACCATTTCGGCGGTGACGATGCCGGTTGGGACGGCGATGATGGCGTAACCGAGGATCATGACGATGGAGGCGAGGGTCTGGCCGAGGGCGGTCTGGGGTGAGATGTCGCCGTAGCCGACGGTGGTGAGGGTGACGATGGCCCAGTAGATGCTGCGCGGGATACTGGTGAAGCCGGCGGATTCATCTTCGATGACGTAGATCAGCGAGCCGAGGATGACGACCATGATGAGGACGGTGAAGAGGAAGACGAAGATTTTGCGGCGGCTGGCGATGAGGGCGCGGGTGAGGGACTGGGCTTCGGAGACGTAGAGCGCCAGTTTGAGGACGCGGAAGATCCGCAGGACCCGCAGAATGCGGATGACGGCCAGGACGTGGCTGCCGGGGATGAACAGGCTGAGGTAGGTTGGGATGATGGCCAGCAGGTCAATGACGCCGAAGAAGCTGCGGATGTAGTGGATGGGCTGGTGGACCACCAGAATGCGCAGGGTGTATTCGATGGTGAACAGTATCGTGAAGAACCATTCGAGCCGGTTGAGCAGGAGACCGTGCTGCTGATGGATGTCGCGGACGCTGTCGAGCATGACGACCGCGACGCTGCCGAGGATACTGGCGATCAGGACCACGTCGAACAGTTTGCCGGCGAAGGTGTCGGCTTCGAAGATGATTTCGAAGAGGTGTTCGCGCCAGGTTCTGGTTTTTACGGATGGCATTAAATGGTTCTCATTTGCGGGTTGGATTCTGGTCGGATTCGTTAGTGCGCCGGGCTTTTCGGCGGGCCAGTCTTTTTTTGCGCAGGGCCAGCAGCTGCATGAAACGCCGGCCCATGGGGGTGTGTTCGCGATACCAGACAATGGAGCGGTAACTGGCAAAGTAGGAAATGATCGCGACGATCAGTCCGATCAACAGGCTGCCGATCCAGAGTTCGGCGCCCAGGTCGATCAGTAGCTGTAGCAGATTTTTCCAGAAGGTACTATTATAGAAACAACTCCAGAAGGAGCCGTTGGCGTGATACTGCGCGAGCATATCCTTGAGCTGTTGATAGCTGTAAGCGCCCAGGTCATTCTGGTTACTGAAGAGGCGCATAATCAGGCGGCCGACCAGGTAATTGGGATAGTAGATGATAGCCATGGTCAGGGGATTGGAAACCCAGACCATAATGACGCTGGCCTGGATATTGGCGCGGATGATGGTGGCCAGCAGGGCGGCAATGATCATTTGCAGGCCGATGGTAGGGGTCCAGCCTACCAACAGGCCCAGGGCGATCCCAAGCGCCAGCCGATGTGGGGTGTCGTCGATATGGAGGATCTTGTTGACGATCAGTTTATTGATGCGTTGAAATATGTTTTCGGTTTTATCGTGCATGGTCCGATGAATCGATTTTTTCCATAACGGCTTGTACCTGGTTTAACACGGCGTCTACGGGGATTGATTCGATGCGATGGCTCTCATGTTTGCTATATCGGCCTACGCGATCCACCTCTTTACCGGCGGCGACGACGTGGTCGATCTGGCCGTAGGGTCCGACTTTGGCGGGATTGGTCGGGCCGTAAATGCCGATGGTGGGGCGTCCCAGCGCCGCGGCGATATGCAGTGGACCGGAATCGTTGCCAATAATCATATGGGCATGACGAAGCAGTTCGGTCATTTCCAGCAGGTTGGTCCGGCCGGTCAGGTTAATCAGGCCGGCGGCTGGACCGCAAGAGTCCATTATTTGACTGGCCAGCCCTTCTTCGGTGGCGCCGGCGCCCAGGATGATCGGGGTAAGCTGGTAATGCTGAAATAGCGCCTGGGCCAGTTGGGCGAAACAAGCCGGGGGCCAGCGTTTGGAAGGGGCGCTGCCGCCGCAGAGCAGGACTGCGTATTGTTCGGGCAAAGGGCTGCCGGTGGTTTCGTTTGCCTTGTGACGGGCGGATTGCCAGGCTTTGTTATCGATGGGGATCTCGAACGACATGGTCTGGCGATGGAAACCGAGCGGGAATGAGATGGCCCAGTTGTCATCCACAACATGGCGAATCCGGCTCTCATCGCGAGTGACGGTGTGGGTATAAAACAGGGGGGCGGCTTCGCGCGCGTATTCGAAACCGATCCGGACCGGAGCGCCGGATAGCCGGGCGATCAGGCCGCTGCGGAACAGACCCTGCAAGTCGACCACCAGATCGAACCGGCGCTGACGCAGTTCTTTGCCGAATTCGAGGAAGTCGCGCAGCGAGGTCAGGCTTTTGGTCATGCGGCCGTAATGTTTGCGATGAAATTCGATGACTTTCAGGCCGTCGATATTGGTGAGCAGTTCGGCGAAGGTGGTATTGATCAGCCAGGCAATTTCAGCCCTGGGGTAAGCCTGTCTCAGGCCATAATAGATTGGCAGACAGCGAACGACGTCGCCGAGGCTGCTGGGTTTGACAATTAGAATCGAACGGTAATCACGTCGTTCGAACGCTACCGTTTCGGATTGATCGTCGTGACAGATGAGGATGGCTTTATTGGTCATGCCGTGGTAGCGATGGTGCAGGACGGCCAGCGGCCAGGGGGTGGGCTGATAGCGATGAATGGCGTACCAGCTTTCGAACCAGCCGTGCCGCGCCGGACTGCGCCCGGCGCTATAGGTGAGTTTGTCGATCAGGTTGCTGGTGGAATAGTAATGGATTTTTACCGGCAGTGGGTGGCCGTTGACATTCAGGGAGGCGGTGGTGATTTGGTGTTTGGGCTGTAACCGGACCATTTCTTCATCGGGCAGCAGACCACGACCCTGGCTATAGTTGCTTAGCATGATCTGTAAGGCACGCGTCCATTGTTCGGGCGTGAATATTTCGCGGCTGCCAGCCGAAAAATCGAGCGGACGTTTATGCTGGAGAAAAACGCGCGCCTCCCATCCGGGCGCCGGGTGCACTTTGCGGGTGTAACGGCTGTCACGCAGGCAGCGTCGATCGTATTTACTTTGCAGTTTAGCCCGCAAGCGGTCCATGGCTTGTGTCAGACGCCGTTGATAGTCCTGGGCTTGTGACAGGGTCCATTGCTGATGGGGCTGGATGGTTTTGAGGTAGGTGTCGATCAGGGGAGCCATCTGGTCGGCGGAAAACCGCAGAGATAATCCGGAAAACAGCCGGGCCATATTATTGACTGCCTCGGGATGCAGGGCGCTGAGCGCTCCTTCGCTTTTTGACGGCCTGAGTTTGTATAAATCGATCAGCCAGGCCCGGGGAGTGTCCAGGTTTGCTAAGGAAAGGTGGATATTGCCGAAGTGGAAATCATCGTGCAGCAACCGGCCGGCATGCATCTGGCCGGCGATTTTACCGGCGGCCTGCAGGATGGTGCGGATTTTCTGTGGATCATTGCGCCAGGATTCATAAGCGTCGTCCCAGAGAAATTGTTCCAGAGTAAAGCCTTCGGGCAGGGCCGGCAGCAGCAGCAGGGCATGGCGAGGGCCTTGCGCCCAGCCGAGAGCGCGGGGCGCGGGGACATGGCGTTCGGCGGCCAGCAGGCAGCGCTGAAATTCGATCCGGGCCGGACAACGGCGGAACTCCCATTTCAGCCGGTCCTGCCAGGTGTTTATCCGGTATAGTTTGACATAGACAGCGATCGAGCCGGCTTCGACTCGATAGATCTGTCGTTGGGGGTTGGATTTGATCAGGAACGCGTTGGGGCACTGGTCCAGGTGGTTCCAGTCGGGCGCGGATGGGCCGAACAGGCGATCATGGAAGCCGCTGTCGTAGATCCAGCGCAGATCGCCTTTCCGCAACGAAGCCAGCGCTTCGCTGCCTGGCAATACGGGCACATCTGGAATATCGCGATCATGATTCATACCTTGGGTGCGCCCATGGATTATTCTTCTTTTTCGGCGTTAACTTGCGCGATCTGATCCTGCATGGCTTTGATGGCGACGGGCAGGTCTTTATCGAAATCGCGCCATCGTCCTTCAATGGAAATGCGTCCGCGATAGCCGATCTGTTTGAGCGCTTTGAAATAACCGGTAAAGTCTTCGCCGTTGGTGCCGGGCGCGAGCCGGTCTTTGTTTTCGGCGATATGGCAGTGATACAGGAGCTTGCCCGCTTTGATAATCGATTCGGGGCCTTCATTTTCGCGCAGCATGTGATAGAAGTCCGCCAACATGCGAATATTGGGATGATTGACATCACGGGCGATATCGGTGCCTTCCGAGACGGTGTTAATGAAGTTGCATTCTTTGCTGTTCAGCGGTTCGATGACGACGACCACGCCGTATTTCTGGGCGATGGGGCCCATTTTTTTGAGCAGGTCGACAAACTGGGCGCGGGCTTCTTCCCGGCTGAAGCCATCGGGAATCTTGCGCGAGCCGCCGCTGCCGAAGACGATGGCCTTGATGCCAACCACTTTGGCCCGGCGGAATGCCGTTTCGGCCCATTCCAGAATCGCGGGATGGTTGGTTTCGGGCCCGGTCGATTTCAGATTGCCTGGAATAAAGCTGTTGCAGGCTTCAACGTTCAGTTCCGATTTTTTCAGGACATCGAGGTAATATTTCAGGAATTCCTCATCGCTCTTATCCGGCATGAGGAACCAGCCGACTCCGGCTTCGACATAGTCGTAACCGGCCGCTTTCATTTTGGCGGATTGATCCGGTTTGGTACAGATACCGAACCGGGGGGCCAGGATACCGGGTTTGGCGTCAGGACAGCAGGCGCCATTGCAGTCACCGGTGCAGGCGCCTTCGTTGGCGCAATTGTCCGACGAGGTGTTTTGAGCGGATAAGAATGAAACAGTTAATAAGCCCACGATCAGAATGGCTACAATTTTCATCGAGAATGCTCCTTTCAAACGTACGATAAACTGTTATCTCAGGTAAGTTCCTGAAAGCTATTTACGATCATACATGGTAATCCCCGGATTGGGGAGCATCACTATTCCAAAGTAAGTCCGGATGGTGCACTTCAATTGTGATCCGGCGAGCAGAAACAAGCGGGCGCGTAAGCCGGGTTCTGTTTACCGCGTAGCGGCAGGCGGTCATTTATCTGGACCGACGGTTACCCGTCGGCTCTCCGCCGAAGCGGAAGCGACTTACCCGGGCCTCAAACGCGCCGGGCCGGCGCTCGGCCCTGCTTAGTCTTGCAGGGGGCGGGGTTTACCATGCCGGTTCCGTTACCGGAACCGCGGTGCGCTCTTACCGCACCTTTTCACCCTTGCCTGGGTCACAGGGACTCATCGGCGGTATATTTTCTGTGGCACTTTCCCGGGGATCACTCCCGGCGGCCGTTAACCGTCGCCCTGCCCTGTCCTGCCCGGACTTTCCTCTCGTCCGTAAACAAACGAGCGACCGCCACGCCCACTTATTTCTACTAAAATTGTAAGACCTTAACCTGCTGGAAGCAATTGAATTCGAATAATCCATGTTAAAATCCGGGGGGAAAGATCGATAATTCGGCGTATCATAGGAACGGGTAGAAATTCCCAATTGGTTAGAAGCGGAGTGAAGGTCCGATAATGAGTTTAAACGCGCACAAAAAAGCAGTTCGGACTGACCAGGCAGACCCGAACTGCATTAAATACCACACTTGAATAAAAAAACCAGGTCAGGATCAGGTCTTGTGATGTCTGGCTTTCCAGCGTGCACGACGCTTTTTGCTGCCGACTTTGCGGCGTCTTCTGGGCTTACCCATTTTTATCTCCTGTATTATTAATTAGTTACAACTATTTGAATATCGTGAGCGCTATACTATAAAAGAAAAGGGGTTGTGTTTCAAGGTAATTTTTTTGATCTGAGAGAGGTCGGGGTAATCGTTTTGACTGTTTAGTTGACGAATCATGGGTAAATTCATTATAATCAACCGTTTAATTATAAGATGCTCCGATACCCCTCCTGAAAGGATTCGATTTGGCCGATTCACTGTGCAGTCAATGTAATGGATTATGCTGTCGTTATGTGGCATTACCGCTGGATACACCCACCACGAAAGCGGAATATGACAATATTCGCTGGTACCTGGCCCATGAGGGGATTAGTGTATTTGTCGATAAAGGGGATTGGTATGTTAATTTTGCGGCCCGGTGCAAGTTTTTGAATCGGGATAACCGTTGCGATATTTATGAAACCCGACCGAAAATCTGCCGGAAATATAATGAAACGAATTGCGATTATCATAGCGGTGATTATGGCTATGATCTGCATTTTACATCGATAGAAGAACTGGACGAATATCTGGACAAGATCAATATGCTGCCTGAGACAGCCAAAGGCGGCAAGAATACCAAGAAGAAATAACGAATATTTATGGAAAAGATCCCACCGGTCAAAGGCACACGAGATTTTTATCCGCCGGAAATGGCGGTGCGCAACTGGATTATTGACGGCTGGCGACGGGTATCCCGACGCAATGGCTTCGTGGAATACGACGGGCCGATTTTTGAATATTTGCAGTTGTATACTCAGAAAAGCGGTGATGAAATCGCCGGGCAGTTGTTTTCGCTGCAGGACCGGGGCGGTCGTGACCTGGCGATTCGCCCGGAGATCACCCCGACCCTGGCCCGGATGGTCAATCAACAGGTGAACGCGCTGCCGCGGCCGATCAAATGGTTTTCGGCGCCGAGATTGTGCCGGGCGGAGAATCCACAAAAGGGGCGGTTGCGGGAATTCTTTCAGTGGAACATTGATATTATCGGTTCGGATGATATGCTGGCCGATGCCGAGTCGATCTATACCGCGGTGGATTATCTGCGCAGTGTGGGTTTAACGGCGGATGATATCGAAGCGCGGATTTCCAGCCGGGCCATGCTGGCGGAATTGCTGAAGGATCAGGGTTTTGCCGAAGATCAGCTTGACAAGGTGTATGTTCTGCTGGATAAACGGCCCAAGTTGAATGCCCAGGATTTTGAAAAACTGGTCAGTGAGCAGTTGCCCGATCCGGTTCAACGCGAGCGGATGATGACGATCCAGGGGCTCAAGAGCCTGGATGAAATCGAACCGCTGGCCAGCTCGGAGAGAGCGAAAAAGGCGCTGGACGATCTGCGTCAGGTTTTCAACTATCTGGACTTGATGGGAGTCGGGGCGTATTGCCGGTTCGATATCAGTATTGTCCGGGGACTGGCGTATTATACCGGGCCGGTCTTTGAAATTTTCGATAAAAGCGCGACCTTGCGGGCGATTTGTGGGGGAGGGCGTTATGATAATCTGCTGGCGGGACTGGGCGGCCAGGAAATGCCGGCGACCGGATTTGGCATGGGCGATGTGGTGCTGGAAATACTTTTACAGGAGAAGGGTTTGCTGGGCCGGATAGAGGACCGGCTGGATTTCTTTGTGATTGACGCGGCGGCTGGGTTGTTTGAGGAGGCTGTCAGGCTGGTAAGTGAATTGCGCGCGATGGGGTATTCCACGGGTATGTCTTACAAGCGTCAGAATATGAAAAAGCAGATGAAACAGGCATCCGGCCAGAACGCCCGCTTTGTGGTGATCCTCGGGCAGGAAACGCTCGACGAACAGAAGGTGACGGTCAAGGATATGGAAAAGGGTGAGCAGCAAAGTATTCTGCTGGCGGATTTTTTGAAAAGTCCTGTCAGTTGAGCATCTGGTTTAAAAAGTCGGCGCTGGCTTCTTCGAGGGTTTCGACCACCGCATCGGCGTTGGTGAGTTGGTTTTTATCGTAGGTACTGGCGACGCCCAGGCATTTATAACCGGCGCCTTGCGCCGCCTGGATGCCCCAGAGACTGTCTTCGATGGCGGCGGTCTGGCTGGGTGTGATGGGCTGGTCTGATTGGAGCGTTTCATTGACGCGGAGGCGGGCCATTTCGAATCCCTGGGGATGCGGTTTGCCGCGCTGGACATCTTCAGCGGCGACGATTACACTGAAATAATCGAGCAGGCCGCCGAGTTCGGCGATTAATTGGATTTCACTACGTAAAGCGCCGGAACAAATCGCGCAGATTATATCGTTGGCCTTCAGATCAGCCAGCAGTTCGCGAACACCGGGCAGGATGATATTCTGTTCGCGGATGTAATCAGCAAAAGCCGCTTTTTTACGTTGACAGAGTTCGGCGATCCGTTCGTCGGAGTGATTTTCGTTGAGATCGGCCAGAATGTGGCGGAAGGCTTCTATATCGCTATAGCCCAGATAGCGTTCGCAATAACGCTGCCAGTCGATATCCAGATTATCCTCGGCCAGCACCTGCCGGAAGATCTCGTAATGGGCCGGTTCACTATCGGCGATGACGCCGTCAAAATCGAATACTACCAGTCGTAACATGGACTTCTCCAAAAATCGCTTTATTGAATTTATGAAGGGATCAGAATACCAGTTTGGCGACCTGAAATCAACCCTGAGTCAAGCTGGTAGGGACTGTCTGACTGTAATTTAATTGTTTGTTTGAGGGAATGGTTGAATGTCGGGCGAGGGGAGATTGACGGCAAACCGAATGAAATTATAATTTTTGTTTCTGTAAGAATTTGTCAGGCAAGTGGTTATGTTTTTCTGGTGCCAAACGCCGGTTGTTTTTTTCTCGTTGACAATCGATTAAAAGTCGATAAAGTATAGAGCTTGTGAAATTCAGGTTTCACAGAGGCCAATGTAGCTCAGTTGGTAGAGCACGGCTTTCGTAAAGCCGCGGTCGCGAGTTCGAGTCTCGCCGTTGGCTTTTTTGTAACTCTTTACGGAATAGATAATTACGGTTTCCTATCCCATCATGATAGCGCGGTAAATTAAGCCAAGTACATTTTCCATTTATTGCAGTGGCGTTTGACTGGTCCAGTTGGCCGGATTGGATCCATGCAGGGTTGCATCGCTGGAAATGCGATGGAGAGCCTGGCCCTGGCCGTCGGGGGCAGCGGGCCAGGGAGCGGCATCGAAATAGAGGACTTCATCGATGATGACCCAGGGGGTTTCTCCGGAGTCCGGTTCGGGATGGAGGGGCATTTCAAGGGCGATGCGGCCGGTCTTATTCGATAGGGAGCCCGACCAGGGGCCGATGATATCGACACCCGGAACGAGGGCGCCGGTGGCATACTGGGAGGTAAAACCAGCCAGGTCCTCGGTGTTGGATGGATCAAAGCCAACCAGCAGAACCCGGCCATTGGCGGGTAAGGTGAAACTGGCGGGCAGGACCAGATCGGCCTGGCCGGCGATACGCCATGGGCCACCGTCACCTTCCAGGGTCATTGTATTGCTGGTGGGATTAAAGATCTCGATATATTCCCAATCCTGATTGGGGCCGGGATTATACATGATTTCTCGTATCTGGGGGCGCAGCAGGGGTTGGGAGTTGGGTTGACCACTGCCGGCGGGCAGGGTGAACAGCCAACCGGCGCCATCGGGATAGCGGCCGAGTGAGATGGGTTGGCCGTTGGCTGAGAGGTTTTCCTGACCCTTGAAAACGATAATATCAACAATGCGATCTTCGGTTGTGCCGGGCAGGCAGGAGAGAACCACTGCTTCGCCGAGTTTGTTTAGGCCGAAGCCGCTGCCCTGCGGGTTGTTGAAGTCATCGATTTCATCAAGGGCCAGAAACTGGCCGGGCTGGATCTGGCGACCGGCGAGGGAATACCGTTTGAGGTTTTCCGGGTCGTCACTGAGGTACCAGTCATTCAGATTCAAGGCGGTGGCGCCGGTATTGTAGAGTTCGATCCAGTCATTGGAGGTATAATCCGGATGGGTTGGATCGGAGTAATCCGTATGCGCTTTGATTTCGTTGATGATCAGAGAGGGGGGCAGAGCCGGATCATCCGATCCGGGTGAGCCGTTGAGATAAGCACTGGCACGCCAGTTGGGTCCGTAGCAGAGCGCGACCGGATTGGCGCTGTGAATGGCATTGTCGAGCGGCACCATGGAATGACCGGCGCCGTCGGTGGATCGGGGCCAGCCGGCGCCATCGCCATAAGTGACTTCCATAATTTCCCCGTTCCAATAGTCGTTGACGAGTACTGTTTCGCCGCTATTGGAGAGTTTTCCGGAGTATTCGCCGGCGATGCGACTGGTTAATCCCGTGCCGTATTTCAATTCAAAAGCGCTCTGATTACGCACTATCAAAACGAATTCGCCCGCATCGAGGGTTTGGATAGCCGCGTTGGCGAAGTCGAAAGTGATGCCGTCAGTGATCTGGATATGAGACAGATCGAGCGTGTTTGAGCCGATGTTCTTGAATTCAAGGAATTCAAATTCATCCTCATCCAGATCGCTGTCAGTCAGCGGGGCTGGATGGGCCATCAATTCGGTAAGACGGAAGTCACTGACAACGCCGACAGCCAGCGGGTCAGCCGTGGTGAACTCAATCGGCGCGGACCAGTGGCTCCACCGCCCGGTCGTGTTTTTGACCCGGCAACGGACCCGGTAGGTGTGGCCTATTTTCAGCGGATCGGCCGGAAGCCGAATGGTTTGTCCATCCGCTAAAACAGTAAAAACAGGCGAATTCCAGACCGGGGTGATTTCATAGGCGCTGCGTTTTTCGGGATCATAACCGGCCGTGCCAGGATACGAAACCTCGGCAATACGCCAGACAATGCCCCCGAAAGAGCCGTAGCCGGCGGGATTGCTGAAATCGCTTGAGGCGAAGGCGAGGGCGTTAACCGGATAATTGGCCTCACCGTTATAGTTAATGACAGGGGTGGCGGGGATACCGGGATCATTGAGCAGGGTTGAGTCGATCCAGGCAGAACGGCTGACAACGTAGTTTTTCATTCGCTGAACCATGCCGGCGAAATCCTGGGTGGGGGTTCCGGCTTTATAGAAGAGCCCTTTCCGGGCTTTGACGGAATTGACCGTGGACGCCACCATGATAGGGTGGTAGTCCCACATCGCCCGGTCGGCGTCAACCATGGAAAGCGGGGTGGCGGGATTATCGATCATGGCGGCGAACTCATCCAGCATGTGGTTCATCTGATCGGGATTGTAAAGCAGGTCGCGGATTTCGCGCAGGCGATTGGTGTATTCGAGGTTGAGGCTGGGAAACGAAAGCACCCGACTCTTGAACGGTTCGTTGCCATTGCCGTACATATTGTCGGCCCAGGTGAGATCAAGGTCCCAGGGGTGAACGGACCAGATATTGGTTTCCGGATTGAGGTAATAGAAATAGTTTTTGCCCGCGGCGATGTCGTAGTGATGGATCCCTTCGACAATGGAGCGATAGGAGTAATAACGCTGGAGATCGAGTTCAGCACGCCATTGGGCCTCGGTGGTGGGATAGGAGAGGAACGCGTTGAGGTCTGATTTATCCGTGGCGGCCAGCGGGCCCTGGTTGTTCAACTCGCCGGTCCAATTCTCCATTTTGTAGAGATTGCCGTCGGGCAGATGATGTTCGTCCAGGAAGCGGCCATCCTCCTGTTCGATTGCCAGGTACATGCCCCAGAAATCACTGTCATACTGAGTTGCGCCCGTTTCGGAATCGGCATCGATCACCCGGAACTGTACCCAGTGGGTTTTGGGCGCCTCGACTCCGGCAAGGTTGAACAGGTTGAATCCGATCGATTCGAACAGGCCCTGTTCCCCGCGGGAACCGTAATCGCCCTGTTGGATGACCGCAGAGAAGTTCAGCTTGCTCCAGTCGGTGTCGTAACGCTTGCCATACTGGTCACGGGCCTGGAAATAGTGGCCGCGATTGAAAGCGAACTTCCACATGTTCTTACCCATTGAATAACGCCAGACACCGCCCCGGGCCCGGTAGTGAATGTGATCGTATACCACGCCATCATAAATCAGGGTACCGGACCAGAGGTAATCCGAACCGGTATAGGCCCCGGTAGTGGTACCAGGCCAATATTGAGCATTGAGCAGGTCCTGATGTTTGGTGAGCAGTTGATAGACCGGCAGCGAGGTCAGAGTATCCGTGGTAAAGGTGTTGGCTTGCCGGAGGGTTGGATTACCGCTTTCGTTCGCCGGGTCAACGGCAGCGTTCCAGTCGGGAATCCCATTGTAGACGAACCAGGCGAAGTTGGGTTGGGGATCGTCGGCATAGGGAACGGTAAGTTGATTGCCCGCGGTATCCCGGCATTGAATGCGATAGCGGATCAGGTGACGATGGCTATTGAGAGACGCGGGGAATTGGACGCTATAGATGGAGTCATTAGCCTGAGCATCGCCATTAAGGCCGGCATCGTTCATGGCCAGCGGGGTCCAGTCGGTTTGATAATCGGGATCATCGATGTTGATATAATTGCCGGGGGCGACATCCTGATAGAGCAGGGAAACCGAATCGACCCCATCGGCATCGGTGACCTTGGCCGTGATGATAACGGATTCGTTGTCATGTGGCTGACGGGGCTCGTGATTGACCTGACGAATATGGGGCGGAATATTAGCGGCGAAGACCGACGCGTTGGGTGCACCGGGAGTGGGATAAGCCGAGCGCCAGGAGCCGCCCAGATCGTTATCAAAGAGAGGACTGATCAACTGAATAGAGCGACTGGCGGCGGCAACGGTATCGCCCACAGTGGGCCAGGGGAAGCCCAACTGGTATTCCACCTGATCGATACGGTTGCCGGATGGATCGACCAGTTCCAGTCGGTCGGAGGTGTTGTCCAGTTTTCCGGTAAACGGGCCGAACACCTGATCGGCAGTAAGGTTGAATTTGGTCCGGACGCTATCCGGGTAACGGGCCACAACCAGATACGTGTCGGGTTCCATAATGGTATCGGGCGGGAATTGCCAGTCGATGCCACGGGCGAAGGAGTAATTGGAAATGTCGATATTTATATCCGTTGGATTGTACAGTTCAACAAATTCGACCAGCTCGGTTTTGACATCGGGATTATAATGGATTTCATTGATGACGATGGCGTTACCCGATTGGAACCAATGACGGGAGATGGCTTTAAAGTCGATCAGATTGACGCCGTCGTTGCCGAAAAAATCGGCGCAGCCGGGATTGCCCAGGCACCCGGCGGGCTGGAGCCATTGTGCGACAAAGGGTATCAGGTCGAGCAGGTCGACGGTACAGTCGCTGTTGAGTGATCCGGTGGGGCAACCGTAAGGCAGTTCAGGCAGCAGATTGATAAGCATATCATCGGAAACCGTCGTACCGCCGGCAGTTTCGGGACCATCTGAAACGGAGAGACGCAAAATATAGCTGCCAATGGCCGAGAAGATTACCGAGGGTTGGGCAATGGTCTCGGAAGGAGTGAAACTGACCGTACTGCCATTGGGAGAGGATACCACGCTCCATTGATATTGCAGACCGTAGCTGGTTGCAGGATTTTCAGGATCCGCCCAGGGTTTGCCATCGTCGCTGACGGTGGCAGTCAGTTGCAAGGTAACTGTCGGATCTTCCTGATTAAAGACTACCGACATATCGTTGCCCAATTCGACCGTGGGTTGGCCATCCGCTTCGTCCTCACTGAGCATAAAGACATCAAACGAATAGGCCTGGTTATCGGAGGAACTGTATTCGCGTGGATGGCCGGTATCGGAGGCGGCGCGGATTCTAAAAGCACCATCGGGGCCGGGCTGGATATTGGTCCAACGGGCGACATAACCGGCGACCTGATTGTAACCGGTACTGAAGGAGACGGAGTCTTCCGAGTTGACCTGAACACCGGGAGTGCTGGCATTGGTGAAGCTATCGGCATCCATAATACTATAGCGGGTCCAGCGCTCAGCGTAATTGGCGGCTGAGTTATTGCGATTGGCGGATGTGGCAAAGGTATAGGTGTTAAGTGGATTGAGGTTGGTGAAGGCGATTTCGACCCACCAGCCGTCGGAGCCATAGACGTAGACCCCGGTCATGTCGGCGTATCCATGAAAGGTCGCGTAGGCATCGGTACCCGGATCGGTGTCATTCCCTCCATAAGTACTGGTGGATTGGATACTGACACCACCGGATTGGGATAGAGTGACAATGACGGGGGTGATGGTTCCGGTGGTTTGATCGACCAACTGACCGGAATCGGGCCCATTGTAGCCGGCGGTAGCGTAAGTAGTGACATTGGCGCCGAGATATTGATTATCGCTACTGTAAACGCAATCGTTATAGGCCGTGAATTTGGTTTTGGCATTCAGTGGCTGGCTGAGAAGCAGCACCAGCAGTACCCCCAAAAACCAGCAGCGCTGATAACCGAGCAGAATCGCATTCATTGGCAGTCACTCCAAAATTATCCAGGAGAATCAGATGGTCCATTATTTAATGAATCGGCCACTTGTAATGGCAGATTCACCTTTTTAGTACAGATAACTCTGTAATGACCGCGAATATTCGGAATATTTTCGCTTTGTTTTAAAAAGCCACACCCAGGCGATCTGGATTACTATTGTAAAGTGATCATTCTATTACTGGCTCCGCGGCCACTGGGGGGCCCAGATGGCCGGATTGGAACCAGGCCGGATGGATCGCGTTAAATACGATGGAGTGCTATTGATTCCGCTGTTCCTGACGGGTTCCGTGGCTGGTTCGAAGAAGGTAGCCGAACTGTTTTTTGGATTGAGGTTTCAAGACCTGGGTATATGTAACGGTGTCCATATCTTCTTTTTCAAAGTCACTGTAATCGCCGGTATTTAGCAGATCCCAATAGGGTGTCCCGAGATTGCGTTTGATCTCGATTTTTACCGTTACATTTCGGGTATTACGCACATCGACTTTGAACTGTCTGATTTCATCCCAGCCGATAATATTCCCTTTATCGTCAAACTGGTAGTTTTCGGTCGCGAATTTCATCAGCTTGGGCTCCACCACGACATTGGCAACCGGCCCCAGATCCAGTTCCACATCCTCACCGACTGGGATATACTTGAATGACGATTGGCCCTGGTAGCTCAGGTGTCGCTTATCGTCCAGATTGCGATACACTTTCAGATCTCCGCCGGGGATGGGGGTCTCGCCCAGTTGGTGTTTCTCATCGTTTTTGAAACTGAGAAACCGCGTCACATTCGAACCGTAACGCTCCTCTTCGAATTTGTAGAGATTCACAACCGGAATCTCATCGATATCGAAGCTGGATAACCGCCTGGTCCAGCCGTTGGGAATGGTCTCGGCGCCATCAATCGTGTACAGAAAGTATTCGCTGAGGCCTTCCTTGATAATGGTTTTCGCTTCATCCAGAACATCAAAAGTCGTTATGACATGTTTGAAGTACAATCTATCTTCGGTCAATCCCTTATTGACAACTCCAGAGGTTGACAGGGGAGTTGTCGATGGGATTATTAACGGGCTGCCATACGGATAAGGTCTCTGCGCCAGGCTCGCGATCTGCTCGATGATATTAACCTTTCCAACAATCAGGCGGGTCTGGGCATTCTCGTAATCTTCGCCGGAGTTGTTCGTGACGCAGACATAACCCTGTAAACGCATCTGGCTTTCGTCTGCGGTAAGCGTCCCTGTGTAAAATGCCCGCCAGCTTAATCCGCTGGTTAGATAGGAGATTTCGACGGGTACCCTGGCCGCTATTTCGCTCTGGACATTCCAAAAGCCAAGGTTTTTTACTCGTGCAGGATAGATCAGTTCCGCAATTTCGATACTGCCTGACCGGTCCCCGGGCAACATTTCCAGGCTGGTGGGATCGATCAGGGTATTGGCCCAGGAAAACTGCAATTGATTGAGTCCTTCTTTCAGGGTCAGCGACCGTGCGTCCCGCACCAGTGTCAGGTCCGCCGAGTTATAGATGGTAAGCTGGACCCTGTCGTTGGCCGGCAGAGTCGACAGATCAACCCTGGCGATCAGGCCCGTGGTTGTGGCGAGTACTGCAAAAAGGCATAGGTTCCATCTCATTGGGTAGAATCCTCCTGTCGGCTGCCCTGATAGGTCCGCAGGACATAGCCAAACTGCTGTCGGGATTGCGGTTTCAAGGTGATGGTGTACTTGACGGTATCCAGATCTTCTTTCTCGAACGCGCCATAGTCGCCGGAGTTTTTCAGATCCCAATACTGGGTGTCAAAATTGCGCTTGATTTCGATTTTGACGGTTACATCGCGCGTATTGCGCAGTTCTACCTGCCAGGTTTGAATCTGATCCCATCCGATAATATCACCTTTGTTGTTAAACCGGTAGTTCTCGGTCTGTTCTTTCATCAGCTTCGGTTCAACCACCACATCGGCCACTCTGCCAAGGTTAAGTTCCACCTTCTCGTTGACGGGGATGTATTTAAATCCGGATCGGCCCTCATAACTGAGATGATGCTGCTCATCCACATTGCGATAGACCCGTAACATACCATCCGGAATTGGCGTCTCGCCCAATTTGTGTTCCTTGTCATTTTTAAAGCTGAGAAACCGGACTACGACCGACCCGTACCGGTCCTCTTCATACTTGTACAGATTCACCACTGGAACTCCATCCGCCTCAAAACTGGGCAGCCGTTTGGACCAGCCGGTCGGGATGGTCTCGGTACCCTCGATGGTATACAGGAAATATTCGCTGAGCCCTTCCTTGACGACTTGCTTTTCCTCGGCTTTCGCCAGCGCGCCCCCCAAACCGCCCATCATTCCCGATGCCCGACCTCTTGCGGCCGGAACGGCAGGGACTGGCGGTTGTAGTATCGGACTGCCATAAGGTTGCGGCCGTCGTGCTAATTGGGCGATTTCGTCGAGGATATGCACCTTGCCGACGATCAGGCGGGTCTGGGCGTTTTCGTAATCTTCACCGGAGTTATTGGTTACGCGGATATAGGCCTGTAGCCGCATGGTCTTTTCATCCCCGGCCAGTGTTCCCATATAGAACGCCCGCCAGGTCAGTCCGCTGGTCAGGTAGGCGATTTCGACCGGCACCCTGCCGGAGATTTCGCTGTTGATCCGCCACAAGCCCAGATTATTGGTCTGTGGCGGAAACACCAGTTCGTTGATTTGAATACTTTCGGCTCTGGCTTTGGGCAGCATTTCCAGACTAGTCGGGTCGATCAGGGTATTGGCCCAGGAAAACTGCAACTGATTGAGTCCTTCTTTCAGGGTCAGCGCGCGCGCGTCCCGCACCAGTGTCAGGTCGGCTGAGTTATAGATCGTGAGTTGAACGGTATCATTGGCCGGCAGGGTTGACAGGTCAATTTTGGCGAATACTACCACCGTAACCGACAGGATAACCGGTATGATAAATTTTAGTTGTCTCATGGGTATGCTCCTTGAACCAAGGGTTTTGATTATCTGACATTCCGTCGATGATAGTGCATCTGAAGTTCCAGGGCAGCCGGTCCGGCGTCATTGCGGGCGGGCAGTTCGATCTCGAATTCCAGCGTATAGGCATCGGTCTGGGTGTATTTCAGATTACAGCTTTCCATATCCCACTGGCCCGGGATATGCTGGATCATGGTCAGCACCGCGGGTTTATCTTTGAAGTTTTCGATTTTGGCGGTAATCTGTTCATCCGTGTCGTACAGGACAATCTCGTTGCGGTTATTCCTGCGGATATTGATCTGCTGGTCCTGCATCTTGCGCTGCGTGACCACGATATCCCGGCTGTCGCCGATATAGAGTTCCATCTTTTCGCCGACCGGGACCAGCATGGCGTTGTCTTCGCCCAGAAAAATGGTGCTGTCATGGCCGTCATCCTGGAAAAGCCGGGCTTTGCCGCCCCAGAGCGCGTTTTCGCCCAGGTTACTTTTCTTGTCATTGACAATCCGATAGCTGACTGGAATACCCACGTTTTTATTATCCAGTTTTTCCGGATCCCAGGGCAGAGTCGCCGAATCCCATTTCCATACCTTCACAATCGGGACCTCAGGCTTCTTAAGGAACAGCATCTGCTTGGTTTCCTCATTGTCGATACCCTGCTCAAACGCCTGGCCGTAGTCCAGCAGAACACTGGCCTTTTCGAAATCCTCGCCTGAAAAGTTCCGCAGGATCAGATAGCTCTTGAGATCCAGTCTGGTTTCTTCCTTGTCCGCTACTGCCTTGTAGGTGACCAGCCGGTCGATATTCCGCAGCAGGTAGCTGATTCGCACCGTTTCGGCGTAATCGCCGCCGCTGGAAATCTCCCAGACCAGGGCATCCTCATTGGGTGGATAACTGACGTTCAGCAGACTGACACCATCGGGATGATCCAATACCATTAACCGGATGCTGTCCGAATCGATCGAGACCGCTTTCCAGGAAAAGTCAACCTTGTTGAGCCCTTTCTGCAGGGTGAGGACGCGCTCTTCCTCGATCAGCGTGGCGTTAGGATTATCCAGCCGGATCACCGTCGCCGCCCGTTCCGGCAGCGCTACCAGTTTGGTTCGTGCCCAAACGGGCGCCGCCGCCAGCGCCAATGCCATTATCGCGATAATCATTTTTGTTCCGTTATTCATGATTGGTTCCTTTCAATATTTGGTTGAATTGCCCAATGTTATTCTTTGCGGTTCTGTTGTCTGGTTCCCTGATACATAGTCAGTACATACTGAAATTCCTTTTTGCTCTCCGGTTCCAGAGTGAGGGTGTATTTGGCCGTATCCATATCCTCTTTCTCATAGTCGCCGCTTGGCCCGCTGTTTGCAATATCCCAGTAGGAAGTCTCAAAGTTGCGATAGATCTCCAACTTGACCGGTATATTCCGGGTATTGGTCAGGTTAACCTTCCAGGTTTCGATCTGGTCGAACCCGGTAATGTCCATGTTTTTGTTGAACTGGTAGTTGGCGGTCTCATGCTTCATCAGCACCGGCTCCACCTTGACTGCTCTGGCCGGTCCCAGGTCCAGTTCAATTTTATTGTTGACCGGAATGTATTTGACTGCCGTTCTCCCCACATAAGCCAGATGTCCATCGTCGGTATTGCGGAATATCTCAACCGCTCCATCCGGGATGGGGGTTGCGCCCAATTTGTGGTCGGTATCGTTATTAAACGTTAAAAACCGTATCGGAGCGTTGCCCCAACGCTGTTCATCGTATTTATACAGACTTTCAACCGGGATATTTTCCGCCTCGAAGGAAGGCAGCCGCCTGGCCCATTGATTCTCAATCGTTTCGGTCCCCTCGATGGTATACAGGAAATACTCGCTGAGCCCTTCTTTCTCGATTTTTTTGATACCGGCCGCAAAATCGCCCAGGTAATCTACGTTAGATTGAATGCCTTCGGTTACGATTCCATCATCAAAAAATGCCCAGTGATATCTGTCTCTGCCATCTTTGTCCGCGATGATATCAGGCCCCGGCCGGCCATGGGCCGAATCCCTGCGGGCCAGATCGATAATCCGGTCCAGTTGATGCACCTGTCCGACAATCAGCCTGGTCTGGGCGTTTTCATAATCCTCACCGGATTGGTTGTCCACGCGGACATAGCCCTGCCAATGCAGCTTGCTTTCATCCGGCGTGAGCGTTCCCTGATAAAACGCCCGCCACGAGAGCCCGCTGGTCATATAGGTGATTTCAACCGGAACCTGACCCTCAACTTCCGAACGAATCAGCCAGCGGCCGATATCTTTCAGTCGCGCCGGGTACACCAGTTGCTGTACCTCGATTTTGTCCTGGTTTTCCAGCGGTTCCAGTGTCAGCGAGGTTGGGTCGATCAGCGTATTGGCCCACATAAACTGCAGCCAGTTCCAGCCCCGCTTGATGGTCAACTGCCTTTGTTCGCGCACCAGGGTCAGGTCCGCCGAGTTGTAGATGGTCAGCTGCAAACTGTCCCGCCGGGGCAGGACATTCAGTTCGATCGCACTGGCCGGTGCGAACGGCGGCGTCTCATCGATGGCTTCAACTTTGGCAATGGCCGTTTCAGGCGGATTCGAATCACCCGTCGGCGGTAAAGACCGTGGCGGTAAAAGCGATACCAAAGCCGAAGCGCCCAATACCATCGCCACGGCGGCCGCGACCAGCCAGGCCGGTTTCAGTAAAATTTTCCGCGTTACGTTGGTCTGAGTCTGTTTGACCGTCCGCTCAAAGAGCTCTTGTGGTACTGCGATTTCATCTTTCAGCAGATCGAGCGGCGCGAATTTAACCTTCAGTTTTTCCAACTCATTGCGACAGTCACTGCAATTTTCCAGATGGAAGGCGATGGCGTGCGCTTCCTGTTCTGTAGCCAGCCCAAACTGGTATTTGATTAAGTTGTCTTGAGTGATATGAGTGTTCATGCATTGCCTCCCGTTGGGTCGGGCAATATCGTTGCCAGTGTTTTAAGCGCTCTGAACATGTGGGTTTTAACCGAGCCCTGCGAACATCCCAGTACCTGGGCCACTTCAGAGTAATTCATTTTTTGGTAGTATGCCAGCAAAAGTGTTATCCTCTGGTGATGGGGCAACCGGTCGATTGCCTGTCGAATTATTTGTTTCTGTTCATCCATAACCACTGCTTGGGCCGGGCCGGGAGAGTGATCCGGCAGAGCCAGGGCCGCCGGGGATGGGCAGTTCCCATGTTCGCATTGCGGTTCCGTGTCGAGCGAAACGCATTTTATTCGATTGTTTTTTTTGAAGGTATTCAAAGCCACCCTGGTTGCGATAGTAAAGAGCCAGGTTTTGAACTTGTCGGTTTTAAGCAAGTGGGCCTTTTGGTGGACCCGCATGAATGTTTCCTGAAAGATATCCTCTGCGGAATCCGTGTTGCCGGTCATCCGGACCAAATATCCGAGCAAAGCGGGCCCGTGACGGCGTAGCAATTCGCCAAACGCCGTGTGATTGCCCGCACAATGTTCTTTTAACAGGACTTTATCATTGTTTTCCATCGGAAACACATGCTCCATCTAGCATCTAAGACCATTGTACCGGCCGGATGGTTGACACAAAAATATAAAAAATATGAAAAAAGCCTATTCGTTGAGTGAGAAAATTCAATTTAAATCAAGAGCGGGAATCCCCCTTTGGGCACAAAAACTACACGTTCATAACTTCTTTTAAAACAAGACATAAAAAAATATTGGACCAACATATAGGCGATTTTTTATTGATAGGATCGTATTTACAGACCATGGAACAGAACCTATGGATTCTGAGTTGGAATATGGTTACGCCTTGACATGGGCTGTAAAAAAACTTTTAATAGGTAAACTG
>CAXXFK010000019.1:0-164123 GCA_963663965.2 Sedimentisphaerales bacterium
GAGCTGTTTGGAGTTTGACAGGCACACGGAACTGGAAGCTTGCATGCGCGCTTTGTTCAATGCCGGCATAAGGATCGCCACCAGCAGAGCAATGATTGAAATGACCACCAGCAGTTCGATTAGAGTAAATGCTGAATTTAATTGGTTGTGTAGTTTTTTATACATCGCTGTTACCCTGTTTCTTAAAATGATCTTATTTTTGATGTTCGATTAAGCGTCCATTACTTAAATTGTCCGGATTTCCACCACAGCTGAATCGGATAGAGTCATGTGATATTCATGATTATTAAGGAAATAGCCTGTTCATGGGGTAATCCATTCAAACCGGCTATTTTAAAGAAAAAATGCAAAAAACATTTCCCAACTCATTATATTTTTCTCAAATATACTTTTTCCTGTTGCCATTACCGTCTCTAACTCTTTATTAGATGATAAGATAACGGATATTTGCCTGTTGGTGAGTTGATTGGTCTCTCAAGGTTTGCCAAAGGATTATTTTGGCCAATAAACGGATTGGGATATCACAGAAATGTTATTCTATTGTAAAAAAAACAAAATCAAATTCATCTGACAGGGCCTGAATGCCTGCAAAATTGGCAATTGAGTCATTTTACTGATTCAACTATAATGATCCCCAAATACAATGATATTAACTTTCGAGAAGATTTATGACCGACGTTACTCGCATCTTGAATACGATTCAACAAGGTGACGCTCAAACGACGGATGAATTAATTCCTTTATCTGGAGCACGACCATGCAAGCTAAAACAACGATGGTAGGAATGGCTTTGGGTGCGGTAGTCTGCTTGTGTATGGGGGCGGATTGGCCTCAGTGGCGTGGGCACAACCGCGACGGCAAGTCCGAGGATACGGGGCTGCTTAAACAGTGGCCTGAAAATGGTCCGCCCCTGGTCTGGGGAATTGACAAATTAGGCGGTGGCGATAGCGCTCCGTCAGTTGTCGCCGGACGGCTCTACGGCATGAGCAATCGCGGTGATGAAGAAGTCGTCTGGGCTCTGTCCGAAAAGGATGGCAGTGAAATCTGGGCCACCCCGCTGGGGCCGGCCTTTCGGCAACGGGCCTCTCAGTCCCAGGAAGGACCGGGATGCACACCCACCGTCGACAATGGGTATCTTTACGTCGAGGGTATGGGGGGCGCTATTGCCTGCCTGAAGTCTGAAGATGGCCAGATTGTCTGGCGGCACAGTTTGTCAGAGGATTTCGGCGGCAGTGTTCCCATGTGGAGCTATCGCGAATCACCGCTGGTCGATGGCGACAAGGTGATCTTCACGCCCGGCAGTTCAGATGCGATGCTCGTGGCGCTCAATAAAATGACTGGCGAGATCATCTGGAAAGCCCAGATGCCCGACAGCCCGGCTGACAATTCTCCCGCGCCCGGTGGTTCAGGCCGGGGTGGTCGCGGCGGCCGTGGCGGTTTCGGCGGATCTCGTGGACCCAGTGCTGCCTATGCGTCGCCGATCGCTGTTGACATTGACGGTCAGCGCCAGTACGTACAACTCATTTCCAATGCCCTGGCAGGATTTGCGGCCTCTGATGGAAAGTTCCTGTGGCGCTATGACAAACCGGCCAACCGTATGGGTATTAACTGTACTACGGCGTTGTATCACGACGGCATGGTGTTTGCTTCCTCAGCCTATGGCGCGGGGTGCGGATTGGTGAAGCTGAGCAAAGCCGCCGATGGCTCTGTTAAAGCAGACGAAGTTTATGCTACGACTGATATGCAAAATCACCATGGCGGCATGATCCTTCATAACGGTTATCTTTATGGCGCCAGCGGCGGCAACGAAGGGGGGGCATTGGCCTGTCTCGACTTCAAAGCCGGCAAAGTCATGTGGGATCAGCGTCAAAACGGCCAGCGCCGCGCCAAAGGCTCACTGGCCCTGGCCGACGGCCGGCTCTACTATCGCATGGAGGATGGTACGGTGGTTCTGATTGAGCCGAGTCCGAAAGAATATATCGAGCGGGGCCGCTTTGAACAACCGGACCGTAGCAAGGCGCCGGCCTGGGCTCACCCGGTGATTGCCAATGGCAAACTCTACATACGCGATCAGGATTTATTGTTTTGTTATGACATTACGGCTAAGTAGACTTAACGATCAGACTGTTAGTCTCGATAGAAAGCCGTCAATTATGTCAGCAAAGAGAAATTGGATACAGACGTTAAAATAATAGTCCAATATTACTGTTACCTGATCGAAAAACCAGAGATACAAAAACAGGTTCGGGCTCAAAATGAGTCCGAACCTGTAAAATTTATAAAACTGGAATTGAATGATTTGTTTATCACAATCCATGCAGCCAGTTGCGGGCGATCACCTGGTAATCGAAAAGATCGACAAACCCATCGTCGCCTATTAGATCGACGGCATTGACACCCTCAGTCGCCGGCGAATTTTCCAGCCAGAAATTCAGCAGCAATCCTAGGTCTGCCGTGTCCACGCCACAGGTCGTCCCCGGCAAATCGCCATAATGAATTCCAGGGATACAACCCCGGTTGAAACTCACGATGGAATAAGGAAACATGAACTCTTTGCGATCCGGATCGGCCAGGGCTACGGCGGTCCCGCTAGTCATGCCCGTGGGTACGATTCCTATTGTGGGTACCGTGAAAGGCGTGATAACCGTATTGGATTCCAACAGCTCACTAAGATACATGGAATCTTTTTGCGACCAATCCGGCATGCGGAACCCTGCGACATACAGATCGCCATTATCCGGATCGACGGCCAAAGCCGTTGTGACCGCCACTTTCATTTTGGCATTATTGGGATCATCATGTTCAATCGGTATCGTACTTTCCAAAGAGACATGAACGGTATTCGGCTCAATAATATCAAACGAAAAACGATAGACGTTGCTGCTCAACTCGGTACCGGTACTCGTGAATCGAGCTCCGGAGGCCAGGTAGAGTTGGTTGTCATAAGGAGACCAGGTTAATCCAATGGGGGCTTTGACCTGACTTGACAAAGACTGCTGGATGGCGCCGCCATAGCGATGACCAGTGTCCTCATTATATATCAGGATATAATCACTGGCGTTCAGACCATGAGTGGATAAGACAAAGACATGGCCGTTTTTATCCACTTCAATTTCCTGCACTTGATAATAATTCGGCATATAGACATCACGGTTCACGTTATGATATTCTCCCGTGCCGTAATTGTAATAGTAAAACGTATTGATGGTCTGGGTGGTCGATTCCTGGCTTGGATCGTTGCCATAAATCTGGGTGATCGTATAGTTGGGATCTGAGGAGGTGCCGGTATTTTCCAGTCGTGCCGCGGCTTTGAAACTATGGTTTTTACCCTGCTGAATCAAAACCGGCGTCAGATAGAGCGTTCGGTTATCCTCCCAGTCAAAAGCGATATCGCTGACCGGGACATCCTTGCCTATCGAGATATTTTGGTAGAAACCGCATTTCAGACCGGATTTCCAGGGCATCAGAATCTCGCCTGTTCGTTGCGAGATGATACCATACTTGTCATGTATCTGATAGATTTCGCCTGATCCGTCAGCGACCAGTTTACCGCCGGAAGCCAGTATGGCGTCGGGATCTACCCGGGCCGGCGGAACTTTATTCCCGGCCGGTTCCCAGTCTGAATAAATCGGGAGAAAACTTTCCGATAATCGCGGGTCATAGTTCTGGCCATTAATGATGACTTTGGAAGCCGACATGTTTTTTTGTGAATTTGGCTTCAAAGCGCCAAAGGATAACAACGCAGGCGAACTAGGGGCCAGATCCCCGTAGTTGGGATCGATCTGGATACTGTTGGCATCGAATTGACATGCGCCCGACTCCAGATTGTCATCCCAGCCCGTCAGGTCACTGGAGGTGACATAACCGTCCCCGGTAATATCCAGACAATATTTGCGTGTTCTCAAGGGGTCAACCACCCCGACTTCTGCCATAAGGCTGAAATAGTCCTTAATACTGGTGAAATTATCGCCATTATAATCGATGCAAATATAGGAACATACGATCCACGGATCCCAGTTGTCGATGGTTACCTCCGCTCCCTGGCCGACTAATTCCAGTTCAACGTATGTTCCCCGGGTAAAGTTCAGGGGCCCTTTGGGGAAAACGCCATAAAACTTCGCGTAATGTTCAGAACCGGCGCCCCCGGGTACCGCCGGATCGAACACCGGTTTGATCACCGCGATCAGGAGCGGATTATCGCCCGGTTCCGGACTGTCGTTCAAATAGACCCTTAATTCAGTATCCGCCGCGGTATCCGCCGAGAATTTATATTCAAAATCGACCGCCAACTCCTCTTCGTACGCGTTGGCAAACGCGGCGGTCGCGGCTACGCTTGACGCCTGGAGTGTCTCCATAATCATTACGCCGTCATTTTCGCCACGATAATCTTCCAGTCGTTCGATACGACCTTCCGGCATCATTTTGTCCGGATGTTCAGGATCAAAATCATTTTCATCGGTCAGCCGGGTTTTGATTCTCAGGTTGAATTCGTTATCGGGATAAGGCGTTGGATCGTTAAAGTTGATCATGATCAGCGAAAATCCTAATAACGGGATATCGACGATCTGGCTGCCGTTGTCAAATACTTTGGGATACCCTGGTTCGACCGCGTCGACAGGAATCTCGCTATACCCGCCCGTGCCCGGATCCGAAACGGCAATAAATAACGTTTCATAATAAACCTTGAACAAGGCGGTATTCAAAATCGCGCCGGGGTAGAGAACCAGTTCTCTGACATAAACCACTTCATCTTGATCGGATTCGAGTTGATAATCCACCCGGTTGGTGATATTTACTTTGGCGTCCTGCCGGATTTCCAGCCGTTCCAGAACCCAGTTGTTCGCCTGTTCGTTGTCGAATCGATTGCCAATGGTTGTCTGCCAGATACCCGAGCGGCACTCTGGATTGTTGAATGCTTCCAATCCGCAATCGGCGTCCCGGCTGCGCGCTTCCAGCAGCATGCCCTGGTTGCTGTATTGGCCGCGATTGATAATGACATGGAACTGATTATTCAAAATAACCACGTCATCCAGTAAATACGGCTCAACGTCCAGGTAACGATCCCCCTGGGCGTATACCTCATTTTCAATAAAGGCCGCCTGGCCTTCCAGATGGATCGAACCTCCCAGGTCATCATAATTGATGGTTTCTCCGCCCTGAACCGTTTTATCATTCACGTAGATCCGATTCCCGGTAATCTGGCTGTTGCCGCCGGCGATGATCGTTCCATCCACCACGATGTCTCCCCGGGCGGAACCATCCGTTAAATGGATCGAGCCGCTGTCCGTTAGAACCAGGTAACTGAAAATATCTGAATGGATGCTGCCCGGTCCGGTAAACGTGCAATTACTGACGCAGGCTTTGTCAATGTTATTGAGTGGCATGATAGACAGACGACACGTTTCGTCCGTCCAGATCGGTGAACTGAAATTATCCACTTCCCGGTTATTGCTGTATTTATGATGCTGTTGGGCGTAACCCATCTCAAAAATTATCTTTTGGGGTCCGTTTAAATGAATATTGTGCTGGTTGGTCACCAGAAAACCGTCATAAGGCAGCATGGTGACGTCACTGACGATTTCCAGCTGGTTGTCACTGGTTTCCTGGACCTCAAACAGCCCGACTCTGGCCCGCAGCAACAGGCCGTCAAACAACCGTTGACTGCTATTCTCGTCCAAACCATCATATAACGAACCATAAATTTCCAGGATGCCGCCGCCGGAAAAGATCGCGTCTGCGACACCGTTCTGGCTTTGATCCGCTATGAGTCGATTGTCGTACCAAAGCAGCGTCGCCGGTCCCAGCTGACTGTAGGACGGAGCAATCACCCATTGGGTATCCTGGCTGGTCTGCACAACCAGATTGGTTAACGATTCCGATAATACATGCCATTCGTTGCCAAGCGCCAGCCAGCTTTCATCAACCCTGCCGCCCACCATTCGGGTGATCTGGCGCCCGGAACAGGGTTTGGCGTTCAGGATATTGATGCGGCTGTCCGGAGTCAGCTGTAACGTTCCGGAGCCAAACAGGTCGCTGGCAAAAAGATTCAAACTGCCTCTATTCAGAAACAGGTTGTCTATCCAGAGCCGGCTGATGCTGGAGCCGATCGAAACGTCAGTGGCGTATCCTGAAGGCTGGATGACAAGTTCGGACAGGGAAATATCCGTATAATTTAAATACAAATGCGTGGCACATTGCCCTGAATTATCGTTCAGAACAATATTGGACAGGTTGGGTTTACCGCCGGCGATAAACAGACCGCCGCTCAAAGCATTTTCGAGGGTATTGTTTTCGGCGTGACCGCCGCAGATCAGTACGCGGTCTAAATCGGTATCGAGGTCAGAACCGGCCAGGGTGACCACGCAATAGCTGTTGTCATCATAAATCCCTTCCGCGTCATTGGCTCCCAGGTCGCCGCTTAAACGGGTGGCGCCGGATGGATCGGAAGGACGTTGATCAATTTGTTCTTCGTTGCCTGTAAATCCTCCGTATAGTTTTACCCTCGCAGGAATTTCGAAAGTGGCGCTGCGATCTCCCGGAGTTTGCAGCAGCCCCTGATCCGGCCGATAGGCGCCTTCGGCTACCCAGATTTCTGTGAAGAGGGTATCCGAATTGGCCGCGTAAAGCAAGGCGTCCTGAAGGGTATTAAACGCGGACGACCAGCTCAATCCATCTCCGCCCGGCTGTGCGTCATCGTCAACGTAATAACGCAATATCCGACATTGAGTGCAGTCATAGGGATTCGGATCGATCAGGAAGGTCATGTCAGGATTATTCGCCTGAATCGTTGGAACATAGGTGCAATAGGAGCAGGGATTCAGCGGATTGTCTCTTAAGTCAAGACAGGTTAAACAGGTCTGTCTTGACAGTGAAGCGATCTCTTCAATGTTATTATCCGCCAGGTTAAGAATCTCAATGCCGATCAGTTCGGAGAAGGCGGAAATATCGACGATATTGTTGCCTGATAGCTGAAGGTTGTGTAGTTGAGTTAAATAACTCAGGCAATTGACTTCCCGGATATAGTTCCCCTGTAAATAAAGATCATGGATAATTTCCAAGTGTACCAGTGGAGTAATATTTGAAATCAGATTCTCACCCAAATCCAGATAAACCAGCCGGGTCAGCGCCGCTATGGGAGACAGGTCTGATATGAGATTATTCTGCAGCGCCAGATGTTCCAGTCTGACCATGTTATTCAGGGGTGACAGATTGATGATGGAATTATCGCTGATATCCAGATAGTTCAAATGGACCAGATCGGCCAGCGAACTCATGTTATGGATGAGATTGCCCGCAATATTCAACCAGGTGACCTGACTCAGGCCGGCCAGGGGGCTCAAATCGGCTATTTGATTATCGCCCGCATTTAAGCGGGTTAATGCCTGGAGTTCTTTTATCGGATTCAAATCGTCGATGGCATTGCTGCCAATATCCAGTTGGGCAAGATTAACCGCGTATTCCAGCCCGTCGAGAAAAACGATCTCTCGGTTGGATGCCTCCAGGGTGGTCAGGAGTAACATATCCAGCGGGGTGGGGTTTTGCCGCCGCAGCTGGGCTTCCACCGCCGCTTTCAGGTTCTTGTCCTTAAAATTGACCGGCAGCAAATAGGGGTTGTTTTCCCAGATCAACCTGGGATAATCCAATGGCCAGATCTGCCAGATGGCCGGGTCGCCATCTTCTTCGGTAAAGTCCCAGCCGGCTCCCAGGTAAGGGGCTGCTGTCATCATCTGATCGGTCATCGATCCGGTGACGCCCGTTCCCCCGGCGCTGCCGGCCTGACCGCTGGTCTGTACATCCCAGAAACAATGAACCACCGACTGGTTGTTTGGGTTATATTGAGCGCCCAGCAGACCGCCTGTCCCGGTATTACCGGAAACCTGCCCGGCAGCATAACAGTTTTCGACCAGAACCGCCTCTGGCTCTTCGTTCTGTTGATATCCCAGCAGGCCGCCAATAGAATTGGTTCCGTTGATCTGTCCGGTCGCATAACAATTGGAGATGATGCCGGCCTCCTGAAACCCCGCCAGTCCCCCCAGAAAACTACCGCCGGTAACAGCGGCTGAGGCAGCGCAACTGGATAACGCGCCGGCTGTCTGTATTCCGGCCAGTCCCCCCGCAACATGGCTGTCGACGCTACCGGCGATCGAACCCGAAACGCTGCAGTTGATGAGGGTCGCTTCGCAATGTCCGGCCAGCCCTCCAATAATTTGGCAGTGCCCTTCGGTGTTAATGACAACATCCGTCAGGTGAATATGCTCAATGGTTCCGCCTGTACACATGCCAAACAGACCGAGATAGTCCTGGCCGCTATTGGCATAAATGGTCAGATTGGAAATCGTATAGCGAAAACCGGTGGCCGGATCGATGCCGCTGAATGAACCGGTAAAACCGACGCCTTGATAGTCATTGTTACTATCGTTCACGGTATCCGGAGCGATCAGGGCGGTTTGGAAGGTAAGGCCGCCGGGTAACTCCGGGCTCATATCGATGTCCGCGACTTGTACAAAATATTTATCGTAATCTTCCACGTTCTGCCCCATGGCGATCAAATCTTCCCGGGTGGCGATCCGATACGGAGACCAGCTTAAACCGGCGCCTCCCGAATATTTTGGGGGTCCCAACGAAATGACCAGGTCGATCGGGGCGCCTGCCGGGACTTGTTCAGTGGGATCAGTTCCCTGACTCAGGATCAAACCAGGCAGAAACTCGTTGCTGTTGCCATAAGTGATTTCGCCAATTCGAAAACCGGAGGTTAATAAAGCGCTGAACGCGGCCTCACGGGTTAGCCCGACGACATTCGGACAGTGAATTCCCGATTCCCATGACAGTTTTGGATAGGTTTGCGGACTATACCGCCAGATGGCCTGGCCGTCTTCACTGATATCCCAGCCGCTGTTGACGTAGGTCAGGATGTCCATCATTTCAGACGTCGTTTTGGCCGTGCCGCAATTGCCGAGCCGGGTGGGGTCGGTAATCGTACATTCGGGAATGCCGCTGGTTTCTTTATCCCAGAAGCAATGGATCACTAAATTATTATCCATGCCATGACCCAGCAGGGCGTTGACATATAGTGGCCCGCCGGTGACCGGGGCCAGGGAATAGCAGTTCGTAAAAAACCCGCGATAGACCGGGTAAATAAAGCCATATTCATCCAGACCGACCAGGCCGCCAATATAATTATTGTCACCCTGTATCGATCCGGTAACATAGGAATTGTATATATTGGAAACATGGTTATATCCGACCAACCCTCCGGCGTAATGTGCGGTATCATGGAATTTTGATTTTTTCGCCGTGACCAATGCCGATGAGAAACAGGCCTCGATCTTGGCATTGAGACGGTTCAGCCCGATCAGGCCCCCGACGGATTTTTCGCCAGTCACCTGGCCCTGGGATGATGAAGAGTGAACCTGGCTGTTGTCGTTGTTCCCGCCGTTGTGGCTGCCGATCAATCCCCCCACACTGGCGACCCCTTTCACAATGGCATTGACGTGGCAAAACGAGACGTCGCCACGATGCAGATATCCGATCAAACCGCCGCAATATTGACCCCAACCCTGGATGGATCCGGTGATCTGGCAGTTGACGAACTCGCCATACTCGCACCAGCCGGCCAGACCGCCGACATATTCAGTTCCTACGACTTCTTCACCTTTGGATCCGTTGATCACCACCACATCATCGTAGTTTCCCGCGACAATGTCGACACTCTCTAATTTCATATTGTATAGCTGGCCATGAGAAATGAATCCAAATAACCCAATATAATTCCGGTTATCGGAATGGATGCTCAAATTGCGAATCGCATGGCCATTCCCGTCGAAAACCCCGGAAAATCCCGTGCCTTGAAATCCTTCTTCAGGATCGGTGTCCGGGGCGATGATGGCATGGGTAAGGGGGGGGGGAAATTCCCGACAGATCGATATCGGCTATGAGTTTAAAACAGTCATTGTAATCTTCCAGTTGAGTACCCAGCGCCAGCAGGTCGGCCGGTGTGCCAATGAGATAGGGATCGAGAGTGGTTCCATTACCCCCGGAATAGTCCCCGGCCAGTGCGGTTGATATCAGTGAAAGGATTACGTAAATAATTAATTTCGTTTTCATGACTATCTCCTTATGAAGCGGCTTAAATTTTCCCCTTCATGAATTTATTCACTCAGTTGCCGATAATCTTGCGCAATGGAAGTGCTCATGCGTTTAAAATCCCTTGGTGACCGCAAATTTCGTATTCCCGTTGGGAAGATTATATAATCTCATTCTCATTCTCAACTTATATCGATACCGATATAAATGAGCTGCCACCTTTGCGGTTCTCGTGTAATAATATATAGTATAGTAAGATTCTTTTATTTTTCAATAAAAAACCGACTCAGATTGAATGCTCGATGAAATGCTGAAATCCGGAAAAGGGGTAATTTATACCCCCTTTTTGTTTAAAAATTCTGTTTGCCATCTTATTGAGGGCTCCCGGGTAGGAACCCTCTCTGATTTTTACTGGTATCCAGGGATGATTAGGGAACAGGTGGGGGGTGGAGTTTCCTGAACTCCGCATCCAGGGCTTTAAATGGATTAATCCGGTATTCACCCGTCATATAATAACCTTTTTTTATCTCAACATAATCGACATGAACGTCCAGAAAGGCAATATTATGATAGTTTTCTTTCTGGTGCCATTGATAATCCCAGGGCATCGTGGCCAGATGTTCATTAAACCAGAAAAAGTCGCCAAATAGTAATACCATGGCCGGCTGAAAACACTGACTGGACTTGACTTGCACGATACGTGCGTTAACCATTTCCCTTAAAGGACTTGGAAATAAATTAACCGAATAACTGCCGATTAATAAATAATTGGCCAGGTAACTCGTCCCCATTTCTGTAATTCTTGGCAATGCGGCCCCGGGATACCCGCCTTTATCCGCCGGACAGGTACAGACTCCGGCTTCTGCTTCCGTCGTGGGAATTTCGGGCATGCTCAGATATTTCTGATTAAAAGGACGCGGTATGCCGGGATTCGCCGTTCCTTCCCAGCCGCCATAAAGCACCTGGGCATTGGTTTTTTTATAAAAATAATCGTTATTGTCGTCAAGATACATGGAATTGGCCAGCGCGATACTGCGTAAATTGGTGGTACACTTGGCACGATTGGCAAACGCGCGCACTTTGCCCAGGGCGGGCAGTAAAATGGCTACTAGTAAAGAAATGATAGAGATGACCACCAGTAATTCGATCAGGGTAAATGCTCGAAACTTCCTTTTTCCAGCGCGCACGTTAATGGTTGCCATCATAAACGCAATCCCCGGTTTCAGATTCAAATTCTTGTCCAGTCAGTTGCGTGATCCGGCTTTTGGCCATTTTCGCGTATAAATTGCCAGGGTCGCCTGTTTGGGCGCTGCTTCTGATCGCTTCCTGATAACTGGCGACGGCCAGGTCGGTTTCATTGCGCATTCGATGGCTTTCGCCCACAATATAATGTTTGAAAACAGGATGCTGTTCTTTCAGTGCGGCATTGAATTTTTGCAAGCGAACCGGGTAGTCCTCCTGACCGCCCAAAAAAGTGACGGCCGCTTTTTCCATGGAATTCTCTTGCAGGGATAAAGCGAAAATTTTCGCCTCCTGCATCTTATTGGCCTGTAATAAACTCAGATAGGAATTGAAGGCGACCTGATGATAAAGCGCCAGATTGTTTTTGGCTTCTTCCTGATATTCCTGGGCTTGTTGCTCGGCGGTATTCCTTTCTTGGCCGGCCTGTATCCAGAAATAAGAGCTGATAAAAGTCGTGCTGCATATGATGATGGCCAGCAATGCCACCACGGAACTGGCGAATCGATTCTTCTGAATCAATTTTTTGAGGATATACCAACTGTTGACCGCCACCGCTTTAACCGGCATCCCATCCAGCCAGCTTTGCAGGTCGCTGATAAATTCGGTGACACTTTGATAACGCTCTTCCGGTTTCCGGGCAATGGCTCGAATCATGACCGCTTCCAGGTCCCGGTCAATATCCTGCCGCCACAGCGTCGGACGCTTGGGTTCGAATTCCTGTTTGATGCGGAATATCTCATACCGGGTTCCGCCCAGATCATGCGGCCATTTCTGGGTCAACAGGTTGTACATGATAATACCCAGACTGTAAATATCGGTGCGCACATCAACGCGATCCATCTTCCCGGCGGCTTGTTCCGGAGACATATAAGCAGGGGTTCCCAGGGTGTCGCCATCCAGGGAAACGGTCAGGCCCTTGTCTTCTTCCTGGTAGGTTTTGGCCAGGCCAAAGTCCAGAATATGCGGACAACCGTTTTCTTCCACCAGAATATTGGAGGCTTTCAAGTCCCGATGGATCACTCCCTGTTGATGGGCGTATTGGACGCCATTGCCGATCCGAATCATCAATCGAACAATCTCTTTGATGGTTAATTTCCGATTGGTGACATACTGGTCTAAATGAACCCCGGAAACCAGTTCCATGATATAATAGTACTGTTCATGATGCAGACCGCTGGTGTAAACCCGGGCAATCGATTCATGCGTCAATCGGGCGGCCAGCTCAATTTCTCGTTCGAACCGTAACCGCGCTTTTAACGATACATGCTGGCCGCCTGGCAATACCTTGATGGCCACTTGCCGCTGCATGCCCAACTGCAATGCCTTCCAGACCGCTCCCATGCCGCCCACTCCCAGTAACTCGATAATTTCATAGCCGTCGATCTTGGGTTTTTGGGGTTGAAAATAATGGCCCCCGTCGGTCATGTCGCCGGTGGCGGTGGATAAATCCGGGCGGGATTGACTGGTTGAATCATTCATACCTTATTCATCCTTATATTGCCGGCATTTCCTGATGCCGGCTTCAAAGAGTTCTTTAAATTCCTGCGGCAGCCATTCCACCTCGATTAATTGACTGAAATCCTTTTCCAATCGGTTAAAAGAATGGCTGGTGATGCGAGTGTCTTTGTAAACCAGGGCGCTGGCGATGGTCGCGAAATAAACCATCATGCTCAACTGGTCACGCTGGTCTTCGCCATCGCCTCGACTCAGTTGTTTATAAACATCTTTGATCGATTGTAAGATAAATAAATCGGTATTCGGATCCTGTAATATCTCTATCAGGGACTGGTTGGACATTCGCGCCAGCTTTTTATGCAGTCGATCCAGCAGCATCGGCATGATATTATGCTGGTCGCTGCGTAAGGGGACTGTTTCATAGATTGCCTTACGGACATTTTCCTTAATTTGATCTTTGCTCATGAAAAAGTCCTTTTCACTGACGCCAATGGACCAGAGTCGTGCCAATTGAGCATAATTCAGATTGAAATAATCTTCTTTCATTATTTTCTCTTCAATAGGATATTCACAGCGATAAGACTAATCTTGCAGATTTTTTTTCAAAATTTTCCATAATTCAAAAATTTCCTGCTCCAGATCCGCGTCGCCGGCGACCAGTTTACTTAACTCTTTAATCATCAATGACTTAAATCGCCTTTTAACGGTCACGATCATATTGGATATCTTCGCTTCTGGCTGAATATGATATTTTTCGCTCAATTCTATCAGGGCCGGTGCCTCCTTATTACTGATGATCGGCTGGACTACCCGATCGAAAAAAACCTGCCAGTATATTTCCTTGTGACTTTTTTCCATGACAGACTGTAACTCGCATAGAACTTGAGATAAAATCTGTTCTATCCATGCTTTATGAAACGAGTCATCCGCGGTTCGGTGTTTGAGGTCATCCGATATTTCATAGGTATCAAACTCCGATAGTGAACATAATCCGGCTTGGGGTTTGCGCTTTAAGGTCCGGGCGGCCCGTTCCTGATTGGAGACAAAGCGTGTCAGGGCGGTTAAGAGAAATGTGCGGAAACGGCCTTTGTTGCTGTCTGCCTGCTCGGAAAGCTTTTTTCCGATTAAAATCTCTTCAAAAAATGACTGGGCCAGATCTTTGGCATCTTCTGACTGATACCCTTTGCAGACCAGAAAATGATAAACCGGCCGCCAGTACTGGGCCAGGATTTTTTCCAGCGCCTGACGTGATGCGGTACTGTCATTGCCGGCCTGATGAACCAATGTCCAGCAGGTGGTGTTAAAATGGCTGTCTCGATCTTTATGAAGACTGGTTTTGAACATGGTATTATGTTGGGAACGACTGAAACGGATATTTGGCAAAATCACTCAGAATTTTAACCTGTTTAAATTATAGCCAACGAAAGATTGTTCAGCAAGGAGAATACGTAACTCCTTTATAATTATGGCTATAGGACTGTTAATATTTACGGGGAAAGAAATTGACTTTTCTGGATGATCGAATATAATCAAATTCTATTTATCATTAAGTAAGCTTGAATTGTTCTGAAGTTCCTTCTTCCCTGTTTTCAATCCGACCGATCTCATAAAGCTGGAACTGGATAGATTGAACTGTAATGTGAACGAATTGATGGTATACTTTTTATAATGAATAAATCGCTGAAAACTCTGAGGTTAACGAGTTTGATATTTTTCATGCTGCAGGAGTTTTAATTATGGCTTCCATTTTTGTTCAGGAACCGGGAAAGGAAACAAAATATTATCCTCTGGGGCGTCGGACCAATGTGATTGGCAGGGATGAAGGTTTGTTAATTCAAATCCTGGACAATCATGTTTCACGTAAGCATTTGCAATTACTTTATAATAAAGACGAAGATTACTTCGTTGCTAACGATATGGATAGCAAACATGGGACCTTTTTAAATGGCGCCAAACTCCGGAATGAAACACGGTTGCGGGATGGCGATAATTTAACCATCGGCCAGACTAATATTTTCTTTTCCAATGAAGATTTCCCCGATAAAGATAACGCCTTGAAATATTATAAAAAGGTCGGCGAGCGTTACCGTAACACGCTGACCGATTAATTCATGCTTTATAATGTTTATCATTGAAAATGCCTGCTGGGCCGTGATATAAGTTCTACTCGAGTCAAAACTTATCTTGCGAGTGATCGGGAATTTTCATAACCCATTGGGTATAAATTGCGGGTTCGTTTGCTTACGTTCTGTGCGGCTTATCGGTTTGTATCGGTCCGGATGGATCTCAGTGTTCGCAAACCAAATTGCGGCACGGATAGACTGGTCACATTCCCCTCATCACGTTTTTCGATAAGCGCCGGCGCAATGACCTGTCCGTTCAGTTCGATCCATTCGGCTTGCTTGAGCGGATCATGCCACAAAATATCCTGTCGTTGCTTTACAGATGAGGTATTGAAAAACCGCACGATCAGACCATCCCGGTTCATTGTTATTGAGGTAATATGACAGTTCCCATCAGCGACCTCCAGTAACGTTCCCATCTTCGGTTTGTTGCTAAAAGCACCCCATCGTCCCAGCAGTGGTTCGTTCCACGCGCCGCTCTCCGCTTCAATCCGGGCCTGTTCCCAGTTGCCCTGGTGCGGCATCAAACGGTATCGGATATGAGTCGGTCCTTGCACCCGGTAATCTCTTCCCCACAGTCCTTTGCCCACATACTGAACCGTCAGCCCCAGGGGCAACTCATCCGAATGCAGGAAACTGGTGGTGTGATCGGAAAACAGCGCGACACCCCGCGTTGCCGCCCGATCGGTCACCTCCACCCAGTTCAGAATCACATTATGTTTGATCTGATCCCACCGGTCATAAAGGGTATTATCCAGCCGGCTTTCACAGACATCGAACGGTGCGTTCTTGATGAGTCTATCACCCACACCCTGTAACGGAAATTGTACATGCAATTTATAGCTGTCGTTATAGAACGCCTTGGCCCGATCCTCTTGCCGATAATTATCCTGTTGAGAATAGGCCCCGATTTTGGGCTGTCCCTGCCAGTCAATCGTCAGCTCACAATCGATACGTGGATGCTGCTGATAAAACGTAATCAGCTGCGTATAAGGATGCCCGGCCCATCGCCCAACGACCCGCACCCGTACCAGCAGTTCACCATCTTCAACCACCGTTACCTGGGCCGGATGATCGAAGGTGTTCACAAACCGCTTTTCATCATAGCGATAACCGCACAGGCCGTTCAATCCCTTGCCATTCTGAACCAGTTGCGCATCACCCATCTGCCGATCCAGCAGGCTGGTAATCGTCCCGCCATGCCGCGAGTCATAAGTGGCCCGGTAATAGGCTGTCTCAATCTGAAGGATGCCTTCGTTCAATGTTTCAGCACTCTTCGGGCCGTCCGCCTGAGGTTTCGCTTTTAATGTAAAGCTGCTATATCCCATCGCCGGAACCTTCGCCCAGATCAGTAACTCCCGACCCTCACCCGCTTGCGACACAACCCGGTTCCCCTGCATGTCGTAAACCTGATAGTGCCGGGGATCATACCCATCCGGCAATTCCACGCTCACCATTCCCGTTCGCCCGGTTCCCAGGGTATTAAAAACCGTAATGGCTCCCGGCTCATCCACCGGCTGATCGGCTAAATGCTCAAATGCAGCCTCGATAATCTGGTCGGCGATCTGGTTCGCTGATGAGGTCCAACTGCTGACCTTATCCGCCCAGGTCTGACCCGGCCGCCCGTTATAAGGTACAATCCAGCAGTCATGGTGCTGAGCCAGCATCAACCCGCGCCAGGCCTCATCCAGTTGCGCCTGGGGATACACTGTACCACTAAACCAGTTGTCCATTGCCGCCATCTTTTCCGCCTGGATCAGCCGGTTCTCCGTCACCCGGATTTCCCGGGCCAGTTTTTGCAGAACCTGCGCGCCCCAGACCAGGCCCGGCTTGACATCTTCAATGGTAAAATGCCAGTCATCCGCTATCACCTTCGGCGCGACCATCTCAATATAATCCGTCCAGGTCACATAACGCGATGGCTGATAATAGTGGCGAACGGCGCTCCCCAGCCACGGTCCACCCCGCCAGCCAGCATCCTGAAAACACATGCCCACCGGGTATAAAATTCCATCATCAAAGCACTGTTGAATAAACGGCTTGGCGTTATCCCACGATTCCGTTTGCCAGGTGGAGCCTTCCTCCAGTCCTTCGCAGCCATACCGCGGCACTGCCAGCATGCCCGTGCCATCCGGCCCCAGCCACCGCACCAGATCCTTGCCGAAGCCCGTAGTATAGCCGCCCCAGCAGGTATCCGGATTTCTCAATACCGCATACTCATATCCCAGCGATTTTAATACCTGGGGCATGCAACTGGTAAAACAGGGCTCCTCACAGGAATAGGTCTTAAACGTAGCCTCCGGAAAATGTTCCCGGACCTTGGCCATCCCATAAGTAAAGTGTCGGATCAGGCTCTCACCGGAGATATTATAGGCATAGGGCTGGGCATAGGCCGGATTGACAAATTCAATGCGGCCCAAACGGCCGGTTTCGCGGTAATAATCCTGCAAACGCTTAAAATTCTCCGCGTCCTGCTCGGCCACCCGGTCCCAGGTTTCCGGCTCGATCTCAAGATTGATCTTCCAATCAGGATGCTCCTTTAATTTCTCCACCATAAACCGGGCCTGCCACATCGGATAATGGCCATAAATTCCGCCATGATACCCATCCGCAAAATAAGCGCCCCGTTCCTCCTCACCTGCCTCGGCCATACACCATAGTGAAAGACACAATAAAATGGAAATTCTCAATGGAATCATTCGGGCCATCATGCGGTTCCTGGGATTAGTGTTTCGGCGGTTTATCGCTTCATTGGAAATAGGTAATGATCTTGTCTTATGATCTGACTGAATAACGATCATAATCTAATGTCATTTCATGGCTTCTTGCGACACTTAAAAATGGTATCTTTTAAAAACAGGTGAATCTGCCTTTAAATTCAATCCGTTAACAGTTTGATTGATCGACCGTTAAAAAATTCCCATTTGTAATGCAATTAAAAAATGGCCTCAGCCAACCACCAGCCGCCAGACCAGCGCGAGCCCGCCACAGATAACAATCCCAAAGCCAATCGGCATGAACGTCGCCAGCAGCGTCCATTTCATACTCTTGGTCTCTTTCCAGATCGTGTAAATCGTCGTGGAACACGGATTATGACACAAACTGAACAGCATCAGGCAGACCGCCGTCAGCGTCGTCCATCCACCTGCGTGTAAGAGTGTCGCCAGCGTAGAATTTTCGCTTGTTTCGAACATCACTCCCGCCCCTTGTTCACCAACGTCGCTGACGCCGGTCGTCATCACCGTGAGCATCAATATCGTCGGTATCACAATCTCATTCGCCGGAATCGCTACAATATAAGCCACCAGTATCACACCATTGAGACCGATAAGCCACCCCGGTCCATTCAGTATCGTGATCATCCACTGGGCGATGGTCGTATCGCCCAGTTTAAGATTTGAGATGATCCACAAGACCACGCCTGCCGGAGCCGCAAAGACGATCGCTCGCCACAATACTATGATCGTACGGTCAATCAAAGAGGTATACAAAGTCCGCCACACATTAGGAGGACGAAAGGGGGGGAGTTCCAGGGTAAACGTCGATGTCTGACCCTTCAATACTGTACGGGAGAGCAGCCACGAAGTCAGAAAAGTCAGAAACACACCCAGTAAAGCCACACCCAGCACCGCGCCGGCAGAAACAATCCCGGCCAGGGCCGGTGAAGCCAGCGAACCCAGAAAAACAGTCGCGATCAGTATCTGGGTCGGCCATCGCCCGTTACACAGTGCGAAGTTGTTGGTAATAATGGCGATCAGCCTTTCTCTCGGCGAATCGATCACGCGCGTCGCTACAATACCCGCGGCGTTACAGCCCCAGCCCATACTCATGGTCAGGGCCTGCTTGCCATGTGCGCCCGCCCGGCGAAACAGATTATCCAGATTAAAGGCCACCCGCGGCAGATACCCGAAATCCTCCAGCAGCGTAAACAGCGGAAAAAAGATCGCCATCGGCGGCAGCATCACACTGACCACCCAGGCCGTGGTTAAGTAGAGCCCATCCACCAGTACGCCCGACAGCCACCAGGGAAAGTGCGCCATCTCCGTCAGGTGTTTCAGAAACGGATGCCCCTTATCCAGCAGGAGCGTCGCCAGCCATCCGGATGGGATGTTGGCCCCCTCGATGGTAATCCACAACACCAGCGCCAGCATCAGCACCATAATGGGCATGCCCGTCCAGCGGTTGGTCAACAGTTGGTCCAGCCGGCGCTCCCACGAGAGACGATGGGTCGTTCCCTCCTGATGAATATTGCGGGAGGCGATCCGGGCCGATTCCGCGTAAATCGTTTCCACCCAGCGGTCATGAAAATTCTGCGGCAGTTTCCAGCGCAGCTGATTGGCGCGTTCGACAATTTCCTGCGGCGTCATGATGGTTTCCCTCGCTCACTGGATGATGGCTTGTTCCCTGAGGCGCCTGTCGCGGCATGATCCTCCAGCGAACCGATTTCCCCCGAAATAATCGCCTGAATGATCCTCGGATCGCTCTCCAGCAGCCGCAACGCCACCCATTCCCGATGCGGCATATTCGGAAAAACTTTGCCCAGCGCCTCAACCAGCTCCGTCACACTCTCTTTCACATTGGGAATATCCAGCGGTAGTCGATGCGGGTGACAGCTGCTGCGCCCATGGGCCATATCCTCGATCTCCTTAAGCAACTGCTCGATCCCCACACCTTGTCGTGCCGCGGCCAATACCACCGGCACACCCAAATCACGGGCCAGTCCCCGCGCGTCAACCGTTACGCCATGCGCCTTGGCCTCGTCAATCAGGTTCACGCAGACCACCGCTTTGTTGGTGATCTGAAGCACCTGAAGCGCCAGATTCAAATTGCGTTCCAGTCGCATCGCGTCCATCACCACCACCGTCACATCCGGCCGCCCGAACAGGATGAAATTCCGGGCCACCTCCTCATCTTCCGTTGCCGACTGGAGCGAATAGGTCCCCGGCAGATCCACCAGCTTATACTGTTTCCCGTTCAGCGAAAAGGCGCCTTCCGCCCGCGCGATGGTCTTGCCCGGCCAGTTCCCCGTATGCTGCCTCAGACCGGTCAGCGCGTTAAAAACCGTACTCTTGCCCGTGTTCGGATTGCCCGCCAGCGCCACCACAAAATCCGCGTGCGTGAGTTTCATCCCCAGCTTCTCCAGCTTGGATACCGCCGGAACCGAACAGCTCTGACACGCCTTGCAATCGGGTTGTTTCGCCATCTATTGACCCACCTTCCTGATCCGTATCCGTTCAGCCTGTTCCCGTCGCAACGCGATACAGGCCCCGCGTATCCGGTAAGCGACCGGATTGCCCGATGGATTCTTCAGTTCCGCCGTCACTGTTGTCCCCGGCACCACCCCCAGGTCCAATAGCCGGTTGCGTTCCAGCCCGCGGCACAACGGCGACAATCCCACGATCGCCGCCTCTTCGCCAATAGGCAGACTCGACAACCGCTCGATGGAGTCATCATATGCCTCGCCCGCCGTTAACCCCACCGCGGTAATCTGCTCAGCCACCTCATTGGGAAACGTAAATTGTCGCCCCTCAGTTTGGATCGTCATCTCATTGGCGGTTTTGGCTTCGATACGCAAGATCGTATCCGGCGCGATTCCCGCCTCCGCGATCCGGGCATACAACCTGGGCGGCTCATCCTCGATATGCACCACATGGCCCGCCCAGCCGGCCGCGTAAGCCGTCAGCGGCTTGCCCCGTCTCGCCGGCATTTCACCCGTCTGGGTCGGGATCGGATCGCCATGAGGATCGAACAGCGGATGCCCCAGTTCATCCGCCAGTTTCTGCACATCGCTTTCTGTCAGTTCATGTTCCCGTGCGTCCGCCAGCGTATGCCACGCCGATTCCGGAACCCCGGTTTTCCTGGCCAGATACGTCTCGTAAAGTCGATGCGCCTGCAACACATGCAAGGCATATTCCCGCCCGTTACCCGTCAACGCCAGACCCTCACCCTCGATCAACTCCGCCGCTCGCAAATCACCCACCAGTTGCCCGGCCTTAACACTCGTAATCGAGAGCTTCCCGGCCAGCATCTCCAGCGACACCTCCACCCGGTCATATTCGCACTCGGCCAGTAATTTCAGCGCGTGTTGTACAAGTATCTGTTCGTTCATATCAGTTCACAAACAAAGTATAGCAGGAACACCGATTAAAATCAGAAATAATTTATACAACAATCCAGGCGATACAATGGATTGATAACTATTGATTGGAAATTATAATATAATTACTTGTATTTAAATGGGTTATCTAATAATTATTTGAAATCAAAGTTTCAGATTCAATCAATATCCTGATCAGGCCTCCGGCTCTTATTTGTGTTAATTCGTGGTTCTACCTGATTTTCCTCTATCGATATTAAAAATTCTACCCCTGAACCAACAAAAGGGTCAAGTACAAACCTTTCTCACCCATCCACATCCCGCCCGCGAATCCCGTTTTTCGTCAGGTTAATATCCGGCAGATCGTCATTCGCCCGGTTCATCTCCCGTGCGTCAACCGGTTCCACATGCGTATCGGCAAACAGCATCACCCGCCGCCCATCCTCACACCACCAGCCCTTGTCGCTTTCGATCTTCAGATGGTTGCTGAGCCATTCCGCCACCATCGCTTTCCCGGCCGGACTCGCCACCGACGCCTGCCGCTGACGCACCGAGTCCACCGGATTACTGTACTCAAACGAAAAATGGTCCATCTGGTTGATCTGATCTGCGCTGTGATAAAACGCCATCGAATACCCGTAACTGGTTGATTCATACAGATCGATCGCGGTCACATCCTGCGGACACGCCAGCACCGTCGTCCGGCCATTCAGATTATCCAGGTACGGCTTGATAAACCCGCGCCAGCCCCGGCCCATCCACAGCCAGATCTTCTGACCCGTACTCGCCGAGGTCTCCACCGGATCCTGCGCGCACAGATACACATTATCGTAATCCGCCAGGTACATATCAAAGGCCAGCCCAATCTGTTTCAGATTGGAGGAACACACCGCCTGCTTGGCGCTGGTCTTCGCCCGCCCCAGCGCCGGCATCAGCAGCGCCACCAGAATCGCAATTATCGCAATTACTATCAGCAGTTCAATTAATGTAAATCCTTTATGGGATTGAAAATACGTCATAATAAGTCGTTTTCCAGCAGTAGGGGGCCAAAGTTAAAAGTCAGCATCTTACTCAATTTTACTCCCGGTTCAACTAATTTTTGATGGCCCCACATGGCATCAATACTCACTCTCACCCTCATCCACCGCCTGATAACACCAGATGATAGCCCCCGGTTTCTCATCAATCGTCACCGGCACACCTTTTTCCATGGCAGTTTGCCCGCTCAGCCGGACACATTGCCCGCTGTCCAGCTTCCTGAATTCATACATCCGCCCGGCTGTCAGCCCGCTCAGTACCAGCTCGCGTCCGGCCACCTCGCATTGCGGCCGCCGAAACGCCTGGATCATCCCGGCGTTTTCCTCACTCAGATGAAATTGCCAGCCAATCCAGTCCTGATCACTTCGGCTGTAAGGCAATACCGGGTAATAATCCCCATAATAATACCGCTGGATCGCCCGCCATTGATCGGCCAGCTTCTTCAACAGACCATAATCCAGATCCTCCCGCCGCATCTCGTAACCAAACACCACACCCATCGCCAGACCGCTCCCGATCGCGTAAGGATCGACCGATTCCATCGGCACTGTATTCGAACCGTAAAACGGAATCCACTGAAACAGACTGTGATGAAACGCCTGCTTGGCGGTCAGATCGCCATAGTTATAATCCGTCGGATGCAGCGGTACCGCCCGCCGCATCGTTTCCAGATCGTTCCGCCGCCCGCCCGAAGCGCAACTGTCGATCAGCAATTGCGGATGCCGCCGCCGCAGTTCATCCCAATACCCCAGGTACCCCTGCACGTGCAAATTCTCTGTGATTCCCTGCCGGTCCGGCCCGTCGTTCCCGCGCCAGTACCCCAGTGGACTCATATTAAAATCCTGCCGATAGAGATCGATTCCCTGGCTATTGATCTGACCGTCGATATGATTCACCAGCCAGTTCCAGGCCTCCCGGTTCCCCAGGTTCAACAGCGGACCCAGCCGCCATTCCGGATGATGCTGACTCAGCCAGCCGCCGCCTACGCGCTCTGGCTCAAACCACACCAGCGTCTTGATCCCTTGCTCCCGCGCGTGATCCGAAATCGCCCGCAGTCCGTTCGGAAACCGCGCCGGATCCGGCTCCCAGGTCCCCGTCCTGGGCCACTCACCCTCGCACGGATACCACCCCGCGTCCATCCACCAATAAGTTATCCCGATCTGTTTTTCGACGTAGCGGTCAATAAACTGCTTCTGGTTATCCTCATTGGCATGGATCATCTCATAAAAGATCCCCGAAGTATTCCCAAACAGGATCGGCTCGGGCAGTTTCCCATCCGCCGTCCGCGGCACATTATAATCCCACATCCACCGCCGCCACAGATTCTGGCCCTGCGAGGTCTCCTTGCCCCGCCAGAACAGCATCGCGATCAACGGCGTGCGGATCTCTTCGCCCGGCCGCAACCGCAAATGGGTCATTTCCTGTCCCGCCATAATCCGCAGCTGCTTCTGCTCATCCATCTCAAACTGCGTGGCCCACTGGCCCGGCCAGCCCACCGCCAGCAGCAGCCCGCCCTCTTCCCATTGGATATGATAATACGGAAACGCGTGGTTCGTACCGCGTCCATCCGCCGGCGCGAATCGCCTCGTTTTTCCCGCTCCCAGCGTCTCCCCGATCGGTTCATAAAGATCCGGTGCGCAGGTATCGCCTTTCCACGCGTGCAGCCGCACCGCTTCCTGCCGGCCCGCTCCAAACGCGCAATCCAGCGCCTGGATATTTTTCAAAATGGCGGTATCTTGTTTCCCATCATTCTTAAAATAAACCGTCCACTCAACCGCCGGATAATCCCCGTAATTCACCGCCTCCACGCGTATCTCCAGCCCGCCTCCCGGTTCCCGCCAGGTTCGGACCATCTTCGTCCGGTTGGCATCCAGCTGTTCCATTCGGCTCTCTTGTGGCCAGCTGCCCACAAGCTCATCCGACCGGCGCTCGCCATACACAAAGGCAATCGGCAGCCTGCTGCTCCGTGCGATCGGCGTAATCGCTCCTGCGTTCCGCCGGTCCCGTATCGGCATCTCACCCAGCCACACCTCCCGGCCATCCCGCATCACCACCCGGGCGTCCGCCCAGTCCGATTGATCCCAGCCGATCCCATCTCCGACATCACCAATCTCCAATACAAATTCACTGGCCCCATCCAACGCCACTTCAACCGGGCAGGGGGGGCTGTCCACTCGCATTATCTCCGAGGTAAACGCCGCCTCGCCATTCACCATCACCCGAAACACCACACTCCCGCGCCCGCGCAGCGTATCATCGTTCCGGTCCAGTCCGACCTCCGCCACAAACCGCTCGCCCGGTCCATCCAGCCGCACCGCCACCTTGCTCTGCGCGTGACAATACAGTCCCCGCTGATAGGTCCGGTCCCCGATATGCAATGGCGCATCCCCTCTGCGGTTGGCAATCACCGGATCATTATTCGCGTACACATCCAGCCCCGGCTCCCGATCCGAAGCCTCCGCCGCCCAGCCCGGCAAGTCACAAACCCCCGGCTCAAACCAATGCTCCCGCACCCACGCGTTCTTAATCGCCATCGCCTCAGAACCCGCTGGCACCGCCGCCAGAACCGGCGCTGTCATCATTCCCAATATCAGCCATAACCTACCCTGAATCGTTTTCATAATCCATCAACCCCATTCAAGCAATTCATAACCAACGTTTTGATTACACTAATTCCCCCATTCCCAGGCCGTTTTTTTGCCTTTTTAACTTTTCGCCTTTTTGTCTTTTTTCCCTATTCGTGTCCATCCGTGGCTCAAATTTAATACCCGCTCGACTTCGCCTCCAGTTCCAGCGTATCGAACTGGCCCGCCTGATATTTATACCACGCCAGCCCAGCCACCATTGCGGCATTATCCGTGCAGTATTTTTTCGCCGCCACAATCAGCCGCACGCCCGCCTTGTCACACGCCTTTTGCAGTTCCGTCCGCAGCAGCGTATTGGCCGCCACCCCGCCGCCCAGCAGCATCGTCCGATGCCCGGTCTGTCTCGCCGCCAGCATACACTTTTTCACCAGCACATCCACCACCGCCTTCTGAAAACTCGCCGCCACATCCGCGATCTCCTGCCCGCTCATCGTATCCACCCGGCTGGGCGCGGTCATATTCTGCCCGTTGCAGTGGTACAATACCGCCGTCTTAATCCCGCTGAACGAAAAATCCAGCGACTCTTTTCCCAGCATCGTCCGCGGAAAATGCACCGCCTTCGGATTCCCGTTCGCCGCCGCCTTTTCAATCGACGGCCCGCCCGGATAGGGCAGCTTCAAAATCATCGCCGCTTTGTCGAACGCCTCGCCCGCCGCGTCATCGATCGTCCGCCCGATCAGGTTCAGTTGCATCGGCCCCCGGCAATCGTAAATACTGGTATGACCGCCCGACACCACCAGCGCCACTGCCGGAAACACCTCCTGCGACTCCTCCAGCATCACCGATTGCAGATGCCCGTGGATATGGTTCACACCAATGAGCGGCTTGCCCCACGCCCACGCCAGCGCCTTCGCCGCCGTCACCCCGATCACCAGCGCCGGCGTCAACCCCGGACAGTTCGCCACCGCCACCGCATTGATCTGCTCCGGCCCAACCTGCGCCTTCGCCATCGCCTCGCGCAGTACCGGAATAATATTTTCAATATGGGCCCGCGCCGCAATCTCCGGCACCACCCCGCCATAACGCTCATGCAGCTTCGCCTGCGACGCCACCACACTGGCCATCACCTCGGTCCCATTCGCCACCAGCGCCGCGCTCGTCTCGTCACAACTGCTTTCTATACCTAATATTATGCATTTATCCATGCGAAGATTATAACAAAACTCCCCGCATCCCGCAAGCCCATCCCCCAATCAAATTTACCATCACAAGTGGCACGGGCATCCTGCCCGTGATTCTTAATTATTTCTCACTATGAATCTTATGACTACCCCATTAATTCAATAGCTTTCAACACGACTAATACGTCCCATTTTCTCTCATATAAATCCCCCAGAGTATTCCGGTGCAAACCGCCAACTCTTCTTCCGGCGTCGACGCATCATCCAGCAGGGCCTGATAAGCCTTTACCTTATTATTCAGGCCGTAATACATTGCCAGATTCCCCATAATATCCGTTCGTAATTCTGGGTGCTCTAACATGAAATCGCAATATTTCTGAGTCTGTTCGGTTTGAAGCCAGAGCGTAAATATCGATGGATAAAATCCCAGGTAGGAGCGTGCTGAATGATATGAAGATTCACGCATCTCTTCTTCAAGGTATATTTCAGCCTCCCGAGTTGTCCTGGTGGCGTTGCCAATTTCGCCCAGTTCGATTTGCAGCAGGGCGATAGACTTGAGTATTTGTATTTTATATGAAGGATTACGAATAGTAGTGTGTGAATGCATTTCCCGGGTCTGGGTCAATAACAACAGGGCGTTTCCCAGGGCATTGCGAGCATTCGTGCGCTCTTTCTCTTTCAGAAAATGACTGGTAAGTTTGATATAAATTTCAGCGCGATCGTATGAATCAAAACAGTTCGATTCAGACAGGATTTTATAGGCGTTGAGAATAAATGCGTTAAATGTTCCAAGGGTATAGCTTTCCAGGTTTACGATAGTTAGAGGATTAAGTTTCAGTTCATCACGATGTTCAATTAAATAGGATTGAAAATCACCGGATCGATAAGCCTCCGATAGCTTCAGCCAGTTCTCAGCCTCTCTCCGGCATTTCTGGTCAGTAATATAATCCAGAATCGACTGGATCGCGGTCATATTATCCGTACAGACCAAATACTTGGTAATCGCAAGAAAAGCGTCTGATCGATAAGGTTCCTCCAGCGTTGTTAAAATGCGTATTGCCCGTTGAGGATCGGCGGCATAAAGTTGCTCGGAACAGGAACTATACGAGTGGTCTCGGTCCGCTTTCGGTAACAATTCATCGATCAGGTTGATGCTTGATTCAACTTCTCCTTGCTGCAACAATCGATTCGTCAGTAGCGCAGTACAAAAGTATCGCCTGCTTCCTGTCTGCTCTTTAGTGATGGTTTTACTTTCATCAATAAAATCAAAATCCAGCAATAAAGAAAAGATCATCATCCGTTCATAACGTTGTCGATTAGGATCCTCAATTTGATCCACCGCTTTTTCAGCCCGCTTAATCAGCCGAAAAATTGCCTCCCGATCAACGGCTTGCGCACCATCCGGCGGCAACAAATCATCCGCCCATAGCGGCATTAAACTGGGTATTATCCCCAGAATCAAAATGGACCGGATCACTTTAACCGGAAACATCACAATTTATCCTCATATCGAATTGATGGTCTGCATGATACCCTTTGATAGTCTGATCATCATTACTTAGATTACATGTTTTAACGCATAATTCTTTAAAATGAATGACATATTTTTGCACCCTTTTATTCAAGCCTCCGGCTCTCATTCGCGTCTATTCGTATCCTCTGTGGTATGCCTGTTTTATATTTACGCAAAGCAAAATCCAAGTTGGTATAAATTACACTACTCATGAACGCAGCAAATCCTGATTTAAATTCACCCCTCATCTCAATCCATCTTGAACTGTTATTTACCTGCATCTATCTCTGCCTTTTATCTGTGTCTATCTGCGTCCATCTGCGGTTCAAACGGCTGTTATATTTTATATGAATTCCCATTAAATCCTGTATATCCCGTGATCCTGTCTAAATGGCTGTTAATCTTCGTGCCTTGGCGGCTTCGTGTGAGCTGATTTCTTACGGGTTTCCAGCCAGGCCGCCCTGTTCAAACATCCCCGGATTATCCGTAATCGCCGCCAGATCGATATAAACTGAATCCTGCGGCCCGAGTTTCAATACATGATCTCCCGCGCTCAGATCAAACGCCTCCAGACAGATCAGCGACATATCCCGGTTATGGGCTGTCAATGACCAGCCCCATTCCGCCGAAGTCCGCACTTTTGCCCGGTCAAATGTCCCCTGGTCGATCCCGAAATACAGCGATTTATTCGAGCCCGCATTATTGGCTGATTTCACCCGGAGCACAACAAAATACTTGCCACCTTTCGGAACCGTAAACGGAAATTCAACCGTTTTACCCCGGTCAGACCCCGCCAGCAGCAGGCACTTCTTTCCCGATGCCCCGGTATCGCCAACCACCTGGTAAGGATTGTTCCCTCCAGGTTGTTCCGCCTCACAATAAACCACCCAACCATCCTCGCCGCCCGGTTTAATTTCCGGCGCCACTTTTTTCCGGGCATAAACCATTACCGGCCGCGAATACCCATTCTCCAGCCGGATCAGAAATGCCCCCCGGTAAATCGGCTCATTGCCCATTTTATCAGCCGTCAGTTTGACCTTGAACGTTGTTTGCTGCCCCGACCCCAAAACGCCCGATTGCGGCGTCACCGTAAACCAGTCAAACGCCTCATTCTGGGCGATCCGGAATCCACCCGAAAATCCCTCCGACTCGACACTGGCCGTCACCATCTGCGTCAATCCTGATTCAACATCCGCCTCCGAAAACCGGATCTGGTAACGATCCAGCCCCACCGGAATCGGGCGCACCGGCAGAATCAGCTTTGAACCAATCGGCATCGCTCCCATATCAGGCTGCCCCTTGCCCGCAGGCATAAAATTATCGAGCACAGTACCCTGACCCACACCTGAAGAGGACTGGCTAAGCGCCCAGAGCCCCGCGTCCGCGTCAACAAAATCCGGACTGCCGAGTATCCCGTGAGCCTCATCCTCCGGCTGCCCGACGGAGAACAGGTTATAATCGCATTCCGATTTCGGGCTTTTTGCCCGGCCGTTAATCACACCCTGCCCGCCAAAAATATTGTTCTTTGCCACAATCCGCAGAAAAGGCAGCAGGTTCAGATTCGTCGCCCGGCCATCACAGGTATTATTAAAAATAAACGACACCGCGCTGGGTCCACTCTCGTTGGAAGAGGTCTTGATCGTCTGCCCGGCCAGTCCCGTTTCATCCCCCATATTCACCAGCAGATTGCGAAACAGGTACGATGGCCCCGACATACACCCCTGAATACTCACCCCGCACAGGCAACCCTCGAATTTATTATCGAACACCCTGACATTGGTTTGGCCGCCGTCGATCTCCAGCGCGTCGTCATTGGCAAAACACATCATATTACCATAAATATCGCCATCCCGGTCAAAACCGCCATCCACATGAAAATTCCCCGATCCCTCCACCGCGTCATTCCAGCGGTGCCGGTCGCTGCCGATAAAGTCATTATACCGCAACACCGTCGACCGCGATTTATCCATACCGATCGCCTCCGGCCCGGCCGGATGCGAATAATACCACGAGTTGGCCTTATTCACCGGATCGTGGATATAACACCGTTCGATCACCGTCCCGACACTGCGACTGACCAGGATCGCGCAATCCCAGTTAATCGCCCGGCCCGATTCGGTATAATATTTGCCATCCAGATCGAACCGCTGGGTTCCCACCCGGCCCCAACCGGCGATATCGCAATTCACCACCCGGACATTCCGGCAATTCCGGATCCGGATCACCTCCTGCAATCCACCCCGCAGTGTCAGCCCCTCGATGATCACATACTCAACCTTGTATAAATCGATCATCGGCCCGGTCCGGTCATTTTTCAATACCATATCTTTCGGGCTGGTAATCCGGATCCACCCCTGTTCTGTCCCGGACTCCCGCACCTCCAGGTTCCCCTTAAAGCTCGCCTCATCCAGCATAATCGTTTTCCCTACCGATACCTCACTGCGCCAGGTTCGAAACCGCTGCTGAGCCAGAACCTGCCCATCAGATGAACTGATTTTCAATTCATAATCGGTGTCCTCTTCCAGATCGACAATACTGCCGCGATACATCTCATCAACATAAACATAAACCGGCGCGTAAGCCATTAACCACGCGCCATCGGGCTTGCGATAACTCACCGTCAAACCATCCCGCTCCGGACTGGTAAAATAATAAGAACACGTATTAAAATGCGCCACCACCTCAAACGGCGCGACATCCAGACTGGTATTTTTCCCGACAACCTGTTCGTCGACCCGCTTTTGCTGCTCCTGCGTCAGTTCTTCAGTAAAGGCGACAGACTGGTATGTAATCTCCTCCTCAGCGCCAATGGCGTAAAGACACACCTCGATCTCATTTTTACCCTTCCAGCCGAACCGCTTCTGCATATTCACCACATACTCACCCGCTCGGCCAATCTGAAGCGCCACCTGTTTATCATAGGGCTCCTTGCGAATCAGCTTGACCGTTCCCTGGCCGGATAACGCAGCAACCCTGACAACCAAATTGGGCGTCTGATCGACATCAACCATAAATTTCTTACTCACCGTAACCCAGTCCGGCGCTTCGGCCCCGTCTTTCAGCGTCAGTTTCCCTTTAGCCGCCGAAATCGTCCCCGGTGTCGATGAAAACCGGCTCCAGCCACCCTCCGAAAAATCATCAATAATCCGCGCGTGACAGGCAACGGCGAACGCGTTCAACAATATCAAAGTTGTCACACAGCGATAGTTCATACGATTATCTCCCAATGGATTGGCGTCGGCGGTTCAATATTACGATTCAGCGCGTTTCAGCAGCATAAAACCCATCGTGAAAAATAACAACCCAACCGCGACCAGAATGCCGCAGGGCAACAGTAACTCAAAAAAGGTCAAATCTCGCCAGATCCCGCTTTCCAGGGCATATATCGCCCATTTAACGATGCTGCAGTTGCTGACCGATTGCATCCAGGCCGGCATGAAGAGTAACGGCATCATCCCGCCGCCCAGCATCGCCATGACCATAATAATGGCCCATGCCGCGCCACTGACTGCCTGCTCTGTTTTGCACAGGGTCGATGCGAATGTCATAATCCCCACGAAAGAAAATATCGTACACAGCGCGGCGATGGCCAGAAACAGGAAATGATTCACCGGCATTTTGAAAATCAGCATGGCCAGTATCACCAGCAATACCAGAACCGCGATACAGGCAACGCAGCAGGCCAACCCTTTCCCCAGCAGAATCTGGACCCGGTTTACCGGGCCGACTCTCAGTCGTTGATAGGTCCCTTTCTCTCTTTCCTTAACGATAGAGATCGCGAAGGTCAACGTGCAGGTCAGAATGGCCCAGATCATCGCCTGCGGGCAGGTGATCTGAAACGCCGTTGCCGGAAAATTCTTGTCCGCTTGACGCTCAACTTCGGTCGTGTCGACGTTAAACATTTTATCGCTGAAGCCGGTATCTAAACCCAGCTCATCCGATTGGGAGACAAAACGCTCCAGGGCGCCCATAAATGTTTTCAACGTCAGCGCCTGGGCAGGATTGATATCGGGATTCTGGTCGATTTCCTGTTGCCAGTCGACGATCCTGCCCTTAAGTGTGTCGGGATCGTTAAATTGCTGAAAAACCATCTGGATCCTGGTTTTTGCCAGAATGCCCTCCAGATATCCCGCCTGCATTTTCTGGGATGGATCCACCGCGACTTCGATACCGGACTCCGCGGTCGGGTCCATATTGCTCAAATTAGCGCCAAATCCCGATTGGATTATTACCGCGGCCCCGATCTTGCCCGTCCGGACTTTATCCATCGCTTCGTCGCGTGTTAAATTTTCTATCTTTAGGTTATCTTCACCGGCCAGTTTATCGATAAATAGTTTGGCGTTGTCCGATCCATCTTCATCGACCAACGCGACCTTCATCCCGGACGGACCCTCTCCGCTCACCCCGGAAAATATGGCGCCAAACAAAAGGGCATACACAACCGGAAACCCCACGATCCAGAACAAAGAGGCCTTGTCTTTCAGCAGGATATTAAGATCCTTGACTGCAATGGCGAGCGCTTTTCTCATCAGTCTCTCAAACTCCTTCCCGTCAGGTTCAAAAACACATCCTCCAGATTAGCCGTATCTATTTTTAAGGTATTGAACTGGCAGCCGCTCTGATTAAGCAAGGCCAGACTCTTCATCGGTTCGGTCGTTTCGAACCGTAGCATATTGTCATTCAGCTGAATATGCTGTCCTTCGATATAAGGCCTGATCGTTTCGATATCCTTGATTGGCTGCGCCAATTCCGCTTCAATATAAGAGGGTCCGCCATGTGCGGAAATCAGCTCGTTCAGGCTGCCGATCGCCAGCACCTTCCCCATATCCAGTATCAGAATCCGGTCGCAGAGCCTCTGGGCCTCTTCCATGTAATGCGTGGTGTAAAGGATGGTCTTGCCTTCAGCTTTAAATGAATCGATCGTATGAAAAATCGAGTTTCTGGATTGTGGATCGACGCCGGCCGTCGGCTCATCCAGCAAAATAATATCCGGATCGTGCATCAGTGAACAGGCCAGGTTCAACCGCCGTTTCATCCCTCCGCTGAATTTCGCCGCGGATTGTTTGTCCCGTTTTTGCAGACCGGCCAGTTCCAGGCAATAATCCACCCGCTTTTGTAACGTTTTACCGCTCAGATCATACATGCGGCCGAAAAATTTAAGATTTTCCCTGGCCGTCAGTTCTTCGTAAATGGCCAGCGACTGGGGTACCACCGATAGTCTGGAACGGACATCCATCCTGGACGGATCGGATTTCCCGTTAAGAGTAACCGTACCGCTGTCAGGTTTGATCAGCCCGCATAAAATACTGATAGTCGTGGTCTTACCAGCGCCATTCGGCCCCAGCAGACCGAAAGTAGCCGCCTTTTCCACTTCAAAACTGATCCCATCCAGCGCCATCTGTCTCTGATAGCTTTTATAAAGGTTCTTGACTGTTATCATATCACTATAAGACGCTTCCCGTTTTATGCGGTTACAAACAATTTTCTATCCTTTCAATGCGTATGATTCTACCAATATAAAATTGAACTATCAAGCACTCTCTTTTTTCGGCTTAGGGTCCGTATATAAATAAAAGCTGCATTTATCGCACAGCTTGTCGTCCCATTCAGTCGCGCCGATTGAGCGAAACCGCAGGCAGCGCTGTTCTATGTCGAGGATTTCGCGATTGAGTAACGGCTGAAGATGGCGGCAAGTTGGGATGAAAAATGGAGGTGTTATTTATGCCCGGTTCCTAAATATCAAATCGCCCAGCCAGACCAATCCCCTTCAGCTGGTGCGGCATGGTCCGCGACCCATTTACCGGTAAAGAGGCATTGCCTCATTCATTTGTGATAGTCGGTCAACAAATATTCAGGTTAATATCCGTCCTGGAAAAAAATATGGTAGAAAGCTGACACCCAGGGAAATATTATATGAAGGGGCAGTATTGAGGAGAAGAGTTAACTTGCAGAACGTAAAAGTAATACCCTATGAAGATTGAGTAGTAAAAAAATCCTGATGAACAACAATATTGAAGATATGTGGAAACCCAATTGGCGTTTTCGTCTTTATGCAGAAATAAGAAAAAGAGGATATCGTAATCTGTATGATTTCTTAAGAGATTATCCATCATTAACATATATTAAACTTGCAGACAAGTTAGGCAATTTCTGTGCGATTCAGATTGAATTTATTCAAATAGAAGAAACGCTAGAAAATAAACAGGAAAAAATATTAGCTATGGATACATTGGTAAGGATCATAAATGCCAGATTAAAAAGAGGGTGGGGAGTGGGATTTCATCATAAATATAATGAGGCCGGAGTTTATGCAGATTGGATGACCATTTTTAAATTAAATTCCAATTTTATACATCTACTCGATAAAGTCGAACAGATTTGGCTGTCTTTAAAAAATAAGCCGCCTCATAAGGGGTGGTTGCCAATTTCAGTAGAAGACGCAATTATTCAAGAGATTTTTGCTGATTGGTCTGATTAACATAAATTCTTCAGGTGAGCAATGAATCGCTGGGAATTATGAGGATTTTTAAGGGGTCAGGGATTTTTAAGGTTTTATTTCGAGAGCAATCCTTCGTTAGTCAACAGGGCTGGCAACAATAGTTGCGAGAGTATCATTGGCATTAGAGAGGCCCGAAGGTCGAAGATCCGCCTCAGGAGGAGCCGGGAGTTCTTAGCCGGGGCCGGGAGGCCTCGGAAAAGGATGACGAAGGAAAACAGAGCCCTGAAGGGGCGAAAGAAGTTTGTTAAAGATGAACGATTTGAATAAAATATTCTGACGGCCCTTCGGACCTTACGAATACCATGACCCCGCATTCCGGAGCCTGACGGCGGCGAGTCTCGCACCATCACCGTCACCACCGACGCCGCCGGCCAGTTCACCGCCGGCCCGCCCGGAACCACCTACCGCCTGACCGCCATCACCCGCAGCGGCTACCGGCTGTTCGCGGAGAACCCCGGCGGCCTGGCCATTATCCCATAAACATTTGAAAATCCCACCCGTAGAGACGCGATGCCTCGCGTCTCAATGCCTGCGAGGCGACGAACCTTATCAATCACACGATTATTTATTTTATTCGTAAAACCAAAAAAATCACCCAAGCCATTATTATATAGTCAGTTACCACCCCATAAGCCCTATAAGCCCCATATGCCTCATAGGTCCTATATAATTTATAACAAAAATTAATCTATAATTTATATATAATTCAACAAAACAATGCAATATTATTTGACATCCATCAAACGCCAGTCTATAATCCCAAAGTCGCCCCAATAGCCCCCGAACCCCCGGTGTGCCCCACACCCAACCGGCCACGCCCGCATAACCCCTCTGCGCATAGACCGTGGCGCCTTCAAGCGCAGCTTGTGGGTGCATTCTTGGCTTGGTGCGATAGCGTACGAACCAGGCCCAACCAGCCAATTTATTTTGGCTGTTTTAACAATACGAATGAAATGGGATATACAAATATGACACAACCCGACAACCCAGCCATAAAAGGCTTGAAAAGCCGAAAGTAACTAGCCGGGGTCCGTAAGGCCCCGGATAGCGATTGAAATTTAATATTTAACCCACGCCTCGCAGAGGCGTACCGCCAGGATTTCGCACCGGAGGCGAAAGATAAAATAACCATGAGCGCAGCGAATACCAACATAAAACGTTGAGCGCAGCGAAATCCCGATCTATCGGGAAAGCCAACGATGAAAATAATGACCCTAACCTCAACAACCAAATAAGCTTAACAAAAAATAAAAACTCATCCGCCTCAAGGCGGATACAAATAATATCTCGGAGAGATCAAAAGCGCATAGCCCGCCAATTCATTGGCGGGAATACCCGAACCCGAGTTAGAAAATTTTAAACCCACGCCTCGCAGAGGCGTACCGACAGGATATCTCGCAAAAGAGATAGATAAAACCAACATGAGCGCAGCGAATACCAATACAAAACGAAACAAACCCAATACATGAAATTTTTTCCATAACATCAATAAAAATTGACTTTAACGAAACCCGAAACCATCGGGCCAAAACTTATAACAATCTTAAAACAGGAGGTACCAACCATGTCATCGTCACTAAGAAGACTCAGAGCCAACCGTCGTAACGCCCAGAAATCCACCGGCCCCAAAACCCCCGAAGGCAAGGCCATCTCATCCAGAAATGCCATCAAGCACGGCCTCAGCGGCCAGGACCCCGCCCATCTCATCGTCCCCGGCGAGTCCGAACTCACCTACCTCGAGTTCCGCGCCGCACTCCTGCAAGATCTCAAACCAACGACTTATCTCCAACGTCACATTGCCGACCAGATCGTCTCGGCCGCCTGGCGACTGGAACGCCTTGGCCGCATCGAAGCCGAAATGATCGACGCCCGCGTCTATCAACTCCGTCTCACCAACGAAGAAATCCGCAAAGACACCGTCATCGACCAGCCCTTCGCCCACTCCAGCATCTATCTTCCCCGCCACAACGAAGTCGGCGCCGCCTTCACCCTCGAAGTCCCCGCCTTCAACTGCCTGGCCCGCTACGAAGCCCACCTCAACCGAACCTTCCAGGCCAATCTTAAGCTCCTGCATCAGATGCAGTTACAACAAAAACCAAACGAACCCAATGCCTACCCGCCAGAGTACCCATTTCCCGATTTACCCCGTATCCACATTCCCGACCCTCCCAGAATCCCCACGCACCCCAGCGAAGCCAAATTGGCCCCCGAATACATCAAAGACCGCCTGCCTGAGTTGATGAAAGACCACAGCGTAACTGACGACCAGGTCTTCAGTTACGCCTGCAACCGCTACGAAGCCCTCAACACCTTCTCCCAGCAGAACGGCGAAGAAGCCCTCCACGCCCTCGGCATCCCTACCAAACCACCCGCCGATATCCCCATCCAGGAGGAAAAGAAATGACCAGATAAAAAGCCGGCTGACAGACAGTAACTTCAGGAATCATCACGATAGCAATGATGACATCACTTAATCCCTGCGCGCCTCTGAAGTTAGCTGTTGATAATCTGGGCAATCAATAAATATTGATATTAATGAATGATACAGAAAACAGATGTAAACGAGCGATAAGTACCCGTTGGCCACATAAATTGTAATCTTATTTTTATCAGTCACTTAGACTGCTGATGAAAATTGGGTTAATCGCGCTGGCGGACATAATGTCAAATTATCTCATGATTTGAGAAAAGGGATCCGGTGGTCTGAATCTTATAAAATAAAAGTAACCTTTCGTGTTGTCGTATGGTCTTTGGTTTTGTTGCCCAAAGACTCTGTGTGTGTAAGTCTTTGTGTTTCTAAATCTAATGGAGAGGATTAAAAGATGAAAAAACCGATTCTATCCTGTATGGTCGTTATCATGTTCCTTGCTTCGGGACTTTTGCAGGCGGCCATTGTCGACATCGTTGCCACCCAGGGCAAAGCCGTTCAATATAAGAACGACAGCGGCGTATGGGTTTCTGAAACCCGGCTCAAAACCCGTACTGCCGGAACATGGGATGATGACCCGGAACTGAATACCCTGGATGCCAACAAATCCTGGCTGCAATTTGACATTTCCGGCGTAACTGACCCGATTGTCAGTGCGACCCTGACCATCTATGCCATCACCGATAACAAGTCATATGTTGTCAGCGGCTTGAACGATGGTGTTGATGAAACTTGGAGTGCCGATACCATTGACTGGTTCTCCGCTCCCGGTAATGACACTGCCAGCGGCACTGCCTTGGATGCCGCTAAGACAGTGGCCCTGTACACCGTCAATCCAACCGTTGGCAATGGCGCCTACAGCGCCGATGTCACCTCGTTTATCGCCGCCGATACCGATGGCCTGGTCTCTTTCATTCTGACCGCCGGCGGAACCACCTATATCTACAACATACTCGAAGGCAGCTACTACAACGCGGACATGGTTCCCGTTTTAAGCCTCGAAGTCGTTCCCGAACCCGCCACCCTCATCCTGTTCGGACTGGGCGGCCTGGTCTCTCTCAGAAAACGCCGTTAACAAATTCCAAAAGAACCATTTAGTATCTCTAAAGCTTACTCATCACCGGCCATGTGCACAAAAAACACATGGCCGGTTTTAATTAACAATAATCAGTGGCGATTTAGATTGATTTTTTGAATCAACCCTACTTCACCCGCCACCGTAAAATCGTCTTAAGCCGTTCCGGCTCCACCCGGCGCGGATCGGATAGGTAGATTTCATGATGATGGCCGCTAACTTGCAGGCTGTTGGTCTCAATAAAATTATGCATCTGTTCAATCGCGCGGCCCACCTGGTCATACGGTCCCACATGCATAATCTGGACACAGCGGCCCTTGGGTAATTTTTGCAGAACCACCCGATCCACCGCCTCGCTTTTACCCTTGCTCTGGATCGCCGCGACCGCCTTATTCAGGTCAGATTGTTTTACACAGTCGGGTGTGCGGATCATCATGGCCCAGCGCCATTGCTCCTGGGGGACCTGATCCAGTGTCCGCCCATCATCCGAGCACCAGTCGGCTTCCAGCTTCGCCACCACATAATCGCCCAGCCCGGCCGCCTTGCGGGTCATTTTGATCGTAAATGCCATACTGTAAAGCGCCCCGATAGCCGCCTCAAAATTCTTGCCGCCCGGTGCGCCCTGACCCTCAATTGTCAGGTATTGTGCCGGACTCAATTCGGCCAGAGCCGGCTGACTGCCGGCCTTGTACTCATCCTTGTATTGCTTGAATAAATCGATCTTTTCGGTCATTGTTGCAGCCTCCATAACAGGTGTTAATTCCATTTCTGAGCGAATCTGCGCCAGAGCTATTCCAGTGGAATAAAGATATCCGTGATCAAGTCCTCAGGTTCGGTATCTTCCGGACTGTTCATATACATCTCGATACTCGGCCGGGACGCGATCACATATCCCTTTGCGGGTACCCACTGGCCGCATAATTGATTATAGGTCTGGCTCAGCTTTTCATAAGGACCAAAATGGGTGACTCGCGCGTAACTGCCGCCTTCGGTCTGTTGCAGGTAAACCTCGCCGTCAACCGGACAATCCGGATCAACCGTAATACAGGCGTCATAGCGAATCTTCTCCGGCGGCGTGATCTCCGGATCATCAAAACACAGCCCGAGAAACTGTATTCCCGGCCGCAATAATCCCTTTGGACCGGCCCAGAGACACAACTTTTCCCAGGCCTTGCCGCACTCATGATAGGGCCCGACATGCCGGACACACGCCAATTGCATAGGTTCCATTTCGATAATGTCAACTTTCATTGTACCTGCCTCGATAGTAAAGTGTATGGTCTTATGGTTATTCGCATCCAACAGCGAATAGTTTTCCCGATAGTCTCTGGGAGCCATCCCGAACATGCCATTAAACGCGCGGGTAAAGGCCTCATGGGTGTCATAACCCGCCTCCAGGGCAATCTGGGTGACTGAAAAAGCACTGCTTTTCAAACGGCTCGCGGCCCGTTCCAGCCGCAGCCGCCGGATATACTTTTTCAGCGGCTCACCAATCATGCCATGAAAGATCCGGTGAAAATGATAACTCGAAAAACAAGCCACTCCCGCCAGTTCTTCCAGTGAAATCTCCTCATCCAGATGCGCCTCGATATAATTCAAGACCGTCATCATCCGGCGGGCATAATCTTCCCGGGTAGTCTGTTTCAGTGGTTTCATGGCTGCATTATACCCCTTCAAGAATAGGCTGCTTGATATTTTTTGCTAAAATAACCACATTGTCGCTGCCAATAAAAAACCCGCGGCGTAACTACCGCGGGTGATTGCAGTTGAATTCAATCTGATGGAAAAATGTCTTTTATTCAACGCCCCAATCCATATTGGGTTTCTGACCCATGATGAGTTTCAACTCACCCCCGGCCATCAGTTCTTCATGAGAAAACCAGGGTTTAATCAACGGCTTGCCATTGAGCCGCGCTTCCTGGATATACTTGTTCGTGGTTGAGCAACCTGGCGCCGAAACCTTAAAGGTCTTGCCATTGGGCAGATGAATGGTAATCTTTTCAAACAGCGGACTGCCAATGGTATACATCGGTTTTCCCGGTGTTACCGGATAAAAGCCCATCGCTGAAAAGACCACAAACGCCGTCATCCCACCGCCATCTTCATCGCCGGGAATGCCAAAAATATTATCCGGATACCAGGTATTCAGCAGCATACGGATCTTTTTCTGGGTCTTCCACGGCGAGTCGGTAAAGTTATACAGATAAGGAATATGAAAACTCGGCTCATTCCCCATCGAAAATTGCCCGACAATACCGGTAAAATCAGGGAACCGCGCCCACAGCTCATATTTACTGCGGCCCAGTCCTTCCCGGAACAGTTGATCCAGACGATTCTCGAAGTTTTTCTTGCCGCCCATCAATTCAATCAAACCCGGAATATCATGCTGTACCTGCCAGAGATAGGTCCAGCCGTTATTTTCGTCGTAATATTCCCGGCCGCCCATGCCGCCATCAAATTTGGGATCGATATCGATCCATTTGCCCTGGTCATCCTTGGGCATGAAAAAGCCTTTTTCTTTCCAGTACAGGTTTTTGTAGTTATTGGCTCGCTTGGCAAAATAGGCGGCATCCTCTGTTTTGCCCAAATCACCGGCAAACTGCCCCAATGCCCAGTCATCGTAACTATGGCCCAGCGTAACCGCAACAGACTGACGTTTTTCAAACCCATGCACCAGCGGTTCGGTCTCTTTCTCACCAGGCGCCAGCGCCGGATAATACCCTTTTTCAGCATAAAACTTGTCGAGCGGACAGGCCGGTCCGTTACGCCAGGGCAGCATGGTCGCTTCCATCGCGTTCTTCTTCATCGCTTCAAAAGCCAGTGCGGTATCGAAATCGATAATCCCTTTACGATAATCATCCAGAATGGTAATAGTGGAATGGAATCCATTCATACAGGGATGATCCTCAGTCAAAATCGGGAAAGTAGGCAGCCAGCCACCCTGCTGATACATCCGCAGATAAGAATTTACCATATCCGCTTCCATATCAGGATGTAGAATGGCCCGCAACGGGTGGTGAGCCAGGTAAGTATCCCAGATCCAGTCATCCACATAAAACGGCCGGTCGGCTTTATGGACTTTTTTGTCGAAATTGCTGTAATATTGGCCATCTTCCGTAATATCCACCATACGTTCATAACAGCGATAGAGCGCTGTATAGAAGGTACGCTGATACGCTTCCGTCCCGCCTTCCACCTCAATCTGATTTAAGACGTTTGCCCAGGCCAGTTTGGCGGAATCTTTCATTTTATCGAAAGCGACATCCTGAATTTCCTTCTCAAAATTCTTTTTGGCCTGCTCCGGGCTGATAAACGAAATGGCATATTTAAACTCAATTATGGTAGGCTTATCCGCAGTCCAACTGACTACCGCGCCTTTGCGATCCCTATTCTGGTCCGTAACCGTAAAGTCAAACGGTTCATTGAATTGACCGTAAACAAACGCTTTCATACCGCTAAACTGCTCGATTCCAGTTACTGCATTGGAACCTGACTGTTCCCAACCGCCTGACCGCATTGTTTTGAGTTGGACATAACGCGTCCCTTTTTCCGGAAAAGTCATGCGGAAATACCCTGTTTTAGCGCCCGGCGTGTATTCCAATGTCGTATCATAATCTTCCAGCCAGACCGAATAATAATACGGAGTCGAAATCTCGTTTTCTGGATCCCACGCCGATACCGGTCGATTATTAGGAGATTCATCGACATAAGGCATCATCCCAAATAACATTCCCTGGCGATGAGACATCATCGTTAACGGAAAACCGCGAATCTGGTCATCCAGATGATCCTGACGGTCCGGATACATGCGGATCATCTGGTTGGGCAATTGCACCGTGGGGCGGGTTGGTTGCAGGATATGCCCGACAGCTCCGATACTGGGATCGACACTCTCCAGTGCGTCCGGTTTCTGTGCGCAACCCGTAATGATCAAGGCAGCGAGCAGATTTAATATTATAATCCAGCTGAATTTGGCAGTTGTTTTCATAATGTTCCCTTTGAGTAAGAGTAATTCAATTATAATCAACGTGTTAGATATGATTTTAAAATAAAAATGAAATGTGTCAAGCGTCTATCCATTTATCCCTTATGGTCATAATCCATTGGAATATAAAGACATTCAAATCGATTATTAGTCTGAATTTTGCGACAGACAATAAAGCCTGAGCATGACCGGATCAGGAAGCAGCCCCTCTGGTTTGTGATCACGATTTTGAGAAAGTGTTTCCCAGCGCAATACATAGCGGTTGGTGGGATGTTGATACGAACCAGAATCTTCAGCCCAGCGGGTTCTGATTCCGGGAAATGTCGATTCGGGCCGGCCCAGACTGGATGGATAACGTGAAGGGCTTTTTTCTATACCAATTAGTTTTAAAGTTTTTTCGTCGATAATCAGTAATCCGCTCCCTTTTTTGATATGATGATAAGGCAATTTTAGCCGGCTATTTTCATCAGACTCAACCGCGCCAAGACCGATTTCGAACGGGATCGAACCTCCTCCGCTGAATTCCCAGCGATAATCCCATTGTGTGATCTGATATGGATTCCAACACCCCTGCTCAAATCGGGCAATATAAACTTGGGTATTCCCGCTATGGTCAAATTTATGGTAGGATGCCAATGGCTGATTATGGCTGTCAAACCCGATTCGTAACGCGCCATTGATGATACCACCACCTGAGGGTATGGATTCAATGAGAGTGTTGTGATTTTGGATAGTAATCGGCAGCTTCAATGGCTGGCCATCGATCGTCTCCCAGTCAATCAGATTACGGCTTCGGGCGTAAGAAGGATCATGATTGGTTTTACAATCAGGCGTATCACGCCAGACCCAGCCGAGATGAAACCAGCCATCAGGCCCACGCGATGGCCCGGTCATATAGGCGTTCATCTGACCCTGCCCGTCGGTTAAAGGTTGATCCAGCAATTTACGCCAGGTTTGGGTATCCGTGTCATAGATATTATAAATCTCGTTACCATTACCACTGCTGCCATCACGATAATGAAATATGAGCCGATTTTCAGCGTCACGCATGAACTGAGGATATGTGCAGCGTGTTTCGTTCTGACCGGTCATAGAACTAATACGCTGGAAAGTGGCGATATCCCAGGGTTGGGAAGTGCGAAAATAGATAAGCTGGGTGACATGCATATTACCACTCAGGTGGATATAACCCTCTTCATCGATGGCCATTACAATATAATTATGGCTGTCCCAGCCAACATTAGTCGGTAAGGTACGGTATTGCCAGCGGTTCTGATCTAGCATACGGGTTGCCACAGTCATACGATGTTCCGCATCATAATAGGCGACATACTGGCGATTGCCCTGCGTAAACAGGCAGAATCCAACCGGAAAACCACTGGGCACCAGGGAGATATCAAGCGATTCTTTAATCGAAATGACTGTTTGAGCAGAAGTTACGGACTCGCTTAATATCATTGCTAGTATCAGCAGGAAGTTGAAAGACCACCAGGTGATCAGGCCGGTTTTAAGCATGTTATCTGTTCTCCAGATTCGAATATTACAGAACTTACAATTTCATGCTAACGATTAAAACGCGGCAGTATTGCAGATGAGCTAATCTTGTAGAATATCGATTTCAGCGGCTCCTGCATAGGGGCGATTGTTAACGCTGGACAGGGCGCGAAGCTTAAAAGCCTGTACCCGAAATTTACGATTGAAACGGATGGTCTGAAGTTTAGGGCTGTCTGGCCACTGACCACTTGCAACGGGATTAGTCCAGGTCTGACCATCCAGGCTTAGTACGATTTCGTAGCGGGCGATACGGCCATTGGCCATGTCTTGACGGGGCAGGTAAGTCAGGCCCGCTATTTCTATGGGAGATTTCAGGGTAACAATCACCTCATGCGGCATCGGGGCATCCGGATTCCATGGGGTATGCCAGATCGTGGCAGGATCTCCATCAATTGCGTTGGTTGCTTCATAGCCTGTCTGCTCACTGGAGGCAGTGGCCTGGGCGTTGAGTTTTTGCAGCAGGGTCGGTTCTACACAAAGGTCTTGAAGTTGTTCGAGACTCATGGAGGTCGCCGGATCAAAGTGGTTGCCGGACATGTAGGCGAGCAGGCTGGCGCGCAACTGGCGGGCCACCGGCCGGGAGTCGAGATCATCGCTTAAGTTGGCGCTGCAAGCCAGCAGTTTGCCATTACCAACCCGGACTTCAAAAACCAGGGCCAGCTTACGGGCCGTCACCCAGTCATCGATGACCTGAACCGTGGGATGGACCGGCTGGCCGGTCAGAATAAAAGGCGCGGCTCCGTGAATAATTTCCCACCATTGCCAGTTACTGTGGAATTCCGTGGGAAACTCAGCCAGGGCAGGGTGAGTCGGATCGCACAGGATACCCAGGGTATGGGGCGGCTGAAAATCAGTCCAGACCGTATTCCAGAATATGGAAGAAAACCCCAGTGCGATTTTGCCCCGTTCCGGATCACCTTTGATACGTGTTGATTCCGGTAGCCAGAGTAGTTTGCCGCCCTTGCGGAGATGGTTTTCAGTTTCAGTATTCAACTCAGAGGCGATCAGTATCTGATTATCAGCAGGTGTTGTTGATACCTTGCGAGGATAAACCCAGATATCCCAGTGATTAGCCCAGGGCTGATTGTCAGCTGAGATCATGAGAGTTAGCTTCCGGGCTGATGGATTGATCGGGAGTATGGTAGTAATTGTACCCAGATCATACAGGTACCCGCGGGAAAAATTTTGTGTGGCGAGTTTTCCTTTGGCAATCGCTGTACCCTTCTGGTCCGTAATGGTCCAGAGCGGAGTAGTATTTTTAAGATCATCCGGACCAAACTGAGCCAGTTGGACCGGAGCTTCAAGCAGTTCCCCTTCAATATAAATGTGTTTGGGCAGGCGGGCCAGAGGTACGACCGGCCCGGCAAAGCCGGCGTATTCCTCAGCCGTAACATAACCTTTGGAATCCCAGAAGGGATCCAGTACGCCCACCAGCGCCGTACCCTGGCCGGGAAAGTCATGCAGATCAAGCAGTTGGAATCCACCAAAACCGGGAGTCCGAAGGGCGGCTTCGATATCCGCTTTATAACAGAGGGTCTGGAGTTTGCCGGAAGCGATAAGGAAATCATGTGCCTGGTCAATCATACCGTGACGCTTGAGTTGATCGGCAAAAACATCGAAATTTTTCGCCTTGAGCAGACCGGTATATTTGGCGCGTTCATCCAGGTTGGGGTAAACACACCACTGCCCGATTTCGTGACTGATCACTGGTGCGTCTTTGTGGGACTGGACAAATGGACTCCAATCATAATCGCTGCGTGGTGGTTGACCGTTGATGATGCTCTTGAGCCCTTCTCCCCAGCGTTGGATACGCGGGTTGGGAGAACTGTGATAATCGCTGACTTCAATCACTGGCCAACCTGCGCCGGAGGTATAAAGCCGGCGCGAGTCTTTCTGTTGATAATGGGTGACAAAATCAGTCAGCCATTGTTTGTGATTTTTCCCAGCCGGTTCGTTGCCGTAAGCCATGAGCATAAAGGATGGGTGATTGCCATAAGCCCGGATAATGGCATCGGCTTCATCGTAGAGCCATTGATCAAGCGGTTTCCCATCACCAATGGTAGCGCCCTGGTTAGCCCAGGAGGAACATTCCACCTGGTAATAAAAACCCAATTCATCGGCGGCGATGAAAGCCGCTTCCGGTGGACACCAGGAATGAAAACGGATATGGTTTAAACCATGGGCTTTGCAGGCGTTGATGACTTTTTTCCAGTAACTGACTTCCGTGGGGGGATGGCTGGTAAGCGGAAAGATACAGCATTCCAGGGTACCGCGTAAGAAGATCGGGGTGTCGTTCAGAGTGAATCGGGTATCAATGGTTTTCAGGTCACGCAGGCCGAATTGAACCATCTTTTCATCGGTTCCGATATTCGAATTCAAGCTGACCTTCAGCGGATAAAGATTCGGGTGGAATTCATCCCAGCCATCCAGACTGTTGTCCATTGGGATCGTAACACTTTGATTGGAAGTGCCTGAGGGACAGGATACGCGTACCTGGCGATTGAACCGGCCATTTACCGACAGATCAAGGGTTGCCGAAACCGATTCTCTCGTAAGGTTGCCAATAGTAATTTCCGCGCGAACCTGACGCGGATCGTATTGCGCAAATACCCGCAGGTCGTCAATCCAGACTTTTGGTGTTGCTCGCAGTTCGATACGTCCGGCGATTCCGTTCCAGTTACCCTGGGTATGATCGGATACACTGTGGGAGTTGGGTCCGACATTGACCACCATGCTGTTATCCACCGCAATCGTCAGGCGGTGGCGTCCGGATGAGATTTGGGAGCCCAGATCGTATTGATGCGGTGTTGCGAGGCGATTGTTGGAACCAATCAACTGGCCATCCAGCCAGACGGTGGTCTGCCAGTGGGGTCGTTCTAGAAACAGGACAATCCGTCTTCCGGTCCAGTCGGAGGGGATATTTATCTCACGTTGATACCAGGCCCGCCCAACATAATGACGATCAGGCTGGAGCCAGAACGGTATTTTAAAATTCTCATTGGTTTGGTATTGGCGATAGTAAGGATCGGTATACCACGATTGGCGCAGATCACCGGTCCATTGGGTTTCCATACTAACCGGATCCCCAAAACCTTGAGCCGTTAGAACGCCGGGTAGTTGGATCGTATCGACCAGTGATTTTGTTATCAGTTGGTGCGAATTATGATCGCAATCAGGATCTAACCCGAACTGCCAGTTGCCGGAAAGGCTGACGGATTCGGCAATAACAGAGGATGCAACAACTGTATAGGCAATCGAAATGATAAAACCTGATAGCCTGGATTTCATTATAAAACTCCTTCAAACTTCATAAGTACGCTCTATCAATTTACAGTATGAATGCTAAATTACGTTCGTTTTGACCTTCAACGGCATGATAAGTGATAAGTCAGTTGCTAAACAATACTTAAATGTATCAAAATACCGCAATTTTGTGCAGGATTACGATTTTGACAGGTGTTGTTTGGGCGCACCAATATGTTTTAATAATAATATATTTGAACCGATGAATAAGTCCATCGGGCATAAGTATGTATATTGCAGTCGCTTATATTGCTCCTTTAGGCTTGCCCAATCCACTGGGATGGGTTATGATTAATCGTAATATCCACCAGCTTTTTCGACAACCATAATACAATAGCAGTTTGTTATGGATGATAGATCCGGCATCGAATTTGGCAGCGACTTACTTTAAAAATGATGAATATGGATAACGCCTACTACAAAGAGCGGTTTTTTTATAAATTGATCAAACAGCGGTTTTTTTCACTGACTGGATTGGCTGGCGTGGTGTCGCTGGTGCTCTATGGCTTGGGATTAGGAACATTCTTTTTATGGTTGGGGTTGGGCGTCCTGGCAGGAGGCGGTCTCTATTTTGCCGGTTCCATGCTGCTGGGTAATAAAGCAATTGATCGGCAGATTCGTGAGGAAGTGGATCGACAGGCCATCCGGGAGAGAAACCGTCAACTCGACAAACTGGAACGCGAACTAAGGCGGGATGACGATCCCCGCACTGAAAATACCCTAAGAGATTTGAGGGCCCTGTCAGACGCATTCAGTCAGGCCGGCTTGGCAGGTATGGAACAGAATGTCTCGGGGGAGAAACTGGGTGATACTGTTCACCAGATGATTGGACAGAGTATCCAGCTATTGCGTCAATCACTGACCTTTAATGAACCGGCCCGTCAGGCGGCCTCCCAGGAAATTCGACAGTCGATTCTGGCGAAACGTGAAGCGGTGTTATCGGAGGCCATTGCTGGTGTGGAAATATTAAAGCAGGTTCTGGATAAAATTCAGACTGTGGCTGCGAGTTCACTGGCAACCGAACAGGTAACCCAGATGGGTCAGCAGATGCTGGATCAATTGGAGATCGCCCGGAGTGTCGAAGAACGTATGAACGCAGCAGGATTGGGACAGGAGTTTATAAAGACCATGGAAGACACCCTTCCGGAGAATGAAAGAAAATGATTAAGGCGTAAAGGCGAGTAACTGGCGTTTATGATTGATATTTTATTTCATAATTGTATGATAAACAGAATAGATATAATGATATATAAATACTACTTCTAACTGGAGGTATCGCATGGGACGTTTAGCACATGGTTTTTCCCGTTTTTTCCGGGCTATCGCATCGGTTTTGACCCTTGGACTGGTGAAATTCAGTGAACCGATCGAGCGGAACCCGGAGGTCGTGGGACTGGATTACGATGAAGTGATCCGCGAGAAGGCCAAGGCCGCCCAGTTGGTCAAAAATGCCGTGGGCGATCTGATGGGCCAGCAGGAATCCAAAAAACAGAAAGTCAAACTGCTGACGGATGAAGTTCTGGAACTGGAACAGGAAAAAGCCGGTGCCCAGGCACTGGCCGGCGAACGGGTACAGGCATTGCAAGCCCAGGGAATGACAGAAGACCAGATCCTACAGGATAGTGAGGTCGTACAATATCAGGCGGCGTTTACTGACGCCTCGACCACGCTGGTGGAGAAAAAAGCCCGGATCGCTGATCTGGAAGCAGACTTGGATACGTTACAGGCGTCCATCGATCAGAATATCGCCCAGGCCCAGTCACTGGCGCGAGAAGTGGAAAAACTGAAAGCCGAAAAACATGAAACGGTAGCCAGTATTGCGGCGGCCCAGCAGATCGATAAGATAAACGAAGCCTTGTCTGGTATCTCAACTGGCGGAGCCGACGATACGCTGGCCCGGTTGCGTCAACAGCGTAACGAAGCGGAAGGGCGCGCCAAGGCCGCAACGCGGCTGGCCGGTGCCGATACCAAGGTCCAGCGTGAAAAACTGAAAAAAGCCGCCGTACGCCATACCCAGAACGCCGAATTCCTGAAAGGAATCGGACTGGGCAGTACCAAAGTCACTCCAACTTCCGAAGCGCCGCAAGCTGCGCCCAAGCTGCCGGAAGAAGAATAAGAAACTCAATATTAATAGATTATGGCACACAAAATACCCGGCTATGGATTTAAGCGTGATCTGGAGCGGATGCTGAACGCCGGCCAGACGAGAAGTATTGTATTAACGGGCAATATTCACGACTGGTTCTATCGTGCGGATGATGAAGCGGATGAAAGCTCCGGCGGGCGCTATATGCTGCTGTTGGAGTATCTGGTTTCGCGTTGGAATATTCAGGATCTGGCGCAGTTCGCGCTGGTGGTTTATGAACTGAACGGTCCGATCCGGGTGGTGAATCCCGAGGTGGCCGAACAGTTGCGTGACGCCTGGGTGACGATGGTATCCGGGTACAGCCCTCAGGAACTGGCGATCCGTAAGTTGGCCGGGGAACCCGTGGCCGACCGGCAAAGTCTGGCACGCCAGTTTGACGATGCGTTGCATGAGGCGCTGGCCAATCCCACTTCAGCGCTCGAGATGCTGCGGCAGTTTTGCATCATTTCGCGGGCGCAACACAATGGTAAACCGCTATTCAAAAAGAACCTGATCATCCTGATCGAAGGGGCCGATTTTCTGATTCCCCAGGGTGAGATTCCGCGCTTGTCGGAGGCCGACCGTAAACGGGTCATGATCTGCCGCGACTGGTTCTGCGATCCGGAATTTATGACCGGAAACGATTCGGTCATCCTGCTGACTGAATCGAAAATGGCGCTGAACCAGGAAATTACCCGGCTGCCCCAGTTGCTGGAGGTGAAAGTGCCGGCGCCGGACCTGGATCATCGGCGCTACTTCATTTCCTGGTTCAAAAATCATCATCCTGCCGGAGAAGGCCTGAAGCTTTGGTCGAGCCAGACTGATCTGGCCGAACTTACCGCCGGATTAAGCATCCACGCGCTGATGCAATTATTGAAGTTAACCGCTTATACCGGCCAGACCTTACAGCCCGAGGATGTGGTAGCCAAGGTTCAGGAATTTATCCAGGCGCAATTGGGGGAGGAGGTGGTGGAATTCAGCCGTCCCAGCCATACGCTCAAGCAGGTGGTGGGTAATACCCGTTTAAAGGCCTTTTTGAAGGATACCTTTATTCCGCGCCTGAAGAAAACCGGCAAGGCCGGCATCTCGGGCGCCGCAGTAGCCGGGCCGCTGGGCGCGGGTAAGACCTTCATCTTTGAGGCAGTGGCCGGGGAACTGGGTTTTGTCGTGCTGGTCCTGAAAAACCTGCGCAGTAAATGGTTTGGCGAAACGGATATCATCTTCGAGCGGTTGCGGCGCGTTCTGGAAGCGCTGGGTAAGGCGCTGATCTTTGTGGATGAGGCTGACACCCAGTTTGGCGGCCTCGGCGGTGAAACGCACGAGACCGAACGCCGGCTGACCGGTAAAATCCAGTCGATGATGTCCGATACCAAACTGCGCGGCAAGGTGATCTGGCTGCTGATGACCGCCCGGATCGACCGGTTATCACCAGACCTGCGGCGGCCGGGCCGGGCCGGGGATATTATTATTCCCGTACTCGATCCGGAAGGCGATGATCACGATGCCTTTGTCCGCTGGGTGCTGGGCAGTGTGATTAAAAATCCCTCGAATGAACTGGTCGACCAGGTGGCGGACTTAACCCGCGGCTATTCCGCCGCGGCATTCGATGCGGTTCGACGCGAACTGGCGGCCGAATCGGACCGGGAACAACTGGACGATGAAGAAATATTCAACCTGATTCGCAACCGCCTCCTGCCGGATATCGCCAAAACGCGCCAGATTCAATACCTGCAAGCGCTGCTGAATTGTACGCACAAACAGTTATTGCCCAGCGATATCGGCGATGATGTCGAAGCACAGCGAGAACAATGGCGGGCGGAGTTGGAAACATTGGGGTATTGAATGGAATTCTGACGAAGTTCCAGTTCAATGAAAAAACACGTTTTATCAAGTATGGGCTGCTGTTTGTTCTGATATTATGCAATAAACCGTATGCAATTGGGTTGTGTAATACAATTAATGACTTATGAAACTTAAGACTGCCCATGTTTTATAAAAGGAAAGTAAATGATAAGAATTCTTTATATTATGGCGTGTTTCATTCTGCTGGCAATTCATATAACCAACGCAGAAGATTCCTGGCCCAACTGGCGCGGGCCTGATTATAATAATACGGTTACTTCAGGAACCTATCCGATCCAGTGGGATCCGCAAAAGCCGCTCTGGAAAACGGAGGTACCGGGCAAAGGGTTTTCGACGCCGGTGGTCTGGGATCAGAAAATCTTTCTGACCAGCGGGGTGGATGGGCAGGATACCGTTCTGGCTTATGACTGGTCCGGCAAACCGCTCTGGCAGAAAGCGCTGGGACCCGAATCGGCCGGTAAGCATCAAAACGGTTCCGGCAGCAACCCGTCAGCCGTCACTGACGGCAAGGGTGTGTTTGCTATTTTCAAGAGTGGTAATTTTGCGGCTTTTGAGCTGGATGGCTCGATCCGCTGGCAGATGAACCTGTTCGAAAAATATGGCGAAGACAGCCGTTACTGGAGTTTCGGGACATCGCCGGTTGTGACCAGGGATTATGTCGTAATGGCTCATATGCACGATGGCGATTCCTGGGTTGCGGCATTTAACAAAATGACAGGGGATGTGGTTTGGAAAGTGCCCCGCAACTATGAAACAGCCCAGGAAGGCCGCCAGGGCTATACGACTCCTGTTGTTTATACCCGCCAGGGAACCGAAGCCCTGCTGGTCTGGGGCGGTCATCATCTCACCGCGTATAAAGTCGCAGATGGTAAACTACTCTGGTCCTGCGGCGATTTTAATCCCGAGGGTTTGCGTTACTGGCCTTCGGTTGGTTCGCCTACCATCGTTGGCGATGTGGTGGTAACATCCTGTGGCCGGTCCGACCGCAATCAACCCCGCCTGCACGGTATTAAAATGGGCGGCAGCGGCGATGTAACCGCTACCCACCGCTTGTGGCAGCGTGATGATATCGGGCCGTTTATCCCCTGTCCCACGGAATATCAGGGGCGGGTGTACCTGGTGGATGACCGGGGTAAAATCAATTGCATCAACCCGCTAACCGGCAAGGATTACTGGAACGGCGTCTTTCCCAAAGGCCGGGGAAATTACTATTCCTCACCCCTGGTTGCCGGCGGCCATCTGTACACCACCCGTGAGGATGGAATGGTATTCGTGCTGGAACTGAAAGATGAATTCAAAATCATTTCAGAAATCGATATGAAAGATAAAATCATCGCATCCCCAATCGCCGTCTCGAATCGGTTGCTGATTCGAACAGAGCATTATCTATTCTGTATTGGGGAATAATTGCTGTTCCGCCCGCGTGGGAGTTTCTGGATTTAGCGCTTCTATCTTAATGCTGCTTCCAGCGGCGTATAAGGTATCTCCAGACTGTGGGCGACGTTTTCATAGACACACTGGCCGAGATAGAGATTGGCTCCCAGGGCAATTTCACGTGAGTGTCGGCAGGCGGCTTCGAAGCCGTGCTCGGCGATCAGCAGGCCAAAGCGCAGGGTCGTACCCGTCAGCGCCAGCGTGGAGGACAGCGCAACCGCTCCGGGCATATTGGCTACACAGTAATGAACGATGCCATCCACGATATAGACAGGATTGTCATGGGTTGTGGGCCGGGTGGTTTCGGTACAACCGCCCTGGTCGACAGAGATATCCACAATCACGGCTCCCTTTTTCATCATGCTCAGATGCTCGCGTTTAATCAGATGGGGCGCTTTGGCGCCGTGGATCAGCACCGCCCCGATGATCAGATCAGAATGCTCCAGGACATATTCAATATTGGCGTCGTTACTATATAATGTTGTAATCTGGGTGCCAAAGATATCATCCAGATAAGACAGCCGGCTGGAATGGACATCCAGCACGGTTACATCGGCGCCAATGCCAACGGCCATTTTGCAGGCATTGGTGCCGGAAATGCCGCCGCCCAGGATCGCGATCCGCCCGCGCAGAATGCCCGGCACGCCGCCCAGCAGGATCCCCCGGCCGCCAAACGGTTTTTCCAGATATTTAGCGCCTTCCTGAATCGAAAGCCGCCCGGCAATTTCACTCATTGGTTTCAGACAGGGCAGTGAGCCATCAGCGGCTTCGATGGTTTCATAGGCAACGGCCTTGATTTTGCGTTTCAGTAGCTCTTCGGTAAGCGCTTTGTCTGCCGCCAGATGCAGATAAGTGTACAGAATCTGACCTTCGTGAAACAGGTCAAATTCCTGCGGTAACGGTTCTTTGACTTTGATGATCATCTCACAGGCATCAAAAAGCGCTTTTTTGTCATCGGTAATCGTCGCGCCGGCGGCAATATAATCATTATCCTCAAAACCCGCCTGAACTCCGGCGCCCTGTTCCACCATGACCTGATGGCCGCGCGCACAGTAAGCTTTGACACAGGCGGGTGTCATACCAACACGATATTCATGGGTTTTAATTTCCCTGGTTACACCAATTTTCATTGTATAGACTCCGAACGAGGTTTAACTAACGACTTGGCCAATGGTTATTTGATATCCTGAAAAATGGCTAAATGCAAGTAAAATCATCTGAACGGATCATTATATCATCAAAACAAGCCAAAAATAATGTCTTTATCACAGGAATCTATGACCAATTCTTAAGACAATAACAATATGTTTTTTTAATCTGTCTTGGGTTCAGGGTATGGCTGTTTCCATTCCGAAGGAATACCCCGGATATGCAGATCCCGTTGCGGGAAGGGAATCTCGATCCCGTTTTTACGGAACGCCTGATCAATTCCGTTATGCATATCGCTGATCACCGGCAGGCGGTTGTCGATATCGGGCAGGTAGATACGCAGTACCAGGTTAAGAGAACTATCGCCAAATCCTTCGAATCCGACGATCGGTTCCGGATCCTTGCAGACGCGCGGATGATCCAGGGCCACTTGACGCATCAGTTTTAACGCCAGTTCCACATTGGAGCCATAAGCGATGCCTACATTGATCACCACCCGATTAATGCTGTTGCTTAAGGTCCAGTTGAGCAATCGCCCGGTGATAAACTCTTTATTGGGGACAATATACTCCTTACGGTCCCAGTCGGTAATCGTCGTGGCGCGGATACTGATACGAGTGACCATGCCGGTCGTGTTATCGACCGTAACAATATCCCCTACCCGAACTGGCTGGTCGAACAGGATCAGTAAGCCGGAAATGAAGTTGGCAAAAATCTCCTGTAAACCGAAACCCAACCCAACTGATAACGCGGCCACCAGCCACTGCACCTTGGACCAGCCAATTCCCAACTCGGTGAAAAACAGGCTCACTCCAATAATCACGATAAGGTAGCGGGTGATCGTGGTAATCGCGAACCTGACGCCCCGGTCCAGGGGAATATGTTGCAGGAACACGATTTCGATCAATCCGGGACCATTTTTTGACGCGACCATGGTCATAACGACTATAACCAGGGCCAGCAGCAGGTTCCAGAGAGTCACCGCGTCTTCAGTGCCCTTGGCCCAGAGCTCGATTTTCTGAAAGGCATTCAGGGCTGGCAGAAAGTTTTTCCAGATCAGCCAGGTCCCAACGACGGCCAGCAGGATCAAAACCGACTGGAGTAAAGCCCGGGCCTGGTGTGAGATCGAGCCGATAATCTCTTTGGTGTCGGGCATTTTTTCCGCCAGTTCATCTGATAACGAGGCCGTTTCGGAGCGTGAATCCGGTTTGCTCTCAGAGAATGCCTGTTCGGCAATTTTACGTTTCATTTCCTGTAGTTTACGCATGCGTTCCTTATAGGTCAGCCGTAACTGGATAATATACAGCCATCGAAAAAGCAGTGCGCGCAGGAATAAAACTGCCAGTATGACATAGCCGGTCATAGCCAGATTCGAAAAAACCTGGACGGCGCCGTAGAAATAGCCAATCCAGGCGGCGGTGATAAACGCGATCGGTAATGTCGCCAGTAGAATAAACCAGATGTATCGAAGCCGGTAAGCCCATTTGTCCATGTTTTTTTCGTAGTAGGCGCGTAACAGCGGACCGCGCGGATTAACCAGCATGGCAATGGCGCATAACCACAGGATCTGACAGAACATGAAAGCGAACCGGCCGAGTGAATTGTACCAGTTGTCATTTTCATTTTGATTTTGGACCAAGGCGATAATAAACAGGGTGGGCAAGTACAACGGTCCGATGAGTTGAATAACCCGGTTGACATAGCGTAGTTTATCAATGGGTAATCGAAAGTGGGCTATACCAAGGCCGGTTTCCATACAGAAAAAACGCGCCAACGCCAGAAGAGCCAGCGGTTTGACGATCGACAGGCAGCCCGCGCTGAGCGATCGGGAAAAACCAGCGCCCAGAAATGTCTGAGATCGCCACCCCAGGAATAAAAACAGTAAAGTCACAGGAGCCGCCGCCAGTACGGTCAGAAGCACCACTCTGACGGTTAACATGAAATTGTCAGAGTAAGAGTGGTTTACGTTGTCAGAAATCAATTTGATCCGGCAACAGATCGAACGGCGGGCAAAATACAAGCTGATCAGGGCCAGTAACATCGGGATATAGACCAGCAGATTTAATCGAAAATCGAGCCAGATATCCTGAACCGCCATACGCCAGTTATCCGGGGTGACCAGCCAGCGTAGCGCCTTGAAGGCATCGATCGTATCGCGTTTGAGCCGGATAGGAAAGGCGCTGCGAACCCATAATATGTACTCATCGGTAAACCGGATAAATTCATCCGTCCGATTGACATATTGTTGTTCTGCCGCGTCCTGAGAAGCCAGAACGGAAGCGTATTGCTGGAGATAACCAACTATTTTCTGTAAAATTTCCTTCCGGGTATTCAATACTTTCCGTAATTCATCGGAAACAAAACTTTTTTGATTTTCCGGGATGACCGGATCTGCCGCGGCGATATTCTCATTGATTTTTCGATCAATATCTTTCAACTCAGACCAGGCGTCATCGTAATCATTGGTGTCCATAAAAACCTGGGAACTCTCACGGGCCCGGTCACGTATTCTTTGACGGTTGGTGGAAATGTCCGGCAATTCATTTCGTTTAGTGAGCAGCATCACCCCTAGTACATTATTGACTCCCTCTGCTGCAGTTAAACGGGTCCGGACATCTTCAAAGGTTTTTTCCAGCCTGGCGGCCTCATCCTTAATGGCGGTGGTCAACCGGGTGGCGGTATCGATTTTATCGATCAGGTTTTTTTGATACTGGGCCAAAGCCAGGTTTTTGTCCGACCAGTCCTTCAGAATGGGATGGGTATAAACGGTAACATTGCTTTCCTGAAGCACCTTTTCCGTGGTTTTCTGGGCCTCTACTTTGCGTGCCTGACTGACCTGGTCCTGCCAGTAGGCCACGGTTTTTTCCTGTTCACGTACTTTCCGCGCGGCCAGATCCCGCCGGGCGGTCAGCCACTCAGTAGTGGCATCATAAAACAATTGTTCTTCCCGGTTGGCTTCAAGCCGGTTTTGATAACGTTGCTGGCCGGCCAGCAGCATATAGTGGTTGGCCCGGTCCACAATCGACATGTCGGCGGGTATCTGGGCCAGACGGGTTTCGATCTGGCTTAGTTGAGTACGGGCATTATTGACTTCCTCTGGCATTTTGGCCAGACGTTCAGAGCGAAATTTAGGCTCATTGTCCAGTTCTGAAGCGCGTTTGCGGGCGGCTTCCAGTTCGGCCTGAACCTCTTTGAGTTTTTGCTCTTTGGCATCCAGCGTCATGGCCGCAAGGTTTTGATCGGCTGGTGTGCCATTTTCTTGGGTTGCCAGGATCTTCTTGATCTCTTCCAGTTCGGCCGGGGCTTTCTGGCGGATTGCCATGAATTTATCGCGGGTTGCCAGCAATTCACCAGCGAATTTCAGATCGAATGATGCCTTGTCACAGGCATCAGAAATCGTTTTTTTTACTTCATCTGTCAGGTCGCCCGCTTCCAATCCTTGTTTTTTTAAAGCTTCAATCGTTTCCAGAGTGATTTTGGGAGTCATATTTGCCGAACTGTCACTGGAAGAAGTCAGGGTTTCAGAAGATGCTCCTGTTTCAGGAGATCCATTAAACGCATTCCCGGAAACCGCATCGGCAGCGTTGACCGTTTGCCCCGGGATTGGATTCGGCCAGAACAAAAGAACCGACAGAACACAGGTTACGACAATGAGGTATTTTATCGGTTTAAATCCAAGAGATTGATCCCTGTACATATACGGTGTCCAATTGGTGGTTTTATTGAATACTGACAAATTAACCTGTATTGTACCTGACGTTCAGAATAAAGCAAGCAAGGATTGCCTGGCGGTGCTTTTATTACCGGGTATCCGTGGTTGCTGCGATCACGATGGCAAAGACCCTTTTGACGCCGGCGCGTTTCAGCAGACGTCCAGTTGTATTTAAGGTGGCGCCGGTAGTCGTGACGTCGTCGACCAGGCAAACGGTTTGGTCTTTTATATGAGAGCCGTAGCGTAACGCGAACGCCCGGCGCAAATTTGTTCTGCGATTTCCGGCAGGGAGTTGAGCCTGGGGAACTGTGTTTTTCAACCGAACCAGATCGTGTCTTACGGGGATGGTCATACCGTTTCGTTTTAATTCGGCGCTGAGCGCCCGGGCCAGCAGGTCCGATTGATTATAACCCCGGGCCAGTTTTCTTCGCCAGTGCAAAGGGACCGGTATAAAACAATCGATTTCATGGCGTTCGGGTCTGCCTGACAGGGCTGATGCCATTAATTGTCCCAGGTACCGGTCGAGGTGTTCCTGGCGGTTAAATTTGAATGACACGATCAGTTCTTTAAGCGGGGAAGCATATTCTCCAATCCGTATGGTTCTGTCGATTACTGGCCGGCTATCCCTGCAAAAATGGCAGCGATCTCCTGTCAATTCATAAGCCCCGGTGGTTTTACCACAGGTGGGACAGCCGGTTAAGGCGATCGATTCGTTCAATGCCATCCAGCACGATTGACAAATCGTATCGCCGGCACGTTCCAGAGGAGAGCCACAGGCGGCACAGCGTGGAGGAAACAACCAGTCCATCATAGAGCCGGTTATTCGAATGGTTTCAGGCAATATGGATTGGGGCATAAATTTTGTCATGGTTTTTTTATCATATTCATATCGGTATCAAATTTCAATTCCATGTCGGAAATAGATTCTAAAAACTTTTTGCACTCAATTTGACTTTTGTTGGGTGGCTGAGAATAATTTATCAGTTGTCGGAAGACGCAGAATATCAGGGAGTTAGTGATAATGCTTTTTTATAGTATAAGGGCTGGGGGGTTCTGTGTCGGTTTTCACAGCGCCTCCAGCCAGGTAATTCTGTTTTGGCTTAGAAAAACTTAACAATTTTATTTGGAAAGGATATATTATGAGATCGAAAACCAAAAAGAAGATCCAATGGATGTTAGCCATTCTTTTCCTGCTGGTTTGGGGGCAGTTGACCTGGGCTCATCTTGAACCGTCATCGGGCCCCAACATTCGTGAGCAGGTCCGTAGCGCGGAATTTATATTTCGTGGTCATGTCATTGGGGTCCAGTATCGAGATGCTGACAAGGTAATGCAGCTCGACGGGACCGCGCCGGCCTATGAGGATGGCTTGCCGGTCTATCAGGATGGTTCCAGTACCCCCCATACCTTCGTTACTTATCAGATTGATGAGATAATTAAGGGTAATCCGCCGCAAATTCCCGGTGCCGGTCCCACAGATAAGATCACGTTACGGTTACTGGGTGGTCCGTCTCAGGAACACCCTGAAGAAGTGCTGTTTGTGCCAACTTATCCTCATATGGATCTTGGAGACCAGGACTTTCTTTTTGTCAAAAATAATACCGTGTATGGTTGTCCGCTGGTGAAAGCGGAAAATGGGAGGTATCGAATTTTAAGTGATCCCAATAAACCGACAGAGCCACCCATGGTCTATACGGACCGCGGTTTTGAAATCGTTTATCTTCCGGATGAACAGAATGCCGGAGAGATCGATACCGGTGAGTTTCATTATCTGCCGGATGTTCATACGTTTACCATTGGCAATTACCAACTGGAGCGGGATGTCATTATGGAAGAAAACGAATATAATGATCCGGCCAATAACGAGCAGCCCGAACGATCTGTACGTAAAGGCCCACATTTCCAGGCGTCTCAGTTTAGCCAGTTTCTACATCTGGTAGTAGCAGAGCTATATACACCAGAACAACTCCGTTTATTGCCTCCGGCAGTGAGCGCCGATCCATCACAACCTTTTATAATTGAACCTCTGGATGAAAGTGGCCTGGTTGGTCTGGGATTGGAACCGGGACCGGAACCAGTAGCCCGGCCGTGGCTGGATGAACTGCCTGAAGCGAAACGGCGTGAAATTTTGGAGGCTGAATTGCTGGAAGCCGAGTTAACCCGGACAACCGGGGGCAATCCGGTATTGCCGACGACCCCATGTGAACGTGAGATCTTTGCCGGCGGTCGAATTCCTGCTGATATCTCCGGCCCCGAAGACAAACCGGACTGTATTGTTGACCTTTACGATCTGAAACAGATGTCCATTGACTGGTTGTCATGCCTGGGTTCGGGATGTCCGCAATTCTAATAAAAATAATGGCTTAAGCCAAAATAAATACAAGGAGACTTAACTATGAATACGATAAAATCATATCATAACTTCTATTTGATTGTCGCCATCTCACTGGCGGGTATGGTTTCAACCAGTTACGCCTACGACCATTACCATGCCAGCGGTAAAAACCTGATCTGGGGTGGCAAAGCCATGAACTGGCGCGCAGGCAAAAACAGTTTCCAGTCCGGCACTGGCTGGCGGGAAGAACTCCAGGAGGCGAACGCCCGCTGGAATGAGGCACCGGGCAATTTTACTTTTGGTATCCGCAACTGGAACGAAAAATACGTTGGTCGTTATAATGGCCAGAATGAAATCTGGTTCACTGATAAACAGAGTGTGCTGGATGGCGCCCCGGCGCGCACGATCTATACCTATAACGCGATTTCCGCACGATTCATTGAAGCGGATGTCGTTTTTGACAGTGATGTAAAGTGGTCCAAGACAAACACGCAATCCACGAAGACCCCTTATGGCGGCGAATGGCGGCCCTGGGGCAATACCGCGATGCATGAATTTGGTCACGTACTGGGTTTAGCTCATGTCGATTATGAATACAATATCATGGGGGAAGACTGGGACCATATCCATGCCAATAATGGTAAAGTGCGGTTTTATGCCGGTGAAGATGCCGGGCGTGGTGAAGTTCATCTCTATGGTCAGACAACCACCAGCAAGAAAAACGACCTGGGCGCTACCCATTGGAAATATGGCAATGCCGATGGCGAATACAGCGAACATATCCCCTGTAAGCTCTATAGCAGTGGGGGGGGCTCGGTGATCTATAATGATACCTATGCCGGGGCATTGCGATTTCATGTCAGTGCCGGCGGGACGTATCAGGCGCAATTCACCCTGGAAAACAATGGCTATTACACCCTGGAAAATATCAAAGTGGCCTATTATATTTCCACCAATGATAACATCACCACTCTGGACCGGCTGATCAAAACCCGGACGATCAAGATGGGGCCTGACGATGTTTATACGACCAAGTATTCCGTGACGATTCCCGGCGATCTGACCGTTGGGCAAACCTACTGGCTGGGTGTGATTGTGGATTACACCGGTAGTATTACTGAATTTTGCGAATCCAATAATGCCACCTGGCTGCAAATCAAAGTAATTAACTGATAGCGATCCGCCTGTCCCAAAAATAAAGCGGGATTCTCTAATGGAGAATCCCGCCTTTTACGACATGCGTATAAAAGACAGAGGTTATTCTCTGGATTTTTCCCAGTCATTGGCCAGTTCGGCACGGATCGCTTCTATATCCAGTTGATTGATATAATCAATTAAATTCTGCCAGATTCCATGAAATCCGAATCCCCCCTCAATCATTTCCTGGATTGCCTCTTCTTGGGTCCAGCCCTGCTCTACGATCCGGTAAATTGCGCACAGGGTTCCGGTGCGGTCTGCCCCGTGCTGGCAGTGGACAAAAACCGGTCCGGCATCTGGATCCGTCACGATCTGCAGGAAACGAATCACTTCCTTGTGTTCGGGATGCCATGCTTTCATGGTGATGTGTTCATATAGCAAGTCTGCTCCTTTTAGCTCATCCTGATCAGAATGGAACGAACGCAAGTTGACTACGGTCTTGATACCAAATTTTTCCAGCGCCCGCATTCCTTCCGAAGTTGGCTGAGCTCCGCGATATAAGTAGAGCCTGTCCGCAATTCTTGGATTTTGTGAGCCGCGGTTTTGGGAGGACGGATTTTCAATCGTATCATCAGTAGATGACGGCTGGCGTCCAGGTTATTTTCGTTCAGCGGGTGATTTTCCGATTTCTGCGCATAGTAGCCCCATAAACAGGGCAAGCCGGGGTGGTTTTAAGCCACTTTTTGTCGTTCTTTTTCCCGTTCTTCCTCTTGAGCCAGCTTAATTCTGGCCAATACCCAGAGGTTGTGCGATAAAATGCTCAGGCCCATATGGACTTGGCGGTGATCAAAGCCTTTTTGTTTCATGGGCGCCCCGCAAAAACCATGGCTCAGGATGCTGATTCGGGCTTCGGTCTGACTGCGGCGAGTCTGAGCCTGCCGGAACGGCTCTTCCTGAAGCCTTTCCTTCAGCAAGGCCGGGCTGAGCGGACAAACCGCATTAAAAATATCGTGACTTTCCATGTATTGGCGATTCCCGGCGCTGTCGAAGCCCCGATCGCCGGCCAACAGCTTGACTTGATTACCAAGCTTCTCTTCCATACGCCGGTGGCTGGCTTTAAGCATTTTTTCATCGCTGGGACCTTGCTGACGAAATAACTTCCAGTCCATGATTAAGCCATTGGATTGTTCGGCCAGATAAAGTTGGTTGCCAAATTCCGTCTCCGCGCCGGCCTTGCGGCGCACGATCACATGGATATCCGGCTCGTAAAGGCTCAAGATCTTGTCTGGATTGGCAACCTTGCGTTCGCCGATCATGCGTTCGTGAGCCTGCCTGACCACGGCGGCCAACTGACAGGTCACGCCGGTAATCTGTTTGACGATTTGCCGGACGGAACCGAGAGCGATATCGGCCTTTTTCCAGTGGTTTTCCAGGTTTTTCAGATGATTTTCCGCATGATTCAAGACCCGCCGGATCAGTTTTTTCATCTTTCGCAAAACCGCTTTACGCAGTTTTTTCGCGCCCTTTTTGCGGTTAACATAGGTCATCTCCATGCAGAGCTTATTCATGTTTGAAATAAACTTAGCCGGCTCGCAAGGCATGCGACACAGGATCCCGGCTTTACGAATACGGGCCGTCGCCTTCATCAAGGTACGGGTCGCATCTCTAAACAGCAGCCAGTCGATCGGATAATGAATGTGGGCGCCAATGCAGGTACAGTCAAAATAAGCCTGACTGAAATCCAGGGGGTCCTCCAAAACAACCGAACCCTGGGCCACTTGAAAAAACAGTTCTTCCGCCTGAGCGATTAACTGAGGCGAAAGCGCGTTTTCCAACTCGTTGATTCTGGTTTTGCCGGGGATCCGGGGCAGATCAAAGCGGTTAATGCCGCAAAACCACTGATACAGTTCGCTATGAGACAAGGCCACGGCAAATTTACGCAACGACAAACCCAGCCGCTTACGCAGGATCGACATCCGTAACGCCCAAACGGCCTGGGCACGAATATTCATGCGATCCGTATGGGTTAATTTAACCGGCGTGTCAGTGCCAAAGTACTCGATGGCCATTTCAGCGTAAGCTTTGTCGAGAAAATACTGGAGAAACAACTGCTCCAGATCGCTGTGGCGGATGATCTGGTCCATGGCCAGCAACTGCTGGCGTTCCTGGCGATACTCCAGACAGCCAAATTCTTCCGGAATACCTTTGTCAAACAACTGCTGAACGGGTAAAATCTCTGGCATAGGTGTGTTCCCTTTTTTAAGGAAAAATGATTCGCAAAACATTTTATAACACACCTATTTTACGGTTTTGACCCAAAATAGCACGCTATAACTCCGACTCTTTTACATAATCTTTTGAAATCTATAGGGTTAAAGCTACGGACAGGCTCTAAGTAGTCGGATACCCGATGAAAATTGCCGACGCCTTCCAATTCCAGCGGGATTGCCCATGCCTTATCTTGTTTCGGAATGTCCGACATTTTCCGAATTTCATTACCGGAAAACAGGCCGGTTTCATGGCGATAAGAACAACACAGATAGCCGCTGGTAAATCCAAGCGCCAGTAGAACTGTCATTAGAAAGATGGTGGGAATTCTGCGATTGAATATCATCAGCACTTAAGCCCGCTTAAATATATGGTTTGTCCAAAACCACTGGCAATATATCTTGATATGTTGCTCTCATTAGCTGGAATAGAAAAAAATAGATCACTTTCTCTTGGCCGTCTTACCGTGAAAAGAGACCCCTTAAGGGTTAAGTTCCTCTTTATTATGCCAATAATTTTATTCCACCTCCGGAGTGTCTGGCAATGGCATAATTTCGACTAATCGGAATTCCACCGGATGACTTTCTGCCTGTAATGATATATAACCTCCGGTTAAAAGCTTTTCGCCATGACGGGCTTCAATCAATTTTTTCGCGTCACTATCCGATTCATCCAGTTGAGGTTGCTCATATTCCAGAACCAGCTGGCCTTCAGCAAAATGGCGAATGACCTTGCCGCCATGAACCTCGATTTCCGCGTGGACCCACTGATCGCCGTGATAGGTCTCCGATTTCGAATTAATGCAATGGGTCTTTTCCAGTTGTCCATTCATGACGACATGGGTACCGGGGGTACACAGGTTCATGGTTGGCCGGGGATCGGTTCCGTTGCCGCCCAGGAGTTGGACTTCGATACAAACCGGAAAATCCTGATCCTTCCGCATCGTTGCCGGATCCTGACAGTGGATCATGATACCGCTGTTGCGGAAGGCCCAGCCTGGTCCGTTAGGCGCCTGTTCGCCAGTGAAACGGTATTCGATCCGCATTTTGTAATTGCTGTAAGGAGTTTTATAAAATAGATGTCCGAAATGGCCGCCAAAATCCTGGTATTGATCGAACGAGACTTTCAGAATACCCTCTTCGACCCGAAAGGTATTGCCGTAATTCTCACCCAATTCGAAGCCGGTAATTTTCGGGGTCCAGCCATCCAGATTCTTGCCGTTAAACATTGGGATCCATTGAGGGGCCTGATTCTCCGGCTGACTGGAACAGCCCGGAAACAGAATAATCAAAGAAAATATTACGATCAGACCCGAATACCATCTGTTCATCTTTTGATTCATTGTACAGTCCTCTCAATTCATTTTAAATTACCTGGCAATCTGTTTTGCTAATTGAAATTAGCCCTTCAGTTTCTCATTATAGAAGGTGTGAACCATTACGCCAGCATAATCCAGATGATGGATGCTCGCCAGATTATGCCTGGTCAGTTATTATCCGGTTTCAAGCGACTGTATAACCAGTCAGAGTTGCGCATTATTGAGTTCTCAGAATAAAAAAATGCCAGAATAATTTGACGTTTATCAGATGAAGTCTATAGCGGATACCAAAAAAAAATGGCATTTTTCATATTATATGCCATAATATCCTCCTGATCGTTTCGAATATCTGAATGATAGTTGTATAAACAGGATGAAAAAATGGCACAGACCAATAAAAGTCGCATTGAAGCCGCGATCAAAAGATTGCGTAAGTATAATCAGGAACATGTGTTACAGTTTATTGACGAAATTTCTCCTGAACAGAAACTCCTTCTGCTGGCTGATGTCGAGGCCCTGGATATGGATATGATTCAGGAACTCATTGACCAGTATGTTGTCAATGAGCCCGTCATGGAACTTCCGCATGAAATCGTTCCCCCTGAAGTATACCCCGCCATTCCAACTTCTGAACTCAAGGATCGTTATTGCAAAGCCCGCGAGTTGGGTGAGCGTTTGATTGCCGAACATAAAGTGGCTGCCTTTACGGTAGCGGGTGGAATGGGAACCCGGCTGAACTTCAACGGTCCCAAAGGCAATGTCCCGGCCACTCCCGTCCGCAGCAAGACGCTCTTTCAGGTCTTTGCAGAAGGCATTCTTGCCAATCAGCGTCGTTATAACTCAATTATTCCCTGGTATATTATGACCAGCCCGGCCAACCACGATGACACCGTAGCCGCGTTTAAAAACAATGGCTATTTCGGACTTGATCCTGATAACGTCAAATTGTTCCCCCAGGGCATGATGCCCTGTTTCAGTATGGATGGCAAAATCCTTCTGGCAGAAAAATATGAAATTGCCAAATCGCCCGATGGTCACGGCGGTTCACTTCGAGCTCTCTATAATAGTGGTTCCCTTGAAGATATGGCCCGGCGCGGTGTTGAATATATCAGTTATTTCCAGATTGATAATCCGCTGGTCTATGTGGTCGATCCACTCTTTATCGGCCTGCATGCCCTGGATAATGCCGAAATGTCCAGTAAAGCAGTAATCAAATGCGATCCACTTGAAAAAGTAGGTAATTTCGCCATTGTGGACGGCCGGATGACAGTGATCGAATACAGCGACCTGCCCGACGAACTCGCCTACAAGAAACTGGATAACGGTCGGCTGGCTTTCGAATTTGGCAGTATCGCCATACATGTCATCAGCCGTGATTTTGTCAACCGGATCAATAGCCGCGGTTTTTCTTTGCCCTGGCATCGCGCCATTAAAAAAGTGCCATACATTGATAGTAGTGGCAATCTGGTCAAACCGGAAAAAACAAATGCCATCAAATTGGAAACCTTCGTCTTTGACGGCCTCCCACTGGCTGAGGGCTCAATCGTTTTTGAAATCGATCGGGATGAACAGTTCGGTCCTATTAAAAATGCCCAGGGGGTTGACAGTATCGAAAGTTCCCAGAGACTCCAGATTGCCCGGGCCGCGCGCTGGCTTCAGGAGGCCGGTGTTGCCATACCGCGCAATCAGGCCGGTGAACCCGACCTCATGATCGAAATCTCGCCCTGCTTCGCCCTTGATCCCCATGAACTAACCCACAAAAAATCCCAGCTTCGTCCTCTCAAATCAGGCGATATCGTTTATCTGGGATAAGTTAAAAATGATTTACTTTCGGGGCATTTAAAAACAGTATGGATGTATGGAAATCGATAATTTATCGGACCAGCCTGTCAACAAAGCGATATTGCCTGAAAATGATTGGAATTGACCGGCTTATTAAGTTATAATTATTGATTCTGCCGTTGTGTCTGATCATTTAATAGAATTGTTCCAGTTTTATAATGATAATAAAGTATGGAGGATAATGGCAATGCGTAATAAATTGACATGGCTTTTGTTGCTAGTGGGTTTGGTCATCAATTCCAGCTATGGCGCCAATGGCAACCTCACCGGCGATGGTTCGATAAATTCACCTTACCTGATCCAGGATTACCAGGATTTTGCCGCTTATGTCGATCCCGCCATGTACCCATACTGGGACGTTGGCAAACATGTCCGGCTCGAAACCGATCTGGATCTCGATCCTTCCCTGGATGGCCGCGTGATTTATACTTCAGCCGTGATAGGCGGCTTCTTCCAGAACCGTCAGAATGATTTTGCCGGATTCTTTCACGGCAACGGCCATACGATCTCCAATACCATCATTCAAGGCGATTTCAGCACTACGGAACTCGGTTTTTTTGGCAACATTAACGCCGGCGCGGTTTACGAGTTGAATCTGGTTAATTGCCAGATCAAAGCTGCCACGACTTTCGCGTCGGTTGGCATGCTTGCCGGATCGGTCTCCTTTAATGGGATTATCGAGAATTGTCATGTGGCCGGCGCCATCTCAACCAATTCAACCTTATCCGGAGTCGGTGGGCTGATCGGAGTATGTGCTCACGATCCCATTATCCGCTACTGCTCAGCTGATGTGACCTTTACCGTGCCGAACGCCAATACGGCGGGCGGTTTCGTTGGAAATGCCTCCGGTATCATCAGCTATTGTTTTGCCACGGGGACCGTAACCGGCAGCTCTGATGTGGGTGGTTTTGTCGGTGTCAATACCGGCTATATCAATGCCTGCACTTCCAGTGGCAACGTTCAGAGTTCCGCTATAACAATCGGCGGGTTCGCCGGCTCAAACCTGGATGGCAAGATAGTTGACTGTTATACCACCTCTACGGTCAACGGAGGAAAGAACATTTTTAATGGCGGTGGGTTTGTCGGTAGTAACAACAGCGGCAAATTCATCCATTGCTATGCCAACAATAATATGTATGGACAGGCTTCATTTTATCTGGGTAAATTTATCGGTAAAAATTTCCAAGGCGATAATATGCTCGTGAGCTGTTTCTATAATAAAGACACCATTGGGCCCGCCAATGGCGTCGGTGATCCAGTCAATAGTCCTGGCGTTACTGGCCTGACCACAATCCAGATGGGTGATATAAACAACTTTCTCGATGCCGGTTGGAAATTTACCGGCCATGCCCCGGATTATATCCTTCCCGTCTGGGAAATGGCCGATACCCCTCATATCGCCGCTTTGGGCAAAATAGCCATTGACGCGCAAAACTATCAGGTTGGCGACCTGAACAGTGATAATTCAACGGATATAATCGACCTTGCCATCCTGACACAAAACTGGTTGGCAGAATAGAAGCTCTAACGCAAGTAGATACTGTTTTATCTGGATAAATTATGTATATAAAAAAATGCCTGATTCTGGGTCTGTTCGTATCATATTGTCTGGGCGCGGATTTCTACGTCGCACCCAATGGCAGTAACAATAACACCGGAGCCATCGATTCCCCCTGGCACGATCTCACTCATGCCGCTGCCCAGGTCAAGCCGGGTGATACGATCTTGATTCGCGGGGGTGTCTATCGCAATTCCCAGCAAATTAACAGTGGCAATGGCGCCCAATCGGGAACCGAAGAGAATCCCATCAAAATTGTTAATTATCCCGAGGAAACGCCCCGGTTTCTCGGTTCACAAAATTTCAGCTCACTGAAACAATGGTATCAAGTATCCGACTTCGTATGGCGCACGGAAGAAAAATCCATTCCCGCCTATGATGTCGGTTGTGTCTGGCACGATGAACAACCCTCCGAACAGAAAACCGCCCTTGACCAGTTAAAATCCCCCTGGGATTTCTGGTTCGACGTTGAGCATCAATGTATCTATCTGCGTTGTGATTCCAATCCTGCCGCTATGGCACGATCCATCGAAATCCCTGTGGCCAAGCAATGGGAACACTGGATCCGCTTGAGTGGTGTGCATCATTGGATTCTGGATGGCCTGACGATTAAATACACCAATACACATGGCATCGCCATGTCCGGCGTCCACCATATCACCATTCGCAACTGTACGGTTTCTCACGGTGGTGGCGCCTGGATCTGGGAAAATCAGCCCGTTCGTTATGGCAACGCCATCGAACTATGGAGTTCCGGCCACGATATTCTGGTAGAAAACTGCAATATCTCCCATTACTTCGACACTGGTTTTACCAATCAGGGCGACAGCGGCGATCAGTATAATATTTTTGTGCGTAACAACCATTTCCACCACGTCAAATGTGCCCTGGAACACTGGGCTACTCAAACAACCAATGTGCGTGATGTCTATTACGAAAACAATATCATTGAATATACCGGCGATAACTGGGCCAACAATTTACAAAATGTCTGGGGCGCCGTCCGTTTAATGCGTTTTCATCCCAATGGCCAGGGAGCCGATATCCCCAATACCGGTACCGTCGAAAAATTCTACGTCCGAAATAATATTATTAAACAGTGTGGTTCTTCGACAGGAGGCATGCTGCAAGCCGAATCGCCCTTTTATGAACACCCCGCCATTCGCGCTATCGGCGGCCCTTTTTCCATCGAAAATAACATCATCGTCGATAGTCCCGCGGAAGGGATATACGCGTCAAATGGTTTTTATGGCGTCATTCGTGATAACTTGATTGTTAACAGCCACTGGTCAGGCATCCATACCAAAGCGATATCGGATAACGCTGTTATTCAAAACAATACCCTCACAAACTGTGGCGATGCGACTCATCCGAACTATTTAAAAGAATAACTTCAGTCACAAAGATCCAGCCAGTTCTCAGCCAGTTTGACCAGATCGGCAGAATCGATCACACAATCATAATTCAGATCGCCCGGCAGATCCTCACCGCTAACCAGCCAGCCATCAGAGAGCCGCAGAAATTCAACGAGATTGACTGGCAATAAATTCCGTCCGGGACAATCGCAACTATCTCCAATACCATCGTTATCATGATCCAGTTGATCCTGGTTCGACTGCCCTGGACAATTATCCAGATCGTCATTGATACCATCTCCATCTGAATCCACGCATCCCACCGATGTTCCGGTCCACGACCGGAATCCGCCCAGCATGTCATAGATCCCGCTGAATCCCTTCCCATCCAGGTAGGTTGCCGCGCTGTTGCTTCGGCCGCCGCTCTGGCAATAAATCAAAACCGGTCCGGCTTGTGGCAGTTCGCTGTAACGTAATTGAAAAACTCCGGAATTCCAGGGCAGATTAATGGCGCCGGGGATATGGCCATTGCAATAATCATTGGTTTCCCTGACATCCACAATCGTCAGTTCCGGTTCATGGGCGATCAATTCAATGGCATCGGTCACACTGATATTCGTATGTGCCCAAGTGATACCCGGAAGAATCAGATTCAGCGCCACAACAAACAAGCCCGATAATATAAAGGTCCGTTTCATTTCTGCCTCAATAGAATTCGATTTTGGGAAAGCCGGTCTAATCGGATCGACTAACTGTTTATCCTGTACGAATGCTTAAATTATATCAAAAACACCCGTAAAATAAAACAAAATTATCATATTGCCAAATCTCACTGACTTGGGTGAATAAAACAAAAAAATAACTTGATAAATATATCAGGGGTATCTGACGATTTTTAGTATGGTTAAGAGTGATTAGACGTTCTCTCAATTGGAGATAAGAAATGCAAGTTTATCAAATTCCCGGCAAACTGACAGTAACCTGGAATGATGAAGTAAAAGCCATCATTGATACCTGGGATAGCTATTTTGTCACGTTGGATCAATTTCGCGAAGCCATCTTCGATAAAGGAGTCACTTTTGCCAAAGGGCGGGGTGTTCAGGCCTGGATCGTCGATTCCTCTCAGGCCAAAGGCGCCTTCTCACAGGAAATTCAGGATTTCATCGGATCTGACGTCTTTCCAAAATTCGCTGAAATTGGCGTTAAGTATTTCATTACCATCAATTCTGAAGTCAGTGCGGTTACCAAAATGAGCATATCGTCATATTCAGCCAAAACAGGTCCTAACGGTCTGAAACTGGTAGAACTGCATAGCGCGAGTGATGCCATTAAATGGCTTAAAGCCAATGCTATGGCTGCGGTCTAAAAACTAACGTTATTTCGGCCAACAGCAAACCAGCGATAAAATGCCGGTATCACAAATAACGTCAGTAACGTTGATGAAATCAACCCGAATACCACAACGACCGCCAAAGGACGCTGCACTTCCGCGCCAATCCCATGCGAAACCAGCAAAGGCAACAGTCCTAGAACCGTGGTGATCGAGGTAATCAGAACCGGCCGGAACCGTTGATGGCATCCGGTTATCACCGCTTCTGACATTTCCAGGCCCTCCCGGTAAAGTTGATTGATACAGGTTACCAGGACCATGCTATCCTGGATGGCAATTCCAAACAGGGCGATGAATCCAACCGCCGCCGGTACGGATAGATATTCTCGCATCAGTATCAGGCCCAAGACACCTCCCATCAGCGCCAGGGGAATATTCACCATGACTAACAGGGCGCTCTTAACCGAACCAAACGCCAGAAACAGCATCAGAAAGATCAGTAAAATTACCATCGGAACAATGATCGCCAGCCGGTTCATGGCACGCACCTGGCTTTCAAACTGACCGCCATATTCAACGTAATAACCATCGGGCATTTCAACTTTTTCAGCAACTCGCTGTTTGATATCCGTAATCACACTTCCCATGTCACGTCCGCGTACATTGCCTTGCACGATCCAGCGGCGCTGATTGTTTTCCCGATTAATCTGAATCGGACCGATTTCCTGATGAATCCGGGCAACCTGTTTTAAAGGAATCCGTTTGGCGTCTGGAGAAGTAACCAGCAGGTTCTCCAGTGCTTCAATAGTCTCTCGATAGGCTTCTTCGTATCGAACCTGAATGTCGTAACGCCTGGTATTCAGAAAAATGGTATCCACCACACGGCCGCCCACGGCGGTTTCCACCAGCTCCAGAATATCGCTGGCGTTGATGCCATAGCGGGCGCACGCCGCGCGATCGACGATCACTTGCACCTGACCTTGGCCGAAGCTCTGTTCCACGGATACATCGGCCAGGCCGGGAATATTGTCGATGCTGTTGCGTATTTCAGTAGCTTTGGCCTGCAATACGGTTAAATCCTCACCAAAAACTTTAATGGCGATCTGGGCTTTTACACCCGACAGCAGTTCATCGAAGGCGTTCTGAATCGGCTGGGTAAAATTCAATTGCACACCGGGATATTTTTTTAACTGGGCGTCAAGCAGTTCGATCAGGGCCGCTTTATCTTTGGCGGCCCATTGGTCTTCCGGTTGTAATTCGATATGAATTTCGGCGTAATTAACCGGATGAGGATGACTGCCCGCCTCCGGTCGCCCGATCCGGGATACCACTTCCTGTACTTCAGGGTGCTGGAGAATCAGTGTTTCCAGTTTTTGGACGGTCGTAACTGCCTGTTCCAGCGAAATCGAAGGCGCCATGGTTACCCCAATCAGAATCGAGCCTTCTTCCAGTGTCGGGATAAATTCTGTTCCCAGGCTGGGAACAGCCCAGATACTGATTCCTACTAGTAACGTGATAAGCAACAAAAGAAAAACGGGCTGTCGTATGGACCACTTCAACAGGGGATCGTGAAGTTTTTGCAGCCAGACAAAAAAGAAAAAGTCCCTGTGTGTTCCCACGTGCAGGATATAACTGGACAAAGGAGGCACAATGACGATGGCAAACAGCAGCGATCCCAGCAGGGCAAAACACAAGGTATAGGCCATTGGGATAAACATTTTTCCTTCCACACCCTCTAATGTCAGGATCGGAATAAATACAATAACGACAATCAACAAAGCAAATATAATGGGCTTGGCCACCTCCAGGGCGCCATCCATAATGATATTCGTTCGAATACTTAAACTGTCCGCACTGCGGGTATTTAAATGGCGGTAAATATTTTCTACCATCACAATCGCGCCATCCACCAGCATCCCCATGGCAATGGCGATCCCGCCCAGTGACATAAGGTTGGCCGATATGCCCGCCTGACGCATCAGGATAATCGAAATAAAAGCGCTGAAGGGCAATGAAAAGACGACAATCAGGGCGGCGCGTAAATTCCCTAAAAATAAAAACAGGACAATCGCCGCCAGGACCGCGCCCTGGAGTAATGCCATCTTGACAGTATGGGTTGCCTGGCTGACCAGTTCCTGTTGCTCATAATAAGGTTCGATATGGACGCCATCGGGTAGCGAACGTTGTACCTGCGGTAGTTTGTCATAAAGCCGCTCGATGACTTTGGAGGTGTTCTGGCCATAAAGTTGCAGTACGATTCCTGAAACGACTTCTTCCTGGCCATTGCGTGATACCACACCGCGTCGTATCGCCGGGCCATATTCAACCCGGGCGATATCCGAAATATGCAATGGCACACCTTTGATGGAACGAACCGTAATCGACTCGATGTCTTCCAATGACCTTAATAATCCGATGCCTCGAATTAATTGCTCTTCGGAACCAGTAACCAGATATTGACCACCAACATTGGCGTTATTCTGCCGGATGGCACCAATGATATCCTCTAGCGATAATTCGTAACGTTGCAGTGCCAGGGGATCAACATGGACCTGGTATTGCAATACGTGCCCGCCAACCGAGAGAATATCCGTGACTCCCGTAACCGTCTGCAATTGATATTTCACCACCCAGTCATTCAGATCCCGCAAATAGGTTAATGGATCTTTTCCCTGGGTATCGACGTGCTCATCGGCGGTCAGGTAATAGATAAATATCTGGCCCAATCCGGTTGAGATCGGCCCCAGCTTGGGTTTGTCACGCAGGTCGGGCAACTGGGCCTGTGCCTCCGCCAGTCGTTCGGCGACCACCTGTCGGGCAAAATACATATCCACATCGTCATTAAAATAAACATACACGACCGACATGCCGAATGCCGAGGTCGATTGAATATGATGAACGCCCGGCAGACCATTCATGGTGGATTCCACCGGAAAAGTAATAAGCCGTTCGATTTCCTGCGGCGCCATGCCATCCGCTTCCGTAAAGATCGGTACCATGACCGGTGATACGTCTGGGAAAGCATCTACGGGCAACTGGGTATATTGCTGAATCCCTAGCGCCGTGACAAACAGAATGGCCAGGACCATTAGCATTCGATAACGTAACGATAAATTGATTAGACGGGTATGCATGCTGACTCCATTGTAATGATCAATGCCCATGTCCGGCGTGGCTGTCGAGGGTGCTGGTGACAATTTTTGCTTTCAATTCAAATGAGCCCTGACTGACAATTATCTGGCCGGCCTCCAGTCCGGTCAGAACTTCGATCTGGGGGCCGTTGGAACGGCCGGTTTCGATAAACTGCGGAGAAAAATCCTCGCCATCGTAGACAAATACGCAGGCTTTTCCTTCCAGCTGTTGTACTGCCGTCTTGGGTATAACCAGTCCGGTTGCCATTGTTTCTCCGGCTATTTCGGCTGTGATGAATAATCCGGGACGCAGCGTTCCTGATTCATTGGTTGCAATGATTCGTGCGGTCACTGTTCGGGTTTCCGGGTCAAGAATCGGGCTGAGATAAGAGATGGTTCCACTAAAGACATCTGAATCTGACGACAGATGTAAAGCCACTCGCCGGCCGATGGTTATTTGAGACAGTTGGTTGGGATAGATATCCAGATCGATCCAGACGGTACTCAAATCTGCCATGGTAAACGCGTTCGAGGTTGTGTTTAATTGTTCGCCCAGTGAGATATGCCGTTCAACGATAGTGCCGCTAAAGGGACTCTTCAGTGGATACCAGCTCAATTTTGAAAATGATTCTGTTGTTTGCTGGTTTTCCTCGCGGACCAATTGACAGGATTCACAGTTGGGATCGCTGCAATCCTCTAATGTCGCTGGGAATGCTAAGGATGAGGTCGATGCCAGTTGCTGTAATTGCTGAATCTCATCTGGACCCATTCCCATGATTGACAGGATGCGCTCCGCACCCTGTAAGGCAATGGCACGCATCTGACGATCCCGTTGTGCCTCCAGTAAATCATGCTTGATTTGATATTGAATCGTATCCAGTTGCGCCAGATAGGCGGCTTTGGCTTTTTGTAATTGATTATGACTGGCCAGAAAATCTTCCTGACTGACAATATTCTGGTCGTATAAAGACTTCTCCCGGTTATACTCGGTCTGGGCCAGCTGAAAATCGGACCAGGCCTGGATCAGCAGACCGCGATTAACACCCATTTCGCCATCCAGATCGATCAATGCCTCCAGATCGGGTTGAGTTTGCAGTAAGTCGATCAGTTTGGCGGTATTGTCGTGAATGGCTTGCGCCCGGTCATAAATGATAGAACAGCAACTTGTTTCGGATAAGATATCCAGATAGTCAATCTTGGCCCGGCCCAGCTCGATGCTCTCAATCCAGGCCAGGATCTCGCCCTGTTTCACATGGTCTCCCACCGATTTGTTCACCAATCGAACTATGCCGCCTGAAACCGGTGCAATATGAGCCAGGCGATCTTCATTGAGTTTTATTCGACCGGTAAGGGTGATGCTTTTACGGAGTGTGCCTGTTTGGGCTACCATGGTTTTCAGGCCAATCAATCTCTGGCTGTCTGCGTCGAGTTGAATGGCGATCGCTTCATGGTCATGGTCGGTATGATCATCGGATTCAGGGCTGGCCACGCCATGTGCATCGGGCAGAGTTGCCTCGTGGTCATGGCCGGTATGGTCATCCTGCTGGACCGGAACGGATTCCATGGCATGCAAATCCTCCGGATCATGTTGGGGAGGCGCATCGGCTTCGGGAATGCCTTTAGAGTCAGAATGGGTTGACGGTGCTTCTTGGCCCGAAACCGAAGATTGTCGGCTGTTAGTCAACAGACTGAAGAACAGGATTAGCGTGGTGATCATGACGATCAGAACAAACGGTTTATGTTTCATGGCAATACCTCAACTAATTGTCTTATTGTGCCGTTTCAGTTGTCTTGTTTTATGCGTGTTTATTGGTCCCGATTAATCGGGATTTGAGATTCGGCTGTTTGGCTATTTGATTTGGTTACAGTTTGACTGCCCTGGGCTCCGGCGATGGCCGGACGTCAATGTGACACGGATTCCAGGCTGCCTCCGATTAGACACTCCAACTCGGTTCGGGCGATATGATATCGTGTCATGGCATTGATCGCTTCATCACGTGACGCAAACCAGTTACGCTGGGCATCCAGTAAGGTCAGGTAATCGATGCGGCCTTGATCGTAGCTGCTCTTGTAAGCGTCAAAAATCTCGCGTGCGGGAGTGAGTACCTCATGCCGCAGGATATTTAGTCGAGTTTGGGCATAGCTCAGTTCGCTGTGCCATTGATTCAGATCATTCATTAACGCGATTCGTCCGGCCCTGGCTTGTGATCGGGCCATCTCCAGATTGGCTTGAGCCTGTTGGGTCCGTGACCGGTTGATGCCTGGGATGGGGATAGGCAATTCGAGCCCTATCAGAAAGGCATGATCGTCGGATTCGTTATAATAACGGGCGCCTCCGGATAGCGTTAAATCGGGTATCGATCGAACACGCGCCGAGGTCAATTGAGTTTGGCGTTTATGGATTTCAATGGCCCGGTTGATTATGGCGGGATTCGTGTCAAGAGCGGTATATAACGATTCCAGTGAAGGGACCGATTGCATCATTTCAAGTTGCCCTGTCGCTTCGGTAAACAAGGGATGATCGCTGGACCAGAATAAGGCCAGTTCCTGACGTTTGGCTTGATAATTCCGGACAATGTCTTCATGGCGCAAGGTGCTGTGAGCTAGATTCAAGCGTGCCCGGGCCAGTTCCAGCGACGAATCTTTGCCGGCTCTTACCCGTTTTTCGATCGATTCGATAATCGATCTGGCATTCGCTTGCAATTCTTCTGACAAGGTTAATTTGTCTCGATAGAATACCAGTTCGATAAAACAGCGGGTCAGGTCGCGACAGATAGCCAGTTGCCTGGCTGCCAGATCCATCCGGACCTGTTCTGTTTCCAGCTCGGCAATCTGGCGCCGAATGGCTGCCTTCCCGCTCAGCTCGATTAACTGGCTCAAGATGAGTGTTGTTTCCTGGCGTTTGAACTTTTGAAAATCGCCCGAACCACCCACATCTTCAATTTCAATGCCTATCTCTGGGTTTTGCCAGTATCCGGCTTCCTGTTGATGAGCCTGGGCGGCCTGGAGTTGATAGCTCATACTTTGCAACTCCGGATGATGTGCCAGGGTTAATTGGAGCGCCTGTGCTAAACTCAGTTCGCCAGTAGGCTCCGTTATAACAGTGTTGCCTTCTGCTGGCTCTGATGAAGAGACCGGCTGCGGATGCTGTTGAATCGATAGGGCCGGATTGGCTTTCCTGGATGGTGTTTGAGGAATACGGGGTGCGCAACCGCAGATAATGATTGTGAGCAATATGCTGATAATGGTTTTCATAATCCAATCCTGATGCTGGAAAATTCGTATCAATGGATAAACAGAGTATCTCTATCGTATTGTGTGATAAAAGGGATACGAATTGACAGGAATCAAGACTGAAGTATGATGTTTCGAAGTGGAGCGTAATAACGACTGCCTGGGAATTGCGGTTCGTTGAAGACAGCCCTGCGAGATGTGGTTTCAATGATATCATTCGAGTAGAATACCGAATCACTTATGAAACTGATTGGTGCAGATTTTGCCGTGTTCTCCGCTGTGACAATCGAACTGATAAGGACATCGTCGCAATGTTTATGAGAGTCAAGTTTGAATGTTAAAGTTGATCCGGTCTCTGATTGGTTGTTAGTGTGATGGTCACAATGACAATGGTTATGGATTATTGGTTCAATGGAAAAATGACCATCTCGGCCCTGGCAGACCACGGTTCCCATGTTTAATACCGAACCGGTAAATACCAGCCCGATAATCCAATATGTCATTTTAGACTTGTTCATATTCTATACGAGGAAATTATAACAGAATTCCTTTTAAATATCAAGCTGGATATTGGGATGAAGCCAATGACATGTCAAGACAGACAAAGTGATAAGTCATTAGTAAATAAGCAATTAACCATAGCTCAGATGTAGCCATTATTAACTTAACTGGTTATAAATAAAAAGGATATGTGTTTTGTGACCAAATTGAACCAAATGAATGAAATAATCAGGGCTTCTAAAGCATTTAATACTTTTATACTGAAACTTACTGTTCAATGAAAGGTGTTCCCAATGAAAAAGTCAATTGCGGCAATGATTATATTGATAATGGTCTTTACCTGTGGTTTTGTGGCTTCCGCGGAAGATACCGGCGGGCAATGGGGTTTTAAGAAAGCCTCTGACAATGGCGTTAAACCATTTCGAATTCTGCTGATTGGCGACTCGGTGACAAATGGCTATCGGCAGTATGTTGCCGAAGATCTGGCCGATATTGCCTCTTGCGATGTATGGTTAACACCGGCACATCTTAACTCAGATGGCCTGCGTGATGAACTGGCCCGGATTGTATCAGCGGGTTGCTATGATGTTATTCACTTCAATATCGGCCTGCATGGTTGGGAAAAAGGACGGATTCCCGAAGGGCAGTATGAATCCCTGTTACGGAAGTATGTCGAAACACTGCAAAAATCAGCGGGGCGCGCCGTCCTGGTCTGGGGTAGCACTACCCCGATCATGTCTGAAGAGACCCCCAGGACATTGGATCCTGTTAATAATTCAGTGATTGTTGAGCGTAATAAAATCGCCGCTAAAGTAATGGCCGAAAGTGGTATTGCAGTGAATGATCTTTACGTTGCTGTTGTAGATAAACTCAATCTGGGAGCGGATAAGTTCCATTGGTCTCCCGAGGCCCGGCGTTTACAGGCTGATTGTGTTGTCCGTGTCATCAAAAAGGAGCTAACTTTCAAATTGACGGTTTTATTACAAAAAGCATGTGCCCCGGTGATCAAAAAATGGACCCAAATCGAAGATGATAAACCGGTTGAATACATGACCATGGATGGAATCATGGTGCATGAAACGAATCCTCAGATTCAGCCTCAACCCGATATCGTCGATCCCGGCCAGCCCGGCAAAGCCCCTTCGGATGCGGTGGTGCTTTTTGATGGGACTGAAGCGTCTATGAAAAACTGGACCGATACCAATGGAAACCAGACCAAATGGAAATTTGCCGATGGCGCCCTGGAATCGGTTAAAGATGCCGGCCTGATCCAATCCAGGCAGACTTTTGGGTCCTGTCAGCTGCATGTGGAATGGGCATCGCCTTCCAATGTTCAGGGTAGCGGCCAGGGTCGGGGTAACAGTGGCGTTTTCCTGATGGGAACCTATGAGATTCAGGTGCTGGATTCTTATCAGAATACCACCTATCCTGATGGGCAGGCCGGCGCCCTGTATGGCCGCAAAAAACCCCTGGTCAATGCCTCGCGCGGGCCGGGCCAGTGGCAAAGCTATGATGTCATCTTCCATCGGCCCATTTTTGGTCAAGATGGAAAAGTCATCAAACAGGCCACCTTTACTGTCTTGCATAACGGCGTATTGATTCATGATAATGTTTCCCTGACAGGCGGTACTGTCTGGCGTGGCAGCCATTCCATATCCGAATATGAACCCCATGGCGACGCCTTGCCCATCCGGCTGCAAGATCATGGCAATCCAGTCCATTTCCGCAATATCTGGGTCAGGCCGCTGAATGATTAGAATTGATAGAATGAAATAAGGTCCAGCTATCGGTAACCATTCGAGAGTTATCCAGATTACGACATAGATTACCAACCGAACAGAAATTTGAATAATCGCTTAAAAAACAAAGGTAGAGACTCTCTACCTTTGTTTTTAGGAAAATCTGGGCAGCCCACAGTTCTCGGTTTAAGCTTTCATAGTAAATTGCCGGCTTCCTCCCGACTGATTCAAAACGAACCCAATTTTCACCATTTATCTAACAATACCATCCAGACTACCTTACCTGTTACGCCAGTAAATTGCTGTATCAATAGTCCATGCTTTCAGATTATCCACAAAAAAAAGAGGCCGTCTCCCTATCAGGAAAAAGACCTCTTCAGATGGTTTTAAGTATTTGAAACTAATTTACTTGAGAAATTGGGCTATCCGGTCAATGCCTTTATCTATGTTGGCCATGCTGGTTGCGAAGCTCAGCCGGATATTCTCATCGCAACCGAAACCAATACCAGGTACGCAGGCCACTTTTGCTTCTTCCAGTAGCTTATTGCAGAATTCGACACTTCCACTTACGCCCAGTTTGGCGTAAGTCCCTGAAATATTTGGAAATGCATAAAATGCCCCGGTTGGCTCGATACAGGTAACCCCCGGCAAAGCATTCAATCGCTGATGAATATGAACAGCCCGCTTGGCAAATTCAGCATGCATCTTGTCGATATCACCCTGCCCTTTCTGCAATGCGTCAATGGCTGCCAACTGACAGAAAGTCGCTGGCCCCGATGTCATATGAGATTGAATGTTTCCGACCGCTTTGGCCAGGCTATCCGGACCGGCCAGGTAACCCAGTCGCCATCCGGTCATACTATAGGCCTTGCTTAATCCATTGACTGTGATCACCTGATCATATAATTCCGGACAGGCCGCTGCGAAACTCTGGAATATCATATTGCCATAGACCAGCTTTTCGTAAATTTCGTCAGATAGGATCGCAACTTTCGTTCCCTTTAAAACTTCACCTAATGCGGCTTGTTCTTCCGGTGAATAGCAAAAACCACCGGGATTACTCGGCGAGTTAAAAATCAGCATAACTGTTTTGTCAGTAATATGTTGTTTCAGTAATTCCGGGGTGAGTTTGTAGCCATCTTTCTCTTGGGTCTGAACAAATTTTGGGACACCACCAACCAGGCTGACCATATCTGGATAACTAACCCAATAGGGCGTAGGGATTAATACTTCGTCTCCCGGATCACAGACCGCATGAACGGCTTCATATACAGCGTGCTTAGCGCCACAGGTGACTACAATCTGAGACGGTTTATAGTCTAAAGCATTTTCGTCTTTGAGCTTACGGGCAATTTCTTTCTTAAGATCCGGATGACCCGAACCGGCAGTATATTTGGTCATGCCCTTGTCGAGATAATGCTTTGCGGCTTCCTTGATAAAATCTGGGGTATCGAAGTCGGGTTCGCCAGCTCCGAAACTGACGACGTCAACTCCCTGGGCTTTCATTTGCTTTGCCTTCGCCGTCACGGCCATGGTAATTGATTCCTGAATTGATCCGGCAAATTGACTGATTTTCATGGAGAAATCCTTTCTGTTGTTACTGCTTCCGGTATTCAAACCGCCACTTTTTAACGCTTTTTGATTCTATTTTCAATACCCAATCATTGAATTCTTTAAAAACAGGACCTTGTTATAAGTGGAAAAGTTGTTTTATAAAAAAGAGATGATGTGCATTTCCTGAATTAACCAATAAAAAGCCAGCAAAGGTTATCACCTGTACAGCCAATATACACTTGAGTTAAAGAGTTTTTAATTTGATCATCCCCATATCGCATTGGATAAGTGTTAAACATAAATGATTATTATAAATATTCATTTATTATTTTGACAAGAAACATGGTTTTTTAACAGGAAAATTGCTTTTAATGTTTGACAAATGAACAATTGGCGATTATCTTTTTTATAAAGAATATGCTTTATAAACATAAAGTGTCTGTTATTATTAATTGATATTTGGACAACTCCGGTTAGCTTTGGCTTTTCATTGTTATCGAGTTGTTCTTCATATAAGAACGACCCATTTTCGTGTATAATAAATGATAGAATGTTGGGGAGGAAGATGGATGGAAAGTATGTTCTCTAATGCCCGGTTAGTTTTATGAGGATTGATTCAATTCTTGCGAAAGCTTTGCCTTGCGTATGCTATGGCATTTCGGAACAGGATATTTATTTTGGAAAAAATAAAATTGTTAATTGTTGACGATCACCAGATCGTCCGGGATGGTTTAAGGTCGCAATTGGAGACTGAAGTGGATTTTCTCGTAGTGGGTGATACTAAAGGGGGTCGGGATGCTTTGGATATGGTTCACAGATGCTCTGTCGATGTGGTGCTAATGGATGTCGGTATGGCAGAAATGAATGGGATAGAAGCTACCAGGCAAATATTGCAATATGATCCTGAAATAAAAATACTTGCACTATCCGGTCTCATTGAAGATCGGTATATCACCGCGATGCTGAAATCTGGAGCTGCGGGTTATTTAAAAAAAGATTGTAGCTATGAAGAGCTTTCCAAAGCGATTCGTCTGGTGGCTGGCGGCAAGAAATATCTTACTTCTGAAATAACTGAACTCGTAGTCAGGCAGATTATGGATGAAGGTAATTTTACTGGTCCTGCCGGACAACCGAGTTTATCGCCCAGGGAAAGAGAGGTTTTGCAACTCCTGGCTGAAGGCAATTCTGTTAAACAGATAGCTAATAAATTGTTTGTCAGTATCAGTACCGTCGAAACTCATAGACGCCATATAATGGAAAAACTGGATATGCGCAGTATTGCTGAATTAACAAAATACGCAATTCGAGAAGGAATCACTTTCTTGAATTCGTAGTGATTGAATTTTTGGCGGTTCTCTAAGAGTACTTATGCCGTTATTATAAGATTAATGATTGTTTAGTGGGAAGAAATTGATAAAAACTTGATTTTTAATAATTCTTTGACTATAGATATTACAGAGACGATATTCAGCGGGTTTGTTTTTTATCATGTTTTTTGTTATCGGAATTTCACAGATTTCGTGATTGAAATGCATTTTCATAGGGGTTAATCTACTTTAAATAAGTTAGTAATATTTCTTATTCGGTGATGAGTTGATATTTTGCTTAGATTTTATAAGTGGATAAGTTGTTATTTCGTCTTAAGTTACAAATAGTTTTGATTGTCTTATGATATTCGAATAAACCGGGGTAGGGATCAAGGAGACATGCCCCGGTTTTTTTATCAAAATTGAACGGAGATGGAGGTAAATATGGTTCGCGAAAAGCTTAAGGTTGCATTGTCAGGTATTTATGAAAAAATCCAGGCTTCAGAATTATCTATTGCCCAGAAAAAACAATGCATCCGGATTTTTCGGTTGCCAGTGAACTTTGTTAAAGATAACAGGTTACGCCAAAGCATGTTAATGCAGGAACTGTTTAATCAGGACATTAAAGTCTATCCTGGGATGGCCATTGATCTGGAAATCCAGGAACTGTTATTCCTGAAAATGAATTTTTGTAAAATGAAGATTTTTAATCTGAAAAAAAGAATTCTTAATGCCGGTTCATTCTCCTTAAATCAAATTAAACAGCTTCTGAAATGGAATACTCTTCGAATGGCCATCAATAGCAAAATTGTCACTGCTAATATGGGCTTGGTGATGGCAATGGCTCGCTATGTTAATTATGCCGGGGTAGAATTTACTGAATTAGTGAGTGATGGCGGTATTACTTTAATGCGGGCAACAGATAAATTTGATTATACAAGAGGATGTAAATTCAGTACTTATGCGTGCCGTGCCATTCTGCGAACGATGTCTCGTACTGCTCGCATCTGGTATCGTCATCGAAAAATGTTTCCGGCACAGCTTGAACCTGACTGGGAGAAAGTTGATCTGATCGATCATCGCAACGAGCAGGAATTTGAAGAGATGATTGAAGAGATCAAAGTGATTCTTGATCATAATCTGGCAAATCTTACCGAAACTGAGCAGGCAGTAATTCGATTGCGTTTCCCATTTCTGGATGACGAAGCAGAAAGAGTTACTTTGAAAGAAGCGGGTCTGATTATCGGGCTGTCCAAGGAAAGGATTCGACAGATACAAAATAAATCGCTTACTAAACTTCGTACGACGATGCAGCAGCGTATAACATTTTAATCGGGACTATATTTTATAACTGTTTTTAATAGAAATGGTTATAGCCACAAAGAGGTTTTGGCGATTCTGCTGAATTTTTTAGTCTTTTCAAAAAACAAATTTTGGCCGGATAAGGTTTTTTCGCTTATAATATTTAGTGAACGACAAATTCGTTTTTTACCGAATGCACATAAGGAGTTATTTAAAGGTAGAGGTTCATGATTTCTGAATATTAATTTAATGATATGAGAGCGAGATGGCAGAAATAGAAGAGCCCATAACAGGCACCCCCTTTGATGAAATGAAGAAGGTTCCTAAACCGCTTTTAGCCCAACCTTTAGTATTACTAGTGGATGATGATCGGGGTTTATCCGCACTCATGAAACGTTATTTGAATCGGGAAGGATTTGAGGTTGAGAATCTTTATTCAGGCCATGATGTTCTCGAATGGTTGACCAAGCGTCGCCCCGATCTTTTAGTAATAGATTACTTAATGCCGGACATGAATGGCAAAGACCTTATTCAGGAACTTAAAGCCCGTGACATCGATATTCCTTTTATAACCGTGACGGGGCAGGGAGATGAGCGGCTTGCAGTTGAAATGGTCAAACTGGGAGCGATGGATTATCTGGTGAAAGATCAGGTCATGTTGGATATGTTGCCATCGGTCGTTCGCAATTCTCTTCATCAGATCGAACAAGCCCGGCGACTGGAAGAATCAGAAAAAGGTCGACAAGTCAGCGAATCGCGGTATCGAGGTATTTTTAACGCGTCTATGGAGCCTATTCTTATTCTTGATCTTAAAGGTCTGCTGATAGATGCGAATCCGCGCGCCTGTGAAATGACGGGCTTTACTGTTGATGAACTGTGTCAGAAGCGTTTTAGCGAGATTCTCGCAGAGGATGAATCGGGATTCTGGAATAAACTTGCTTTGGGAAGTATCTGAAAAAAATGCTTTTAGCGGTGAAACGTTGCTTGTTGTGCGGGATGGCAGCCACATTGATGTTGAAGTATGTGCTTCCTGTCTGGGAATAGATAATACTGAAGGTCATTTGCTGCTCTTTATCAGGGATATCAGGGAACGGAAATGGGCAGAAGAAGAACTGAAGCTTACCAATGAACAATTGCGTATCAGTGAACAGGCGCTTAGTGAAAGAGAGGGGGCGCTTAAGATCAATTTTTCAAGGATCAGCTATTGGTATTGCCTTACTGGATATGAAAGGCAATGCGGTCGAATGCAATGATTATCTCATAGAATTGCTTGGCTTTGAAAGCGGTGAACTTCGTAATATGCCATTTGTTGACCTGAATCATCCAGAAGACCGGGAGCATTCGAACAAACTACTTGCTGAGCTAGTTGAAGGTAAGCGCAAGCGATTTCAGGTTGAAAAAAGGTTGTGCGGTAAGGATCGACAACCGGTTTGGGTACGTGTGACGGCGTCAAGAATCCGTTCTGAACAGCGGAATATGGATTATATTATTAAAATTATCGAAAATATTAATGATCGCAAGCTGGCAGAAGCCTCTCTGCGAACCAGTGAGTGGAAATTCCGGGTGCTTTTCGATAATATGAAAAACGGTTTCATTTACAATCAGGCCGTGTACGATGATTCCGGCGATGTGTCGGATTATTTATTTCTTGAAGCCAATCAGGCTTTTGAACAGCTGTTAAATATTCCGCGAGATGAAGTAGTTGGTAAGCTGGCTTCACAATTGCAACCGGAAACCTGCCAGTCACTATTAGGCTGGATAGATACTTACGGCAAAGCGGCATTGACTGGACAGGATATTCGTTTTGAGCATTATTGTCAGCAAACGGATCAGTGGCTGGCTATTTCAGTATACAGTCCTCAGGAAGATTATTTTGCCACCATTATTGAGGATATTGATACTCAGCATCGGTTGCAGGAAGAAATGCAGACATATGCCGAGCAGATTGACACATATAATCGTGAGTTGAAAATGATTATGAAGGGAGTTTCTCATAAAGTAAGGGAGCCCTTCCAGGCGATTATTGAAAAAAATGTGACCGGTAAAACGATCGAATCTGCCGAACAAATCAGACGTTTGCTGGATGATCTTGAACAATATGCCGGTCTGATGAGTCCCGAAATGGCGTTTACTCCTGTTGATTTAAGTATACTTGCCTGTGAAGCCATATCAAAACAAGAGCAGCATTTGCATGAAATCGGTGCTCAGATTGAAATCGGTCAATTACCGTCTATTTGGGGTAATTCAATTGCTTTAAGTATGTTGTTCTCTCGTTTGATAGATAATGCCATTCAATTTCGTGGGAAACAGCCTCTTCATCTGGCGATAATCTCTCAAAAAGTGGATAATGATTGGCAAATATCGATCCGGGATAATGGCATTGGTTTAGCCAGCGAATATCATGAGCGTGCTTTTGATATATTCTGGAAATTTCCAGATACTCCCTTCGGTGGAGGCAATGGAATGGGTTTGTCTCTGTGCAAGCGTATTGTAGACCTTCATGGCGGCAGGATTTGGATTGAATCAAAAGAAAATCAGGGGATGACGGTCAGGTTTACCCTGGCATCTCAGCGAACCCAATAACTCATTTTTGAATGAGTCCTTCCGATACTGAAGTTTTACTGCGGGTTTCGATATTCATAATTTTCTGCCAGATCTTTCGGCTCATACCATTGGCGAGATTTTCCAGGTCGTTTACCGATTCTACAGCTATGGGATCGTGGTAGTCCTGTACGTAGAGAAAACCCACCTGGCTGATCAATGAAAGCATTTCAGAACAATAATCCAGATAACGTCCTAATTGAAAACTGTCAAAATTTCGTTCCGGAGAATGACTGGTTCGTATACGGTTTGCCGGGGTATCCGCGTAACATGGGTCTTTCGTCAACTGATGAGCGTCGATAATATGGGCTAATGAACGCAGCGTATTGATTGCTTTAATTACCTTCTTCCGTTTCGATCGGTTTTCAATGGAAACCAGGAATACGACTGCACCACCTGACAGTAAAATAATATTAAAGGCGGCTTCAAGAATAGTAACCAGATCTGATAACGTCATTATTCCTTCATGTGGTCGCACATGAGTGACTCCAATTCCGGCCAGAGTTAATACGGCTATGACAAATGCTGCCACCAACAATCGATAGCCATAATTCACTTTTTTAATCAATGTTATCGTTTCGTTGCTTTTGCGGGCAACGGCCAATAAATTACCACACGTGAATCCCAATCCGCTGGATGGAAATCGCTCTTCGATACGTATCTTCAGTATTTGGATGGTATCAGCAATTTTTTTGCCATCCAGTCGAACAGGATCTTTTTTGTTAATCATTAACGATCATCCTTTTTTGATGAACGGGTTGAATTGAGACACCTGATTTTACTTAAAGTTCGCAGATACATACAGTTATTCGCAATAGCGATGGAAGCCTGGGTTTTTTCGCCCAGATCGACTATTCCTGAAAGCTGATATTTATCGCCAGCTTCGATCATAACAACTAGACCATCCATATCCATGCAATAGATTTTTCCGTCAACAAAAACTGGAGAACTGTAATACCGCCCTGCCGGTCTGGCGGTCCAAATTAACTGACCGTTACTGGCATTGAGACAACTTACCGGGCCGGTATCATGAAAGAGGAAAAGCCGATCATTTACATAAATTGCTGTCGGGACATAGGGTAAATATTTTTCCGACAGGGTGTAAGCAATGGATGGTTTACCATTGATGATCTTACTGGTATCGATTGCAGTTAATTGTTTGGCGCTGCTGCCGGCGCCACAGGTATTAATAATTAAATTGCCGGCAAGGATCGGGCAACTGACGACTCGTGCGGGTAGCGCGTCTGTCATTTCCCAGGCTACCTGACCATCAGCGGGATTTATGGCGCTGATGCCATGGCGACTACTGGAAAAAATCAACCAGTCCTGTTTATTGCTATTGGTGAATACACAGGGGGTAGAGTAAGAGGCCTGACTGGTGTCGCCCCGAGGTAAAGTCCATTTGATCTGGCCAGTTTTGGTATCGACGGCGTACCAGTGGCTCTGGTTGGGGCCGGCACTTTCATTTTGCTCGAGGGTGAAAACCAGCATATCCTGATAAACTATCAATGACGCACTGGGGCCGTGGGTGAGTCTGGCTGGTTCAAATTCGGTTTGCCATAAATCCTTACCTGTGTGTGAGTAGGCCAATAACATGGTTTTGTCATCATCGTACCAGAGGGTATAGACATTTTTTTCATCTGCTGTGGGTGTGCTGGTGGCCGGCAGGTTCAAACTGTTCATACGTGGGGAGTTAAGGGCGATTCCTTTACGCCAGAGTTCCTGACCGGTTGAGGTTGTCAGCGCAAGTACGTAGCCGGTATTGCGGTCTTTTGAGGCGCAGGTGACATAAACGATATCGTTCATTACGATCGGTGAAGAGTGGCCGACACCTGGAAGAGACACTGTCCAGGCATAATCTTTTTCTGACCAGGATGTTGGGAATCCCTGGCCAGAGCCTATGCCCTGACCATTGGGGCCACGGAAGCGCGGCCAGTTTTCGGCGTTGCACCAGCTGGCGATAACTATCATGAAGAGGATGATAAACCTGGTTGGTGACATTGTTTTCATCAGAAACTCCAGTGAGACAATTTTTCTGGGACAGATCCAGACAATTCCTACTTATTCTTTAATCGCTGGTTTTAGCTTTTGAAGCGGAACAGCGGTCGAAAAATTCGAGAATTTTACTTTGATAGAAGGGCTGATAAAACGCTTCGGTGTGTTCGGCGCCTTCCTGAAGCCAGAGTTCGGCGTGCTTTCCCGCTTTATCGCTAAGCATCTGACTATGTTGCCAGGGAATAACCTGGTCTTCGGTACCGTGAATAAAGACCAGTGGGATATCGATTTTGTCCAGTGAATCGACCGGGTCGTATCCAGCGCTGATCAGCCAGTTTACGATTGGTTTTTTGAACCATCCAATCAGGGGAATCTGGCCGGCTTTTTCTTCGGCGATTTTGCGGTAGGAATAAAAGGTTGAATCAATTACTGCGCCAAGCACACCCTGGCAGCCATCTTCGGCCAGGGCAGCCAGCGCGTTGGCGCCGCCTAAACTTTGTCCGATGACCAGCAGTTTGTTCTGGTCGATATCCCGGCGTTGTCGAATGGTTCGTAACGCCGCTACTGAATCCTGATGGATACCGGCGCGCGAAACCGTACCTTCTGACTGGCCGTAGCCACGATAATCAAAGACAAATAGATTGTAACCGGCGGGTACCAGCCAGATGACATATTCAAAATGGCTGGTCATATTCTGGGCGTTGCCATGAAAATGAATAATTGTGCCTTTGGTTTGGTCTTCCGGATAGGTGGCTTTGATAAACCAGCCATGCAATTTAGTCCCATCGGCGCTTTCGAAATGGATATCTTCATAATCGATACCATGATCCTGAGGGGCGCCATAGATCTGACGGGTCGGATAATAAAAACTCTTGTCCATACAGCCCTTACAAACCAGTACCATTGCTACTGCTGTTGTCGCAATGAATACGATGCGTTTCATTTTTGGTTTTCTATTCACCTGCAATAGGTCCTTTTTGATGCCAGATTTATCATATGCCATGCTAACGTAATGATCAAGGGGTTTATTACCCGGGGAGTAGTTCAGGTTCTGATAACTTGAAACGGGATTGGAATTGATTAGTTGTCTTAGGGGATTTAGCTGCCTATTATTAAACAGCCACCGACCTTAACAGTACTGGTGGGACCAGAAATTGTGTTTATGTTATTTGATCTATAAACCGATAAAACAAGAGGGCTTAGCAATGGCAATGGCACTCAAAAAGAACTTGGCATGCTGGATGTGTTTTGCATCGCCACTGGCGCGATGATCAGTTCGGGTATTTTTGTATTACCCGGACTGGCTCATGCCATGGCGGGGCCTGCGGTGATCGTGTCTTATTTTCTGGCGGGTCTGCTGGCGATGATCGGTATGCTGCACGCGGCGGAACTGGCAACGGCGATGCCGCGGGCGGGTGGTGATTATTTTTTTATTACCCGGACGTTAGGTCCGGCCGTGGGATCGGTGGCCGGATTGATTTTCTGGCTGACGCTGACTTTGAAAAGCGCCTTTGCGATTGTGGGTATGACGGCATTTGTCCGAATGCTGATTGATTTGAATGTGGCGGTCGCGGGGATACCGCTATGCGCGTTGTTTGTGGGTTTGAATCTGGCAGGCAGCCGCCATGTCGGACGTTTTCAGGTGGTACTGGTTCTACTTTTGCTGGCATCCATGGTGTATTATATTATCAGGGGTTTTCCAGCCATCGCGGTGGAAAATCTGAAACCCTTTGCTCCCCACGGTTTTGACCGGGTTCTGGCGACGGCTGGATTTGTATTTGTGGCGTATGGCGGTTTGATCAAGACCTCGGGAGTGGCGGGGGAAGTTCGTAATCCGGCGAGGGTGATTCCGATATCAATGACCCTGTCTCTGATTATTGTCATGCTGTTATATCTGTTGATGATCCTGGTCACAACAGGTGTTTTAAGTTCGGAGCAACTGGACAATTCACTGACGCCTATCACCGATGGGGCGCGCCAGTTTATGGGCAAAGCGGGGGTTGCGATAGTCAGTCTGGCGGCGGCGCTATCATTTATTACGACGGCTAATGCCGGTTTTATGGCAGCTTCGCGCTATCTTTACGCGTTAAGTCACGATGAGTTGCTGCCGGCAGGCTTAAGCCGATTGACCAGCCGGACGCGGACGCCGTGGATTGCGGTAGTGGTGACGGGTGTGGCGGCATCGGTGGCGCTGTTTTTGAAACTGGATATTCTGGTGGAAACGGCCTCACTGGTATTAATCCTGGGCTTTACCCTGTCGTGCGTGTGTGTGATTGTATTACGGGAGAGCCATGTCCAGAATTATCGTCCCAGTTTTCAGGCACCATTTTATCCGTGGCTGCCGCTGGCGGGGATATTGGGATATGTGTTACTGATTTTTGAGATTGGCATTGAGGCGTATTATATCTGCGCGATTCTGCTGTTGCTGGGTATTACGAATTACTGGTTATATGGCCGGCGGCGGGTACGGCGGGATTATGCACTGCTGCATTTGATCGAGCGTCTAACTTCACGTGAACTGGTGACAGGTACTCTTGAACGGGAGCTGAAACATATTGTTCGTGAGCGCGATGAGATTGTCGTTGACCGGCTGGATCAGATGATTGCCAATTGCCCGGTATTGGATATTGAAGAGCAGATCGATGTTGAGGCGTGTTTTGACCAATTGGCCGATGTTCTGGCGGACCGGCTGAATATGGATCATGACCGGGTGGCCCGGTTGTTTACGGATCGGGAACAGGAGGCCTCGACGGTTTTGAATGATTTTATCGCGATCCCTCATATTGTGATTCCGGGGAGCGGCAGTTTTCATATCGCACTGGTACGGGCGCGAGGAGGGATCCGGTTTGCGGGTAATGACAAACCGGTTCATGCGTTGTTTGCGTTGCTGGGCACGCGCGATGAGCGGAATCTGCATTTGCGGGTTCTGGCGGCGGTGGCCCAGTTGGTACAGGAGCCGGATTTTGAACAGCGCTGGCTCAACGCCCGGGATGAACAGGGGATCCGTGATGTGATCCTGCTGGGCCGGCGGTTGCGCGGGCACCTGGGTGGGCCGGATGTGGTTATGGTGTAAAGGTTCAGGGCGTGGCGTCAGCGGTCTGGATCGCGTAGAGGTCGCGGCGCGTGGCGATGTATAAAACGCCATTGGCCGCGACGGGAGTACTGCTAATAGGGGCGTCAAATCGTACCTGGTCGAGGACCTGTTTTTCTTTACTGGCAGCCAGAATCCAGAATTCGCTGCGATGGGTGCCGACGTAGACTTTGCCGTCAGCAACCAGGGTTGAACCCCAGATTTCACCTTTGAGTTCGTGGGTCCAGAAGGGTTGGCCGGTTTCGGGATCGAGGCAATGGAGGGTACCGCCACAATCGCTCATGAACAGGAGACCATCGCGAATGGAGACCGAGGTACAGCAATGGTGATTCATGGGATAGGACCAGAGACGGGCGGAGTGGGTTATGTCGCCGGTCTGGGCGGCATCGACACAGATAAGCCAGGACTGGCGTTTGCCCCACCAGATATCGCCGCCGACGGTGACATAGATCCGGTTTTTATAAAAGACCGGTGTACTCAGGATGTTGCTGGGGCCTTCCTGGCGGTTGCGATAATGACTGCGGACATCGACTTTTGGTGCAGTGGGATCGCAATCGAAGCGCCAGGCGAGTTCCAGGGGCAGAGGTGAAGCAGGCGAAAGACCGGGCTTCAGGGCTTTGAAGGTGTAGCAGATACCATCGCCGCCGCCGAAGCAAACCAAGCGCTGTCCGTTTACTTCGGAAAGCGCCGGTGAGGACCAAGTTGAGTGGAAGATATTGGGGCCGATTCGTTCGGTATCCCAGGCGACCAGATGGCCGGTGTGTTTATTGAGGACGATCAGACTGGGGGCATCGGGTTTTTGGATGGTTTGATGGGTGTTATCGACGCCGTTGCAGGTGTTTAGATAAAGGTAATCGCCATCGATCAGGATGGAGGCATGAGCGGAGTCGTGGGGATAGGTGCCGGCGTCAGCCGGCATGTCGAAGAGCCAGATGATATCGGCGTCGAGTGGTGTAACGGAGAGGGGCTCATCATCGGCGGGTGTCATGTGGCGGCCTTCATCGAGGTAGGGGCCGTCGTTACCATTGGTCTGGCCGTTGAGGTCGAGACAGACCACTTCGAACCGGTTGGTGACTGTATAGGCGCGGTCGCCTTCGATGGTCGCAGGTGAACAGATGGAGATTTTGGGCCAGTCTTTATAGATATCGCCGGGAATGCGTGGGACGACCAGTTGCCAATTGAGATCGCCGTTGGCTTCGTTTAGACAGAGCAAAACGCCGCGGTCGCCTTTGTGGCGGGTGTCACGCGGTTTGGCGTTGTTCGCGCCGATGAATACTTTTCCGGCGGCGATGGTTGGGGTGCTGTAGGCGTCGGTGCCCAGTGAAACTTTCCATTTAATATCTTTGGTCAGGTCGATGTGTTGTGGCAGGCCGGTTTCGTCCGAGATCATGTTTCTGGACAGGGCTCGGCCCCATTGCGGGCTGTCCGCAGCGAAGGAGGGCAGGAGCCAGGAAAAACCGGTTATTATAGCTAACGCCATTGTGAGTCGATAGTTATGGTTCATCAGGCAACTTTCTTATGGTTGGGTGGATCGTGATAGTGGTATTTGTCTTAAATATAACTGCGCATAGTGTCTCTCATTGCATCATGGTGTCATGATGATTATAGGGGGCGGCGCGCCTTTATGTTGAAATCAGTAATGGATTATTTCTTTTCCTCCTGGATGGGGATATCGGCCGGGGGTTTGGTGGGGATGCCGAGGGCGTGGAGGGCTTCTTCGCCGTTCTGCTGGGAGAACGTGTTGAGGGCTTCGTAGCGGTTGCAGGCGTAACTGAAGACCTGATCGTCAGTTACGCTGTGGTCTTTCATCAATTCGGGCAGGCGGTCTTTGATGTATTCGGGGGCCAATTTGGCTTCGCTGGGGTGTGTGGGGATTTTGGGGGGATCGGGGATGTGGATGCGGGGCAGGTTGGGAAATGGGTACTCGGGTGGGTAAACATTGGGTTCGTTTGGAACGGGTTGTAACTGAAGTTGCTGAAGGAGGTTGAGTTTGGCCTGGAAGATTCGATTGAGGTGGGCTTCGTAGCGGGCCAGGCAGTTGAAGGCGGGGGTTTCGAGGGTGAAGGCCGTGCCGACTTCGTTGTGGCGGGGAAGATAGATACTTGAGTGGGCGAAGGGTTGGTCGATGACGGTGTCTTTGCGGATTTCTTCGTTGGTGAGGCGGAGTTTATAGACGCGGGCGTCGATCATTTCGGCTTCGATGCGGCCGAGGCGTTCAAGGCGCCAGGCGGCCGAGACGATCTGGTCGGCGATGTGGCGCTGGAGATAAGTCGTTGGTTTGAGGTCTTGTAACAATGCGGCGCGGAATTCGAGGTAGGTGAGTTCGGACTCGCCGGGGACAATGAGGTGGGCGGGGTCCTGGCCGCTGAGGCCGTGTTTGATGGCATTCTTTGATGAGATGGCCTTGCCCTCGGGGGTTTTTGGGCCGGTGGATTTCTGGGCGTTACGACGGTTGGCGCGTAGTCTTCTTAGTGACGATGACATGGTGGGTACCTCCTTGGTTGGGAATTATTAATTACGAATTACGAGTTACGAGTTACGAATTACGAATTTAAAATTGTGGTATCCGCCAAGTGGCGGATGTTCGTTTTATTTTTAGTTAAGCTCAATTCTTGGTTGAGGTTAGGGCGATATTTTTTCATGTTGGGTTTGTTTCGTTTTATGTTGGTATTCGCTGCGCTCATGGCTGGTTTTATCTTTCGCCTCCGGTGCGAAATCCTGCAGGTACGCCTCTGCGAGGCGTGGGTTTAAAATTTTCTACGCTGGTTCGGGTATTCCCGCCAATGAATTGGCGGGCTATGCGCTTTTGATCTCTCCGAGATATTATTTGTATCCGCCATTCGGCGGATGATTTTTTTATTTTTCGTTAAGCTCGTTTCATTGTTGGGGTTAGGGCAATATTTTAACCCATTGGCTTTGTTTCGTTTTCTGTTGGTATTCGCTGCGCTCATGGTAAGTTTTATCTATCTCTTTTGCGAGATATCCTGTCGGTACGCCTCTGCGAGGCGAGGGTTTAAAATTTCAATCTCATGATCGTTACCCAGGGTGGCGCTCGTCCCGTTATACGGGATTCGCTCTACCCTGGGCTGTTTTATGCCGGCCCGTTGGGCCGCTTTGGGTATCCGCCTGCGGCGGATGTTCGTATAATTTTGGTTAAGTTTCGTTCGTTGTTCAGGTTAGAGTGATATTTTTTCCTGTTGGCTTTGTTTCGTTTTGTGTTGGTATTCGCTGCTCTCATGTTAGTTTTATCTTTCGCCTCCGGTGCGAAATCCTGTCGGTACGCCTCTACGAGGCGTGGGTTTAAAATTAAATTTCAATCTCTATCCGGGGCCTTACGGACCCCGGCTAGTTACTTTCGGCTTTTCAAGCCTTTTATGGCTGGGTTGTCGGGTTGTGTCATATTTGTATATCCCATTTCATTCGTATTGTTAAAACAGCCAAAATAAATTGGCTGGTTGGGCCTGGTTCGTACGCTATCGCACCAAGCCAAGAATGCACCCATAAGCTGCGCTTGAAGGCGCCACGGTTTATGCGCATAAAATCTCTGTAGGCGTGGCCGGTTGGGTGTGGGGCACACCGGGGGTTCGGGGGCTATTGGGGCGACTTTGGGATTATAGACTGAGTTGTTGTATTAGTCAAAACAAATATTATGTTTTTAATTTAAATAACATAAAATTTAAGGTATTATGTTTTTGTGGTAGTTTAGTTTTAGAGGTGAAATTCAGCTGACCTATTCTTAATGGTTTATTAGTTATAGATTTATGTTGATTTAAGGCGTTGTCAACAAAATAATATACTCGTAACATTTTAGCCAACTGAAGCAAATTTTCTAAAATTGTCAAGAAAACGCTTGCGCCCGTGTTTGTTTTGTGTATGCTTAACAAGCATGAGCATGCATAGTAAAGCCCAACAGATTCTGGCCAACCTGAACGGACCGATGACGGCCGAGCAGGCGCGGGCGATATTTGCCTTGGGTGAAGAGGCGGTGGTGTTTGCTTTGCTGAAATTGTCGTCGCTTCAGACCGTTTCGCCCGCTTCCACTACGGGGGCGTTGGGGCCTCACGATCCCTCGTGCTCTTCGGGACAGAAACCGCCGTTTGTCAAAGACAATCTCTCGGACAAGCGGCGTAAGAAACTCAAGGGACGCAAAGCGGGTCATCCCGGCGTTCGCCGACCGGCTCCTGACCGGGTCGACCGGACCGAAGCGCATCGGGCCGACTGTTGTCCGGATTGCGGCGGCCACCTGAAGCGCTGTGCCGAGACCCGCGAACGACTGATCGAAGACCTGCCCGCCTCGACCCGCATTGAAGTCGTTCGCCATATCATTCATCGCGACTGGTGTTCCAACTGCCGCAAGATGGTTGAACCGGTGATTGACGCCGCTCTGCCACGCGCCACCGTTGGCAATGGGATGCTGGTGTTGTGCGCCTGGCTGCATTTTGCCCTGGGCAACACGATTTCGCAGATTCTGGCGGTGTTCAATTACCATTTGCAATTTAAAATGTCCGGCGGCGGCCTGGTGCAGATGTGGCACCGGCTGGCGACCATTCTGGAAGCCTGGTACGATGAAATTCTGGCTGACATTCAGAAGGTCGGCGCCTTGTTTGCCGACGAGACGGGCTGGCGGATGGATGGCAAAACCCATTGGCTCTGGTGCTTTACCAGCGCGACGGCCACCATCTTTACTATCGAGCAATCGCGGGCCGGGCCGGTGGTGCTGGCGTTTATTAAAGAATGGTTCGACGGCGTGTTGGTGAGCGACTTCTGGTACGCTTACAATGTGCTGGATTGCGCCAAACAAAAATGCCTGGTGCACCTGTTGCGCGAGTTGGAGCGGGTCAAAAAATATAAGAACTGCGACAGCGACTGGCCCCGGTTTGGCAAATCGCTCAAGCGGTTGCTGCGCGATGCCATCCGTCTGAGCAAGCGGCAGGCGGACCTGGAACCGGCCATCTACCAGCGGCGTTGCGCCCTCATCGAAAAACGACTGCAAGCGATTCTGGATCATGCCTGGTCCCATCCCGATGCCAAGCGGCTGATAAAACGGCTCAAACGTCATCAAGCCGAACTGTTTACCTTTTTGTATCATCCGGAAGTGCCCTTCGACAATAACTTCGGCGAACGCAGTATCCGTGGCGCAGTGATCATGCGCAAAAACAGCTACAACAACCGCAGCCCGCGGGGCGCCCGCATCCAATCCATCCTGATGAGCGTGTTCTACACCCTCAAACAGCGTGGTCTCAATCCGGTCGCCGCTGTCAAAAAAGCACTGCAAATCTATCTCCAAACGGGTAAATTACCTACTTTAGCCCAATTACCTGCTTCACTTGGCTAAAATCTTACATATACTCTGTGTTATATAAAGACCCGTTGATCGAATCATAGTTACTGTGTTTTATTATAATCAGAGCGATATCAATCATGCCCATTTAATGAACACGGAAAGAATATGGCTTTAAACTTAAATTTAATACAATCATGTCTGGTAGTGTTTGTCATATTGATGACGAGCCGTTTAACCGTAGCGGTAGAAATGGAACTGGGACAAGTTGAAAAAACACCTAAGGATTTGTACGGATTCAATTGCAATCTATTGATGGCGATTGCTTTTGAGGGCGTCACTACTGGCGGGGTGGAAATGGAGAACGCAATAGCCGATTTAAAACCGGCAGGATTACGCTTTCCTGGGGGCACTATAGCAAACAATTATTTATGGCAGAAAGATTCCTTTTCCGAACAGAAAGACGATTTGACCCAATGGGCCGGTAAACAGATCGATCTTTTTCGCAAGATGGGCAAGCCTTATGATTTGCCGGGCTATATCCGGCAATGCCGTCAGTATCAACTAAACCCGATCTGGGTATTAAATATCTACGAAGAAACTCCGGAAAGCGCGGTAGCGTTAATGGAAAAACTGGCAGGGATGAGATTGAAAGTCAAAATGGTTGAAATGGGCAATGAACCATACTGGGATCCGAGATCGTTAAATAATGTGGATATCTACAGTCAATACTGTCGGCCATTGGCCCAGGCTCTGAAACAATATGATCCGGCTTTGGCAATTGGGGCTTGTTTTGGTCCGCTCCAGAATGAACCCTATAACTATCGCGACAAATGGAATTCCATACTGGCCAGCCAGGACTGGTATGATGCTATTATCTTTCATGACTATTACGGTGGCCAGGGGTTTGTCCTGGAAAAAGGTGCAAAACTACCCTCCGAAGCCCTATTGCATCCCGAGCCTTTTATTGACGATCCGGTGGAAGAACTTACTCAATTAGTTCCTAACAAACCAATCTGGCTGACAGAGTGGAATATTGGCAGCGAAGGGGTTAAACAGTGGAAGAACACAGGTGCAGAGCTACTTTTTCTTGGGGTGGTTTTCAATCGTCTATTTGAACATCGGCATTCGGTTTCATGTTCTGTTTTTCATCAAATTTATGATAGTCATTTTGGCACATTCTATTATGACAAAGAATCCGGAACGATCAAAACGATGGCTTCCTATCAGTTTTTCAGGCTGATGGGCAAGGCACTGGCAAATACTGAATATTTCAGGACGGCCCGATTTGATGACGCCGATATATCTGGTTTTGTGACAATAGCATCAGATGGCCACCGTTTATTCCTAGTCAATCGAGGCGCAAAGTCCCAGGCCATTCATTTGCCCAATGAATTTAACGGGGTGTTGAAACGGATATGGATCGATTGTCCGCCAGAAAAAAATCTGGGTGCGATAGAGGATGCTATTCAAATAACCGAGCTAACGGGGCGCGAGGCGGTTGTACCCAGTTATTCTATCTGTTTAATCGCACCTTCGAGTGTTTTAATTGATACACCAGATCGAGAACGAAAAAAGAATCTTTTTCCAACCCGGCCCTATTTGACTTTGTGGTATCCACCTTATGCCAGTCAGCAACCGCGCGTTGATGAACGAGGTGTTTATACCCTGAGTTTCGCCGGATTGACTGACAAGCCAATGGCAATAGTCAAAATCAATCTTAATGGCCTTGGCCTTAAAGCCGGAGCTTGTTGCAGACTCACTTTTCAGGCCAGAGCAGAACCCCCTGACACGCTGATCATCAATTTACCGGAACAGGCAATTGACCGCGACGAGGCTCTAAGCGTCTGGTTGCCTTTAACGCAGCAGGATAGAATTATACAGAAGACCTTCATCTACGATCCGAATCTAAATCAAGGTGAAGTCAGTTTTTTCTTTGAACAGAAAACAATTGCGCGAGGCGGTAAATATGTCTTTGGGGATTTCAAGATATCTGTGTTAGAGTGAATTCAAAGATTATTCGCATACACGAATTCCTATATGATAACAGAAGGTCTCTTGGGACAGTGGTTCTAGAAGGGGATTGATCCTCTGCCGAAGGGCTATGAGTTTACCACGCGCAATTGGATACAGGTAATGGGCGGGCTATGCACGGTTATCTCCTCCTGAGGCGGACCTTCGGCATTGGGGCGGATGTTGTTTTATTTTTCGTTACGCTCGATTCAAATTGGAACTCACAAGGCGACGAATCCACCCACAAGCGACGTTTTCAGGTGAACGTCACAAAATAACTTCCAGCGATAGGATTAACACAAAGTAAAAAAACCGAGTCTTTAAACAGGTCTGATATCGCGCCGTTTGGAGCTGCCATCCAAAAAAGTCTTGCGGGGCGATCTGGCGAGGAGGGAATTAACTTGTACCTGTCATCCATATCCGCTACATTAACGGTGTAGTTTCGGTGACTTATAACCGCCCTGCCGGTTGGCGGGGCTTATCTGGAGGCACTCTGATGGCTAAAATCGCGATGATCGGCGCCGGTTCGATGGTATTCTGCAAAACCCTGGTTAATGACATTCTGGCCACGCCCGCGTTGCAGAACAGCGAGATCTGTCTGATGAACCGGACCAAGCCCAAACTGGACCGGATGGAAGCGTTTGTCCGGCGGATGGTGGCGGAGAATAACCTGCCGGCCCGGATCAGCGCTACGACCGATCGTCAGAAGGCGCTGGACGGGGCTAAATATGTTATCGTCATGATCCAGGTCGGCGGGCTGGATGCCTTCCATTACGATTATACCATTCCGCTGAAATATGGCGTCGATCAATGCATTGGCGATTCCTTGAATCCCGGCGGGATCTTTCGGGGGTTGCGGACCATTCCGGTTCTGGCGGATATTGCCGCCGATATGGAAGCATTCGCCACGCCCGACGCCGTCATGCTCAACTATGCCAATCCGATGGCGGCCTGCTGCATGGCTTTGGGCTGGATTACCAAAGTGCCTTTTATCGGCCTGTGTCACGGTGTGCAGACTACCCTGGACCTGATCAGCGGGTATACGGGCCGGCCGAAGGAGCAGATCGATTTTCTCTGCGCCGGGATCAACCACATGGCCTGGTTCCTGTCGCTGAAGGATAAGAAAAGCGGCGCGGATCTCTATCCTATCCTGAAAGCCAGGTGTGAAAAACCGGAATACTACATGAACGAAAAGGTTCGCTGTGAGGTGATGCGTCATTTCGGGTACTTTATGACCGAATCGACCGGCCATCTTTCTGAGTATCTGCCATGGTTCCGCTCCCATAAGCGTGCTCTCAAACAGTATTGCGACATGCCCGACTTCGGCGGCGCCAGCGGGGCTTATTACCACTACGCCAACGCGCTGGCCAAGAAATATAAGAATGTCGATTACCTGGCCCAGGAAAGCCCGAAAATTTCCTCGCGCTCCATCGAATTCTGCTCTTATATTCTCGAGGCGATGGAAACCGATACCATCTTCAAACTGAACGGTAATGTCCGCAACGATGGCTACATTGCCAACCTGCCGCCCGACTGCTGCGTGGAGGTGCCGGTTTTTGTTGACCGCCGCGGTCTTCATCCGGTTGGCGTTGGCAACCTGCCCAGCCAACTGGCCGCGCTCAACCAGTCCAATATCACGGTACAATCGCTTGCGGTCGAGGCCGGCCTGAGCGGTGATCCGGAAATGGTGATGCAGGCCTGCGCCCTGGACCCGCTGACCAGCGGTTGCTGCACCCTGGCCGAAATCCGGGAGATGACCGCCGAGATGCTCAAGGCCGAAAAAAAATGGCTGCCCCAGTTCGCCGGTAAGAAACTGAAACCCACCCCGGTCATTAACATTCCCAAATCGACCCAACCGGCACCCGTCCCGCTCGATCCGGCCCTGGCGATTGCCAACCGATTCGGTGAACTGGCCCAGCGGCAGGTTGAATCCGCGAAAAAACCGGCTAAAACCAAGAAGAAAAGCAGGTAAGACTTCGTAAACACAGGGCGGTCAAGCCGCAAGACAAAATGGGCTTGTGATGTTAAGATTCACCACGAATTTCACTAATTTTGGGGACACGAATTAACACTAAAAAAACGGCTGTGGTCTGATGGAATGGTCGATTACGATTAATACTTCGGCCAAGTAAAAGAGCCTGGTAAATATAAGACGAATAAATACTGATAAAACAAGAAATCACGATGCAAATAATACAACAAAATGATGGATAGTAGTACCAGAGGGGGCGTATTGCCCTACTCATTTTTAATGTAACATGATCGCGCGGGTAGTTTTTTTGGCTCATCCGGTTAATGAGTAGTTTTGGTTATGGATATGATGGATCCGGAGATAGAAGTATTCCTGATCGCGGTAGCCATGAGCCATTCGTTGCAGGAGGCCGATTTTACGGTTATTGACTTCGACTTTGCTGGTGCTGATGGGATGGTCATACCAATTGAGCAGGAAGGGTTTCCAGAGTTGCAGTTGTTTGGCGGCATCCAGCAGGATCCGAATCCCGCTGGTTTGCGCCTGGCTGATCCAGCGTTTGAGTTCCTGTTCAGCCAGCGGAGCCGTGATCGCATCAAAAAGGAGACGGAGCCGTTCTTTCATGTAATAGGCGGTGGCCAGCGGCTGGTTGAGTTGCAGAGCCTCCTGCAACCGGCGCCGTTCATCTTTGGCGCTATCGGCATGGGATTTAAGGTTCTCCGGCGCTTTGAGCAGCAGCCAGCGGCTGCCTTTGAGTACCGCTTTGCCCATGGTATCGGCCTCCCGGTATAAATCCCGGCGTAAGCGGGTCAGTTTGTCGTTAAACCATTTGACCAGATGAAAATGGTCCAGCACCAGTTTGGCTTGCGGCAGTTCTTTCAGGACACTGGTCATAAAACCACTGGCCATATCGGTAGCCACCGCGGCAATCACCGCCCGGCTGCGTCGGACACGCCCCCAGAATCCCACCAGGGCCTCTTGGCCTTTGCCCTGGCCGATATGCAAAATTTGACCGCTTTCCAGGTCGGTTACCAGCGAGATGTATTTGCTTTTCCTGCCCAGATACAATTCGTCAATCCCCAGATAACGAACCTTTTTCAGGGAAATCTTTCGGTACCGTCGACCTAGCCAGGACTTATGAATCGATTTGATGGTATCCCAGCTTAAGCCGGTCCGTCGGGCCACCTCTTGCAGGGAAGCCGCCTGACATAAATCGATGACATACCGTTCCAACGCATGGGTGTAATGCTTCTTGGGGTCGGCAAATGGCAGATGAGGCTGACGAATGGCCCCGCACGCCTGACATTTCAATCGGGGAATAGTGACAAGCAACTCCATTTGACGCAGACCGGCAGGTACCATGGCAAACCTCCGGGCCTTGTGACCGAAGTAAATGAAATTACGGGAGTTACAACAAGGGCAACGCAGACTATCCGCCGGCAAGATGCCGTGAATCACGCTCTTGCCCGCAAAAATATTCTGTCTTTTGGTATTGAACACCTCGAACACCAAAAGTATGATACAACATACTTGTGGACATGACTTTAGCTCCTAATATGAGGTTTTATTTTTTTCCTCAAACAGTAAAGTCATGTCTCTCTTTTTGCAACATTAACTACTCATTTTTCGGAAGAACCGTTTTTTTCAGGTTGCCGGGATACTATCCGGGGTTATCAAACTGTATCGGGCATGGTGTAGGGGGGGCGGTAGGTACGGGTGAGGAGTTTGTCTGCTTCGGGGTCGTTGATGAACTTTTCGGCGACGGGGTTGAAGGTCAGTTTGCGGCCGGTGCGGTAGGAGATGAGGCCCAGATGGCCGATGGAGGCGGAGAGGTGGCCTTCGGCGATGTCGCAATCGAGGTCTTCCACTTTGCGGCTCCGGACGCAGTCGATGAAGTTTTTCCAGTTGTCGCTTCTTTCGCCGGCGGGGAAGTCCGCCTCGGAGACGCTGGGGCCGGGTTCGTTTTTGGGGCCGAAATAGGTTTTGAAGCCGTTGTTGATGGACATCCATCCCTGGTCGCTGTAAATAAAACAGTCGCCGGAATCGGGCATGCCTTCGGGATTGGTGTAGAGACTACGCACTTCGTTCTGAATAATCATGCCGTTGTCATATTCATAGGTGGCCATCAACACGTTGGGGACCTCCTGGTCATCGTCGCGGCCGTATTTGCCGCCGGTGCAGTGGATTCTGACGGGGTGGGTGTCGAGATCGAGGGCCCAGCGGGCCATGTCCATGCGATAGATGCCATTGTTGCCGAATTCGGTGGTTCCGGTATCCCAGAACCAGTGCCATTGATAGATGTAGCGGTTCTCGTTAAAGGGGCGATAGGGGGCCGGTCCCAGGAAGGTGTCCCAATGGACGCCGGGGGGGATGGGGCTGTCTTCGACATGGCCGATCGTGACGCGATGGCGGTAGGTAATGCCGCGGGCCATGTAGACCTTGCCCAGTTTGCCTTCCTGAATGAACTTGACGGCGGCTTTACTGCCCAGGCTGCTGCGCGGATTGATGCCGTTCTGGACAATACGCTGGTATTTTCGGGCGGCGTCGATCATCTTGCGGCCTTCGGCGACGTTATGATGGGCGGGTTTTTCGACGTAAACATCCTTTTTGGCCTGACAGGCCCAGACGGTGTGCAGGGCGTGCCAATGGTCGGGGGTAGCCAGTGAAACGGCGTCGATATCCTTGTCATCGAGAATTTTGCGAAAATCGACTTCGGTTTGGGGGGCGGTTCCGAACTTCTTTTCAATGGTGGCAACCACGTTGGGGAACAGACGTTCATCCACATCGCAGATGGTTTTTATCCTGACGTTGGGGATTTCCGCGTACTTGTTGATATGGACCTGGCCGCGGCCGCTGATCATGCCGCGGACCGATTTGCGGGAACCGCTGATCCCGACCACGGCGACATTGATTCTTTCATTGGGACTGTCCGATATCATGCTCTTAACATACGCCGGAGCGGCCATGGTGGCTCCTACGGCAGCGGCGGATTTCTTAATGAATTCTCTGCGTTGAATCGATTTCATGGTCTTGCCTTTCGATATTCAGAATGCTTACGAAAATCATTTGGTCAGGCACTTTTGTATCAGACGTTAAATTTTTCCTTGATCTGTTTCCATTTGAGGGCATGGTCGATCAGCAATTGGGTGTTATCACCTTTCTTGATGATCTCGACGGAGAAAGCGCCTTCGAAACCATCATAAAGCAGCAGTTCGAACTGTCGCTCTACCGCCTGCATGGTTTCGGGTTCATCGGCAAAATTGAAGTGGACATGTACGACACGGCCCTTGATGTGACGATAGGCGGTGTCGGTATCTTCATCGTGTTTGAGAGAGTGGGCCAGGTGCCAATTGACACGAAAGGCCGGAGGGAAACCGGCCAGGAACATCATTTCACCGGCATCGATACCAACGCTGTTGCCGTGGGTTTCGAGGGCCAGCAGGACGCCGGCCTGCCAGGCTTTTTCGGCGGCGCGGGCCTGATATTCAGCCTGGATCTTGTGGCTTTCGTGACGCTGATCCGGATCGGTGGGGAGGGTGTCGGCAAAGAAACGAATGCAGGGCGCGCCGAGGTCTGACGCGAGATCGATGTAGCGGAACATGGTTTCCAATTGCTGGTCCCGGTCGTTGTTGAGGAATTTGACGCCGGGTGACACGGCTGAGATGCTAATTCCCTGGTCCCTGAAGCGGGCACGCGCCTCCTTGCGCTGGGCGGGGGTCATGGACAATTCGACACCGTGCGCCTGTTTCCATTCGGGTCGGAATTCGATGGCCTGATAGCCATGGATTCGAGCCAGCTCGATCAGTTCCGGCAGGGTTTTGTCCTGGGCCATGGAGGTCATGAATCCGAGTTTCATGTTGAATTTTTTGCCTGAGGGCAGGGGCTGGGCGTGCGTGGTATTGGGAACACCGGCCAATGCCGCCGCTGCTACTGAAGTTGTGGTAATAAATGAACGTCTCGATATCTGTTCCATTTTCTGGATCTCCAAATACAATTAAGGCACCTCAAAAAAACCTTCAGTCAAAAAGTGATTCACCTATACAGCAAGTCGTTATGTCGATAACAATCGGACATCAGCCGATATTGCGGGAAAAATACAAAAACAGGGGATGGGGTTGTGATTGGCAGGGGAGCATGGAGGTATGCAATTTTGCAGGGGATGGTGAAAAGTGTGGAAAGTTAAGTGCGAAATTAAAAAAATGAAATAAATCATGGATCGGACTGGTTGTACAGTCTGGAAAACAGGGTAATGAGAGGCGTAAAATCAGGCGAATCGAATTCGATCGATTTCCGGCTTCAGGTCAATTATAGTAAATATGATGACTTTCTGTTTATTGGGCCAGACTGGAGATATGATTTTTTTCCATCGAGACTATGACATTCTAAGCGCTGGAAAGCTGAAATGAATGACAAATTAAATTGGCTGCGATACCGTTCTTGATCATTAACGGAACAAAATAAGGAGATATCCCAATGATTGTTATTGAATCCTACTCGGTTGCCGTGGAGTTGTGTTTTATCACGATGATCTGCTGGGGGTCGTGGGCCAATACGCAGAAGCTGGCCAGCCGGGACTGGAAATTTCAGTTGTTTTACTGGGATTATTCGATTGGGGTGTTACTGCTGTCGCTGGTGTCGGCGTTTACGCTGGGTAGTATGGGCTCAGCCGGCCGGGGCTTTCTGGCGGATCTGGGTCAGGCGGACGGCGGGGCGATCGGCTCGGCGCTGCTGGGAGGGGTGATCTTTAATCTGTCGAATATCCTGCTGGTCGCGGCGATCGATATCGCCGGGATGGCGGTCGCGTTTCCGATCGGGGTGGGACTGGCGCTGGTGCTGGGTGTGATTATCAATTATGTGGGGACGCCGGTGGGAAATCCGATCCTGCTGTTTGGGGGTGTTGGCGCGGTGACGCTGGCGATTATCCTGGACGCGCTGGCGTATAAACGGCTGGGCGGCCAGAACAAGACGACGGCCAAGGGGATCATTATTTCGGTGGCGGCGGGTTTATTGATGAGTCTGTTTTATCGTTTTGTCGGGGATTCGATGGCGGACGACTTTGTTGAAATGGAGGCGGGCAAGCTGAGTCCTTATACGGCGGTGGTGATCTTCTCGTTGGGGCTGTTTCTGTCGAGTTTTATCTGGAACAGTCTGGTGATGGTAAAACCGTTTACGGGTGAGCCGGTTGCCTTTGGGGATTATTTTCGGAAAGGGAACGCACGTCTGCATCTGGTGGGGATTCTGGGTGGCGTGATCTGGAATGTGGGGATGTCGTTAAGCATTATCGCGTCCGGGACCGCGGGGGTGGCGATTTCTTATGGCCTGGGCCAGGGCGCGACCATGATCGCGGCGTTCTGGGGTGTATTTATCTGGAAAGAGTTTAAGCAGGCGCCGACAGGCACCAACCGGTTACTGGCGCTGATGTTTGTGTTTTATCTGGTGGGTCTGACACTGGTGATTCTGGCCCGGGTTATTTGATAGGCGCTGATAAGAGCCGGTGAGGCTGGAAAGGATTATACCCATGAAACAGAAGATCGTCTGTGTCGGGAGTTCCAATACCGACATGATTTTACGTACGCATCGTATTCCACAGCCGGGAGAGACGGTGTTGGGCGGGGCCTTTTCGACGGCGGCCGGCGGCAAGGGCGCCAATCAGGCGGTGGCGGCGGCCCGGGCCGGGGGTGAGGTGAGTTTTATCGCGCGGTTTGGGGATGATATGCTGGGCCGCAAGGCGCGTGAGGAACTGGCGCGGGATGGGATTGATCTGGATGGTTCGATTGTCGATTCAAGCGCTCCTTCGGGTGTGGCGTTTATTTTCGTTGACGATCAGGGGCAGAACAGTATTGGGGTGGCGCCGGGCGCCAATGGCAATCTGTCAATTGAGGATGTGGAACAGCACCGGGGATTGATTGAAGGGGCGGGAATTCTGCTGATGCAGTTGGAGATCCCACTGGCCACCATTGAACGGGCGGCGGCTATTGCCGCGGAGGCGGGTGTGAAAACGATTCTGGATCCGGCGCCGGCGGTTGCCTTGAGCGAGACGCTGCTGAGCCGGATTGATATTGTGACACCGAATGAATCGGAGGCGGAAATTTTAACGGGCCTGAGCGTGAAGACTGCCGGTGAGGCTGAAGCGGCAGGGCGTCGATTGCTGGAGATGGGGGCGAAGGTGGCGATTGTTACGCTGGGGGCGCAGGGAGCTTTGGTGGTGACGGGTGAGGGTGTTGAGCGGGTGGCAGGGTATCCGGTGCGGGCGGTTGATTCGACGGCCGCGGGGGATACTTTTGCCGGGGCGCTGGCGGTGGGATTGGCGGAAGGACTGGCATTGAGAGAGGCGGTGGCGTTTGCCAATCGGGCGGCGGCGTTGTCGGTGATGACGCTGGGGGCCCAGCCATCCATTCCAACGCGGGCCCAGATTGAGGCGTTTGGGGGGTGATGATGCGATTGTGTTGGATATTAGTGGTATCAGGCCGGACTCTGCGGATGAGTCGGCATATTTATATTACAGGGAAGGCGACTAGTCGATGTACAAAGTGAAACAATTTATCTATTATGCAATGATTTTGTTTTTGGGATTCACGCTGGTATCCTGCCGGGGTTTGTCTTCGGGCGGCGAGGCGGATGGCGGCGGGCCGATGCGGGTGATTTTCGATACCGATATCGGCGGGGATTATGATGATGTGGGGGCGCTGGGGATGCTGCACGCGTTGGCCGACCGGGGTGAGGTGAAGATTCTGGCGACGGTGGCTTCGAATAAGAGTCCGCTGGTGGTACCGAGTATTGAGGTGATCAATACCTATTTTGGGCGGGGTGATCTGCCGATTGGCGCGCCCAAGACCGGTGGGGTATCACACGACAGCGGGGAGTTGCGCTGGCCGCATTATCTGGCGGAACATTATCCGCATACTTATCAAAGCACCAGTGAGGCGCCGGACGCGGTGGCGGTGTACCGGAAGATCCTGGCGCGGCAGCCGGATAGTTCGGTGACGATTATCACGGTGGGATTTCTGACGAATATGAAGAACTTGTTGATGTCGGAGCCGGATGGTATCTCACCGATGGGTGGCGCTGAGCTGGTGGCCCGGAAGGTACAATACTGGGTGGCGATGGCGGGCGCGTTTCCGGAGGGGAAAGAGTATAATGTTCATGTCGATGCCGCGTCGTCAAGTTACGCGATCGAGCACTGGCCGACTCCGATTGTGTTCAGCGGGTTTGAGATTGGCGATGAGGTGTTAACCGGTTTGCGGTTGATAAAGGATGGGCCGGAGGACAGTCCGATCCGGATGACGTATGCCCTGAGTATTCCCCAGCGCGCTTATGACCGGAATGGTCGGCGGAGTTGGGATCAGACCGCGGTACTGGTAGCGATACGAGGATTGGATCCCTATTATTCGTGGCGGACCGGGTGGTTTGTTACGCGTCCGGATGGCAGTAATGGCTGGCGGGATGATCCTGACGGGAAGCATCGATACCTGGTGCGTAAGATGGATCCGAAAGAGGTGACTTATGAGATAGAGACTTTGATGATGCACCAGAGGCAATAGAACGATCTGTCTACAGATGATTTTTGAAGTAAAAAATGTAGGGATCAGGTTTAATCATTAAACCTGATCCCCATATCTATATCAGAGCTGAGAGCGTGTCCTTCATGGACAGGAACTCAGCCACTGTTGCGACATGATCATCAGATCGGCGAGATCGACATAGCGGTCGCAGTTGAGGTCGGCGCATTCGTAGCAGCCGGTATCGGGAATGATGAGATAGTCTTCGGTTTCACCGTAATCGTATCCGTTGGAAGGACCGCAACCCGCGTCGCGCTGTGGCTGCGGACGCCAGGGCTGTTCCGCCAGGGTGATGCGCAGCCACATTTCTTCAGGGCGTTCGGGATCATGCCAGCAGAGGAACCCGGGTGTACGGATCTGGTTCATACCCAGTTGCAGGTTGACCAGAAGCTGGTTTTGAACGACCCATTCGGGCGCGGGGCCTTTGGGGCATTCCATGACGTCGTTCCAGTCACCGTCGCGGTTCCAGTCGCACCAGATATTAACGTACATGTCCATAGGAACGGCTAGGCCGGCGACGTTAATCAGATAGTCAAGCGCGGTCCAGCGGCAATGCGGCATGTGGACGGGGAATAACAATCCATCGTCTGCAACGTCGTTGTCCGGCTGGTTAGCGGGTGGAACGATATTATTGATACCGTCCATATCGGGTCCGGAATCGGCTTCGAGTTCGAGGGAAACGGCCGGTCCCAGCCAGGCGACTGCCTGGGGATTGAAGTGGATGGGGCCGGGTGAGCCGCCGACACCGATCAATGCCTGAAAGACCGTTGGATAGTTGGCCTGGGTTCCGTCAGGATAGGCGGTCATGGCGACGCCGTGGTTATTGGTGCTATCGGGCGCGTCGCCCAGATCGGCCAGGTAGGGGACTTCTCCGATTTCGATGAGATAGTCTTCGACTTCGCCATTTTCGGCCGGACCGTCATAAGGCAGGCCGCCCATGGAGCTGAAACGGAAGCGGGCATAGCATGGACTGAAATAACCCGCGACCGCCGGCGGGACATGGAATGTCAGGGTATTGTCGCCAGCTGAAAGCGGCTGGATGGCAAAGACCTGTTCATTGGCATCATCCCAGTCGCCATCGCCGTTGAAATCGAACCAGGCGTCCAGATAGCCATCGATAGAGGCCGTGACGATCACCGTAGCCGGGAATCCGGCATAGAGTGGAGATGGGAATACCACACCATCTTCGTCGTCAATACCGGTGGCGGGATTGATATCATCGCCATCGGCCGGGATGGTGGGTTGCCCATCGCGTTCGATATCCACGGTGGCGCCCAGGAAGGTGATATTATCAACGGTGTGACGGGCGCCGTTACGGGCCAGAGTGGTTGGATAGCTGGTGTTGTCTTCGGGGGCATCGCCGAAGTCGAGTTTGGGGATATCGGCGGTGGTGAGGACAAAGGCCATGTCCATGGAATTGCCCTGGAGATCCACTAATGGTTCACCTTCTTCGAACATCCATTCGATACCTGGAGTAGTGGGACGGTAGATGCGTACCGCATCATCGTTGAAGAAGTGCGGCCGGCATTTCCAGCCCCAGGGATATTCCGGCGGTATGATGTCGGGATAGAACGCGGCGATACTGATCCAGTAGATGCGTCCCTCCTGAGTGGGATCGGGATCCTGATAGAACCATAGTTCTTTGGGGATGATGAAATGGTATTCGAAGCAAGTATCGACGATCGGTTCCTGATCCGGCGAGAGCGGATAGAAATCGCAGCCGACCCAGCGTTCCTGCAGTTCCATGCGGGGAACGTACCATTCCCAGACGACCATACCGGGATGGCTCCAGGTCCGGTCTTCGCCGGCGGGAACGTCGGTCCAGATGGCAATGTGGAACATTTCGGGGCCCATGTTGGGTGGTTCCGGACTGTCATAGCCGATATAGGAGCCCCACCAGTGGATGTCCGTGATGGGCCGGTCATCGCGACAGGCCCAGTCATCAGCGAGGATCTGGAATTTGGCATTGGGGCCCTGGGGACAATCGTATGGCGGTGGTATGGGAGATTGAAAATATTCCATCATAATCATCTGATCCAGATCATTGACCATGAGATCATGGTTGAAATCGGCACAGGGATCATAAGGTGGGTAGGGATAGATACCTCCAAAAGCGTTAACCAGTGTGGCCATGTCGGCGAGGTTTACTATCCCATCACAATTGGCATCCCCATGGCACTGGGTGAGGCAATTCCAGCAGTCAAACCAGAGTATGGATTCGCCGAAGGTGGAGCGAACATCCCACCCCCAGAAACAGTCGGGGTAGGGAGAGTCATTGACGGTAACGGGAGGTTGGGACCACTTGACCCGATAGCCCTTCATGAGGGCAGCCGCACCGAGAATGGCGACGTCGTCGCCGCCAAGCCGGCCGACGCCCTGATCGTTAACCTGTACCTGATGGCATTTAAAAGGCAGGTCTTTGACAATGATCAGGGCGGTTTGCGAGTTAGGCGAGGTGCCCATATCCAGGCGGGCGACTTCGATATTATCGACCAGCACCTGAGCCAGACCGTCATTGATATCGCCAAGCAGGTGGATGGAGACGATTTGACTGGGAACCTGGGTTGTGGCCCAGGCGGAGTGTCCGGCATTGCGCATCCAGATTTCGTTGACGTTTCCATGAATGGCTCCCGGAGAGCTAACGGTCCAATCGTCGTACCAGCTGGGCGCCTGATAATCGGCATCCTGCCAGTCGATGATGTTGTATCCTTGAACGGTCTCGGTCCCGGCGAGAGGATTTTCGAATTCGAGCTGGCCGATAGAGAGTGTCAGGGTAATGTCGGTATTGGCACTCTGGGACAAAACCTGGATACCAGAAGCTTGATTGGTTAAAAAGAGACAAAGGAAACAAAGAATAAACGACCATCCTAAGAGTTTATTATTAGCCATAATCAGACCTCCAACAAAGTAAAAGTGAGTTTATATTATCTGCATATATAGAAACTCTCTCACTCTTAACCGTTTTTGAGCGGTTACGACCAAACAGGTTACCTGATTAATGGATTAAAGTATCAGAGAGGAATGGTTTTCCACCTTAAATTTAATATTTTTCTGACAGGGTAATTGGTGAAACGACCAAGGAATCAGCGGGTAGATTTGGTAAGTTCGCGGATCACGGCGGTGGCGTAGGAGCCGGGATCGAGGGTGAATTGGAGTTGGAGGAAATCGCCGTGGTGGTCACGGCCGGAGGATATTTCGGGTTGGTGAATCGGGATACGGAGTGGGCGGCGGCCGGTACGGGCGTCGAATTTATTGAGCAGGTCGAATTCTGGAGGTCCGATAACTGCTTGTTGCAGGATGGCGTTTTCGATTTCAGCGGCGGGTCCGGAGGGGCTGGACATTCTGGGTCCTGGCAGTGGGCCAGTCGGGCTGATTTCGAAGCGATCACAACGGGGTTGTTCCCGGGTGGCGTTTTTGACCAGGAATACGTCGGCCGTGTTGTGAATCCAGGCGAGGTCGCCGGTCAGAAGCTGGTCGATCTGAGGCATACGGGTGGCAAGAACACGATTGAAAATCAAGGATTGCCAGGCGGACACATAGAAATTTTTAAGTGAAGCGCTGACGGCGTGGCAGGCTTTGCGTTTGCGTCCGCCATTGATCATGAGTTGGTGGAGGGCCTGGCGGTGATCGGCGAAGAGGTAGGGCCAGGCACGGTGAGCTTTGCGGTAATCGCCTTGATCATACAGGGCTCGCGCGCGCGCGACAGGCGGGGAATCAAGGGGACCGGGATGCCCCAGGAGCAGGTCCATAAAGTGGTCGATCTGATTATGAATGAGGGCTTCGCCCAGGAGATGGTTGTCGAGGCGATTGCCGAACCGCTGGGGACCGAAGTAGTTGGGGACGCCCCGGTGAGTCAGCAGAGAGATCACGGATTCGGCGCGGGAAGCAGCGCGTTTGAGGCTGAAACGCAGACGGCGGAGCCGGATAGTGAAGCGGTTGCCGGCGAGATGGCCGAGTTTGATTTTGTTGTCGTGGCGTTCGATCTGAATAATTTTGAGGCCTTTGCGCCGGAATCGGTGGAGGCTGTTGAAGTCGACGCGTTCAAAAGAGAGCCATTGACGGGCGATGGCATGGGCGTCTTTGAGGCCGGCAAAACCGATACGGTGACGGGGAATATTCAGATGCTGGGCGAGGGCGGCGATGGCTTCGCGGGTGCCGATACCGCGTTTTTCGAGGAGGACGAAGAGGTGAGAGCCGCGTCCTGAAGGGGGATAGAGGGGGATTTCTTCAACGATAAAATCGCTGTCAACGGTGCGGATCTGGCCGCCCAGGCCGGGATGGTCGGTGGTCAGGTATGGAAGATCGAGTATGGATGATTCGGCTTCGATTGAGAAAGTATCCTGAAATGATTGACGTTGATATCGGTCAGCATCATACACGATTGTTGAGGGAAGTCAATGGGTGAATATTTTGGATTATGGATGAAAACCAGTTGGAGTGTATGTTGTAATATTCTGTTAAATAAAGAATTATGTTATTAAAAGTTGGTGTCAACAAAATAAATAACACTGTGTCTATATGATTTGTTGTGTTAAAATGGTAAAATTGGGTAATATGGAAAATATATTCTTATTGTTTTGACATTTGGCGGGTAATTTTTTATGATGGTTAATTAAAGGTAGCTGGAGAAATCATTGAGCGAAGTAAGCGACAATCAGGGAGTTTTGTTGATCGGAATCGGTTGCGACCGGGAAGGAAGAGGCATTTTATCTGATTGGATATCCGGTCAGGGACATGGGCGGGTGGTTTATTGTGATCAGGTTTTTGATGCGGCAGCGACGATTGTTCGGGAGCCGTCCGGCGTCAGGCTGGCGGCGGTATTATGGGGCAGGTTGATTGGGACTTTTGAACGCGAGTTTATTGCCTGGATGGGAAAGCAGGGGATGCCGCTGGGGGTCGTGGTTCCTAAAGAGGAAACGGGTCGAATCGACGGGCAAGACTGGCCGGATAATGTTAAAAAGATCCTTCCTGATCAAATACCCGCATGGATCGAGACAAAGGGGCTCGTGCCGGAGCGTATGGAAATGAAAAGGTCTAATCATGACTCATTGGCAAATGCCGTACCGGCAGGGGAAGCCGTGGAACTAACTCAGGATGAACTTGATTCCCTGATGAGATAGCATAAATCGCGTAACGAGTGAGATCGATGAAAGAAGCCAACAAAGGAATCGCGCTGAATATCCGACATGTCCCAAAGGGCCGTGGCGGCGGACCGGTTTTGCTGCTGGGCGATCAGGGTGAGTTGGAAGCGGCATTGCGGCAATCTTCGGTGGGACTAGTTATAAGCGCCCGTAGCTATATTGACGGGATCGAGGAATTGCAACGTCAGGAATATTGTCTGGTTCTGATCCATATTGAACCAGTCATCCAGCGTATTGGTGAGTTGCTGGCAGCTCTGGCCAAGATCCGGCCGGCGAGCCGGTTGGTGTGTTACGGACCGGCCTGGTGTGAAGCGGAATTGATTCGGGGAAATTGCGTCAGCTGTGATTTCTGGCCTGCGCCGGTATCCTCAAGTCAGGTGACGCGTCTGCTGGAAACCCCAGGCGCGAGGAAAAATAACTGGAGAAGCGATACCCGAAAGCGTCAATCCGCAGGCCCGATACCGGTTAACGCCGAAATGGTAGTTCAATATCTCAAGGAATTGTCGGCAGAGATTCCCAATGGATTGGAATCGGTGGTGACCTACGCGACGGAACGGCTCAGGATTTTGCTGGGATTGGATTGGGTGGGTATCGATTTGCTTCATAGTGAATCGACGCAGGTTGACGGACCGGCGCGTCAGGTGGTTTCGTTGGCGTATGGCGGCGAAACGGTGGGGCGGCTATTACTGGGCAGGTCAGACCGAATGGATAAAATCAGCGGACAGGAAGACCAGATACGGTTACTGAGTGAATTAACGGCGACAACGATCGCGCTGTCCCGCCGGGAACAGGCATTGCGAGAGCTGGCAACCCGCGATGATTTGACGGGGGCTCATAACCGCCGGTATCTGGAACATTTTGTGCAGGAGATCATCGAATCAAACAAGGAGGAGCCGACCCAGGCGACATTATTGATTTTTGATATCGATGATTTTAAACAGTATAACGACTGCTTTGGGCATTCGGCTGGTGATGAGATTTTGTGTGAAGTAACGCGCCTGATCCGGCATTGCTGCCGGGAACATGATGTTGTCGCGCGATTTGGAGGCGATGAGTTTATTGTGTTATTCTGGGATAACGAAGTACACCGTCAACCCAAAGGAGACCAGGGGTCCGGTCAGGAAGGACCGGACGCATCGCACGAAGAGAGTGTTTTGTTTATGTGTAATCGATTTCGGAGGATGATCGCGGGCAGCGAGTTTTCGTTTCTGGGGCCGCAAGCGCTGGGCCGGTTGTCGATCAGTGGCGGCGTCGCTCGTTTTCCGTATGATGGCGAGACGCTGGAAGCGCTGTTGGAGCAGGCGGATAAAGCGCTGCTGGAAGCCAAACGACAGGGCAAGAACCGCATCTATATTGCCGGGATAGAGTAGTCACAGGCTGATAAATATGGTCGGGAGTTGGATTGCTTGTTAAAATAATAGAAAGTTTGACTTTTTTGTCGAAGCAGGCTATTATCCAGAAATAACAGAAAGGATTTAAATTTAGAAAACATTTCCATGAAAGGATGTGTCATGAGAACCAATTTATACGTGTTCGCTGTTATTACGCTGATATGCGCCGTGATTGTTGGATGTAAAAAGGTTGCGCCTGATCAGGCTGCCGGCCAGATTGAAGGGGTAACCTGGGTCAAGAACGGTCCGGTGACGATTGAACCGGGCAAGGTTTATGTCGTTGAGTTCTGGGCGACCTGGTGTCCGCCCTGCCGGGAGAGTATCCCCCATTTAACTGAAGTTCAACACGCCATGGCTTCACAGGATGTCACGATTATCGGGATCTCGAATGAAGATCTGGATAAGGTGAAAGAATATGTTGAGAGCATGGGAGATAAAATGGATTATGCCGTTGCGGTGGATACTGAAGGCAAAATGACCAAAGCCTATATGGATGCCTTTAATGTGCGTGGAATTCCCCATGCTTTTGTGATAGACAAGGCCGGCATGATTGCCTGGCAGGGTCATCCGATGGGAGATCTGGAAAGAGAGTTGGAGAAAGTTTTGAAATGATCATTGAAAAACCCCTAACCCGATTGAGTGTTCCTATCGGTTAGCAGGTAGGGGGCGATATAATTGTGGTTAATACCAAAGAGGTGGATGGCGAAATGGCCGCCCCATCGTCTGTTTTTCAGGTCATCAAACGACCATGGGCTCTGTATGATCCGGGAGCGATCCTGGGGATTGGGGCAGGCTTTGTCGAGATTGAAGCCGATCATACCAGCGGAAGGGCCAAATTGGCGATCGATAGTACCAAAGACGCGGGTGCCTAATCCGACCATAAACCAATCCCAGCGGGAGTGGACATTAATCAGGTTGCCATGGGTATGATGGAGGGCATCGGTCAGGTCATAATCCGGGCTGATTGCGGCATGGATCAGGATAATATGTCGCAAGGTGATATCATCGGGCAGTTCTTCGGCGGCAAGTATGGCGATGCCGCCCCCACCGGAATATCCGACCAGATCGATCGGTCGATCCGGGTAGGTTTGGGCATATTGGGTGATATGATCCGCCAGCTTGTGGGCGGACCTGGCGTTGGCTTCTGAATCCATGAGATTGGTGAAGGGCCACATGGAATGGTGCCAGCGATATTGTTCAATCGCCTGGCTGACGTTTGCCAGGCGGAAACCCCGTTGGGCTTCGCTCATATTGAGCCAGCCCCCTTCGATACCAGCCAGCATGATAATCAGGCCTTCGTCCAGTTGTTCGGCATTTGGCCTGGGGCGCTGGCAGCCAGCCAGAGTAAACATGGTCAGCAGGCTGAATAACGCGGTTTGCCGAAAGGTGTATTTAATTTTGTTGAACATAAGATGATTCCTGGCAGCGGGTTATCGCAAGATTATCGTTTATCGTTGTTAATTGTATCTATATATACAATATGCAGGCAAATTTAAATTAGTCAAGACGATTTCATCGAATGAGGTAAAAAAAACCACAATAATTATAAAAAAAAAGTGAAAAATACCGTATTTACCACGATTGTTTTTGCGTTTTAGAAAGGTTATAATAAGGAAAATCGATGAAGGAATTGAGGGAATGTCCCTGGATTGCCGTGGAAATAACTATTTTGTCAGGTAATTGCTACATGCGCAATAACAATTAATGTGAATGAAATGCACATAATCATGTGAATGCCGGGCCATCGGAGTGAGATTTAAATCGCCGAACGTAAAAAATAATGAAAACAAGCCCGGGTAAGAGTTCCCCCTGACAAATCCAACTAAACCCATTTTGCTGAGTCACGGCGATTCTACGGTATTTCTCTTCAATTCCATTTTACTGAGCGGTTGCAGAGTCTGAACTCTGTAACCGTTATTTTTGGGGATGAGGGAGTGGCGGGCGCTGAAAACAAGACATTTTGAACCTGACAAACCGGTCAAGCGTTATTATGATATGATGTGATGAGGAAAAGCAGGATATTTTTTTTTGTGAAGACCGGGCAAAGAGGGCTGCCCTGATAGTCAATCATGCCATAAAAAGTCAGAGGATCAGATATGCTGAGCAACCGAACGTTTTATATTTTATTTCTCATGCTGGCCGCCGTGATGACGGTTTTGAATTTAACGATCGCCCAGCGGGATCCGGCGCTGTTCGATCCGCTGGTCGATATCAATTATCTGGTTCGAAACAAATATGTGGCTGATGTTGATGATAAAGAGCTGGTGCGGGGCGCGATTGAGGGTATGCTGGGTAAACTGGATCCGTTCAGCGAATATATTCCGGTGGAAGATCTGGATGAATTTAATCGCCGGACCAGTGGGGTTTATGAAGGAATCGGGATCGGGATCGATGTGAAGGATGGTTATATCACGGTGATCAGTCCGTTTGACGGTTCACCGGCCCAGAAAGCGGGGTTACGGGCCGGCGATATTATTATTGAAGTGGAAGGCAAAAGCACCAAGGGCTGGACGGCGAGCAAGGCTCAGACGATCTTGACCGGTCATGCCGGATCGGCGGTGACGGTGAAGATCGCGCGTCACGATGGCACCATTGAAACGGTGAAGATAGTCCGGGATAAGATCCGGGTACCGAGTATTCGTGGGTGGCGAATCGACCCAGAGAGCAGCAGGCCGGTGTATCTGCTGGATAAGGAAGCGGGAATCGGGTATATCCGGATTACGCAGTTTATCGAAGAGACCGTCACGGATTTTGATACGGCGTTTGAAACTCTGCGTAAAGAAGATTTGAAAGCGTTGATCATCGATCTGCGGGATAATCCCGGCGGTCTGATGTCGGCGGCGGTGCAATTGGTGGACCGGTTTATCGACTCGGGGGTGATTTTGTCGACCAAGGGCGCGCATAGCCGGGAGCAGGTTCAGGAGGCCAAGGCACCGGGAACCTACCCGCGATATCCGCTGGTAATCCTGGTGAACCAGGGCAGCGCCAGCGCATCGGAGATTGTCAGCGGCTCGTTGCAGGATCATGGCCGGGCCATTCTGGTAGGGGAACGGACCTGGGGCAAAGGCTCGGTCCAGGAAATAATCCGGCTGCCTGATTCGGAGGCGCTGGTGAAGTTGACGACGAATTATTATTACCTGCCCAAGGGCCGGTGTGTGCATCGACTGAATAACGAAAATGAAGATGAATGGGGTGTGAAGCCGGATATCGAAGAGCCGTTCAATTACGAAAAGGCGCCGGAGTTGCGAGAACTGTTGACGAAACTGAATAACGGCGTGAATGAAGCGGACAGCGAAAAGCCGGCCAATGACGCCCCGGAACCGGCCGCCGCTCCAGAGAAAGAGGTTGGTGATCTGGCGAAAGAGTTGCTGGCCCTTGATAATCAACTCGATCAGGCCGTGAAACAGTGCCTGGGTTTGTTGCATTCACAGGGTGACCTGGCGCCGCTGGGCGAGGTGTTGCAGGAGGTGAATTAGAATCATTAATGCAGATAAGATTCTGGTGTCCATTCAGGACATTTGATGGCATCAAACAAGGAATTATGAAATAATGGGAATTGAGTTATGAAAAAACGAGTGACCTTATCGGGCAAGCGGTTTTTGATGATCTGGGTGGTGGCGGCGGTTGTCTGTTTGCTGATGAACGTTTATGCTCAGACGATGGAGACGGCGCCGGCGGTTGAAAAGGAACCCAGGGCCGCTTTTATCACCTGTAATGAGATGGTGGATGAGGGATTGTTTGAGTCAATCAAGCGGCGGACCGAACAGGCGATCGCCGAGGGTTGCGATTATCTGGTTTACGAAATCGACACCTTTGGGGGGCGAGTTGACAGCGCGTATAATATCTGGAGTTATATTTTACAGGATATCAATAAACGGGAGGGATTGCATACGATTGCCTATGTGCGGACCAAGGCGATTTCGGCGGGGGCGCTGATCAGTGTGTCGTGTCAGAATATCGTGATGAAAGAGAACACCCAGATTGGGGATTGCGCGCCGATTTCGATGGGGGGCGAGTTGGAAGGCGTGGAACGGGAGAAGGTGGAGAGTCCGTTACGGAGTTTTTTCGCGACGGCGGCCCAGGCCAATGGGTATCCGGAAGGGCTATTGAAGGCGATGGTGACGATCGGGATCGAGGTCTGGCGTGTGAAGAATCTGGAGACGGGGGACTATGAATATTTTGAAAGCGATATGCTGCCGGATGACGGGACGAAATATGATCTGGAAGGCAAGAAGAGGATCGATTCTGATGAGCATCTATTGACTTTAAGCGCGGCGCAGGCGCTGGAATACGGGATCTCCCAGGCGACCGTTCAGGGCAGCGATGATGGGGCCCGTGAGGGTGTACTGGCATTTCTGGAAGCGAGGGATGGGGTGGCAATCGTGCGGCCACTGAGTTATTACCAGCCCAACTGGTCAGAGCAGATGGTGCGCTGGGTGACCAGTCCGGCGGTCAGCGGGATTTTAATGCTGATCGGTATGCTGGGGATTTATATCGAAATCAAGACACCCGGTATCGGGCTGCCGGCGGCGATTGCCGTGATCGCGTTTGGGATCTTATTCGGGAGCAAATTCCTGATCGGGATGGCCAACTGGTGGGAGATCGGGGTGTTTATCCTGGGTGTGCTATTATTGCTGGTTGAGATTTTCGCGATACCGGGCTTTGGGGTGGCCGGTATTCTGGGAATCGTACTTATTTTCTTTGGTTTGATCGCGATGATGGTGAATAATCCACCGGACCGGTTGCCGATTCCAGTGTCGCCAATGGACTGGGAGCAGTTGCAATCCTATATGATATCGATGTTCCTGGGATTGCTGGGATTTATTATCGTGGCGTTTTTCCTGGCGCGTTATCTGCCGGGGTTACCGGTGGCGCGGCGGTTGATCCTGGCGAGCGAGGATTCACCGATCGAGGTGCGATCGGGAGGTTTTGCCCGGCCATCGGAATCGGTGGGCGTGACCGTGGGTCAGGTTGGCATCACCACCTCCACATTGCGGCCGTGTGGTATCGCCGAGTTTGACGATACGCGTCTGGATGTCATTTCACAAGGTGAACTGATTGAACCGGGGCGCAAGGTGCAGGTGGTGGCGATTGAAGGGAATGAGGTTATTGTGCGGTCAGTCAATGAGGTGTAAGAGTGGCGTTTTTAGGCCCGGGCGGGTTTGGGAATCGCGCGGGGGGCGGGGGAGTACCCGCGAATAGTAAATGAGCTGGGTGAGGCAGAAGAGGATCAGGCCCAGGGTCCAGGGCAGGGTTGGGATGGCGGCGCCTTGCAGGATCAATTGCTGATTGAACAGGAAACCAGCGGCAGCGCCGGTAATACCGGCCAGTAGTGACAGCCAGATGGGAGCCAGATCGATCAGCAAGCGGGATAAACGCCATTGAAGGGTGTGGGCGGTGAAGATCCAGATGGTAATCATACCCATGGCGGTACCTGCGACCATGGCCAGGCAACAGCCTTTGATGCCAAAGTGGCGATAGACTGGAATAATCAACAGGGCGGTTACCGCCAGTCGCAGGATGGCCATCCAGAGGCAGCCGCGCAGCCGTTTGAGGGCGTAGAGTTGGGTGGTCATCAGGGTGGAGGTGACGATAAAGAGGCCGGCCGGGGTCAAGACGCGCAGGGTGGGCGCGATCAAGGTGTATTTATCGGGTAAAAGCCGGACCAGCCAGGGCGCGAACAACACTAACAGAGTAAAAGCGACGATTGCCAGAGGGAGGACGGTGAGGATGGATTTGCGGGTTAGATTACGAAGTTGATCGAGATCGTTTTGCAGATGGGCATAGGTAGGGAAGCCGACCTGTACGGTTACCTGTTTGAAGAGGAGCACCAGGGCCATGAGTAATGTCATAGCCAGGCAATAGAGACCCAGGTCTGAAGTGGGCGCGATTTTACCGAGTATGAGGATGTCGATGCGGAAGGTAAGCATCATGATTAGTTCGGTCAGGTAGATCTGGATCCCGAAGCCCAGCAAGACGTGTGCGGCGGTTTTGTCGAGATGGAAACGAGGGCGCCAGGGAGAAACCAGATAACTGGTCAGGCAGGTGATGGCCGCGATGGCTGCCTCACCGAGTATCAGCACGCTGGGTGATTGCCAGAACCAGGCCAGGCTGATGGTGAGGGCGATGCCGCCGATTTGCGCGATGATTTCGATCAGTTTGATCACTTTGAACTGGAGTTGTTTTCGCAGGATCATCAGGCCGGCGCTGGTCAACCCTTCGCAGAGCAGTGTCAGGCTACACAGCCGGATCAGCATGGTCAGATTGGTATTGGCATAGGCTGTGGCAACGATGGGCGCCAGAATAAAAAGCATGAGGGCCAGGAGCAGATTGCGTAAAAGGCATATCGTCCAGAAGGTGTGCAGAAACGGTTTGTCAAGAGCGTTGGGGTGCTGAATAAAGGACTGGTTGAGACCGGTGTCGGATAGTTCTTTGGTGATGGCCAGAACGGTCCAGGCGATGGCCGCCAAGCCGAAATAGTCCGGGATGAGCAGCCAGGTGAGCACCCACATACGGCCGAGCCGTAAAATCTGGATGGCCAGCGAACCGGCGGTCATCCAGCCGCCTGCGCGCAGATAGCGACCAAAATGATCATCAGGTAAACGGGCACACTTGAGCATATGGTTACTATCGGTTTAACCTGATCGGGAAATTATTGATTTATGAATGGAAAACGACCGATGGAGAATTTATACCCATCGGGTATAGAAATTCTGATTACTCGTAATCCAAGTACTTGATTTTAAATGAGTTATTTTACGGCCAGGGAGCGTTTTTTTATGTTTAATGGTTTGATCCATTCATATTTGGATAACAGAATGGTTGGTCTAATGACAGGAGTGAATGTTTGTTAGGTGTTATCGGGATTTGGTTTGCCAGACTTCCTGTAAGACTTCGTACATATCGGGATCGAACTGGCGGAGTTCGGCGCGGACGAAGGGGTAGAAGTCGTTGGTGCCGAAGAAGGCTTCGGTGGATTCGGCGAAATATTCCATGTCGTTGTTCATGGCGTAGGCCTTTTTGGACTGGCCGGCGATATGCAGGACGTTGTCGTATTTGCCGTTGTCGCGCGCTTTGAGAAAGGCGGCGCGGATTCTGGGGTGGTTGTTACCGAGGAACTGATGATGGTAGGCGTGGGCCATTTCGTGCAGGATCATGGCGGGTTGCTGACGGGACCAGTTGAGAAAATTGCGGGCGTTGCCGATTTCGATGGAATCCTCTTTTTCGGGATTGTAGTTGTGTTCGATAAGCCACTGGCGGCTGGGATGATGGCAGGCGCCGGGGCATTCGGGATTGTTGTACTCGATCCAGATTTTAACCGTTTTTAATTGGGTAACGATCTGTGCCGGTATGGCCTGGGTGATGTGAAAGAGCTGGGAATGCGCCAGGGTTATCACATCCTGAGCCAGTTCGGGATGGTCATGCAGTAGTTCGTTATTGATCAGGATCGGGAAACCTTCGAGGGTCATGGGGGTGTAGTCGCTGGTTGGTGTGTAAGGGGGTTGCAGGGCTTTGGTGATCTGTTCGGCGACCTGTTGGGCAAGGAAACGGTAGCCTTCCCTGGTAAAATGGACATCGCCGTTGGGGAGCTGGTATTCGGCGAGTTGGGGGAAAGCCCGGGCGTAAAGATCGTTAATGGGAATATCGTTTTCACGCATGACCCGGGCGGCGACTTGATTGTATTTGACGGCATCACCTTTGAATCGGCCGGCTTCATTGTCTGGAACGGGAGTGGTCGTGGCCCAGATGAGGCTGGCCTGGGTGGCTTTGAGGATTTTGACCAGCTGGCGCAGGTTCTGCTCGTATTGTTCGGGGGTGTGAGTTAATGTGCCGTTGATCTTGTCACGCTGGCCGGGATTTTTGGAGTCGGGATGGCGGTAGCACAGGTCCCAGAGGCCCCAGTTGAAATGGATGACATCCCAGTGGGTATCGCTGAGCCATTTTTCGAGATTATCAAGTCCCATGCCGGTATGGCCGGCGTTGCCGGGATTGTGCTGGACGACGGCTTTGTCTTGCAGGATTTCTTTTACGAATGGGGTATAGCCGATGGAGATGGAATCGCCGATGATGAGGACGTTGGGCAGGTTTTCAGTTAACGGTTGTTGGGCAAACAATATAGATTTCAACAGGAAAACCAATATAACAACCAGTGTCAGGAACGAAGACTTGTTACATAAGTGCATAGATTATAGTTCTTTATAATAAAGGCGTTAAAATTGACTGATTCTGATATCGCCGCCCGGCATATGCGCGATCAATTCAAGCCGGCCACCCAGAGCCTGGATTAAGCGCCTCAAAGTACTGACTTGGATATCATCCTGTGATTCCAGTTTTGACAGGCTGGGTTGCCTGATTCCGATGGCTTCGGCGATGTCCTGCTGAGTAAATCCAGCCTGTTGGCGTATTTCCGCCAGGAGCATTTCGGCCATTGCCTCTTTTGCTTTGGCAGTGGCGTTTGCCAGGCGTTCGGGTTTCATCTGTTTTTCGAGTAATTCAAAATTTTTAGCCATTATACCAATCCTTCATTTTCTAATTCTTTTAAATGGTTATCGTATAACTGGTCTGCAAGAGGTATCATTTTTTCGTAAAATCGGTTGTCTCCGGTTTTGTCACCTCCTATCAGCAAGATCGCACAACGTCTTGGATCAAATGCATATAAAGTTCTTAATGGCAGGCCACTACTTTGCGTTCGTAATTCTCTCATATTTTTATGTTTAGATCCTTTCAGAGTGTCAGCATGGGGCCGGGGTAATGAGGGCCCCAGATTTCGTAATAATTGAACACTCATCGCGATGTCTTCCTGCTGATCTTCTGATAAAGTATGCCACCACACTCCAAATTCATCGGTATATTCCACTGTCCACATGATGAAATTATAGCTTATAGTCTATATTTGTGCAAGGTAAATCCTTAAACATACAATCAGGTCTCAACTTGTAAGTTTTTAAAAATTTGCTTTAAAGGTAAAATCAGTAATATGTTATATTTTAATGGTTTATGGTATCTTACGGCCGATGATAAGTACAGGCAGAATGATCGTATAGCCCATACTGAAAGAGTTGCATTAGGGAGTCTTTGGATTCGTTAGTATAATAATAATGCCCCAGTGTTATTCTGGTTATCCGAAGCTAAGTTTTGGAGAGGACCGGCAATGGATAAATTATGTAAGACTTTAAATATCAGCTTGTTATGTTTTCTGATCGGGCTGTTGGGTTTGAATGTCCACCTGGATGGGGCGGAGAAGGACTGGTTTATCTATCTGGGCGATAAGAAGCCGCCGAAGGCGCCGCAGAAGAGTATGAGCAGTGCTGAGGCGCTGCCGCCGTTGCCGCTGCCGGCGGTGCCGTTGCGGCGGACGGAGCGGAAGAAGCCGCCGCAGCCGGATTATCTGATAGGCAAGGTGATCTGGGGTGAGGCGGGCACGTTTGTGGACAGCAATCAGCATACGATGGAGATTGCGGATTGGAATTTGTGTCCGACGGATGTGCAGAAATTGCTGGAGCAGACCCGGCAGATCGAGCTGTTTTATCACTGGAGTAATATCAACCTGAGCGGATTTCATTACGATCCGAAACAGTTACCGGCGCTGCTGTTCAGCGGGGTGCGGACGTTGCGGCTGGATGATCAAACGATCGGATCGCTAAGGAATTATGTATTGGATGGGGGGATGATCGTGTGCGATTCGATTGCCGGGTCGCCGTGGTTTTATGAATCGTGCCGGGAGGTATTCAATAAGATGTTTCCGGAGAGCCGGGTGCGGATTTTGCCGCTGGATCATCCATTGTATCATATTATCGCGGATATCGGGCAGGTGACCTATCCGCGCGGGCGGGAGATTGCCGATAGGGAGGGGAACGGGCGTTTTACGGGTGTGAAAGAGGTGGGAGCGCCGTTACTGGAGGGGGTATACGTGGGATCGCGGGTAGGGGTGTTGATCAGCAAGTATGGGCTGGGCTGCGGGTGGAACCAGAATATGGAGAATGTGCAGACATTGAAGCAGGCGGTGTATTTCGATATTGACAGCGCAACCCGGCTGGGATTGAATCTGGCGGCTTATATGGTGGGTTACGCGGAGGCCGGGGTGTTGGAAGGACGGGCGGAGGTGTTTGGCCTGGCGGATCAACGTCCGCCGACGGATGAGTTTGTATTCGCGCAGATCAAGCATGGCGGGGGGTGGAATGTGCATCCGAACAGCGCCGGGGCGTTACTGATGAAGCTGCGGCGGTTGACGTCGGTGCGGGTGAATCTGAAGCGGACGGCGATTACGCTGGGAAAGGATGATCTGGCGGATTACCCGTTTTTGTACCTGACGGGGCTGGATGATTTTGTTTTGAGTCAGGCTGAGGTGGAGGCGTTACAGCGATTTTTAGGGCAAGGCGGATTTCTATTAATCAATAACGGGCTGGGATTATCGACCTTCGATCAGGCGGTTCGGCGCGAGATGGCGCGGGTAATGGGCGGGGCGCAGTTTGAGCCGTTGCCGGAACGGCATGAACTGTACGGCAGTCTGTTTGAGATCAAAGAGGTGCAGTACAGTCCGGTCTTGCGCAAGGCGATGCCGGATATGAAGACGCCGAAACTGCTGGGGGCGACGCTGGGCGGGGAGTTGAAGGTGTTGTACAGTCCTTACGATCTGGAGGCGGGCTGGCTGGAGGTGTATTATCCGATGCTGCGCGGTTATGAGCCGTTGAGCGCGCAGCAACTGGGAATGAATATTGTGACTTATATTTTGACGCATTAATCTGGTTTTGATTGATCTGTATCCATTGGGTACAGAAACATCTACTCGCTCGCAGGAAAAGAGACGCGAGGCTTCGCGTCTCTACCCGTGTGACCAGTGGGCATTTAATTGTTAATGGTAATATTAAAGCCGAAACGAAAGAACGATTCAGTTTTGAGGTGTTTATGCAGCAGTCTGTGACGATACGGTGTCCGCAGTGTTTGAAGACGTATGAATTGCCGAAGGTGTTTGAAGGGCAACCGGTGCGTTGTCAGTGCAGTCATGAGTTTCAGATATCGAATGAGACGGTGATTGCGGGTATGGCCAGTCCGCCGGTGATGATGGTGGGGAATCAGCCGGGAGCGGCAGCGGGAACACCAGCCCAAGGCCAGACGCCAGGGAGCGGGCAGGGGCCAGCGGGAGGGGCCAGTGCGGCCGGAGGAGTGACGGCCAATACAGCAGCGGCGGTGGAGACGCTGGGACGGGCGCGCGGGATGATACTGGAGGAAGTAGGGAAGGTGATCGTGGGTCAGAAGCAGGTGCTGGATGAGGTATTAACAGCGTTTTTCGCGCGGGGGCATTGTCTGCTGATGGGCGTGCCGGGCCTGGCCAAGACGCTGATGGTGCAATGTCTGGCACGGACGATGATGCTGGATTTCAAAAGGATTCAGTTTACCCCGGATCTGATGCCGACGGATATTACCGGGACGAATATTCTGGAAGAAGATCCCCAGACCCGGCAACGTCATTTTGTCTTTCACAAGGGGCCGATTTTCACCAATGTACTGCTGGCGGATGAGATTAACCGAACGCCGCCCAAGACGCAGGCGGCGCTGCTGGAGGCGATGCAGGAACAGAAAGTAACCGCGTCCGGGACGACCTATTCGCTGCCGAATCCATTTCTGGCGCTGGCGACCCAGAACCCGCTGGAACAGGAGGGGACTTATCCGCTGCCGGAGGCGCAACTGGACCGGTTTTTGTTTCTGGTTAAAGTTGATTATCCGGATGAACGGGATGAACAGCAGATCTTATTGACGACGACGGGTACGGCGATGCAGGAGTTGCGGGCAGTGCTGGATGGCCCGTCCATTTTACGGTATCAGAACCTGGTACGTCAGGTGCCGGTGAGTGAGCATGTGGCGGGTTACGCGGCGCGGCTGACCCGGGCGACCCGGCCGAAATCGGCCGACGCGCCGGATTTTATCAATAAGTGGGTACGATACGGGTGCGGGCCGCGCGCCGGTCAGGCGCTGATTCTGGCGGCAAAGGCGCATGTGATTTTGAATGGGCGGTTTAATGTGTCGTGTGAAGATATCCGGCGGTACGCGTTGCCGGTGATGCGGCATCGGATGATTTTGAACTTCGCGGCGGTGAGTGAAGGGGTGGATACTGACGAGGTGATCCGGCGGTTGTTGGATCATGTGGGGGAGTAGGGGAGTAAAAAAGTTTCACACGAAGCCACGAAGCCACGAAGGGAAGAAAGGTTAAAAGTGGATATAGAGATCATAGGTAAAGAGATAGTCGATTCAGCAATGAAGATAGATCCCAAAAAAGGAAAATTCGTGTATTTGGAGGTTTAGTGTTGATATGGCCTGTTCTTATGTTAGTTGCTATATACATTATATTTTCAGTACAAAATACCATCGTTGCAGTATCACTCAAGATATTAAATCGAGGCTCTGGCAATATTTTGGTGGTATTGCCAAAGAGAATAAGATGACATTATTAGAAGCTAATGGCACTAATGATCATGTTCATTTATTGGTGATTTTACCAGCGACCCTTTCGATTGCCAAGGCGATTCAATATCTAAAGGGTGGATCATCCAAATGGATACACGATCAATTTCCGCATTCGATGCAATTTTCGTGGCAGGAAGGTTATGGCGCTTTTTCTGTGAGTCGTTCCGGCGTTGATAGAACAATAGAATATATTCGAAATCAGGAAACTCATCATCGAACCATGACTTTTGAAGAGGAGTATGTCCGATTTCTTGATAAATATGGAGTTACCTATGAGATGCAGTATGTATTCGATTAATACTTTCGTCCCTACGGGACTTACTCGTTCCAGGGGGGGCCATAAACCCGCAGTTAAAACTGCGGGCTATTAACTTATGTCCCTAGCGGGACATTTTTGGGAATGTTCGGATTACCGAATACCCGCCGTTAAAACGGCGGGCTACGCACTTTCGTCCCTACGGGACTTACTCGTTTCAAGGGGGGCCACCCGCAGTTAAAACTGCGGGCTATTAACTTATGTCCCTGACGGGACATTTTTTGGTCCGCCTGCGGCGGAGATCGATGATATATGAATGTATTATAATTATGGAATCTGAATGTTAACAAGTGATGGTTATAAATATTTGCGGGCGGAGGTGGCTGAGCGGCTGCGGGGGATGGAAGTCAATGTGCGGCGGCCGATGGATGGGAGTTTGCAGGGTCTGCATCGTTCGCCGGTGTTTGGATCGTCGGTGGAGTTCGCGGAATATCGGGAATATCTGCCGGGCGATCCGATCAGCCGGATCGACTGGCCGGTGTACGCGCGGAGCGACCGGTATGTGATCCGGCAATATCATGAGGATATCAGTATCCGGTGTTATATTTTACTGGATGTGTCGGAGAGTATGACGTATCGAGACAAGGGCGTGGGGGGGCTGTCGAAGCTGGAATATGCCTGTCATCTGGCGGCGGGAATGGCGTATCTGATGGTGCATCAGGGTGACACAGTGGCGATGGTGACATTCGATAACCGGATCCGTGATTTTTATGAGCCGGCCGGGACGTTGATGGGATTGAAGCCGATGTTGACGGGGTTGGAGGCGATCGAGGCGCGGCGTGAGGGCTCGATAGAGGCGGCTCTGCACGGCGCGGCGGATTTGATCACGGGCCGGGCGATGGTGGTACTGATCTCGGACCTGCTGGAGGAGCCGGGCAGGATTATGCAGGGGATCGCGCATCTGTATCATGACGGCAAGGACATCACCGTATTTCATGTGCTGGATCCGGGCGAATTGCGGCTGCCGCAGGTGGATGAGCTGGGCAGTACGACGCTGGTGGATGTGCATGGAATGGAGCAGGAGGGGCGGTTGACGGTGGATCTGGCGCAGATCCGGGAGAGCTATCTGGAGCAGGTGCATGGTTATCTGAACGAAATCCGGGCGGCCTGTTCGAATACGCATACGGAGTATGTTCTGGCGGAGACGGACCGGGAGGTGTATGAGGCGTTGCTGACGCGGAGCCGGATGGTGTGAAAGAAAAAGTCAAAAAGTCAAAAAGGCTAGAAGGCAAAAATTTTTAAGGAAAGTTATTATGAAACAGTATGTTGAAAAAGCGGTGGAAAAATTTAAAAGCGGTTATAATTGCGCGCAGTCGGCGTTTTATCCATTTTGTGAGGCGGCAGGATTGGATCTTGAGCCGGGGATGAAGCTGTCGTGCGGACTGGGCGGCGGTATGGGACGGACGCAGCAGGTATGCGGCGCGGTGACGGGCGGAATTCTGGCGCTGGGTCTTAAATATGGCCGGGGTATGAACGATACGCGGGCGGCAACGGAGGCGACTTATGAAAAGGTGCGGGAGTTGATCAGCCGGTTTGAGGCGAAACATGGCACGTGTGTCTGTCGTGAGCTGCTGAAAGGCTGCGATATGCTAAGCGAAGAAGGTATGGCGCGTATCAAAGCGGAGGATATGCACAGTACGATCTGTGAGCCGTGTGTGGCAAGCGTAGTGGAGATTGTCGCGGATATGCTGGCAAGGACATAAACATCTTATTTTGGCAATCAACTAACGACTTATGATTTTTGGATCGACCCTATTTTTGTATTTATTACCACTGGCAGTACTGCCAGTGGTGTTTCATTTTCTGTTGAAGCAGAAGAAGCGTAAGCTGTTTTTTTCGACGTTGATGTTTTTTCACCGGACCGATCCGCGTTTGCATTCGCGGCGCCGGATTCGAGAATGGTTGATTTTAATGCTGCGGATGCTGTTGATTGCGCTGGTGTTGCTGGCGCTGGGCCGGCCGGTTTGGCGGCTGGGCAGCGCGGGTGGCGGTTCGGATCAGGTGATTGTGATTGACAATTCGGCATCGATGGCCGGCTTGAGTGTGGATGGGCAGAGCCGGTTGGCGCTGGCGTTGGATGGGGCGCGTAAATTGCTGACCGCGGGGAGCGCCGAGCGTACGATTCTGGCTACGACAGTGCCGGATGCGTTATTGGCGTTTCCGGAGACATTTTCTTCGGACAGGGCTGACCTGATCGATCGACTGGAACGGATCCAGCCGACACATGGTGTGGGCGAACCGGGCCGGGCAGTGGAAAAGGCGATACAATGGCTGACGGATGGCCCGGCGGGAGGCGGGACAGTACATGTCTTTACGGATTTGCAGGAAAATGACTGGTCTGGATTTGAGCAACTGAGCGGGCGGCTGCGGCCGGGGAACTGTGCCGTGGCGATCCATCGGATCGAGCCGATGATCCGGGACCAGGCCAACGGGGCGATTCGTGCGGTACAGGCGCCGCCGGGACGGTTACTGCCCAGGCATACCTATTCGGTAGGGTTCACGATTCAGAATACCAGCGGGTATCCGCTCAAGGCGGATTTGAATCTGCTGGACAGTGAGGGTGTGAGCCGGCGGGAGAGTGTGACGATCCAGGCGCATCTGGCCCGGACGGTTTATGCCGATATGGAGTTGCGTGAGCCGGCGGTTGCGGTGGGCGCTGAAGACAGCGCGGAAGGATTCTACTGGATGCGGGCCTGGCTGGAGGGGGACAGCTTTGCCGGGGATAATGAAGCGAGCGCGGTGCTGTATTGTTCACCCCGGGCAAAGGTTTTGCTGGTGGGCAAGCCGGGAGATTTCGGGGTGTTGCCGATGGCGTTATCGCCGGGTGGAGCGGGTAATTTTACCGGGTTGGTAACGGTGAATTGTGAGTTGGATGCGTTGGCCGGCCGGATCGAAAATGAGCGGCCGGTGATGGTGGTGATAAGCTGGGAATCAGCAAAGGCATTGAAAGATCAGGCGGAGAGCACGTTTTTACTGGATACGATCCGTAGCGGCGTGAATCTGTTGATTACACCCGCTGCCGATGAAAAGGAAGTCGTTGGCGGTGACCTGCTGACCGGTTGGCTGGGAGCGGAACTGTATGGGGGCAAGGAAAACGAGAATGGAATCCGGATCAGCACTCTGGAGCGGCGGGCGCGCTTCTGGCAGGATGCCACAATGCAGCAACGCAGCGGTGCGACCCTGGCGGACGCGTTTAATCAGGAGAGTATCCGGGCACTGCGCTGGTATCCGTTGCGATTGACGGCGCGTTACGATCCATTACTGGGCAGCGGGTATGACAATGTGGTGCTGGCTGAACGGCGAATGGATCAGGGGATGATTTATCTTTCGGGTCTGGGTTTTGACCGGGCCTGGAGCAACCTGCCGGCGTCGGGGTTGATGGTGATCCTGGCACAGCGGATGGCCCTGTCGAGCCTGGCCCGGACCGAACTGGCGCCGCGTGTTTATGCCATGGCGGCCGGGTCGACAGCCGCGACAGCGGAGATGGCTGGTGAGGGGCAGGTGGTTTCGCTGGCGGGCGATTCGCTGGAATGGCATGGTCCGCTCGATGGACTGGCGGGAATCGCGCGCAGTGGAGTTTATCTAGTGGCGGCTGGCGATGAGAAATATTGTCTGGCGGTGCAGGCGGACAGTCAGGAGGGGGTGGATAATTATTACGATGTGACGGGCGGGAATGAATTGAAGGTGGATCATACCTACTGCCTGGTGCGGCCTTACAGTATTGAGGCGCTGGGGCGACCGGATCTGCTGGCCCAGATCGGGGCGGTTGATTTGTTTGTGCCGATGTTGATCCTGGCGGCGCTGGCATTGATTGGAGAAGGATTACTGGCCAATCCCAGGATTCGTCGTCAGTCGGAAACGGCGCCGGCGGGGGTATGGCATCGGATGGATGTGGAGACCGTCCAACCGGCGGAACCAGCAGGGGAGGTGGTGTGATGGGATTGTTGCGCTGGCGAGGTCAGATCGATCCATTAATCCTGACGATTATCGTTCTGGTATTAATTGGACTGGTGGTATTGATTTATCGCCGTCAGGTCGGGTTGCGGCCTTTGCGGAATACCTTGTTATTGACGATACCCAAAGCATTGATTGCGGTCTGTCTGATCATGGCCTGCCTGGATCCGGTCTGGAGTATTTTGAAACCGCCGGAGACCAATAAGAAAATTCTGATTGTGACCGATACCTCCTCATCAATGGCGGTGCAGGATCGCTATCAACTGAGTCGGCAGAGCCGGGCAGGTGATCTGGAAAAGCGGCTGATGGACCGGCTAAACAATTATATCCAGTTTGAGACGCTGGAATTTGATACAAGTTTGCATGAACCGGATAAGCAAAGGCAGAACCCTGAGCAATTACGCAATACCGACCTGGGCAAGTGTCTGGTGGATCTGGCGGAACGGAAGGATATCGGTTCGTATAAAGCGGTCCTGCTGGTGACCGATGGCGGCGATGAACGAATTCAGAATCCACGGTTGCCACAGGCGGCGGTTTATGTGGCCGGGATCGGAACGGATGTGGAACATTGTAACGATTTGTCACTGACGGGACTGGAGCATCCGGCCTCGGTGGAGGAGCAGAGCGATTTCGATGTGACGGTGGATCTGGCAGCCTGGTGCGCGGCGGATTTTCCAGATCGGAACCAGCAGCTAAGCGGGCAGGATACCGATTTTGCCAATCGGGCCCGAGAGGTGATGGTGCGACTGGAGGAGCAGGTGGAGAGCCGCTGGGTTGACCGGGGCCAGAGTAAGGCGGCCATGGATGGCAGCGGCCCGCGCCGGGGCCGGATTTCGTTTCGGGTGAAGAGTCCGCGCCGGGACGATCAAAAAGAGGATACGCAGGCTGCGTCGGTGGTCCGGTCATTTCGGGTGCGGATACCGGAATCGGAAGGTGAATTTTCGAGCCTGAATAACGAGCGGACATTTACCGTGGAACAGACCGCACGCACACTGCATGTGTTGTTTTATGCCCATGAAATCGGTTGGGATTTTAATACGATCCGTAAGGAACTGGCCCAGGATCCGGCGATCGCGCTGACGGCGCTGTTTCGTTTGAGCGGCGGGCGGGTGGAGCGGTATGTGGTGCAGGGTGACCGGCAGGAAGGGGATGAGAGTTTGAACCAGGGATTTCCGGCCAGGGTTGAGGTTTTGAACCAGTATAAATGTATTATTCTGGGTTCGTTTCCGGCGCAGGGCTGGACGGAGGATCAGATGGGTGCGCTGACGGAGTATGTCAAAGAGGGTGGGGCGGTAGTATTTCTGGGTGGTGATTATTCGTTTGGACGGGGTGGGTATGGCACGACGGCGCTGGCAGGTTTGATGCCCTGGCAGATCCGCGCGGATGAACCAGCCTTGAAGGCGGGCCGGTTTCCGGTGAGTGTGGCGGTGGAGGCGCTGGACCATAGTCTGATCGCAGAGGCGGGCAGCCGGATCCAGGATGCCGGGTCGGAGGCCGTGTTGGAGAGCGTCAATCAGCCGGGCCCGTTGCGAACCGGCGCGATGGCATTGCTGGAGACGACGGTGGGTAATGAACCGGTGGCCGTGGTGGCGTTACAGCAGTATGGCCAGGGACGGACGCTGGGAATCGCGACCAATACCTTCTGGCGCTGGACCCGGTCAGGCCCGGCGCTGGCGGAGGCGTACGGTCATTTCTGGCGTCAGGCAGTCCGGTATCTGACAGGCGAGGAAGAAGGCGGCCGGATGATATCGGTACGCTGGGATCAGCCCTATTACAGTCCGGGCGAGCAGGCCGAGCCGACGATCCGGCTGGCCGGGGGACAGGATGCCGGGCAGGTGCATTTGCGGGCGGCGCTGACGTATAAAGGAGAAAAGCAAGCATTGACCTTGCAGTCGGTCGTGGGGAATACGCGGCAGTTTACTGTGAAAGTGCCGTTTGGTGAGAAAGGGGATTACCTGTTTCGGCTGGAGGCGCTGGCCGGACAGGATATTGTGAGTGGCGGTGGGGAGGCTGAGCCGCTGGAATATTATGAAAAAACCCTGACGGTGGGTGGAAGGCTGAATGAGGGGGCGAATCTGGAGATTACGCCGGCAACCCACGCGTTTCTGGAGAACCTGGCAACCCAGGGCGGGGGGCGTTATTTCCGGGAGGATCATCAGGATCTGCTGTTTGATGAACTGGAGTCGCTGGTGCTGGCGGATGCAGTGACGATGGAGATTCCGCTGGTTGAGCATCGGTTTGTGTACCTGGGGATCGTAATGACGATTTTGATGGTGGAATGGTTTGTACGGCGCAGGATGAATTTGATATAATGGATGTTGGATCTAATAGGTATGAACGTTCCTGATCGTTCACAAGATAAGCATTTACTTGTGGAGAACTGATATCACGGCCCAACAGGCATTTTCATTTTAAAATGGTATCATGAGGCAATAATGGATTCTAAAAGACATATCATTTTGAACCTGATTCGAGAAGGGGAAAGTATTTCCCTGGAATTTAAAGAATGTCGTACCCGACTTAGCCGCGATGTCTATGAGACCGTATGTGCGTTTCTTAATCGACATGGCGGGACATTATTGTTGGGTGTGAATGACCGCGGAGAGGTTATTGGCATTGATCCGGAACTAGTTGAGGGCGATATATTCAGGATTGTCATTCCGGTCACTCAGGACGGGGTGACAACAAGTGAAGAAATAAACAAGTCGGGGCCAGAGTCGAGGCTAGAGTCAGAGCCAGAGTTGAGGCCCGAGTCACTGGAACGGCGTGTATTAGAGGTATTGATTGGCCATCGCTTGTCAAAAATTGAACTTGCCCGTGCTTTAGGTCATACCAGTGTATCGGGAGCGCTTAATCAGGTTGTTCGTAACCTGTTGTTAAAGAATGAGATCGAGTTTACGATGCCTGAAAAGCCCCGCAGCCGGATGCAAAAATATCGATTAACTGAAAAAGGGCGGCAAGTTATGCGGACGATGCAAAAAACCAACCTGCAAACCCCTCCTCAAGTAACCCCACAAGTAAAAAGTATGTTAAAGATAATAACCAGAGACATGAGCCGAAAAGAAATACAAGATAAACTCGGTTTAAAAGACAGGTCTTCACTGTTTGAGAATTACTTAAATCCAGGACTGGAAGCAGGCTTGATTGAGAAGACACAACCCAATTCACCCAATAGTCCAACACAAAAATACCGCCTGACTGCAAAGGGGCACCAGTTTATTTCCAGGATAGAAGAAAATGATAATTTATAAGAACGCTAATATGTTTTGTGCTGGAATCAAGCGGAATAGACATATTATTATCAGCTTGATTGTTTTAAGTTCCGTCATGGGTGCCAGTGGCGCTGAGCGTGTTAAGCGGATGGCGGCGGTTTATTATTCGGATGGGGCAGTGGAGATGGGGAAGGTATCGTTACCGGCGGGGATCCGGTTTAAGTTGACGATACCGGAAGGGGGTTCGATCAGTACGACGGATATGATTACCGGGGAGGAAGTCAAATATGGCAAGGCGCGGCTGTTCGACCTGTCAGGATTGCGTGAGTTGCAGTTTTACCCGGTGCGTGAGGAGATGCGTCGCGACTGGAAATTTGTGGGGAAAACCCAATACAATGAAGAGACCGCGGAGGCCGATTACAGTCCGGCGCCGAAGGAATACAGCGGGGATCCTTATCCGTTGCGGTATCTGGAAACGGCGGTGGAGTTTGGCAGTGGAGAGACCATCAGCGGGCATCTGTATTCGGTGACGCTTTATCTGGAAATGGAGCCCGGGGCGGGAAGTGGAGAGGATGATTTTCTGGCGATGCGGCAGCGGCGGGTGGTGAAAAAGTTGCTGTTGACCAGTAAACAGCGGGGCGAGAAGAAGACCGGCTTAAAGGATCTGGTTTATATTGAGCGGATCCGTTTTCTGGATGCGGGACGAGACTTCGGCGCGGAAGTGAGGATTATGGCGCAGGGAGAGGCTGTGACTAAAGAGAATATGCTTCAGGCAGTCACCCGCGAAACACTGACACCGGCGCCGACCATCTGGGATGATCAAACCGGAGGGTTTGTCGTACGGGCGAGTCTGGGCGAGCCGTTTTATCTGGCGATGAAGGCTGACGATTGTTATGTCGTTGGCTGGCCGGAGAAAAGCGATCCGGAACTGATGAAACTGGCGAAAGACCACCTGGAACGTCAGCGCGATTTTTACAACGATAAAAAACTGTTGGGGGCGATCTGGCTGGAAGAGGGTAAAGAAGTCCTGACGCTGGTGAATTTACGGCGACGGCACGCCGAAACGAATTTTGGCGAGATTGGCGGTGAGTGGGACAAGGAGGTGGGGGGTATTGTGGAACCATGGCGATTGAGTTTGTGGCGCTGGAAATATGACAGTCGGAATAAGGAGATGATTTTGACTGGACGGGGGACATTTTATCGCAAGATCCTGCTGCCAGAGGAGCCGACGCCTGAGGTCGTGACAACACCGGCTTTATGGGCGCTGCCATATGATGAGCAGAACCATACGGTTCGATTCGATAGTGAGGCTTTATTTAAAAGCATTCAGGTTAAGATGAAGGGCGATCGATAATCATGGCGACGATATCAGTGAATCAACGTGAGATTTATCCCATTGTCAACCAGGCCAGGCAAACGCTTTGGCGGGCGCGGGTTTTGCTGGGGCTGCTGGCCTGGCTGGGAATGTGCCTGTCGGTCTGGCTGGTGTTATTCTGGCTGGATAATGTTCTGCACCTGCCGGCGGGGATGCGGCTGGCATTGTCGCTGGCAGGATTAGGAATGACTATCACCCTGTTGTGGCGTGATTTGTTGCTGCCGATGGGTCAGAAGGAAGATCCGGCACGGGTGGCGCTGCTGCTGGAGCGGCATTACGGCATCCCGCAGAATCTGCTGATTAATTCATTGCAATTTGAAGGCCGGCAACAGCCCGGGAGTGCAATGAGTTTGCAGGCGGTTGAACGGCCGTTTGCCGCGCGTACGATCCTGTCAGCGGTGAAGTTAACGGCTGAAATGAATTTTCGGGATTTGTGGCAATTTCGCCGGGTCAGTGTCTGGCTGCTGGGGGTGCTGGCGCTGGGGACGTTGTGGGTGGGATATGTCATGGCGCAGGGACATCTGGCGGGAAATGCCTGGCAGCGTTTTTCGCGGCCGCTGGCGGATATTCCTCCGGTGGGTTCAGTACGGTTGGAGGTCAGTCCGGGCGAGGCTATTCAGATTCCCCAGGGGGATGACCTGGAGATTGTCGCGCGGCTGTCGGATTATCGTCCGGACGCGTTGCGACGCAAAGGGCTGCGGACGCATCCGCAGATTGTGTGGCTGGAAGATGGGGATTATGTTTCGCCGGATAGCGAACGGGATGGAGCTATTGCCATGCGGGCGGATGATAGCGAGTCGGGGGTGTATCGTTACCGGTTCAACCGGGTGCGGCGCCCGTTTGCGTTTCGGGTGTTTGCGGCGGATACTTACAGCCGCAGTATTCAGGTTGGAGTGAATACCGCCGCAACGATGGCAGGTTCGCAGGTCTGGGTGACGCCACCGGCCTATACAGCCAGGGATGAGGCGCAGGCGGGTTCGCTGGCTGATACGATCGCGGTATTGCCGGGCAGTACGATTCGGGTGCGGGCGCGGTTAAGTAAAGCGGCGGAGGGTTTATGGTGGATCACTACGGCCGGAGAGCAGCCATTTAACCAGAAGGATGAAAAGGACTGGTGGGAGTGTGGTTATGAAGTGGCTGGGAATGATACCTGGCAACTAATGGTAAAGGGGGTTGGCATTGACCGGCGGATTCAGATTGGTGAAGGAGCGATTAACCTGGTTCAGGACCGGGCGCCCCAGGTGGCCTTTGGGGGGAGTGGTAATTATCATGCTGATCCGGGTGAGCGCCTCAAGCTGGATTTGACGGCGCTGGATGATTATGGCCTGGCGTGGCTGCGCGTGACAATCCGGCCGGCCCGTACCGAGGAGACACCCACCGTGTTGAAAGAATGGGCCTGGTCTGATCTGCCGGGGCGACGGGAAGCGCTGAAGGAGCCGGTGGTGTTTTCGCTGGATAGCGACCGGTACGCGCCGGGAGAGAGCTATCTGGTGGAGGCTGTAGGCGCCGATCACTGCCCGGAGGAGAACCGGGGAGAGGCGCGGCCGGTGTTGATTCAGATTCGCGCGATCAATGAGATGGAGAGCCCGGAATCCATGCGGGATGATGCTGCCTGGCGCGAGCTGGATGCGGCGATCGAGGCACAGCAATCGGCGTTGGGTACGAATCGGAATATCCAGTCGAACCTGGGGGAAATCGTTGCGGATAAAAAGGCGAACGAAGTACCCGGGCTGATTGGACAGCATGTTAACGAACTGGCTCGCCGGCAGGATAGTGTGGGTGGGCATTTGCGAGGGGCCTGGTCGATGACACGCGATCCGCGGCCGCAATTTGTGCAGAAAATGAAGGAACTGGAAGAAGTGGAGCATCAAAAGGTGTTGGATCTGATTCGGGATACCCGGTTTGATCCACAGACAGGCGCGGGGGCGGTCGTGGATGATCTGCGGGCGGCAGAACGGTTGCAGAATTATATTTTGAGTCGTCTGGTGGCGTTGAAGGGGGATACGATCCAGGCGTATGAGGAGCGTCAGGCGCAGGCGCTGGGGGAGGCGGGTGCGGATCTGGCCGAAGAGACGCTGACTGAGACGATGAGTGAGAAGGCTGAGATTTTTATGGCGGAGCTGGAGAATTTTGTAGCGGGACAAAAAACGATCATGCACGAACGGGAGATGCTGCAGGAACGGGATGGGCAGGATTTCAGTCAGGCGGATGAGGACCGATTTGAAGAGCTGGCGATCGATCAGTCGCGGCTGGCGGAGATTCTGGCCAGCGCGGTGAACGATTTTACCAATCTGGATATGCAGGATTTCGGCGATGACGCGATGGTGCATGACATGAAAACGATATTCGCTCACGCCGATGACCTGGCTGACGCGGCGGAGCAGGCGGCGGATGACCGTCAGGCGCGGGTGGACGCTTACCGGCTGGAAACGCAGGCGGTGGAGATGGCCGAAGAATTAATTATCAATTGTGAGGCGACTTTTGGGGGCAGTGACGATATTCAGTTTATCGCGGAAGTGGCTGAGGATGAGCAACTGGTCGCGCCGCTGGCGGAACTGCCGACGGAATTGGAGGATATGGTGGGCGATCTGGCGACGACGGCGGAGGATATGCGGCCGGAGGTGGAAGACATCGGTTTTTATATGAATTCACTGGATCATACGGCCGGGCCGATCAGTGACGGGACTATTGCCAGTATGAGCGCCAAGGGGATGACGGGTAACCAGAAGCCGGAAGATAACATTATCCAGGGACGCAGCGGGGCCGGCCGAAGCGGCATGGCGGATGGACAGATGGTGGAGTCGGTGGCCAAGGATCTGACCGATAATGAATACGCCCTACGTGAACGAATGAGCGGAACGCCACTGGAATCGGGTCAGGTAAAAGATGAAGATGTGGGGGCACAGACGGGCGGTACGGGACTGGGTAAAACGTCGGATCAGGCCAGTCTATTCGGGCCGGGCGGGAAGTTGCCGCCGCAGATGCTGGAGCGGATGAAGGCGGTGCGTCAACAGCAGCAAGCCATGTTGCAATCCGCCAATCAGGCGATCCCCCAGTTACAACGGCATAATCTTTCGGTGAAGGAATTGAAAGAAGCGATCGACGCGTTGAATCGATTTGATGAGGCACTGGAGCGCCGTGACGGAGTGGGGATCCGGTCGCATTACAGCGAGGCGGTTGATTCGCTGCAACGTTCGCGCGCACGAGTGGGGGAACAGATCGCGATTCAGTATCGACGCGATACCAGCCGGCCGAATCAGCTGGATAATCTGCTCTCGCAGCAGCAGGGCGGGCGTTATAAAGGGTATGAACAGATGATTGGCGCCTATTTTGAGGCGATTTCTAAAGGCGGAGAGAAATGATGCGGTTGGCATGAATAGTCATTTTGTTATTCATTCACGCAGAGCTACCGGCAATGACAAACCAAGCCCCTTGAAACAGATAATAAATCTTGTTATAATTTGATTATTACACCAAATACCAGCTTAAGAAGGATAAATATATGCAGATTGATAATGCCCTTATAGATCAGGCGTTAAAACTAAAACCTCAGGAAAAGCTCCTGATGGTAGAGCTATTAATGCAAAGTTTAGACAAACCCGATGAGCAGATCGCTGAAATCTGGCTACAGGAAGCTGAGCGACGGTTGCACGCTTATCAATCGGGACATTGTAAAGGGATTCCAGTAGAAGAAGTATTTGGGGAACCTTTATGAATATCCTGTTTGATGCCCTGGCTGAAAAAGAATTCAATGAAGCAATTGAGTATTATGATATTCAGATGGAGGGTTTAGGCAAACAGCTCAAAGATGAAATCAGACAGGCATTGCGAATATTACAGCGTTTTCCAGAATCAGGGCCGGTAGAGCGAGGCGTTATTCGTCGAATAAAAGTGCAGAAATTCCCCTATAAGATTTTATATACCTTGCTGGATGATATTATTCTGGTTATTGCTATTGCTCATTTACATCGTGAACCCTATTATTGGGTCGAGCGTTACTTAACATGAAACGGTGGTCTGGAAAATTTCTGATATCCTCTCTGCTATTTTTTTGCCAGATAGCAATGGCTGACTGGCATGTGTCGCAGAGTATGGTGCGGTATCGGATCGAGCCGGACGGGGCGCGGGCGGTGGTGCCGGATGTGTTTACGATCGATCTGGAACCGGTGGGGACCAATCCGGCGCGGATGCGAATTCAATCGGCCCAGCCGGAACATAACTATCTTTGGACGGGGCGGCGGATTTATTCGAAGGGCGAGCCGATGGTCTGGCCCGGTACGGTGACGTTTGAATTAAGTTCGGCGTATGACCGTTTTGTCGCGGAAGCGGGGGTGGATGACCGGGCGGATGGCGGGGCGGCCGCAGTGTTTAAAGTGTGGATTGATGACAAGTTGCTTTATGAGTCGCCCGGAAAACAACGGGGCGATGAACCGGCTCAGGTGAATGTGCGAATACCCTCGGGCAGCAAACAATTGCGTTTGCAGGTGGACGGGCCGGGCCGTGGTGGACGGAAAATTGCCGGGTGGGGTAACGCGGGATTCACCTTGCGGGGGCGCTCACCCCAGATTTCGCAGGTGTCATTGTGCCCGGCGGGATTCGATTATCAGCAATTTGAACCGATCGTTACGACTACCGCCGGTCAGGTGGTGGGTAGTGAACTGATCCATAACGGGCCGGGTGAGCCGATGTCGATTTTGTTCGACAGCTCGCGCGGGGCCGGACTGTATTATGTTTACCTGGTGCGTAAAGGGAGCGCCCCGGCGGATGGCTGGAAGCCCAGGGCGGGCCTGATCCTGACGACGCGCCGTTCACCCGCGATCGATGGGAAATGTCATGAGATGAAAGGGCTGGGTGAACTCTGGACCCAAGGCAGCATGGCCGTTGGGAAATCGGTTGTCGGCCATCTCCATCATGGCTCGCCAGTGCATGGCGTGTTGTCGGCCCATTACGAAAAAGAACCGCAATCGGCATTGGGGATCTATTATTACGAGGGCTATTTTAGAACGGACAAACCGGGGGCGTACACGTTTGCTTCGGCATCGAACTGGGGCTCGTATCTGTCGGTGGATGGCACACTGGTGGTGGACTGGCCGGGGGGCCATGGCTGGCAGGGCGGCCATCGGGGCGAGAAACAGGGCACGGTTATCCTGACTCCGGGTGTACATCGACTGGAGTATCTGAATTGCAGTCCCTGGACGGTGATGTTTACATTGGCTGCCTGGCAGCGAGAAGAGGATCAGGACTCCAAACCCAACCTGCGGATTATGACGGACGCGGATTTCCTGCCGGTGGGTTATTACCGGGCTACGGCGGTGGGGTATGCCAGAAGTTACGGGAGTATGACCTGGCGGTCCATGCGTGATATTCGGGCCGAACAGAACGGGCCACCAGTGGTGACCATGGCGTTTGATTATTTACCGGCGGAGGGCCGGGCGGAGGCGGATTGCCGCTGGCGCTTCGATGATGGGACCCGTGATAGTGGCAACGAGGTCTTTCATACTTATTTTCAGCCGGGATTGCGGCAGGTGACATTGGAAATCATCGATAAGGAGAGCAAGGTTCTGGCCACGATTGAACAGCAGGTGGCGGTGTATCCACGCTGGGACCGGGTGTGGCAGGGGCCGGATGGGCTGGATGAATTTGAAACGGAAACACTGGGCCGGGATCTCTCGGGAGTCGTACTGAGTGATCTGGTGGCGCTCTACCGGTTCGCAGATGATCTGGCGATAGACAAAGTCAAAACCCAGGCCGCGCGGGCACTGGCCGGTCAGGCTGAAGCGCTTAGTCAAGACTCTAGTTATTTATTATTCGCGCTGGAACTGGCGGATTATCTGAAAGGCTGGACGTTACGGGATTATGATGCGGCGCTGACGATATACACGGCGTTAACCGGGCCATCCATTACACCGGAAACGATTCGTCAGCGTGGCTTGTTGGGCCGGGCAGAGATTCTGATTCGTATTCAAGGCCACACTGAGGAAGGGCTTAAAGCGCTTAATCTGGTAGGATCGACCCGGGCATTGGGCGACCCATGGGGGACGCTATCTGAGATATTGCGCGCGGAAGCGCGGATGATGTCGGATGAGCCAGAGTTGGCGGCGATGACTTTGCAGCGGGCGGCCGGCGCACCGCTTGCCAGCGGTGTTCTGGTACGTCATCAGGGCTGGTTGCGCAACGCGCGTAACCAGATTTCCAGAGAGCCGGCGGCTGAACTGGATCAGGCCGCGGATCAATTGATGACTATTTTGACGGAAGATCCCATCCAATTAAGCCGTTGTGATTTTTTACTGGCGTTGATTGATTTGTATCTGAAGCGGGATGAAAATCAACTGGCCTGGCATTATTGCGAACTGGCCGGTCGTTTTGACGCGGGAGAAATCCATCGGCCGGATCTGCTGTTGCGTCAAATCCGGGCCCTGACAGCGCTGGGGCGGAATCGTGAGGCGCTGGACTGTTATCGGGATTTAAAAAACAATTATCCTTACAGCCCGGTGATACCCCAGGCCAGGGATTTGGCGGCCCGGTATTTGACTGAGGGAAAGCAGTGATTTTTTACCCGGATTACCCGGAGTAAAGATTAGAATTTATTTTGCCGGGAAATGGTAGCGAACAGGGTTATCGGTCATCATTATCAGGTATATCATAAAAATTGTGAGATTGACCGATAAAAACGTTGATATTTATCGGTTAAGATTTATAGGAAATAAATGTCAATGAAATTCATTAAAGGTCGAGATTTCTATAGAAAGGTGAGTGATGAGTCACACGATATTAGTATTGAGCAAACGAGAACAGGATTGACAACTATCATAGAGCAAATGGGAATCGAACCGGAATTTCACAGGTTAAATAGATAAGAGTCTGAAGAGAGAAGAATATTGTCAATCCATTAAAGTCACGATTCTGGAACTTTTCCATTCAAGTCGCAGGGTTCTTCTTCTTTCAGAACAACTTCTTTTTTAAGGAGATTTGCCATGTCGCAAAATGTGCTGGAAAAGAAACCAGAACGACAGGTAGCGGGTAAGTATCTGACATTTACCCTGGGGCGGGAGGAATATGGCCTTGAGATCCTCAAGGTGCGCGAGATTATCGGGTATATGGAAATTACCAGTGTGCCACAGGCGGCCAGTCATGTTCGCGGCGTAATCAATTTGCGCGGGCAGGTGATCCCGGTGATCGATTTGCGCACCCGTTTCGGGATGGCGTCGGTCGATCCGACCGATCAAACCTGTATTATTGTGGTGGAGATCCAGTTAGGGGATAATCCAGTCAATACCGGTATCATAGTCGACAAGGTATCGGAAGTGATGGATGTCAGCGCCGAGCAGATCGAACCGGCGCCGACAATGGGTCAGGATTTCGAGACCGATTTTATCCTGGGTATGGGAAAAATCGGCGATTCGGTCAAGATTCTGCTGGATATCGATAAAGTTTTACTGGACAGGGAACTGGAAACGGTTTTAGAGAACACAGACGAGTAATAAGAGAAAGGGAATACGGCTATGTTTAAAAACATGAAACTATCGGTTAAAATTGGAGTGGGATTCGGGTTATTGATCGTGATCGCAGGGATCTTAGGCGGCGTCGCGGTTTATAACATGAAAAATGTGGAAACGAACTCGAATATGCTGGCCCAGGAATATGTGCCGGAGGTGGAACTGGCCAACAATGTCGAGCGGTATTCGCTGTTGACGATGTATAATATTCGCGGGTATGGCTTTACGGAAGAAGAGCAGTATCTGAAACTGGGTAACGAGAATCTGGCCGAGGTCAATAAATGGCTGGATGAATGCGACAAACTGGCGCAACAAGCGCCGCATCTGGCGAAATTAAAAGATGAAGTCAAGACCAGTCGTGATAACGTCAAGAGTTATGAAAATCTGGTTGCACAGACAGTTAAATACAATCAGGCGATTGCCGAGAATCGCAAGACACTGGAAAGTACGGCCCAGACGTATATGACCAATTGCGCGGATTTTCTGGAATCTCAGAATGAGGCGTTTAAAACGGACCTTGAACACCGGCAGGAACTGATCCATCTGGTCACCCAGATCGTGGATCTGGGGACGGTTGTCCGGGTGACCAATTTCAAGAGTCAGGCGACCAATAATCCGGAATTGCTGTCGAAGGCTATTACCGAACTGGATCAGTTAAAAGCTTATACTAACCAATTACGAACCCAGATCAAGGAACCGGTCGATCTGCAGCGAGTCGAGGACACGGAAAAGGCGGCAGCCATTTATCAAACGGCCATGAAGGCGTTTCACGAGGAGTTCAAAAAAGGCCAGAATGCCGATAGTGCTAAGCTGGCGAGCTATCGTAGCGAGATGGATCAGGCGGCCGGAACTTATGTCAAAAATTGCGATGAATTCCTTGATGACCAACAAGCCAAACTGACCCAGGATCTGACCGAACGCAATGCCAAAATAACCATTGTCAATGACATCATCGATGTGGGTAACTTAACCCGGATTGCCTGTTTCAAGTCACAGGCGTATCGCGATCCGAAAGTGATACAAGATGCCATGGCGAATTTTGAAGTCATGACGCAGAAGTTTGATGAACTCAAGAAGGTTACCCGCAATCAGGTGAACTTGGATCAGATCGTTGCGACCCGTACGGCGGCGAACAACTATAAAACCGCCATGAACGACCTGCTGCAAAACTGGCTGGCGCTTCAGGACGTGGGCAAGCAGCGGACGTCCGTCGGTGAAATGGTGCTTCAGAGCGCCCAGTCTACGGCATCCGCCGGAATGGACAACACCAATCGTATCGCCCAGGACGCCTCCCAGGCCCTGGCGCTCTCATCAACGACCATGGTGGTGGGTTTAATTGCGGCAGTGATCATCGGTGTCATCGTGGCGCTGGTCATCACGCGTAGTATTGTCGGGCCGATCAATCGGATCATCGCCAATCTGACTGCCGGGGCGGAGCAGGTCGCTTCGGCCTCGTCGCAGGTCTCGTCTGCCTCTCAATCACTGGCGGAAGGTTCCACGGAACAGGCCGCCGGGTTGGAAGAAGCCGGCAGTTCGCTGGAAGAAATGGCTTCGATGACCAAAAAGAATGCCGAAAATGCCCAGCAGGCCAATCTATTGGCTGGTGAAGCCAATAAATCGGCCCATTCGGGCAGTGAGGCGATGCAACGCATGAACAGCGCCATCAATGAGATTCAGAAGTCGTCGGAAGAGACGGCCAAGATTGTCAAGGTGATCGATGAGATCGCGTTCCAGACCAATCTGCTGGCCTTGAACGCGGCCGTGGAAGCGGCCCGGGCGGGTGAAGCGGGCAAAGGGTTTGCCGTGGTGGCCGAAGAGGTTCGTAATCTGGCGATGCGCAGCGCTGAAGCCGCCAAGAACACCGCGACCATGATCGAAGAGTCGGTGAAAAATTCCCAAAACGGCGTGACCATCAGTGTTGAAGTAGGCAAGGCCCTGGATGATATCGTATCCGGAGTAACCAAAACGGCCGAACTGGTCGGTGAAATTGCCACCGCCAGTCAGGAACAGTCGCAAGGTATTGAACAGGTGAACCAGGCCGTGGCCCAGATGGATAAAGTGACTCAGCAGAATGCCGCCAACGCCGAAGAATCGGCCAGCGCCTCGGAAGAACTCAACGCCCAGGCCGAGCAGATGAACCAGGTTGTCGGGGAACTGGTCGCACTGGTAGGCGGGAACGTTTCCCAGTCAGGCCGGCAGACAAGTTCCCAATCACGCCGGTCATCCACAGGTTTAAGTCAAGCCGATGCCGCCTATCACAAAATCGCGACCGGCGGCAGCGGCAATCGTAGCTTAAATGCCAATTCCAGAAACGGCGTTTTGATGGGTACTGGACATTTTGACGAATTTAATTAAGCGTTCAATGAATTAGTATATAGCCCGGACAAGATTATCAAACTTGTCCGGGCTTTTTTTGTCTGTCAACCGGAATAGTCGTTCCATATTATCGGGTCAGTCTGGCGTGATTGAGATTTATTCAGGGAATCAAGCCCGATAAGAATGGTGTTTTCTGGGCGGCTATCCCGGCCGGAGGAATCACATGAGGGGATTATCTGATAAAAGACGAATCGCAGTCAAGGGTCGATTGATAACGTGCGATAAGATCATTGAACAGGAGTATGCCGATTTGATAGGCGATTTCAGGTACGGAGTCAAATAGATCCATGTCTGAATCCGAACGCAAAGAGAAGAGAGCTATCGGCCCGGCAATAGAATTATAACCTAATTCCAGACAAGCCGCAGGGTTTCTCTTCTGCTTATAATAATGCTAATTCTGAGTTCCAGATGGCACTGGAAGGATTTGCCCTTATTTTGTTAATCATCGACAGGGTTTACTGCCCTGTTATCAGAGAAAAAGAATTATTTTGAGGTATGAACAGGAGAATATAGCATGTTCAGGAATATGACGATCGGTAAGAGGCTGGCATTGGGTTTTTCGGTAGTTTTGCTGGTATTAGGCGGCGTGGTCATTTTGTCATTCAGCGGCGTGGGCGGGATTGTCGAGAATGCCAAGGAAGTCATTTATGGTAATGAACTTGACGCGACCATGACACAAAAAGAGGTGGATCATCTGAACTGGGTGAATCAACTGAATGCATTGTTGACGGATGAAAATATCAAGTCATTTACAGGGCAGACAGATGATCATAAATGTGCTTTTGGCGAATGGTTATATGGCAAAGAGCGTGAAGAGGCAGAAGCACGGATTCCGGAACTGGCGTCTTTGTTAAAGGAAATCGAGACCTGTCATCATGACTTGCATCAATCCGCGGAAGAAATCAATCATGAATTTATCCAGGCGGATGCGCAATTACCCGGTCTGCTGGCGGATCGGATTTCGGATCATTTGAAATGGGCCATTCAGGTCCGCAAGGCGTTGAATGAGCGTCAGGATAGCCTGAGAGTGCAACTGGATCCGACTTTGTGCGCGCTGGGAAAATGGCTAAGCAGCGCGCAGGCGCGTCATGCCTATGAGCATGGCGACGCGGCGTTTAAGTCGGCCTGGGATCAGATGCTGCAAACCCATCGACAGTTGCATGAATCGGCGGCGAAAATCGAGAAATACATGGTATTTTCCCGGATTGACGCGGCCCAGAAAAAACAGGCGGTGGCTATCGGGACGATGAAAGAGCAGATGCAGGCATTATTCGGGTCGCTGAATACCGCGATGAATACGATTGTCGATCCAGCCAGAAACCAGGCCATTCAATCCAATGACGCCAGGTTGCTGAATCAATGGGGCCGCATCGACATGGTCATGAATGAAGATGTGATTCAGCCATTTCTGGTGGCTCATAATACCTGTACGGAATTATTATTAAAGGCAACCGATGAAAATATCGCCGAGTTAGACCGGAACATGAAAGGGGTTGAATCGGGAGTAGCCACCTGGCTGGCAAGCCTGGCGGGTACGACGATGGAGGACACCGGCCGGACTATTCACCGGGAATATGAGCAGTGGCATGCGGCGGTTGACGCATTTAAGTCGGCGACCCGGGACGCTCATGACGTGAACCAGGATTTAATAGTGGTTGAGAATTCATTCAAAGAGGAGACAGTGCCCTTGTTAAATAAAACCGTGGCGAGCCTGACGGCATTGAAGGATAAAGCCGCACAGGATCTGAGCGGGATGCAGCGCGCCAATCTGATTTATGCTCAAAAGTCGGTCCCGAATCTAAAGAAGACCCAAGAGATTCTTAACAAAATACGAAATAAGGTGAAAGAAAATGTTATGACCCAGGAAGCCATGCTGTCGGCCGCCCAGAGTACCAGGCGTAATGTCGGCTTGACAGGCATGACAGGCATCCTGGCCGGGGTCGTGTTGGCATTTGTAATCGCTCATGGGATAACTTCCGTCCTGAAAACGATCATAAATAATATTAAGACCGGCGCAGAACAGGTGGCTACGGCATCGTCACAGGTATCGTCGGCGTCGCAATCGCTGGCGGAAGGTTCAACCGAGCAGGCCGCCGGATTGGAAGAAACCGGCAGTTCGCTGGAAGAAATGGCATCCATGACCAAGAAGAACGCCGAAAACGCTTTACAGGCGAATACCCTGGCCCGTGAAGCGAACCAGGCCGCGCATAGCGGTAGTGAGTCGATGCAGCGGATGAGCGGCGCGATCAATGAGATCCGGAAATCGTCGGAAGAGACCGCGAAGATTGTCAAGGTCATCGATGAAATCGCGTTTCAGACCAATCTGCTGGCCCTGAACGCGGCAGTGGAAGCAGCGCGAGCTGGTGAAGCGGGCAAAGGATTTGCCGTGGTGGCTGAAGAAGTGCGAAATCTGGCGATGCGCAGCGCGGAGGCGGCGAAAAATACCGCGACGATGATTGAGGAATCAGTGAAAAACGCACAAAATGGCGTGACGATTACCTCGGAAGTCGGCAAGGCGCTGGATGAAATCGTGACAGGGGTCACCAAAACAGCCGAGTTGATCGGGGAAATTACCACCGCCAGCCAGGAACAATCCCGCGGCATAGAACAAATCAGCATGGCCATCGCTCAAATGGACAAGGTGATCCAGCAGAATGCCTCGAACGCGGAGGAATCGGCCAGTGCTTCTGAGGAATTAAACGCCCAGGCTGAGCAGATGAACGATGTTGTTTCTGAACTGGTTGCTTTGATTGGCGGTAATGTGACCAATACCCAGGCAGCAAGAAAAAATTCATCCCGGCCTCAGCAGTCACGACCTGGCTCTGCGGGCCGGAGCGATCGACTTTATCATAAAATAGCTGATTCTCATCCGAATCGTTCAATGGATCCAGAGGCAATTATACCGATGAAAGATAGCGGTTTTGATGAATTTAACTGACCAATAACCAGATGAATTGAAAAAAAGACGCAATCCGGTTGTCAAATGCTTTCAGTGTCATAGCGAAGCATGGTAATGGGAGCGTGCATTTGAGTCATCTGAATGTTCTCAAATATCAGAGGAATGATATGTTATGACTGAAATTATTGGGAATTTTTCAGTTGTATCGATTTAAAACGCTATCTGGTCAAGGGTATTATTGAATTTCGGGAAACTTCAAATCGTTAACTGTTAATATATCGGAACAATACCTGCCCCCGTTTTCGTATGTAAGTCAATTATAAATAGTGTTTTAAAGTAATTATCTGTATATTAGAACCGATCAGGCCGATAAGAATACAGGGTACTCGAAAAACCTGAATTGTCAGGATTGGTGCCCGGCTCCAACTTTTTCGATTGAGATTATGGCGCTGTTGAATAACAGACGATTTGTATGCGTATCAAATTTTGGTTTGATTTAAGGGCCGAAATTAAACTAGAATAAGCGGAGTACAGGTCAAAGCATAGCAAATGGATATTTCCGAGCAAATAACCGATAAAATTCTCGCGCAGCAAACTATTCGAACCAATCAGATATTAACGGCGATAAAATCTGTCCATAGTCTGATGCTGCACGAACAGAATACCGGTAAGATGCTCGAGCGTGTCTGCCAGTTGTTAGTAGAGCATCAAGGATATTATTATGCCCTGATTGTATTATTCGATTTGGATGGGCAGGTGAGCAAGGTCTATCAGGCCGGTTCGGATGGCAATGTATCGTATCGACAGGAAAAGCTGTTGGAAGGGTATTTACCCGATTGTATTGTCCGGGCCAGTCAATCGGGCAAAGTCCAGATGATCAAAAACCCCGTTCGAGACTGTCAAAGTTGCCCAATAGCGATTCCGGAATGCGAACGCACAAGTTTAAGTGTTGCATTGAGTCACCGTGATCAATTGCTGGGGGTCATAAAGGTAACGGCGCCAAGCGAATATGCCGAAACTACTTTAGAGCATGATTTATTGAACGATATCGCCGCGGATCTGGCCTTTGCTATTTTTGCTCGCCAGACCGAATCGGATAAACTTCAGTTGCAAAGCAAATATGCCGCCGTTATCGCAACGACTAACGATGCCGTTATTACAACCGACCTGATGGGGCGGATTACGGTCTGGAATCCCGGAGCTGAGAAACTATTTGGATTTTCGGCGCAAGACATCATGGGTGAATCCATTCACAAACTAATCGCACCTGATTACCTTTCGCAATATATGAAGTTTTTTGGTTCGGCGCTCAATGGTCAGACCATCACGGGACTGGAAATGGTTGGTGTTACGAAAGGCCAGAGTCGAATCCCGATAGAAATGACTTTGAGTCTAAAAAATGATCGTATGGGCAATCCGGGCGGGATCAGCGCGTTAATCCGGGATATCACGGAACGCAAGGAGGCTGAGCAGGCGTTGCGGGACAGTGAAGCGAATTATCAGGCGCTTTTTCATCAGATGCTGGATGGTTTCGCGTTGCATGAAATGATCTACGACGAACAGGGACACTCCGTTGATTACCGGTTTCTGGCGATCAATCCTGCCTTCGAGCGTTTGACCGGTTTGAGAGCGGACAATTTAATAGGGAAAACCGTACTGGAAGTTATGCCCGATACCGAGGCTTACTGGATTGAATCTTACGGGCAAGTTGTTGCGACCGGTGAGCCGGTTTATTTTGAGAATTATTCTCGAGAATTAGATAAATATTATACCGTGACTGCGTACCGGGCCGCTCCGAGTCAGTTTGCGTGTATTTTTGAAGATATCACCGATCGCAAAAAGGCTGAGGAGGCTCGCTTCGCCAGCGAAGCCCGGTTTCGCGCCCTGTTCGAAAGCGCTCCCGTTGGAATTTATGAGACCGATGCTATTGGAAACTGCCTGCTGGTGAATAAAAAATGGTGTGAAATGGCGGGTATTACTGAGCAAGACGCACACGGCGACGGCTGGCAGCAAGGGTTACATCCCGATGACCGCGAGCGTATATTCACACTTTGGAATCAATATGCGCAGAGCAAACAACCCTGGGATTTTGAGTATCGATTTTGTTCACCAGACAACCAAGTATCCTGGGTATGGGGAACCGCGGTCGCGCTTACCAACGAGCGGGGCGATATTACCGGGTATATCGGGGTCAATACCGATATTACCGAACGCAAGTTGGCCGAAGAAGCATTACGGGCAAACGAAAACAGGCAACGTGATCTGTTTAATTCTGTACATGCCGGTATCATCTTGCAGAGAGCTGATGGTGTGATCAGTTATATTAATCAAGTGGCGGCCGAAGCATTCCAGATGGCGCAAGATGACGCGCTCGGACGCACGTCCAATGATCCGGAATGGCAAATGATCGATGAAAGTGGTCGATCAGTACCCGGCGGTGAACATCCATCCATGATGACGTTTCGTACCGGACAGCCGGTTCGGGGAGCGGTACGCGGTTTGTTTGCCGGCAATCCTGAGCGGATGCGCTGGTTGATGATTAATACCCAGCCCATTTTAGATGATTCAGGCGGCGTGGCAGAGGTATTAATTACGTTTCTGGATATAACCGATCTCAAACAAACCGAAAAGGCCCTGGAGGAATCTCAACTGCGTCAGCAAGAGGCGGTTAGAGCCGGTAATGTGGGGCTTTGGGACTGGGATCTGACAACGAACAAGGTTCAATATTCCTCTGAGTGGAAAAAAATTGTCGGCTACGAAGGCGATGAGATTAGTGACAGTCTGGATGAGTGGCGAAACCGCGTGCATCCGGATGACCAGGAAATATTAAAGAAACATATCGATACTCTGATTGGGGAATGCCGCCAGAACTATCGGGTAGAATTCCGGTTTCAACACAAGGACGGATCCTATTTATGGATATTGGCCCAGGGATCCGTACTGGTCGATCAGGATAACCGCCCGGTTCGTGTGATAGGATCTCAAATAGATATAACTGATCGCAAGCGGGCTGAAGAAACGATCCGGGAACATGAGCGCATGCTGGCGACGCTGCTGGGCAATCTGCCGGGCATGGTTTATCGGTGCCGGAACGATGAGAAATGGACCATGGAATATCTCAGCTCAGGTGTAACACCACTGACCGGTTATGCTATCGATGATTTATGCCATAACCAGAAAATAAGTTTTAATAGTTTGATATATCCAGAGGATCGAGACAAGGTGCGACAAGCAATCAATCAGGCTCTGGAAGCGAAACAGTCATATCAACTTGAATACCGAATCCAAACGGCGGATCATAAGATTAAATGGGTCTGGGAACAGGGGTGTGGCGTGTATGAGGGAGACCGACTTTTACATCTGGAAGGATTTGTTAATGATATATCCGATCGGAAACAGGCGGAACGAGCGCTTATTGAAAGCGAAGAGCGGTTTCAACTGTTGTTTGAAGAGGCCCCATTGGGATATCAATCTCTGGATATTAATGGCCATATCAAGGTCATTAATCGCAAATGGCTGGAACTGCTGGGGTATGAGCTGGATGAAGTTATAGGTAAATGGTTTGGCGATTTTCTGGCGCCGGAATCGCTGGATACCTTTAAAAAGAACTTTTCAGCTTTCAAGGAGCGCGGTCATGTGCGAGGCGTGGAGTTTCAAATGATTGCCAGGGATGGTTCCCGTAAAATGGTGACATTCGATGGCAATATCGGCTATGATAAGGAGGGTGGATTCAAACAAACACATTGTATTGTTCAGGATATCAGCGCCCGGCGGAAAGCGGAGATGGAACGGGAAAAGACTATCGGTGAACTTCAGGCTAAAAACGCCGAGTTGGAACAATTTACCTATACGGTGTCTCATGATTTGAAAGGCCCGCTGGTATCGGTCAACGGGATGCTGGGATTGATCGAAGACGATTTAAAAGATGGCAATCAACCGGAAGCGATGCGGCATTTTGACATATTGAGGTCGGCCACCACAACGATGTCAACCCGGATTCAGGATGTATTGAATTATATCCGCATGGGATATAACCAACCAGTAATGAAAAGCGTTCCATTGAATCGGATCATTACGAATGTGTTGAATGTGTTATCCGGTTTGATTCTGGAAAAAGGGGTGACCGTCGAAATGGCCGATCCGATGCCTGAGATTGTCTGTGATGAACCCCAGATGATGGTGGTCTTCGAGAATCTTATAGAAAACGCCATTAAATTTATGGGCGATCAGCCGGAACCCAGGATTGAAGTATCGGCTGAGCCGGTTGGCGATATGATCCTTTGTGTCGTTCGGGATAATGGCATTGGGATTCAATCGCAATATCATGAAAAAATATTCCGGCTGTTCGATAAACTGGATCCGGCCAGCAGCGGGACCGGGGTAGGTTTGACAATTGTCAAACGAATCGTTGAGCGCCATCAGGGTTCGATTCGGGTCGAACCTGGAGCAGATTCGATTGGCAGCCGGTTTATTGTCAGTTTGCCAACCAAAGTAAAATAATCATATTAAGGTCGGGTTTAATGCCCTGGTCTTTACACTATATTTCAACTTCGCCGGGCATCAGGTTGATCTGGCTGAGTTTGACGCCTTTCAGGCTGGCGATGGCGTTGGCGAGTTTTTCGATCTGGCCGACCTGACCTTTGAGAATAATCACTTCGAGGCAGTTGTGGTGGTCCAGATGGATGTGCGTGGTCACAATAACATGAACAAAGTGATTGTGCTGTAAATCGACGAGTTGTTGTGACAGACGGGTGATGTGATGGTCGTAAACGATAAAGACGCCGGCGATAGCATGGGCATCGGGGTCGCTGATTTGCTGGCTGGCCAGGCGATCACGAATCAGATCGCGGATGGCTTCGGAGCGGTTGGTGTAACCCAGGCCTTCGATTAAGGTGTCAAATTGCTGGAGGAGATTTTTGTCGAGAGAGACGCCGACTCTTTCCAGATCGCTCATGGTTTAACCTTCTTTAGGAATGGGCGCGACGCAATAGATGTAGATTAGAGGATCGCTGCCGGTGTTAATGATATTGTGATGAGTTTGCGGGGGGATATAAACGATTTGATTGGCGGTAATATCGAGAGATTCTTCGCCGTTCGGGCCGATCTGGGACTGGCCCCGGCCGGCCAGGACCACCAGTTGTTCTTCATGGTCGCCGGTGGTATGTTGGCCGCATTCTTCGCCCGGTTTTAGATAGACACGGCCGGAACGCATGGCCACGGTTTGAGGTGAGCCGGTTAACAGGGGCTGGTATTCTGGTTGGTCGGTCAGGGTGATGGTAAATGGCATTTCGGGCATGATGAATTCAACCTCAATGATTATAAGTGGTTACGATTATAATAATTATTATTAATAAAATAACGGTATTTGCTTGACCAGGCAAGGTAAATATTTTAAATTGTGTGTCAGTAGCACGAAAAAGTAATACTTATGCGCAACTTTGTTCAAACATGTTAAGGAGAAAACGATGAAGTATGGTGTAATGATAATGGCGGCAATGATTGGAGTTGTCATTACTTCGAGCCAGGCCCAGCCGGTTAAGGTGACTCATCGTGAGGTTCAGGCGGTGCATGAAGATGGGAGCAGTTCTTTTGATGATAATGGTCCGTGGCAGATTGTTCTGGAAGGGCTTTTATTGAATAATCCGGAAGACTGGCTGGATCCTACGCCGGATCCGACGGTGGCGCCGTGGTATATGGGGGGCGAATGGGAGATTTTTGTGCAGGGTGAAGGTGAGGACCGGGCTGGAACCGCCTGTTGGATGGGTCAGAATTACGCCAATGGGCTGCTCGGCCAGGTGAGCTATAGCAATTCTGAGTGGCTGGAAGAGATTTGTCGTTTAAATCGGGATCCGAACACGGGATACGTATTTCGTGCCGGAGACCGGATACGGGTTACGGGAACTTATTTGTTTTACGCGGGTAAGTTAAATGTTAATGAGAACCATCAGACCGCACCTGAGTTTGATTTCACGGTGGAATTGGTGACTCCGGCAGTCGGGCTGCCTCAGCCGGTTGAGATAACGCTGGCAGAGATTAAAACCGCACAAAATCAGGATATTTTTGACGCAACGCGTCATTCCGGAGGGGAACTATATCAGGCCCGCCGGGTACGTATCAAAGATGTCACTGTAATTGATCCGGAAAATTATCTACCGGGCGGGCAAATCACGTTGTCTGATGGCGCCGGTCGAACGCTGCCGGTACGATTGGGAGTGGGCGCCGGCTTATCACGCTATAGCTGCCCGGCAGGGGTAATCGATGTGATCGGGATTGTGGATCAGGCTTCCAGCGGGTATCCTGTGGATCCGAAAAAGGGGTACCGTTTATTGGTATTTGATCATGACGGCAATGATCTGGTTCTGGGCGCATCCAGTAAAAAACGGGGTAATTTACCGGGTGATACCAATGGGGATGCCCGGGTGGATCTCTATGATCTGGCCGATCTGGCCGCCGATTGGATGATGGGGCGTGCCGGATTATGCGATTGCGCGAAAATCTCAAATTAAGGTAACCAACATGCGAAAACGGAGCAACCTGTATCCTGGTAAGGATCATGCCGGTGGCACGATCAGGGGATTTACCCTGATCGAGCTGCTGGTGGTAGTTTCCATAATCGCGCTGTTACTGGCGGTTCTGTTGCCAGGTTTGGGCCGGGCAAGGCAGCAGGCGAAGATTGTGGCTGTACACGCCGAACTGGCGCAGATTGGTTTGGCATTGGAAATGTATATGGATGATCAGCAGGGCAAGAGCCCGCCGACCCGCCAGGATTGTGCCCTGGGCTGGGAAGATCATCAATTGCCTCCAGAACTAGTGGCCGGGAAATATCTGCCTGATGCTCCGGGTCACTCAGGAATGTCGGCGGGTATGGAAGACCGCTTTAAAGCGGGTGTGACTTATAAATACTGGTCAGTAGGTGAATTGTATCAGAATGGGCGGTATATGCCTTTTATCAAAGCCGGGTTAAGTGTTCCCAGGGGTTTTCCTGAACTGAATGGAGCGGTTGAGGAAGACATTTATTATACTGAGCGATCCGAATCGCCGGTAAGCTGGATCATTTATAGCTCGGGTCTCAACTATGATGAATGGGAAACATTGAAAGTGCTGAATGGGCCGGTGGCGCGGCGTTGCTGGTATGATGTGAGTCGCCAGAAAGGGATACTGACCCGAGTCCGGTTGAAAAAAGGCCGTCATGTGGGGACTTTTGAATGAGACGTTACCGATGTGTTATTGGAATTCTGATTGCTTTGAGTTTAACTGGTGGTTGTCGGCGTCAGAATGAAATTGAAGTTACCTGTGATATTGCCGTAGCGAATGCCTATCTGGAAAGTATTGTACGGGATTTGTGCGGTCCGGATGAGGCGGTTTTTACGCTGGCGCCACCGGGAATGTGTCCGGCCCATTTCGATATCAGCCCTTCGCAGGTCCGGCAGTTGGCAACGTGTCAGTTGATGCTGGTATTCGATTTTCAAAAGAATATTGAAACCGGATTAGCCGGTTTTGGCAACGGAGATTTAGCTGTTGCCTCGGTAGCCGCGCCCGAAGGGCTATGTATTCCGGAGCGTTATCTGGCTGCGGCTCAGGTGGTTGAGGGGATATTATGCGAGCATTTTCCGGAACGTAAAGCGGAATTTGATGAGCGGTTGGAAAACCTTACCGTCCGTATGAAAGAGTTGGAAGCCGCATTGGCCGGTTCGATACAGGAAGCCGGGTTGGTGGGAGCAGGGATAGTGACGTCGGGGCATCAGGCGGAATTTGTGAACTGGTTAGGGATGAATGTGATATCGCGGTTTAATGGCCGGGATATTGAAACGGCGGCCGGATTGAATGCCAGTTTACAAAAAGCGGCTTCAGAGCCGGTACGAGTGGTCATTGCCAATCGGCCGGAGGGGACGGATCTGGCCCAGGCGGTGGCGGATCGGTTTGGGGTGGCGATGGTGGTGTTCGACAATTTTCCGAATGATCGAGTTGGTTCAGCCGGATCGTTTTTTGAGGCGATGGTGCGAGGAAATGTGGATCGGTTAGTAAAGGCGAACGAACGATGAGGGGATGCTCGTTTGCGGTTGAAAAGGTAGAGGTGGTGCGATCCGGCAGGATTATTCTGGATATTGATACGTTAAAGATTAAAGCGGGTGAATTTATTAATCTGATTGGACCCAATGGGGCGGGCAAGACCACCCTGATGCAGGTTCTGTGTGGACTGATCCGGCCGGAGCGTGGTCAGGTATGGATGAATGATGTTGAACTGACCAGGCGAGGTGGCTGGGGCCGGAGTGAATTAAGGCGACAGATCGGATATATTCCCCAGGCCGCGGAATACAATGCCCAGTTGCCTTTTACGGTGTTGGAAGTCGCGGTGATGGGCCGGATCGGGGCGCGGGGATTGTTTCGTCGATTGAATCGAGATGATTACGATCTGGCGGAAGGGTGGCTGGAGCGGCTGGGACTGGCTGATCGAAGACGCCAGACCTTTCGCAGTTTATCGGGAGGTGAGCGGCAGAAGGTGCTGATCGCGCGGGCCATGGCCCAGGATCCAGCGGTTCTGATGCTGGATGAGCCGACCAGTAATCTGGACTGGAACTGGAAACAGCAGATTGTGGATACGATCTGTGATTTGCACGCACGCTGGCAGTTAACGATTGTCTTGATTTCACATGAAATGACCGGTCTGCCCTTCGAGGCAGGACGGACAATCCTTTTGCATGAGGGCCGGATAGCGGTTGAAGGTGGTAGTGATGTTGTGCTGGAATCGACTGAAATGGCCCGTATTTATGGATGGGACCAAACCACGTTATCGGTTGTACAAAAACAGGAGAAAGGATTGTGATCGATCCATTTTTTTTCAATGTGTTAATTGCCGGTACGGTTGCCGGGGCCAGTACCGGATTTCTGGGGGCGTATATTGTGGGCATGCGGATGCCGTTTATCGGGATCTGTATATCACACGCGGCCATGGCCGGTACGGTGCTGGCTTGTGTATTGGGAATCGCGCCCATGACCGGGGCTGTGATTTTGTCGGCAATGACATCCATGTCGATGGCTGTCATTGCACCGGGCAGGGCGCGGCTGGATACCAATGTCGGACTGGCCATTTTGTTTTCGTTGATGCTGGGATTGACGTTTCTGGCGGTTGGACTGGTAGAAGACAGCCGGTCAGAAGTACTGGGCATGTTATGGGGCAGTATCTTGTTTGTGCGTCAGGATACGTTACCGTTGGTGATTGGATCGGGAGTGGCATTGGGACTATTCGCATGGCTGTTTCATAAGGAGATGAAGGCCATTCTGTTCAGCCGGACAATCGCTCATGCTACCGGAATTCATGAACGGCTGGTTTATGCGTTGTTTCTGTTGTTATGTGGGACGATTCTGTCAGTCAATCTGAAGATGATTGGGGGGCTGATGATATTCAGCCTGATTACCAATCCTGCGGCCGCCGCCTATCAAATCTGCCGGGGCTTGCGTTCGGCGGTGCTGGTCGCCACCTTGTTTGGCATGTTATCCACAATTATCGGATTTTGTGTGTCGTTCTGGCTGGATTTGCCTACCGGCGCCTGTATTGTGCTGACCAGCACGGCCATATTCGCATTGGCAGTGGCAGTCCGCCGGATTTTGAAACGGATGGATTAAGACAAAAGGACTTCCGATTCACGAAAGTCCTTTTGTCATAAGTTATGATTCGGGTAAATTAACTTATAGGAGAAGCATTAGATCCATTCTTCGCCTTCCTGGACCGGGGCGAAGCCGCAACGCATGGTGTTTTCGGTGACGGTGCGCGGATCCATGAATTGAAGCAGGTAATCCGGGCCGCCGGCTTTGGAGCCGACGCCGGACATTTTGAATCCGCCAAAGGGCTGGCGTTCGACGAGGGCTCCGGTGCTGCCGCGGTTGAAATAAAGATTACCCACCCGGAACTGTTTCTGGGCTTTTTGCAGGTGTTGCGGACTGCGGCTGAAGACCGCTCCGGTCAGCGCGAAACGGGTCGAGTTGGCCCATTCGATGGCCTGATCGAAAGAACTTGCCCGCATGATGGCCAGAACCGGACCGAAAACTTCTTCCTGGGCGATGCGGTGTTCGGGTGTGATATTTTCGACAATGGTCATGGGGACATAGTAGCCATTGGAATCCGGAACAATGCTTTGCCAGGCGAGTTTGCCTTCGGAACAGGCGATATCGATGTATTGCATGATTGATTTCTGGGCGGCCGCGTCTATTACCGGGCCCATACGGTTGGAGGGGTCTTCAGCCGGGCCGATTTTGACGGATTGGGCCGCGTCAATCAAGCGGGGCATGAACCGGTCGTAAATGCTATCCAGTACAATCACGCGGGAGCAGGCGGAGCATTTCTGGCCCTGGAAGGTAAAGGCGGAATCGATAATAGCGGGAACCGCTTCATCGAGATCCGCGTCGTCATCGACGATAATACCGTTTTTCCCGCCCATTTCACAGATCACGCGTTTGACCATCAGTTGATCGGTGGGCGTTTTGGCGGCACGTTGGATGATGCGGAGACCAACTTCCATGGAGCCGGTAAAGGCGATGGAGGCGATTTTGGGATGATCGATCAGGTAATCGCCCATGACCGAGCCACGGCCGGGAATGTAGTTGAAGACACCGGCCGGCAGACCGGCTTCTTCGAAGGCCTGTACCAGAATGTGTCCCATGACCGGGGATTGATTGGAAGGCTTGAACAGAACGCAATTGCCGGTGACGATGGCGGCTGAGACCATACCGCAGGCGATTGCCAGTGGGAAGTTCCAGGGCGCGATTACGGCGGCAAGTCCTTTGGGTTGATAGAAATACATATTGAGTTCGCCGGGGACATGGCCCATGCGTTTGGGACGGGCGAGTCGCAGCATTTCGTGTGAATAGTATTCGAGGAAATCAATGGCTTCGCAAACATCGTTGTAAGCCTGACGCCATTGTTTGCCTTCTTCAAGGATTTGCCAGGCCGAGATTTCATAGACGCGGCGACGAAGAATATCCGCGGCTTTTTGCATGTATTTGACGCGCTCTTCGGCAGGGGTGTCACGCCAGGTCTGGAAGGCCTGATCGGCGGCCGTGATGGCCTGGTCCACTTCACTGATACCGGCTTGAGCAATGACGCCAATGATTTCATCGGGATTGGCCGGATTGACTGAGTTGATGGTTTCGGGGGTATCAAGGTGCCGGCCATCGATATAGAGTGGATATTTTTTATTCAATTGGGTGCGAACATAAGCGATCTGGTCGATAAAGGCCTGGCGAACGGTTGGATCGGCACAGTCGGCCATGGGTTCGTTTTCGAAACGGCCGGTAGTGGCTTCGGTATGTTGACGGGCGCGTTCTTCGGCGATGGGTTTTTCGCGTTCGAGCGCTTTGGCCGGATCTTCGAGCAAGCGTTCCATGCCGGCTTCTTCAACGAATGTCTGGCGGAGGAAGGATTCATTTGAAGTGTTTTCCAGCAGGCGGCGGATCAGGTATGACATACCGGGCAGGAGGTCGCCCTGGGGGCAGTAGAGCCGGACCTGGGGGGTCATTTTGAGCAGGGCCTTGCGGAAGGGTTCGGCCATCCCATAGAGGGCCTGGAACTCATAGCGACCGGCGGGGACATGATGGGCTTTGACCAGTTCCATTACCTTGCTGACGGAACGGACATTATGAGAAGCGCAGGCCAGGTGGCAATATTCGTGATTGGTGAGGAATTTTTCGGCGATTTTTTCAAAGGCCAGGTCGCTTTCGGCTTTGATGGTCCAGACGGGGATGTCAAAACCGCATTGGCGGGCGTGTACCACTTCGTAATCCCAGTAGGCGCCTTTGACCAGACGGATAGAAATAGGTAATTTGTTGGATTTGGCCCAATCGAGCATATGGTCGGCATCGTTATAGGCGGAGGTCAGGTAGACCTGCATGGCCAGGCCCAGGTGGGGGTAATCCTTGAATTCCGGATTGCTGCGCAGGCGTTTGTAGATTTCCATGATGATCTGTTTATATTCGCGCATTTCGGTATCGATACAGAGGAATCCACCCATGGCGACGACTTTGCGATAGATAGGGGTAAGCCGTTCGAGGATCGCGCCGACAGTGCCTTCGAAATTGGCGGAGTCGGCCTGGGAGAACATGGCCGATGGTTTGATAGACAGATTGACTTTGGGCGCGGAACCCCAGTCCAGGTCGTTACTTGTGTCGCCGAGTGGTTTCCAGGCGGATTGGGCCGCGGCCAGGCCATTGATGAGATCCATGTAATTATTGACGTAGAGTTCGGCTTCGGCTTCGTTGGTGGTTTTTTCGCCGAGGATATCGAGGGTGAAGGCGAAATGGTTCTTTTCGCGGAGTTTTTTGAGGTTTTTGACGGTTTCGGAAACGGTGCCACCAATGATGAATTGTAAGGCCATAGTTTCCAGGTTCTTACGAATGGTGGCGCCGAGGATTTTCATGGCGAGTTTACCGCCGAGGCCGGAGGTTTTGGCCCCGATTCTCAGGACGGCGGGGACATTTTCATCCTGGGCGAAATATTCCTGGATGTGGCGGCCTAGGGAGTCTTCGGTAGTCAGGTAGGGCAGGACATCGATAAAGCGGAACATCTGGACCTTGAATTCATCATTTTTCATACACCAGTCCATAACCTTGCCGGTCCAGAAATCCATGGCGAAAAGGGAGGGTTTTTCGCGGCCGATATTGGTAAAGAATTCTTTGCCGGTCTGGAGGATGCTTTTTTCTAATATACTGTAATCCATGATGTTACCTCGTTTATGTATTTTTAATTGTTCCTTAAGACATTGTGATACTGAATGGTGATTGGGTGGCTCATTATTCATTGATTTGGGTAGATCAGACCAGAAAGCAATCGTCTGTGGGTTCGAAATGTGCGCACTAATACACCGATAGAAAATACGGGAAATGGCCGGGGAGAATGATAGCGGATTGGGGGGAGGCTGTCAAATGAATTGATGAGGATTGGTAAGCGCCAGTGATAATGGGTTCGTTTAATAAATATTTTAATTATATTATTAGAAATGAGTTATATTAATCTATGGTCCAATTGGGTTTGTTTGGATTCAGCTATCAGTTCATCGGATAAATATGGACGGCCCATATCGTGGATATACAAGGATGCTGCTATTAATAAGAATTAGAGGTTTTTTGAGGTGGGTAAGAAGAATGTCCGATAATAATTGGTAAGAAAAAGATATCGGACTTAACTAGTTGGGGGCTGGTGTGATTAGCCGGTCGCTGACGGAAACGGAGTTTGCGCAGAAAATGAGAGGGATGTTCATATTAGCAATGCAATCTGACCGGAGTTTTAAATGAGAATTGTTTTTGTGGGGACTGCGAAGAAATCAACGACCTGTGATCAGCGGTATCGCGCGATGCTGGATTTAGGGTATGAGGTGGAGCGGGTGGATATGAAGCCGGCGGATGTGGTGCGGCGGGAAGGGGCGTTCTGGTACCGGGCGTATCGGAAACTGGCCGGTCCGATCGATCTGGCGGGAGCGAACCGGGCGATTCTGGCGGCGTTGGCCAGGGGGCCGGTGGATGTTTTATGGCTGGAAAAGGCGTTGACGATCGAGAAAAAGACGCTGGAAACAGTCAGGCAAGTGTGTCCGGACTGTGTGATTATCGGGTATTCGCCCGATGACATGACAGGTAATCCGGCGAACCGGTCGCCGCAGTTTCTGGGGCATTTGCCATGTTATGACATTTATTTTACCACCAAGACCTTTTGTGTGGATGAACTGTTGGCGTTGGGGTGTCCGAGAGTGGAATTTAATCCAAACGCTTATGACCGGTCGACGCACCGGCCTTATGAACCGACTGATGAGGATAGAGACAGACTGGGCGGGAAGGTTGGTTTTATTGGCGCGTGGGAACCGGAGCGTGACGAGGTGTTGTTGTTTCTTGCGGAAAATGGGATCAATGTGCGGATCTGGGGCGGCGGCTGGCAGCGCAGCCGTTTGGCACATGAGAATCTTAAGATTGAGCGGCGTGAGTTATGGGGAGAGGATTATGCCCGGGCAATGAGTTGTTTTGATATTAACCTGAATTTTCTGCGGCGATGCAATCGTGATCTGCAAACGCAGCGGAGCGTGGAGATCCCGGCGTGTGGCGGATTTATGCTGACGGAACGGACGGAAGAACACCGGGCGTTGTTTGAAGAGGATCGGGAGGCGGTTTATTTTGGCGACAATCAGGAGATGCTGGACAAGATCCGATATTATCTGGTCCGGCCGGAAGCGTGCAAGCGGATTGCGGCGGCGGGTCGGCAACGTTGTTTAACCAGTGGTTATAGTTATCATGAGCGGATTACCACTATGCTGGAACGAGCTTTGGCACTGAAGGTCAGGCGAAATTCTAATATTGTTATGGAACCGACAAACGGAACTAAGAGGTCTTTGGCCCTGTCATGACCGATTACGCAGTAGAGCTGGAACTGACCCTGGCGGCGCTTATTTTTGCCCTGGGGGTATTGAATGCCGGATGGATCTGGCGGCGTTATGCCAGAGTCAGGATCTATGAACTGGCGATTCTGGCCAATGGTTTGTTCTGGGGATTGGGACCGTGGATAGCGTGGCTATCGGGCGGCATGACATTGCCGGCGTCGGATACCGGATTATTATGGTGGACGTATGGCGGTGTCTTTTTCTTTATGGCGGGGATCTGGCTGGCGGGTTATGGAGGTTTGTACCAGGCCCAGCGTCGTTATATGGGTAATGAAAGTCTGGCCAGCGCGATCCTGTCACCGTTCAGCCGGTTGCAAGAGGTTGTGCCGTTCGCCATTGTCATTTGTCTGGTTCTGGTCTGGGGTGTGCGATTGATCGTTGGCTGGCGTTACGGCTTGTGGTATTCGGGTTCATCGCTGGGTCGTAGCGGCGCTTATCTGCCGTATGTATTTGTGGTGTTACAGCAGTTGTCTGAAGCGTTAGCCTGGGGTTTGCTGGCGTGGGGTTGTGGCGCGATCTGGCAACCCAAAATGCCTTGGCAATTGAGACTTTTATCGCTGATTGTGATCGGATCGGAGCTGTTTCGCAATTTTATCCATGGCCGGCGCTGGATGGTAATCTGGCTGGCGTTTATCGTTTTGGGGTATCTGGCGTCGCATCGGCGATTGCGATTCAAGCCCATCGCAATGATGGTGGGGGCAGTTGTCATGCTGTATCTGCTGGCGTTCCCGTTTTTTCTGGCGGTGCGAGACCGGAACGATTTTGGGGGGGTGGGTCAGGATACCGCGATCGAGAGTTTTATACGAGGCGTTCAGCAGGCGGCTACGGTCGATATGACAGAGCAGCGGGAACGGGCCCAGGCGAGTATGAGCCGGCGGCCCTTGCTGTTGCGGAATTTTGTCAATGATATTTATCGCCGGCAGGATGATTATGAGCCGATGTATGGCGGGGCGCTGGTGAGCACATTTTATAACGCGATTCCGGCAGCGTTGCTGCCGGAGAGTTATCAAAAGGAAGATGTGGAACAGGCGATCCAGGGACATTACCGGTTTGCCAAGGGTGACGCGTCGATGACCTGGGTGGCGATGGGGGTGGCTGACGGTGGATTACTGGGGGCCTGGCTGACGGGTTTGTTCCTGGGCGGTTGGCTGTGGCTGATGGAACGCTGGGGGCGGATTTTAATGACGGGGAATCCACTGGCTGGGTGTGTGCTCGCCGGCGGGGTGGTTTATTGTATGCTGCAGGTGGAGATTTCGCCGGTTGCGTGCTGGGTTTTGTGTCGTAATATTCTGGTGCTGCAGGTGCTGTTTATGCTGATCGCGGCGGCAGTGCGGCGGCCGGAGTTGGGGTGGCAGGGCCGGCGGGAGATTGGGTTTGGATAAATGTTGACGGTTTAATTAATGGGTTGAGAACATTCGTTTATTTGTAGAAATGAGATTTTTTGTTGATGGATCGAATGATAGTTGGTTGGAAACGAGCACCCACAAGCTTCGCTGCGCTACGCTTGAAGATGATACCCGGGATGGTACCTGAGATGGGAGGGGATAATTAGTATGGAACGGTATCGGCTGGCGGTGGTGGCTCAACAGGTGGTGCAGTATCACAGTCCTTTGTATCGGGAACTGGCGAAAAGCGAACAGATCCGGCCGACGGTTTTGTTTCTGGACCGGGCGGGCGTGGAGCCGGTTTTTTCGAAGATTATCAACCAGACCGTGAGCTGGGATGTGCCGTTGCTGGAAGGGTTTGAGTATGAATTTGTCCGGAACTGGTCGCCGGCTCGGCAGCGGTTTATGGTATCCCGAATCAATCCGGAATTGGTTAGGTGTCTAACCCGGAGGCGGTTTGATGGTGTGTTGATCCAGGGGTATGATACGGTGTCAGCGTGGCTGGCGTACTGGTTGGCGAAGGCGTGGGGGCTGGATGTCCTGTTCCGGGGTGAGACGGTCTTGAAGCCTGAGGGTGACAAAGGATTCAGTGGCTGGCTGAAAAGGCGGATGGTGAGGACAATTTTGCAGGGGAGTGATGTGGTGTTGTATAGCTGTTCGGGTAACCGGCGGGCTTTTTTGCACTATGGCTGCGATGAAGGAAAACTGTTCGCGATACCGTGCGCAGTGGATAATGAGCTGTTTCGCGGGCAGCGGCGAGAATTTACCGGGCAACGGGAGCAATTACGGGGTGAATTGGGGATTGGGGCCCGGGAGTGTGTGTTTATTTTTACCGGGCGG
>CAXXFK010000020.1:0-354391 GCA_963663965.2 Sedimentisphaerales bacterium
GGGTTGTTTCCGCCAGTAGTCAGTCATCAGATTCATGCTGATATCATCATACGAAGGACAGGCAACAATATCCCGATGCCCGATCCGTAACAATTCCGGATGAGTGGCCAGATCGCCAAACACCGTGTAACCGCCCAGCCATTGTTCCCGGCCCCACTCCCGATACCAGGTTTTCAGGACATGACCTTCCCAGGCAAATTTCCATTCATACCAGTAATCATCCATCAGCTGCGGTCCGGCGTTGGTGCCGTCGTCAGTGCCATACTTCATCCGGCAGCCGGTTCCCACACCATCAAAGCAGACAAAGGCCTTGCGGCCGTCTTCCAGCTCAAAAGTAAAACCCAGTTCCAGATCGGACCGGCCCCATTGAGCGACTGTCGCGTTAAACTTCGCACGGGTGTAATAAATCCAGTCTTCATCCGGCATGCGACCGTTGCTCTGCAGCCAGATGCCCGCCGAGGCATAATTTGGGTTGCCGCTGAAAATGTTGGTCGACAAATGACCATAACCATCCACCTGCTGCGATCCGGTATTACTCCAGAAAGACATATCGTATTCCATCCATTTGAGCGGGTGGATCATCGTATATCCAAACTCATCTTCAAAAGTCTGTACCGGCAACGGTTCCGGTTCTGTTCCTGTCCAGTAATCCACATTCAAATACAGATTCAGATCATCATACGTTGAAGTACCCATCTCAAGCGGCTGTCCAATTTGCAACGTTTTGGGATAAGTAAAAAATGAAGTAAAAATGGTAAACTCACCCAGCCAGGCCAGACGCCCCTTCTCCCGATACCAGCCTTTCAATTCCACGCCATCCCACGAAAATTTCAATTCATAATCGAAATCACGCCATAAATAGGGACCATTCGCAATGTCCGTACTGCCAAACCGAATGCGGCAGGCTGCCGGGCCATAAGGATCAAAACGCAAAAAAGCCCGGGTACCATCCGCCATCACAAAATAATAACCGGCATGAACCGCCGTCCAGTTGTAATTACTGGCATTGAACCGGATCCCTGAATAATAAGTCCAGCTATTCAATCCTTCTGTCGTCGCCGATTCAATATAAGCCTGCGGCAGGGCCACTGGATTCCGTTGATAAATCGCCACCATCAACTCGCCGGCCTCGGTCGGTGTTACCTCACCACTATTAGTGGCAGGCTGATTATAAATTACATTCCATTTGGCCGGATCAACCACCGCACTGGAAAAATCATCCTCCGGCCAGGCCGCGTAACACGGATGGACAAGTATCCAGAATACCATACTTAGAATAGACAAATTACCGACACATCGCCACATCGTTTTCATAACCTGCCTCCACATAAAATATAAAACTCATTAATATTCTAATCAGATATCGCGCGATATCTCAGACTTTATGCCGAATGAAATGAAAAAATAAAAATTTGTATATAATCAGATAATATTCACGACACCTCAATAGATAATAGTCCGATAAAATCAGAATTCCACCCGCCGGGTTATAAAAACCAGACTTTTTAAAAAACATCTGTAAATAATAAATTACCGGAATAAACCAGACCGAATACTAAATATTTTTTACTTTCAGCTCTAACTATTACCTGAAATTAAGAGAAAGCCAGGAAAAATCATCGAAACTGACCCAGCCATCGCCACTCAAATCCGCACCACGACACAAACCGCAATCCGCATCCAGCCAGTTTTCGACCAGTCCCAACAAGTCAGCCAGTCCCCGTTCACCGGTAAACATATTAACCACCACCACCTGCAACGCCGCAATTGCCAGATCGCCCTGGCTATCCATCGCCCGTATCACAAAGTCATTCTGACCAACATCGCTATCTCCCGGCATTCCTGATAATGTATCATCATCAGCAACAGTCAGCCAGTCCGGCCCGGCCAGCAACGCATACTCCACCGTCTCGTTTGCAACCGCACGGCCCGTCAGACTCTCCTGATAAATCCGACCTTCCACCGCCTGTGCCATCATCGGATCAGCTTCAAACGAAACGCCACTTTGATAGTAAGGCCGCAGATACGCCCCGCTGATTACCTGCCTGGTAATACCGGGCCCCTGCCAGGCGACGGCAAAATTATCGCCGCCATTCCCCTCTTTCATCAACGCTTCAATATAATACTGTTTTCCGGCTTGCAAGGTCAGCTTAGGCGAAGTCTGTTCCGAAAATTTATCCCAGTCACGAGAACCGGCCCAACCCGGTACCGAGGCGATTAACGCGGCATGTCCAGGCTGACCATCCAGACTGAACCACAACTCACCATTGTCATCGGTGGCGATCCAGAACTGGTAATCGCCGGTCACTGGCGGGATCAGCCAGCCACGGATCCGGGCGCCATAGCCTTCGGCATAGTTGGTATCGCCTTCAAAACTGAAGATAATACCAATCGTATCCGGATCATACCCGAATTTAGCGCTGCCGGTCAGCGCCGAAATACTGGTACTGCTGCCCAGATTGAGATAGCGCTCTTTTATCGCCCCCTGGCTGATCGAAAAAACATTCACATGCACCGCCCCGGCCACCGCGCCTTCTGCCCGGCCACTCGCCACATAATCAAACGAATCCTGTCCGGTAAAATTCACATCGGGCACATAGATCAGCCGGCCGTCACCGTTATTGTATAACCTTCCATGACTCGGCTCACTGAAATCGTTCACCAACAACCTGGCTCCGCCTTCCAGCGTGGTATCATTGCCGGTGACATCGATCACCAATGCCTGATTGCGGCCGGTAACCCCCAGGTCATTATGTGCGGTAATGATATTCGTTGTCACATCAACCACAATACCATTTTCATCTAATGTAAAACGATAATCATGATCACCGGTCTTGACACGGGTGATATACCCCCGGTCATTCCGCTCCAGCCAGGCCAGCGTTATATGATACTCAGCATGTGGATAAGGCGAAGGGATACCATGCGTATCGCATAGCACGATTTTATTCAAACCAGCGGAAAGATAATCCAGAAACGTCACAACCTCGGTGATATTGGCTTTCATGGCCGGGATATGATTCTCCACACCCCGCCGCCAGCGATCGATCGCGCCCACCAGTCTGCCCTCGGCATGCATCCACTGATGGTTACCCTGGGTGGCCAGCGATTCCTGCGGCGCGCCATAAAACCACCCGATATTACCCCGCATGAAGGAAAGATCCTTCCAGGCGCTGCCCGGCCCGGTTGACCAGTAAGCGTCCCAGGCTTCATCCCAGGTCTGGCCGGCTTCATCCCACAATCCCACTGCTTTGAAATGCGCCTTGGTCGCGGTCCAGTCGTACCAGCCATCACTCCCGGCCACAATATCCGGGCCACCCGCCAATACCAGGAATTGGCCCCAGCGACGGCGCAGATCTTTGTTCGCCCGGCTGTTGACATAACCATCCAGACTATGCGTTGCTTCGTGCCCCATCACCAGCGTAAAATAATCGCCGCGATGTGCATTCGTGCCAAATACCGTCTGGATCGCGACATCCAGATCGCCCGCCCATTCATCCGCGTCGTTGCCGATTCCAAAATCAAAGGTATTTTTCGCGCCGGTAAATGAATTGACATGCCCGCCCCGGCCATCACCGCGATAATGGTTCAACGTTAACATCGTATCCGGATGCTTGATCCTCGGTTCATAACGCATAAAATCGCGTATCGATTCCAGCATTCCCTGGGTTGCGTTCTGATTGTCACCGACATGCAAAGCCGATTCCAGATAAATGGTACGATGCAGTCCCGCTAATCCCACCGCGTTGGCTACCTTCAGTCGATGGCTCGGAGAATCCGGCAGCATCTGATGCATCGTTAACAGGTTCTGCCCGGCGATACTCGGCACATGATGATACGCCACCGTATCCAGCGGCGCGTTCATCTGCAAAAATGAATACCTGCCCACATGCGCGGCCATCTGATCGAACATCAACTGACGCTCCGGCAATGTCGCCGCCTGCATATGCGAAATAATCGCCCGGCTGTTGGCATTGACCCGGTTCAACAGTTCCTGATTGTTCGCTTCCAGCGCCGGCCCCAGGTTCGTTAAATTGGCGTCATAGATCGCCTCGTTTTCCGCAAGACAATCCGCCACCGTTTTGGCCTGACCGTAGGCAAGATAGATCCGGTCACTGGCATAGCCGCCCATGATGATATCATAAACACCATCGTCATTGAAATCGGCGAAGTCCACCACCGCCCCATCTGTCAGCGCGTGCAGGTCCGGACTGACCCCGTCGCCATCGACGATCGACAGGTTCCCGCTCGGACCCAGATCATCATGCAACTGCGGATCGAACCAGTAGGTAATACTGCCCCAGTTGATCCCGCGCACAAAATCAATAACTCCGTTACGCGTCAGGTCAAACAGCCGGGGATACAGATTATACGAACTGCTGGTTAATACCTCATAAATCCCACTGTCAAATCGCGGACTGACTGCTGTTCCCACATTGCGATACGCCCGCATCTCACCGGACCACGCGCCTGTCACGATATCCGACAACCCATCGCCATCCCAGTCACCGGCATCAAATCGCTGGTCCGGCAAAACAAAATCACTGCCGGCCGGTGTTTTCACGAATGACGACGCCGCAAAAACCGGTACCGCACCGCTGGCAGCAGTATTGCGATACACCCGGATCTTACGACTGCTATCGACCAGTATCAGATCTTTAATGCCATCACCGGTCATATCTGCCAACGCCATGGTCAGCATCCCGCTGCCCAGCGAAATCGTCTGCCCGCCGGCAGTTACACGGACACCCGCCGCCAATACTACCGAACTTGCTGTCCCATTGTTCACATAAAGCCAGACCTTGCCGCCATGACTCACCAGCAAATCCTGATCACCATCACCGTCCCAGTCCAGCACACGCGGGGTGCGGCTTCCACTTAAAACAAGATCACTGCCACCCGCTTGTAACGCCTGAAAATCGACAAAGCTCGTGGTCCGGTTAGACGCATCCGCGTCCGGCGCCGCCAAGATCTTCAGATTCATCGTTGCCCGGCTGAATCCGCCCCGGCCATCTTCGATCGTTACCACAAACCGGTCATCACCGGTAAATCCACCATCAGCCGCATACGTAAAAGTCCCATCCCCGTTATCTGTCACCACCCCATGCTCAGCCTGAGAAAAACCAACCACTCCCAGCGCATCCCGTTCCGAATCATAAGTCTTAAAAAAAATACTCTCCGTTGCAAATGCCTGATCGTTTGTTCCCTGGGTCAGCGTGTCCCAGGCCTTGGGCGCGTGATTATCCATCAGTTGCCCCACCATTCCACCGTCGATCACCCGATCAAAAACATACACCTGATCCAACCGCCCCTGATAATAACCCGAAACACCATTGGTATTTTCGATACGTCCCAGACTGTTAAACGCAGAAGTAATAATGCCAGCCGGACCGACAGCCGAATCAGACATTTTTCCATCAACATAAAGTTGTGCCGCGCCGCTTTCATGATTCCGTGTGATTGCAATATGATGCCACTGACCATCATTAATCGCCTTGCCGCTGCGCACCACCAGCGTTCCGCCCACCGATAACGCCATCCTTCCATCCTGATCGATCCAGCCCCACTGAACATCGGCAGTACCGGCCGTCACACCCACCACACCCGGACTGACGCGGCCACTGACCCCGCCGGTTTGAATCGTTCGAATCCAGAACACCAGTGACGCACTACGACCCAGCGGATTCGATAAATCACCCGCTACCGAAACATAATTCGAAACACCGTCAAATTCCAATCCGCTGAACTGCTCACCCGACACCCAGTTTCCACTCCCCATATCCACTAACGTCGCTAAGTCACCAGACACACTGTCCCAAACCTGCGTCACTGCGCAGACACTGCCAAACGGATCATCATGCCAGTCCGGCCCCTCATCAAAATTCCAGTGATGCACCATCCCCGCCGGAATCGCCCATCCCGCCTGCACCATCGTCAGCAACACCAGCGCCAACAAAAACCGTACCGATAAACCAAAACCGCAACGATGATCACATCGATATATCATGGGGTAGTCTCCTGGTCATGGATGGAATGTAAAAATTATCATATCTAAGGGCGTGTAATCAAGGCGTTCAGCCCTGCATTCCATCCTATTATAGGATAATATCGGCCATATTCGAATAGACCAAAGTATGATTATGATTGATAATCGTAATCCGCTGACCCGATTATCTGGAACGTCCAAACTGACAAACCGCCTGTCAGCCATTAAATCGAATTTTATTACTAACAATAAAGGAACGATCCCGAAGAGGAACCGTTCCTGCCAATATTGTCCGTACATTCAATTTATCGGTCGCTAATACTAACGATGCGGCTTCATCTGGTCAGACGCATCTCCTTACCCGACACCATCACCCGTTTGACATCCAGCGTCCCGCTTTTCATCTCCACAAACGGCTTGCCATTGCGCAGCCCCACCGTTCCAAATCCGCCGGCCGTCGCCAGAAAACTGCGAAACGTTTCACCCACCTTCGAATCGATGGTCAGCGTCTTATCGACGGCGTCATAACGCACACCCGTCAAGCCCTGGATCAGACCATAGCTGCTCATCGCCCGCGCGTACCAGTGCCCGCACTCATATTCATTAAACGGATTGCGCACCCGGCCGTCATACCGGTCACGGCACACCCGCACAATCTCCAGCCCCTTCTCCGCCATGCCCTCCAGCATCAGGTGCGACGCCACCTGATATTCGATCCCGGTCCACACCTCGTTGCTGTAGACAAACGGGATCGACAGCGCCCCACCCCGCGGCCAGGTACACAGCAGCAGACCGCCCTCATGACCCAGCGCGTAAGAGGGCCGCTGCGGATTGACATGATCGTAAAGATCCAGTTTCAAATTGTACTGGTGAATCGCGTTCAGGTTGCTCTTCACTTTCGCCGGATCGACAATCTCACCCAATCCGCACACCTGCGCCATCCACAATCCCAGCACGCCATCCGACAGACATCCCGTCCCATACTGATACTTGGGCCCCTGCTGATTCAATTGCTTGACAATCGCCTGATAGCCCGAGCCATTACCGCTCGCGTTCAGAGCGCTAAACGTCGCGTTCAAACCTTCCGTCTGTATGATCTGATAAAAATATTCACCGTTATATAAACGCGTCTCCATAAACTCCCGACCGCGCGTCAACAGATTACGGTAACGCGCCACATCATCGCCCAGGTACGCGCCCATCGCCACGGCCGCTTTCAGCGCCCCCAGGTAAAAACTGGTGCAATGCCCATCCGGCCCCCAGTATTCGATATCGTAGGTATTATGATGCGGCTCTTCCAGTGCGCCCACGCCGCGCGGATCCCACGTCTCGATACAATAATCCAGGCTCTGCTTCACTTTCGGCCACATCTTCTTCAGCCACGCATCATCCCCGCCAATCCGCCATTCCCGATACACTTTCATGATCCCGCCCAACTGACCATCCGCCGCCGCGTGAAAGGTATGCGCCACCGGCCGGATCGGCAGCGCCGACCGGAACGTCTGATGCCCCTCGGCGCTCTGGCTCTCGAAAAATTCCGTATTACGCAACGATCGCTCCAACTCCGGAAACAGATGACAGATCGCCTGGGCATAATTCCACACATGCGTACACGACCCCGCGCAACACCCGCTGCTGTCACCGCACCCTTCCCAGCACCACAGCCGCCCGTTTTTCTGACGCATCACCGTCGGCGATTTCAAAATCGTCAGATTCGCCGCCGCCGCTTCCACCACCTCCGGCGGCAGAGTGGTATCATAAAACGCCTGGCTGAACGCCATCGTCCGCGCCCGCAGATCTTCATAATGATCCCGCCAGAATCCCGCCACCTGCTGGATCGTCTCAAACTTCCCGGTGTACCACGGCTCATAATACGTCGATACTTCACACTCACCATCCGGACAGCATGCCTCCGGCGCCGGCGGACCCTGGGCCACCCAATCGCCAAAATCGCCGCCCTCAAAATCCTGCAACACCCGAACCCCCGCCCGGCCGCTGCGGGCCTGGGCCGCCGATTCCAGTTTCTGTTCGCTGATCACAATCTGATCGACATTAATATGCCCCCAGGCCCCGGTCGCCTCATCCACAATCTTGATCTGACCCCGCTGACCCCGCCACGGCTTCACCTCCCAGGTGACCCAGTCCAGCCGCTCGGCATTTTTACCCGTCGCCGACTTCACCACCTTGCCGCCTACTACCAGATTGACACAGGTCTTGCCGGCCATATCGCCGCCACCCACCAGAAACTGGATATAATCGCCATCAATGGTAAACTCCGGCGAGGTCAGCGTTCCGGTTAAACCATCCCCGCCCGGATCGTAACTGTTAACCAGCCCTTTCCCGACAAACCCCGTCACATCCTGCTGACTGGCCGCTGTTCCTTTGGACGGCCCGTACCCAAACGCCGGCCCGGCCGCTTCGCCATCCTTACCATAGCGCATCGTGGTCTGCGGTACATACCACGCCATCATCAACCGCACCGTCTTTGCCTCGCCCGGCCGCAGACTCATCGGCACAAACAGCGACGCGCCCGGACACTCACCCGTCACCGGCGGATTGTCCATCATCTCCCCGCTGGCAATTGTCTGCCAGGCCAGTGTCAGCGAATCCCACCAGCCGCCCTTAAACCAGCAATGATCCACTACCGTCCGGTTATCATCGGTATAAAACGCGAATCCACCTTCCTGCGACTCGCCCCCCTGCCACAAAATAAACCCGTTTTTGACCGGCAGGATCGTATTGCCCTTGCCCGTCTCCATGAAATTTTTCGTATTCAACGAGAACACCGCCTCCACCGCCCGGCCCGTTGGATTCTTAAATCGATATTCCAGCGCCCCCACCGGCAGCGACGAGGCATCCGCGTCACCCGGCACAAACGGGCTCCAACCCGTCAGCGCCACCTCCAGCGGGATCTCATCATCCGTCAGCGTTACCGTCCCAAACGGGAACCGCGCCAGAAAACTCGCCGCCTCGAACCGCGGCAGCCCATAACTTCTGCCTGACGCGCCATTACCCCGCCCCGGCGAACCAAACACCTTCCAGCCCGGCACCGGCCCTTCCAGCACCTTCGCCACCGCCCCCGACTCACTCTTCACACACAACGCCGCGAAGGTACACGGCTCATTAAAAACATCCATCTTATGCCGCACCGACACATGCGACAGACACCCCGTCCCCTCCAGACACACCATCCCGGCGCCCATCCCCCCCAGCGGAAACGCCACCCGGTTCAAATACTCACCCTCATAACTGCCATTATACTCACGCTCACCAACCGCCACACCCATCGACACCAGCAGCATCACCACCATAACGACCAGAATTCTGCTTTGTTTAGCCATGATTAATCCTCGCAAATAAGAGAACCGGGAATCTATATTCGATACGCAAACAAACCATCGCTCAAATCGAGCAAGCGCCATAATACCACACCATCCCCCAGACCGCAATAATGTTCCGAAACAATCCTGAAACGATCCCACTCACAAGGCCATCCACCACATGAAGCTCACGTACGGATTTTACGTATGGAGCTTACGCTTCAGCGTGTGTATTTATTCCCATTGGAATAAGAAATCCCTCAAGGCTATCTGCCAATTTTTAGCTGGTACCAATACACTGCCGGTTACGCCTCCTCGACCACCTTCCAGCCCAGCGCCTCGGCCAGACCATAAACCGGTTCCTTCAAATCGCCGTAAGCGGTCACCCGGTGCCAGCCCCACTGGTCCCACATCGAAAACAGCTTTTCGATATCCCCTTTGGGCTCGGCGCAGAGTTTGGTCCGGCAGGCCCGGTCATCCGGATCGTTGTCAACCGCGCGCGCCTGATGGAAGAGGATCTCCTTGCGTTCCTGCAGGACCTCCAGCGTGGTGGTCAGATACCCCGTCGGCAGGATCGACCGTACCGACGCGCCCTGACGGTCTTCCGAATGGGTCATGATACTGAATGGGTTGCTTTGACCTTTGGGCCCGAACACCCGGTTCGAGGCCACACAATGGGCGTAGATAATCTGCCGCTTACTGGTATCGATCACCGGATCGGAAATATATCCCGGCCGCCCCTGGGTCAGCTGGTTCACCATCAGCATGGTAGCGGTGGACCGGATATCGCATTCACACGCCCCGATCAAGCCTTCGTTGCCCAGTTCGTGGAACCCCAGGCAGGGATAGGCGTGAATATGACCGCCGTAAAATCCGCCCAGACAGTTGACCGTAATCGCGTTGGCATTGTGTTTCTGCAGGACCGCCTTCATTCCCAGGTACATGGCCGCCGAGTTCTCCAGCGTCTCGCGCGTGACCTCAACCACCGCGCTGGCATCTTTCTGCCATCGGTCGGCCACCGCCCGCGCCTGGCCCTTGTCGGCGTTCTTCCATGCCTCATTAACTTCCGCGAACGAAATATATTCCAGCGGAATGGTCAGTACCGGCTGGGCCGCGCCGCTGTTCTGGTCCCGCACAGCCAGAATTTTTGATTCCTGCAACAGCCTCAGACAATCCGCCGTCGAAACCGGCTTGAGTGGATCCGGCAGACAGTTCAGCCCGCCCGTTTTCGGCATACCCGCCATCCGGACCTTCGCCACCGCCCCGGCGAAATCGTTCGCGCTGCCCCCTTTGACCATTTTGAAACAGCGCACCGCCGCTACCAGATCGTTCGGATTCGACGAGGCGACAAATCCCACATGGCCGGCCCGCTGGCGCAGGAACCCGGCGTTATAAACCAGGAATCCGCCGCTGCCGCCAAACTGAAAGTCCGCGTACAACACCGGCTTGTTCGTTGCCGCCACCGTCTGGACCACCCGGTTCCAGCAGTTCATCTGATACACCAGGTAGCCGTCGATAGCCAGATCCTTGTCTTCCGCGACAATCTTTTCGGCCTGTTCCGCGCCCGTCGCCAGGGCGTATCGAAATTCAAAATTAGGACAGCCCGCCGCCAGCGTCTGTTTCACCTTTTCCATGGCAGGTTGGAAATCGAACCCCTTGTTGGGCCAGTCCGGCCCCGGCTGTACCGGCGCGTGCAGCGCGAAAATCACCCGGACGCGAACCTTATCCGCCCGCTCCTGGCCATATGCCCGTACCGGATTCATAAGCATCTCCGCCGCGCCCGCGCAGGCCGCGCATCCGGCCGCCAGAAAACCACGGCGGTTCATTCGGCAAACACCACAACTGCTTCTGAAATTCCCTGACTGCATCGCTGACCTCCTGAAAAATAGAGTTACCAACTTGTCAAACCAACAGTAAACTCCCTGAAGTCTATCCCCCCCGGCAGGTCAATGCAAACGAATTTTCCCCTCGTATGGATTCCCTGTACGGAGTTCACGCTTTAGCGTGCCTATTCTTATTTTTTCCCGCAATAAAAATCCGCCCCATCCGCATACCAGAAGCCCGAAGGGTCAAAGATCCGCTTCAGGCGGGCTGCCAGTCCCTGGCCGGGGCCGTCAGGCCGCCGGACACATTGCCTCTTCCACCCCACAAGCCCGGAACGGGCGACAGATCCTTCGATAATATTATCCATATCATTTCAATATTGCCGGATGAAAACATCCAATCAAAACAATAGAGATTCTTTGGGATTTTGTAAATTGCATAGTCCCTGATTTTCAAGATGATTACAATTGCTCTAAAATTTACCGGTCTCTATACAACTTTGATCAAGATCGATCTTTTAAATTATCGACATGAAATTCAACTTTATTCAAAACTCTTCAAATATACCTCTGCATCTCACCAATATAATCCCATATGGAATTCGATAGGTTTACAATTCTCGTTAATTCAGTATTTAGGCCGTGCAGTGAATTAACTGTTTTTATATGATCAAAAAAGTATCCTGCCCTCTTTGGTAATCCTGACTGTGGAAACAGTTGATTCGGATCATGTTTCCAACCCAATTTCTGAATTTCATCTGTTTGTCCATTTTTTATGCTTGGATACCTAAAAGAGAAACTACTAGGATCCGCTTCATCTAATTCATCTAAAATCGTTTTATTTTGATGGTTTAAGAAAAATTCATTTAATGAAGGAGGTTCGTCAGAAAATTCGTTACTCCAATTGTTGATTGCAATTTTAATGCTATCACTAAAATCGTTATAAAGACTTGACAATGAATGTACATTTGAAAAATTTCTTCTTAGCTGCTCGATACTTGACACATAACCGGATGTGTCAATATTTTGATTGACTGCTTCCAACCAAACTGAAAATAATTTTAAACCTTTTAGCTTAAGTTCAAATGAATGCCTGACATTAAAGAGCCAGGGCTCTGTAAATCCTACACCACTTTCCCAAAAACATCGCACTATCCCGGCCATATAAATGCACAGGGAAGTTCTCCAGTATCTATCGGCTAAATCGAAATATCCAAAATCGGGTGATGGATCAACACCATAAGTGATAGGCAGAAAATCAATACCCTGTTCATTAATCATACTTATGTATTTTTCAATCATGTGCTTTTCATGAAAAGAAGAATCGTTGATTCCAATGCCATCTGATGTTTTTTCGAATAACGACATATAACACACTCGCATTCAATAACGGAGGGATAATTCAATTACATTGATAACAGTGGTCAGTTGTCACCAATAACTCGCAATCATTTCCAATCATTTTTTTCTACTTCTTCAGTAACGCCAGTTACACCTACTATTCATTATCCATAAAACACAGTCTACCGGCACTCCTACGTAATATAATGAGTCCCCTAACAAAATAAGCATCAAACACTAACTTATCATACATGCTGGCGATATCTTTCCATAGGAAGGCCTTTTTTGATACGGGGATAGATTTTAAATTAATGCTACTTCACTTTTCTGAACTATCAGTTTCATTACTTAAAATTTCCTTATGATTTTCATTCAAAAATTCTTTTAGTGTTTTCTGAATAGCGTCATTAAGAACTTCAGATGGTCCAAAATTTCCCTTCTTCAATTCATCAACAGCATAATGAGTAAATTGCCCTAAAGGAGTATTTCCCAGCTTGATTCGAGATTCATTTGCAATCTCTTTAACCGTTCTTGGGGGCATGGGTCTTATAGCCTCATAATTTCGAACCAACAGTTTTAATGCCAACAATCTTGCAGCAAGAATAAAATTAATACGAATTGATTCGGGATCTTGCGACTTCAATTCAAAATTCATTATTGAAACAAGATTCTCCACATGAGCAACCGTTTGATCAGAATCAAATAAAACATTAAACCCCCGTTTCTTGTGATCAAAATGAGCAGCACTATTTCTGATCTTTCGCACAGTTTCTAATGCGCGTGCTTCTGTCTTGTGAATCAAAGCAAATGCGGAACAAAGTGATATCTTGGAACTAAAAGTGCCAGCCGGACCATGGTATTCCATAAGTGCTTCACCTTCATGGTCTGACACACATGAATTTCTTATGACCAATCCAAGCAGTTCTTCCAAATAAGCAGATAGGATTAATATAACCCCACGATCCGATTCTGATTCTATATGCAAAGTTAATTCTTTAGCCATTCCAGCCAAATCTTCATCAGATAAATATTTCTTATTCTTCTTTTCCCCTGAACCCGGCTTTTTCTTACTCATAACTTACTCCAAAAAAATAATTTTCTAGGAAATCTATAAACAGTCGCCTGTTTCGTGGAATCTAGGGACAATCGCCCGTTTCCGGTTTATTTTTTTCGCATCTCGCTAATTTAACCGTTCCCTATTTGTGTTTCAGTATAAAGCGTTAGTTGTTCGCGCGGCCCGATACGGTCTTCCTGCCCTGAAAAATGACAACCCATGATAAAAAAACAAACAACCATTATCCCGGCAATCTTAACCTTCTCGTATTGCATATTTCACTCCTGATTCAAATAGCAGACTCTATTCATGCTATCCATCATTATAATTTTCAATCCCGGCTTTTTCAACAGGCAAATCGCAGGAGAGTTAAATTTGTTTACCCATGCCCAAGGTCCGCCGCGGCGGGCTGATCTAACCCGTTTCCCTTCCTTATGCTACCATTAAAATCCCGCCAATCCCGGATTACCCGTTTTCGCCAATCACCTAACCGAAATCCCCATTTTCACCACCGCGTCAATCCCCCACCATAGACACCACAGCAGATAATACCCCTAAACCAAAACCAGCGGCCCCAACCGTTCACTCAGCAACCTTAACACATCGCCAAAATGATCCACACCATCTTCCACAGGAACCGCCGCGTCAACGATAAGGTCATCGATCCCGGCTTCAACGCAAAAATCATTTATCATCGCCAGCGTTTTTTTCAATTCCGACACCAGCAGCAAACCATCCAGCCCCTGCCCCTCCAGTTGCCTCAATGTTCCCCATACAATCTCAACCGCCTTCAGCAACGCCGGCCAGTTCATCCATCGCGGCGCCCGGCCCTGGGGTTTAAGCAGATTATCCAGAACCCCCGATTTCAAGCGGTAATACTTTTCTTTCCTGGAACTCCTGACCAGCGCCACCCCGGATTGCGCCATTTCCACCAGGGTCGTCTGGATCGTCTTTTGATAATACCCGGTCTGCCGGGCCGCCCCGCTGGGATGAACCTCTTTCTCCGCCGCCAGCAGACACAATATTTCCGCCCGGGCACAGATCCCCACCAGCGCCCTCATCCTCAGCAGCAGACTCCCAGGACTCCGCGTATCGAATGACTGCGAATACCCTCGTAAGTGGATCGCCCCCCGCCTCAAACCATGCCTCAAAAATTCCGGGTTCGCGTTATTATCGTCCGGGCAAGGCAGCGCCCGGCCGGCCCGATCATAAAACAACGGCTCAATTTCATGTTGACAGGTCTGCTTCGCCAGCCCGGCCCACTTCAGCCGGTAACTGGATTTTTGACTCAGCAACTCGGCCACCGCGCCCAGTTGCCTCTCGCAGTCGAATTCATACCGCTTCTGAATCCGGCCCAATCGCTGGACATTGATAAAATGCCCGTTCACTACCAGCCAGTCAAGGATCTCATCGAACAAACGCGGCTCATACCGGCACACCACCAGCGAAAACAACAGCAGCGCCTCCGGATCGATAATCCGACTATCTTCTTCCGGACCGCCCACGCCGGCCACCCCCAGCAGACTCCACTGCCGCCATAGCATATCGAAAATCCGCTCCTCAAATTGAGCTTTAGATTCTGTCAGCCAATCGATCATAACCAAACTCTCGCAAGAAAAGCTTTGTAGCCATCCGGAATCCATCCGAGGGATCGTGAGTCATTGCCCACTCAATCGCCATAATCATTTCTTCATCAGAGGGCGAAAGCTGCCTCAGATCCGATGCGTGATAACTGCCCAGTTGATCGATGGCAGCATACAATTTAAAATGAATCTGATCCAGTCGGCCAACTATATATACCGTTAAGTTCTCTCCTTCGAAATGATTGGTAAGCCGTTCGATAAATCCATTTGGCAATCCGACCCTGAAAAGCCCGCCATCACCACTGCTCGGACCATTATTCAGCCAGTCTGGAAGTAAATGAAGCGTATCAGCAACTTCCCCGGCTGCGACCACCAGTTCCTCCGGCAACGGTGCCGGATCGATCAGACATCCTGTCGCATCCAGCAAAGCGACAATATCGACATCCTTCGTCGTTCTTCTGACCAATCGCATGGCATTCAGTCCAGTCCCGCCACAAACCACCAGCGAGTATCGACCACTCCGGTTCAGCTTCAATCTGCCATCCAGTAATTGCAATGCTTTCAGAATTTCTTCATATTGATAACTCATATACGCATTATCGATAATAATATCACTTATATCAAGTGATATTATTGCTTATTCAACCACAATATCACAAATACAGCCTTATTATTTCTGTAATACCATATATTTTAACCACTTACAGCATTTCCATTAATCCAGACCACAAATAATTTATTATATACTAAATATAATATATTATTTGACACAAAAGCAACATGGTACTATAATAACTCAGACTCGGAAATTATCCCCCAGAGAAATTTTAAAAAGCTCATTGACAATCAAATACGCAACCAAAATTTGGGCCGCCCATTTGCCACCCCAACAACATCACCACAACCCGAAACTCAACAAAATCCCAAACGAACCCAATCCAAAAATTTTTAACCATAATCAATTTATAGACAACAACTTAAACATTATTACCCTTTAACAAAACATCCCAGAGCATGTTTATTTAGTGTTAATTCTGACTACTATCCTTCATGTACATGATTTTTTATGTTATTTTAAAGAACACTATCTTATAACTATTTAATAATCATATAGTTAACGTAAGATTTGGGGTGATGAAGTTTCAATCTGAATCAATCCGCCAAACAGGCCACCGGCCCTTCGTGTAGCGCCGCAGGCGCTCTTCGTGAAGCCGAAGGCGCTTCGTGGTTATAATCTCTTTTATTATAATCTGTTACGATTATATTCTTGATTCAGCTGTTTAATCTTTGTGGCTTTGTGACTTCGTGTGAAACCCGGCTGTTTGACTACTCTCTACTATTGATTTCCATACCCCCGTTCCAAACGAACCCAATTAACAGAAAACAACTGTAACAACTTTTATAACAATGCTTTATACTATATTTCTTATTCGTGTTAATTTGTATTCAGTTTGTTCATTGGTATATCTGGCTGTTTCATCTGCGTCCATCTGTGTCCATCTGCGGTTCTGACGCTTACTCATGGTTCTGCCATTGTCAGCGGCTCAATGTGAAATCCATTGTTTAAACCTCATACGGCCGAACCACCCTGCTATCTAAACAAACCCAATCTTACCCAAATTAACATCCCAGGCCTTTATCTTGTTCAGGAGCCCGCCAATAGAACCCGTACCAGTCCCAATCCAAACGAACCCAATCGTAATAAAAAGACATGTATCAACTTTAATTGCAGGTTGTTACAATTACTTTCAGCAGATCAGTATATTCCCACGGCTACTCCAGTGTCGGCCAGGCCACCTCACCGCGCAGCTGGGCCTCACCCTCGGCTTTCTCATACACCCCATAGAAATTCGATAGCGAATCCAGCCACAACGTAATCCGATGCATCTCATCAGCCGTTAGCTCTACCTCATGATGACCGTCCTCCAATAGCGCATACAACCTGGAAGCCCGCGCCCCAAACTGACCCGGCCGCGTGCGGTAATGATCGCCATAGCTCCAGAATGCGAATTGATGCACCAGACTCTCATAAGACCGGTAAACGGCCGTATTATGATAGCCGGACAACTTGACGACAGCCCGGCCCAGGGCCGGCGCGCCCTTGTCCTTATTTTCAGCATGACAGGAGGCACATTTACGATCGAGTACCGGCTGCACCAGCCGCGGATAACTGAATGGATTCGAACCATCCACATCCGGCTTGGGAACAGATGGCTCCCGGCGTAAGGCCAGCGGCGTATGGGGCGGAGATACCGCCGCGCGATGCTTGGGTTCATGACAACCGGCACACACCAGGTTCTCTCCCGGCTGCACCCAGGTGGTCGAACGCATGGACTGAACCGCCAGTCCCTTTTCATCCAGTGCCTGAAAATAAACCTCCTTCAGCGCCGGCAGGGTAAAATAGGCGCTACCGTCAGCTTCCACCGGCACCGTTCCCAGCACCCGCCGCACCAGATTCACCGAATCGCCGGCTTCCGCGATCCGTCGCCCGGTTTCGTGCGGCACCTGCACCGCGTCCGAAGGCACCGAACAGGGATGGATCTGATAAATACGCAACGCCTTGATCGCCGTATCCGCCGGCCACGACACCAGGCTGTCATAAACATTGACCACCGCCATCGTACCCTCAGCAGGCGGATCCGCCGCCAGCCGTAAACTTTGCTGCGGAACCACCGGCGGCTTTGTTCGCGCTCTCAACGGGATCGGACTCAACGCGGCGATCTCAGGATCGCGATAGAGCAGTTCTTTATTGCCGAACGCGTCCAGCAGGTACAATCCATAGTCGCCCCGGATATGCTTCTGCCCCTGTCGTCCGCCCCCCGCGCGCATACCCGCGTCATAAACGCACAGATAATAATGCTCGCTCAGCGGCCAGGGCGTGCCATAAACCTGCATACCGCCCTGACTTTCCGGAAACCCCACATCCGGCGTCACCCGTTTGACCGGCGCCATGGCATCGTCATCGGGTATGGTCGGATCGAAGATAATGATTGAACCATAAGCCTGACCATGGTGCGGCGTGGCCGTACCAACAATTTTCCTCGATCCCGGTATCGAGCGCAGGTCCATCTCCATATCGGCCCGTTGGGCCTTGATCGAAAAATTGCCATGCATCGCGCGTGAGTCCCGTCCGTCCGGCGTCATAATCCACGGATGATGCGCCGTGCAGCCGTGACGATCCACATAATCCCAGCGGGTATACAGAATCATCCCGTCATGGGTCACACTCGGCTGCCATTCATTGTTTTCATGTGGACTCAGAATCCGGATATCCGAGCCATCCGGATTCATATCATGTACCGTATAAGAGGGACAGGCCCGCCCGCACCGCAGATAGCCGCCGCGCCGCTCGGAGATAAACGCCACCCTGCCATTAGGCAGAATACAGGGATCAAAATCATTGAAAGTCCCGTCCGTAAGCTGACACAACTGACTGACTCCAGTCTGTAGAACGGTTGCAGGATCGATCGCCGCAGAAAAGAGGTGATAACAACGCCCCTGGCTCCAGTGGCCGTTTTCGGCGTGATTTAAATGAGTAATATGATCCTGTGGCCCATCGCATTCCACCCAGGCAAACAGGATCGTCCCGCCATCATAGGATAATTCCGGCGACAAAAAACTCCCGCTGGCCAGATTGGCGCCTTTGAGACGGCCGTTTTCAACCAGACGGTCCTTCAGCAGATCGACCGCTTCCGGCCGCTCACCAAACGGATCGGCAAGCACAAACACCCCGCCGCCGGCAACGGCATTGACGCCATAATATTGATCGCACATATGATTAAAAGTGGAACGGTGCCGCTTGATAAACAGAATCTTATCGAAATTGAGCAGCGGATTGGAAAAAGCAATCTGCCTCCGCAGGGAAAAAACCTCTCCAAATATCCGGCGCCGTGTTTCAGTATCCGTAATGTCAACGGCCATCGCCTGGCCCTTAAGCCGGATTAACTCTTTGGTCAACTGTCTCATATCAGGCGCTTCCGGCACCATAATAATGTCTTGAAGCAAAGTCCGGGTCCGACGCAATAAAATATCCAGCGGATCCCGATCGCTTTTTTGGATCAGGGCAGCGGGATGATAAGTTTCATCCTTGAACTTTTCAAAACGCGCTATTTCCGCAATATCCTGCAAAAGTGTCTGGTACTGTGCTTCGATCTCAACAGCCAGATTCACCGAAACCGGTTGACCCCAACCCAAAGCAACGGCCCCCAAAACAGTCAACATGATGCCGGTCGATATAATTCGATAAGTCATAATATGCTACCTGTTAACCTGGTTTATTCCGGTTGTGGATCACCCAGATCCTGCAAGTTCTGTTTCATCTGTTCGAGCGTCTCATTATCAAGCTGGATATCGGCCGCAGCCGCGTTCTGCTGGATTTGTTCCACTTTGCGGGCCCCGGCCAGAATATGCGTCACACCCGGCCGGGTTAACGTCCAGGCCAGAACCAGCTGCGCCAGGTTACAGGAGTGTTTGTTACATAAAGCGCCCCAGTTGTCCATCAAGTCGAGAATGCGACGACGATTATTGGGCAGGTACCAGGCGTTCCAGGCGGTATTGGTACGGAAATCTCCTTCTTCAAACACAGTATCCATTTTCACCTTGCCGGTCAGCAACCCCTGCTCCAGTGACATATAGGTCAGGGTTGATAGCCCGTTTTCCTCACATAAGGGCAGAATATCCTCCTCAGGCTGACGATAGAGCATGGAATAACGGAACTGATCGCTGACAATGGGCCCGCACTTAAGCCAGGTTTTCAACTCATCCGGCGCAACATTGGACACACCAATCGCCCGAATTTTGCCATCTTCAACCAGCTTAAGTAGAATTTCCATGGTAGTGGAAATGGGTGTCTTGTCCGGCTCCACTGCAGGCCAGTGTGTTTGGTACAGATCGATATAATCGGTCTTAAGATTCCGCAACGATCGCTCAACTTCAATCGCGATCGTATCCGGTCGCAACGACCGGTAGATCGGCCGACCTTCGAATTCGGTAAAAAATGAGCCCCGCTTGTCATCCCACCACAGCCCGCATTTCGTGGCAATTACGAATTTATCCCGCTGCCCGGAAATAACCTGGCCCAGCAGCTTTTCACTATGCCCAAAGCCATAAGCCGGCGCGGTATCAAAAAAGTTGATCCCCGCGTCAAATGCCGCCCGGACAGTATCCATCGCGGTTTCATCCTCCACTTTAGCGCCCCAACTGGCGCCCCCGCCGATAGCCCAGGCTCCCATGGCGATAACCGACGCTTCGATATCAGAATTACCCAGATTACGGTATTTCATGGCTCAGATCCTTTCGAGAGTATTTGGAAAATTTCCTCTGGATTTAACAGGAATAACGCCGATTTTACCATAAAATTGCCCGGGAGGCCAATTAAATGAGTGTTTGGCTCTTCTTTGACTGATATCTTGCCATGGCAAAAAAATACCCGCCAACAGATCAAACTGCTGACGGGCAATGATATTTTAGCGTGTTATACAGACGGGATTATTGCTGTTGAGGAGGCATGAAACCCAGGGTTTTCAACATGTTATCATAAGCAGCCTGTTTGGTTTCCATCAATTTATTCAGCATTTCGACCGTTTTAGTTGCTTTTTCTGCTTCAGCCTGATCGCGAATCGCAGTCAGTTCTTCCATAGCGGTACGGTGATCGGTAACCATCTGGCGGGGACCTTTGAGCATCAATAATTGTGACTCAATATCCTGATAGAGCTTGGTTTGCTCTTCGCGCTGTTTGGTCCGGGCTTCGCGCCATTGATTCCGCTCTTCTTCGGACATATTCTGGAAATCTGCACGATTTTGCATGCCGGTAGCGCCGGCCTCCTGCATGGTCTTCAATTTGGCTACATTTTCGATCAGTCCGTTCATGGCCTTATCCCGGGCCTCACGCATTTGCTGAAAGTTCATGCCGCCCATCATCCCGCCGCCGCCCCGCCGCTGACCACCCTGCTGGGCTTGCTGAGCCATACTCACTAAAACCAAACTGGCAATAGCAACCATCATCAATGCCACTAACATCGTCTTTTTCATCGTACGGTTCTCCAGATTAATGAGTTATAAAAAAATGATCCCAGCCAGCCGGACGGTGCAACCTTCGGCAAAAGCAGGTAAACACAGAGACACACTGTCTCCGTCTCCTATTGAACGCGTTTTGACATCATTTCCTTCGCTTTTAACCAATATTTTTATAATTACAGATAATTAAGAGACATGCGAGTCACTCAATTGGTGAAATGAACAAATATGTTATATCCGTCATCCTCCAGGTTTAAAGATTATGGCTTATATTATGATTCCCGGCAAATACTCACGTGTTATAATGCCGGTTATGAGCCAGAAAGTAATTTTGATTTATCCGCCGGTATATGACTTTGCGGCGTTTGACCTGTACAATAAACCATTGGGATTACTGTATGTTGGGGCATTTTTACGTGAATCGGGTTATGAACCCGTCTTAATCGATGCCATGGACCGTTATCACCCGAAAATGCTGCGCCAGGGATTGATGGACAAGGCGCGGCCAAACGGGACGGGAAAATATTATCAACAACGCATTGAACGTCCCGCCCAACTGGCCCATATTCCACGCAATTATTATCGATTTGGGATGCCTGAGGATATCATAGCAGAATTATTGAGCGAATATCGCGACGATCCCCCCGCCGCGGTAATTATTACCAGTATGATGACTTACTGGTATCCCGGAGTGGCTCAGACCATCGCATTAGCGCGTAAAATCCTGCCCAATACTCCAATTGGATTGGGAGGTGTCTATGCCCGATTGATGCCGGAACATGCCCGGAGAGTATGCAAACCGGATCAGTTATTTGAAACCAGCGATCCTGCCGATGTCGTTAACTGGATAAATAAACTTACTGACAATCGCACAACCTGTCTATCGGGCAGACCATTTGAAGACTGGCCAGCACCGGCTTATGAACTATACCATCAATTACCCTATTTAATGCTGATGACCTCGCTGGGGTGCCCCTATCGATGTGATTATTGCAGTAGTCGATTTTTACAACCGGAATTGCAACAGCTAAGCCCCCAACGGTTTATCGACCAGTTTAAAAACCTGATTCCTTTATTAAAACCGGAACCGCATTATCGAATCGCCCTGGCGGATGATGCCTTGCTGGTAAATGCTGATAACCATTTTATCCCGATATTGGATCAGATTGCGGCATTAAAAATTCCAACTCGCTTTTACACGCCCAATGGCCTGCATTGCCGGTTTATTTCACCTCAGGTAGCGCAACGCATGTATGACAATGGATTTGAAATGATCCGGTTGAGCTACGAAGCCTCAGATGAGGCCACCCGTTGGCAGCAGGCCAGCGATAATAAAGTCAACGATCATTATTTTTATGAAGCCATGGAAAATTTAAATCAGGCGGGATACCAGACTAATCAATTGGAAGCTTATGTTCTGGTTGGCATGCCCGGCCAGACCCTGGAAGAGACCGCCGCTTCAGCACAGGCAGCCCATCGCGCTGGTCTGAGAGTACGATTATGCCAATTCACCCCGATCCCGCACACCCCACTGTTCAAAACCGCCTGTCAGGAATATGGCATTGATCCCGATGAACCGCTTCTTCATAATAATTCAATCCTGGCAACGCTCGACCGGCGAGTATCTATGGACGAATTCCAAAAATTCAAAAACCTGATTCACCATCTGAATGGCAAATTAATGGAAAATAACCGACTCTAAAATAAGAGGTTACCATGATTGCCCGTAATAAAACTTCAGGCATTATGGTAATTTTGCTTTTTCGATTTATCAATATTTTAAGCTGTCACAGTTGTCAGATGTCAAGATTTAATGGATCATACCCTTCAATTTCAAACGGGCTATTGCGCCAGCGATCATCAACGGAATCGTAATAGGGCTCAACAATAGCGTCATAAATTGCTTGTTTATCAACCTGTTCCGGATCCCAGGTGATATGAACTTTGGCCTGACGCGGATCAGGCCAGGCTTCAATTTTCAGATACCCCGGTATGCTATAGACATCGTCCCGGTCCAGAAAGAAAACCAACAAGGTCGCGCTGCCCCGACATTTCACCCCGGTAATATTCAGATCGACTGATTCAGTATGAACAGGGAAATCACCACGCTCATGAACAAATGACGGCATTGGAGCGAGATAAACACCACCAACTGCCAGAGCGAAAATCAGAACTATCAGACCAATAATCACTGTTTGCGGGCGGGCAGAACCTTTTGTATTGAAACGTCCCCAGCTCAAAGCCCCCTTGTCGCGAACCGGACAAGTATCCACACAATTCAGACAACTCAAGCAGCGAGATTCTTTGACGGTCTTGATTTTATCAACAGGGATTGCGGTAGGACACGCTTTGGCGCATTTTCCACAATCAATACAGACTTCTTCATGACGGGTAATACCCATGGCGCCCAAGCGAGAGATGGGATTGAGAAGCGCACCCAGGGGACACAACCAGCGACAAAACGGGATTACCATAAATATTGACACAATCGCAACTAACACCAAAACGCCATAGGACCAAAAGGCGATATCCTCGCCATGCCGACTGATGAGGGCATAACAGGGGTCGTAACCGCGAAACATAAGTTCACCGGTTTTCCAGGTTACCGTCAATATCGCAATTAAAACTCCGTATTTAAGTAGAGAGAGAAGCTTATCCGCACCAGCAGGGACCTGAATCGCCTTAATACCCACCTTACTGCCGAGTCGCCGGAGCCAATCCGACAATGTGCCTATCGGACAAACATAACCACAAAATGCCCGACGCAACAATAACGTGATCAATAGCACCGCGCCCAGCATATAAAAATTGCTGATCCCTAACGAACAGACCATATTGCCTTCATGCAAATAGGTATACAACCCTTCGATCCCGCCAAAGGGACACCAACGCTCAGCGTTGCCTTTAACAATGAAGACACCCACAAAGGTCAGAATAACAAAAAACGCTTGAACCAGAGTTCTTTTTTTCAGCATCAGCAAGTCTGCCCAAAGAAACTAAACAATTATTCTACTAACAACCGTCACGTTGTAGCGATAAAATTCATAAAACACCACACAAATATGATAACACAACGTGTTATTGTTTTTCACAGGAAGCGCTCGCAGATGCTGAACTGCAACTACTGCTATGTTGACAGGTGGCACAACTACTGCCGCCGGTACATCCGGATTCTTCGATTTTTGACTGGGTTTGCAGAACCTTAACGAAGGATTCCTTCGGGGCGGGCTTTTGGTTTTCTTGGGCTTTTTCGTAAAAACTCTGGAAGTCGCTGCATTTCTGAGTGCGATTTTTCAGTGCCGGTAAAAAAGCCGGCGGAGTCGTTTCAAAGGCCGTAGTCAAAGATTCCAAAGCATCATCGCTCTTACCAGAAAGGCTCTGAATGCGGGCTCGATAGAAATAGATAATTCCTGCCGGCTTTTCGGGCAATTTAACAGACTGTAAAAGTTGCAAGGCTTCATCATTTTTTTCCAGACGGGCCAGAGCGATAGCTCGAAGTAAAGTCACCCCATCGGATACAGTATCTTTTGATAATCCGTCAGTAAAATCCAGCATTGGCTGGTTCATATCGAGTTCAAGCTGGGTTTCCGCCAGTAATAGGGCTGATTCTGCATCCTGTTTGAGTTCATAAAATTTTTGATCCAGCGGGAGCGCTTCTTTATACAAATTGTTATCTCGATAGAAAGCTCGCAAGGCCCGGGCCGTATACTCCCATTTGGCGGGATTTTTTTCCATTTCCAATGATTGGCGCATCTTAATTACCTGCCGAAGCAATGCATAGGTTTCGCGCCAGACCATGTTTCCCGGTTCAGTACGAGCCGCCTGAGCAAATTGCTTAAGCGATCCTTCAAAATCACCTTTCGCCAGCAAACCACGCCCGTGTTCGGCCAGCTGAATGGCATCGGCAGATTGAGCCCGGATAGGCTGGACGATACAAAATACACTCAGGATCAAGCCGCAAATTAACACTTTCTTTAGAATATTCATTGTTGTTCTCCAAAAAATCATGTCCGTATTTACTTCGGGTTATTATACCGGATCAAAATAAAAACATCAAGAATTAAGGCTCTAAGCGGGCCGCCCAAAACACCTGGATTTTATACTCTTTACAGTTAAGAGTGGACGCCTGCAAAAATTTAACTATTTTATTTTTAGCCACTTAGCTTGCGAAACATCATATCCTTCCATGCACGATAATAATATTTAAAATTACCATTCATTTTATTAACGCTATTAAAATATCAAGGTTGCATATAACCCGGCCTGAATTTAAACCAGGACTCTTTCAACCGGGAGGAAATATCGGTCATTTTCTGCGTATTACCCAGTTTCTGGGCCTGACGTTGAGCCCGGGTAAGGATATCAGGGTGGTCGGTATAGTCGGCGGCCTGATAAGCAAGGATATCGGCAGATTCACGGCCAGATTCCGTTTCTACCCGGTCCAGCAAGGGGCTTATTCTTATTACTGGTAATCGTTTAGCCTTAAGCATCTGCATTTCGATCTGGTCCGCGCGTTGATTTTTACCGATCAGACGCGCAGCATCGGCAACCCAAAGCCATGGTCCGTCAGAGTCACTGGTCAGGGCATCGGCCAGATCGAAAAACCGTTCGGATAGCCCGGCCTGAGCCAGTTCGGAACATCTTTGCACCATTAGACATAATATACAGGCCGCATCATAGGGCGACAATACCCGATCTTTTATCAAGTCTCTGATGATTTCAATCATTAGATCGGAACCTTCCTGCATTTGATCAACGGTGACCGGATCGGAAAAAATTGAACGCAGATCGAGAAAATCCTGAAAATTGACACGATCGCCAGTTGTTGACAATAGCTTACGAAGAGTGGATTGATATTCGGCCAGGTGGTTCAGGCTTAAATAATAGTGGGCCAGGTTAATTTGAGTCCGTTGCAAGCTAATGGCGGAACGATTTTTTAACAAGCCTTTGGGCAGCATATCTAATTGAGAAAAGTCATCGCCATCGGCATGAATGCGCAGGCCAAGGTTGATCCTTCTGGCATCATAACTATCCGACCATTCGGTGTAATGCAACGGTTGAGTCAGGGCCAGATAGCGTGTCATCAATCGGGGCCTTTGCCCGGCAGGCACCATGGACAGATAATTCTCCAGATGTTCATTTTTGCCGAATTTGATTCCTTCGTTTTCACTCACCATATCGATCGAAACCAGCCAGCGATACAGATTTACTGCCCGTTGGGAATCCTGGATTGACCGATAAACCTCTCCCAGCAACTCTACTGCCCCTGTATCGGTCATATCAATTTGATAACGATAACGATTAACGACTGATTTCAGGTCGGCAGATACGGCTTCCGGCGACTGGAGCATCAACTGCAATAACACACCCAAATCCTTCAGATTCAGCGCCTGTTGAGTGCGATATTCATTTAATTGTTTTAACACTTCTGCAATGCGGCCATGATAACGCATGGCGGCAACAACGCCATTAGCGATGCCTTCAACATCTTTTCTGAGGGGCGGGGCCGATACCAGCAGGCCTTGAAATTCCACCGGCGAAAATTCCAATGGGGCCAGACCCTCGAACAGGCGCAACCGTGCGCGAGGGAGATTCTCCTGCTCCAGAAAATAGCCATTCATTCCATTGGTTGCTACCGCCCAGGGCCAGAAGGGAGCATAGAATTTTCCTTCGTTACGATTCGCTATCAGGAACCGGCGCAGCGTCAGCGTTAATATATCATCCCGCCCCATCATATAATAGATGCCAATCCGATCGATCGGCGCCAGCGGGGATTCGATATGAGTGGCGGCTTTGAGCGCGTTGAGCGGACGGTACAGATCCACATTGAATCTGGTTAAATTTCGCCATTCCAACGACTCCATCATTCCGTTTTGCATCAGATGTTGTGCGAACGATTCGATCATGTCGGCACCGGCGTTACTACCATCAAGCAACGTAATCAGTTTACGTGAAATTGCCCGGTTGGTTGTGCCTAAAACAAACGCGTCGTGACAGGCGTCGCGCGCCTGAGGGATTTTACCGATCCTTTCCAGAAAGATACTGGTGGCGTAAGCCAGCGCCGCAGTATCACCTTCAATCTCGCGGCGGTCGGACCATTCCTGCAACAAGGTGTCGATCTGGACTGGCGACAGAATTTTCACGAGATCCAATAACATCGCCCGGACCTGGAAATCCGGATTGGGGACAGCTAAAATGGATTCCAATGCCTCCTGGGCCAGCGCATACGCCTGGTCAGGCTGGCCGGCGTTATTCCGCGCAGTGGCAGCAAGTATCTGGATGGAAACGCTCCCGGGCAATTCCTGCAGGAGAATTTCGGCCAGGCGCCATCCTGTTTTCGGCCATGTTGGACTGGTACACCAGGAATGGCTGGAAGACCTGCTGCGTAATCGAGTATAGATCTGGTTTTCTGGCACCTTGATTCTGGGGGCATTTTGAAACGCCCTGACGATTTCATCCGCGAATGAAGCTTCTTCAGGAAAATCAAATGTCGTAATTAAATCCAGTATAAACGATCGCTGATTAGCTGGCGGCTGATTCTGAACCATCCGGTGAAAGAGCGATATCCGGTCAGCAGAATCCGTCTTTTCGATGGCCAGACACAATTCGGCGACTCTGGCATTTTTCTGTTCAGCCACCTGCCGGGCAAAGCGCGTCTGACGGGAATAATTGCCCCCGGCAAGGTCCGCCAGTTTGATCCCCAAGAGATCCAGTTCAACCTGCATGGTCGGCTTGGCCAGATCGGCACATTGTATGACCCGGTCAAGGATGCCAGTCTTTTCGGCTGGCGATGCCAGGCCCCAGAGCATTCGAATAGCAACTTCAATTTGCCTGGCCGATTCCGGTCGAGCGATATTTTTCTGGCCGTAATCCAGCCAGTGGTTAAGCCAGACGCGCGCGAGTTCCTCATGATCCAGTGATAATGCTCCGGCTACCATGACAGGATATTCTCTGAAAGACATCTGGTCCAGGCGAATGCGATTCGGATCAAGGAGCTTTATGACCATCTCATCCTGTCCTTCAACAATGAGATGCGGAAGACAATTGACCACTTGTCTAGGATCCCGTTTATCTAGATTCAGGAACTGCTCATGCCTGGCGGGATCATTTAATAAAACAAATGCTGACCAACCGGTTATTTTTATGTCATCGACTTGTTCAGGCCATGACAAGGCCCGATCCCATAATCCCCATTCACATCTCATATTGAAACACTGCTTACGCAAGCGTTGATCATCAGGATAATACTGCAACAAAACAGTGTCCATTTTATCAGCCCGATCCGGATAATGACAGGCTAAAGCGCTATAACGCGCCAAATAACTTACACAATACACCCTGGGATTCAGATACATGTCCGGTTGAAGCCGTTGTTCCGCCTTTATTGTGGATAAATCATCACAAACCAGTGTCATCAGATGGTCGACCAGTTCGGATTCATTGCCTGTCATCACCGCAGTATGCAGCATTCCATTAAAAGCCGCCTCTCCATAAAACGTTAATTCATTGGCATGACCACCCACCTTGAGACGGGCGAACGGTCCACTTCCAGTGGAGGGATAATCATCGGAATAATCCGAAACGGCTTCAATCGAACCGGGGATTCGGCTCAATAAAAGAGTAACGGCATGGTGATACCGTTCATAGGCCTGACTGAACTGGGCTTGCTGTTCAAGCAGACTAGCACTTTGAAGCAACAATGAGACATCTTCGCGACGAGTGGCGAGCAGGTCTCTAATGATACGTTCAGCCTGAGCAGGATACCCGGCTTGCTCGTAGTATTCTGCCACGCGTCGCTGTATCATCATATAATCGGCATCCGTCGCCGCCCGATAGAAGAACCGTTCAGCGGCAACCAGATTACCCTGCTGAACCAGCGCCTCTCCCAGATCCAGGAACACTTGAGGGGGAACCTGATCACCTAACGCCAGTAAACACTGACCAAACTCTATTTGCTGTTCCGTCCGCCCGGTATTATGACAAATATCCATCAACTCTCTAAGCATCGTAGAACGCCGCTGTCCGGCCGGGGCCAGAGCCAACTCAAGCAAACCAACCGTTTTATCTTTCTGATTCAACGTGTCGAGCACATCAACAGCCAGTTGATATAGGAATACCTTTTCCGGGGAAATCGCCAAACGTCGATATATTTGCCGCAAACTGTAATTCAAGGCGGCAGGAGAGGCTTCCAGATTAAGCAGCCCATCTACCGCAATGGCAAACAAATCATCTGGCACTTCACTATCAAGTAATTTAAGAAAGCGCCCAACGGCCGGCTCTATCTGACCGGCCGCTTTCATGGATTTTGCCCACAACAACCAAGCTTCAACACGTTCTGGATATTTTTCCAATAGTTGATTGTAATACCGGGTTGCCTGCTCATGCAGTTCGAGCATACTTAATACGCCCGCAGAAAACTCTTCGACGACTTCATCGGCCTGGGGTAATTTATGCATCATTTCAATCGCTTGATACGCCTGGCGCGGTTGGCGTCGTTCAATCGCAATTACTGCCATTTGTTGAAGATAATCTATCGCATTGTCCGGATCTGTCTGAAGCAAATCCTGAAGCAAGGCGTAGGTTTGTCCAAAACGCATACAGGAAATATAGACTTGAACCAAGCGTTTCATGGTTTCAATGCGATTAACTCCCGGGCGTCGACCATAGGCAAATAAAATTTCGGCAGCAGAAACCGGATCATCGATCCGGGTATAGATATCTACTAATAATTCCAATTCCTTGTTGTTGGCAGTGCCGTCATCAATTTTTTCTTCCAGCCCGATAGCCAGATCGGCCAGTTTGCCACTTCGCGCGGCAAGTTCCAGCACCCGCTGCCCTGCCTGCCGCAAACGTCCGGGCGAGTTAGTCTCTTGCCACAGTTTTAACCAGAATGGATAAGCCTGGTCAAACTGTCGCGTTTGTTCCAATAGCCATCCAATGCGTAGGAAGATATCTTCGGTCGGATCAGTATTCGCAATCTTAAAATAAAGTTCCAGCGCCTGCGAGTAGTCACCAAATCGTTCAAAAGCCTCCGCCACCAACAATTGTGAGCGGGAAGCCGAATCAATCATTTTTATTTTTGCCAACAAGGCCAGCGCATAATCCGCCTGCCCGCGATCCCGAAAAAGAGTTGCCTTAAAAATGCCCGACCGTGTCTGATTCCAAAGATCATAACGACCCGCCTTATCGGCTGCCTGCATGGCCAGGTCATCCAGGGATAATCGAGCCAGAAGATTCGCCATGGACAGCAACAGGCCCGGTTGGTCCATCTGAGCAATTGTTTTAGTTACATAGGCTTTGACTTTGTCATTTTGTTCCAAATTAAGCCATAATCGAATCAGGGCGGCATAATAACTGGATTGGTCTGGATCTTTGTCAATCATAGAAAGATAAAGTTCTTCGGCTCTAGACACATCTCCAGTTTCCAGTGCAGCTGCCAACAGATCATGTTGAAGAGTCTGGGGAATTTCTTCGTCGCTAAAACGGTCAATAAATTGCTCAAAAGTAGATAATACTTCATCGTTATGTTCTAATTCACGTAATATCGAGAATAGAACGATAAGGCGCTCATTTGATAAATCCGGATCTTTTTTCCACTGATCCACCAAATCTGACAACTGGCCACTCTGACGAGCTGCCGCAACAATCCTTTCTAATGCGTAGTTCCGATCCCAACTGTGTATTGCACTTTTCTCCGCTGTTTGAAAAGCCTGTATTGCATCGGAATAATTCTTTTCATGTAAAAAATACAAACCCTGCCATAGATTTGTTAGATAATTTTGCTCTTCACCTGACCGAACATAAGCCAGGGCAGCCGGTTCATCTTGATAAAATCCGGCAATACGGGCACACCACAGGCCGGCAGAAGTCTTGTCAGAATCACAATCCAGGACTTGTTTGAGGCAAATTCTGGCATTATCAAAATCATCCTGACTATAATTAAGCATAGCAAGCCTTACATTGATTTCATGAAGAATCTCACTTCTGGATTCTACTTGAGCCAAACATTGATAGCTCTTAATAGCATCAATCAGCCGTCCCAGTTTTTCTTCCAGACGGGCTCGCAACCAGATGAATTCGGATTGATCTGAGGCACTTTTAGATACCACATCCAAGGCGGCATTCAGATCTCCTTTATCTTCAAGCAACCACGCAAATAAAAACGGTGTGGTTCGGGCTTCAGGATGCAACGTCATCTCATCTTGCATTTTCCTAAGTAAAGGTTCAATAGAACCATACTGAATACGGATCTGACCCGCCAGTGTTTCAATTGCCTTTTGCGCCTGATCCAGATCGTTTATCTGAAGTATTTTATCGACTTCTGCAATATAATTTAATTCCATCTTGTGATCGATCTGAGCCCAAGATGTCGCCGGCACTAAAAACATAAAAGAAATAAGCAATAATCCGAGATTCAAAGAGGTTTTCGATTGGTTTGTCGGCCAGGGAATACGCCTTAGCAATACAGAGGCTAAAAGCAAGATCAAAGTAAGCACGGTTAACAGTGGCCATAATTCACGCGGTTGTCCCGGAATCCATGGATCATTATTCTTTCTGACAGCATGATTCATCCGTTCAATTAATCCCAAATCAGGCGAAACCGCAAAGAGTTCATGAGCGGCCGGGATCATGATAGCCGCCTGTCCGGCAATGGAGGCGCCCTCTAATGCCGCCTGAATTTCATAGGTATTTTCCAGGGGAAGATGAATCAGCGCAGACCACTGACCGGGCCGAATCGGTTCGATTGTTTGCTGACAAAGTGACCGGCCCGCTTCAAGAACGTTCAATTTCAAAGGGCAAGATGCGTATCCGGACTGAGTTGAAGCATTGTGAATATCAAGTGCCAGGCAGTCATTAATCCGCTCACCTGTTATTAACAAGGCATGATTGAGGTCTGGTTTTTTTAAATCGCGTAGTACATTAGAAATTAACTTTTTGAAATCCGGTTGATTTGCCAGCGATTCAGTCCAGGAACCGGCAAGCTGTGAGGTAAATACCATTACACGCCCCAAACCATACTGCCAGCCAGCCAGTATCGGATGGTTCATACTGGAGGAAAGTATCGATTCACCAGTGGGTTTTATGGTCGTTTCGACATAACCATCAATGGCGCCGATGGCCTGCCAATCGATATCATTGACTAATGGGCCGGCTTGATTGACATGAATAGCCGTTGTTTGTTCTATAAATGGAGATAACAAAGAACTTTCCGGCTGTTTCACAATGATTTCAGGTAAATTGTATCGATCAGGCGCACAGTAAAACCGACCACGCCCCCATTGGGCCAGGCTGGCTAAAAAGGAAGAGTGCGTATCAGGCCCCACCAGAACCGTAGACAGAACAATTCGTTTTTCAGTCATATTGCGAATCAGTGGTTCGAATTGCCCCGTTTCAACCCCACCATCGGTCAATACCAAAACATGTCGCGTTCGTGTATTCACGTTCTGCAAAGCATAATAAGCTTCTTCGATAGCCGGCAGAATCACCGTCCCCCCACCAGCGCTCAGGCGATTAAGCGCTCGCTGGATATCAATTGAGTTAGATGCCGGTTGGATGGGAGCCGCCCAACGTTTGGACCCGTAGAACTCGACGATTCCAACCTTGTCATGGGGCTTGAGACGGGCAATTGCGAGACGAGCCACTTCACGCGCCAGTTCGAAACGCGGCCCAATCATACTTCCGGAAGTATCAATAATAATCACCAATGTCGCGCTTGGATCTCGTCTTTGGCGAGTCTGACTGAAATCAACCGGCAGGACCTCCGCCAGTGGGGTTTGGTAATACCCGCCCGCACCCAACGATTGTTTACCACCCGTAACCAGCAAGCCCATTCCATTGGCAACGGCATTGTGTATCTGTTGCATTTCATCTTGCGAAATCGCCTCAGCCGGCGTATCGGCAATAATCAGGATAGAATTATCCTGATCAGCAGCAGGAATGTCAGATATTGCTTGAACCGGTGTTATCCGATAAAAGGCATCCAGCCAGTCATGCAATAATTCAGTGGCCGGCTGAAGAGGATTGGATTCCAAGACATAAACCGGATCGGGAGGATATACATGAACGGCATAAGAACAGGCATTGTTCGTTTGAATTGTATCAGTAGAACCGGTAATCAATATCTGAAATATTTCTGTCCCAGGTTCCGATAGTGGCAATGAAATTGGAACCTGCTGAAGACCCGAATGAAGTTCAATGGGATATTGATGAGCAACGGTCTGTTGATTAGAAATTGTTGCTAACACCGTTGTGTCCAAAGATGAGTCCACTTCGAGTAGCAACTGGACGGTTTCGCCTATCGCGGCTGATGTCGGGCCGATTACCGACCGCAAAATAATTTCATTGGCAAGGGGCTGACCGAACGGATAAACCGTCAACCGAATATTGTTCGACAAACGTTGGATCTGGTGTAAAACCGAATTGGCCTTAACCCTGGCATCAGTAAATAGAAAAATGGCGCCATTGGAACAGCCATCAACCAACGCTCCAGACAACCGCAACGCTTCGGTCAGATTGGTTGGTTCAGATTGTACAGTTTGTTCTATGGGGGGACGCAATGAGACGAGCCATTCCGGATCGGAAAGATCATAATCATCAGGATTGATATGGCTCGCCTGATGATTAAACAAAACCCACTGTAAATCCATACCCGACCATTCGGTATCGATTTTTTCGTTGATTGTCAATGCCGCCTGGCGTAAGTCATCATCGGACAGACTGGGTGAAATATCAACAACTACAACCGCACGCGATGCGTCTGGGAGACTTTCAATAACCGGCCGGGCTAATGCCAGGATTAACAAAAACCAGAATAATGAACGCAAGGCAGCCATAACCACAAAGCGCAACGATTCTATGCGATGACGGTTGCGCCACTGGAAAAACAGCGCCGGTATTAATAGAAGCAGCAGCCAGAGACGATTAGGTGCGATAAAGAGCATAATTAATTCTAGCTATGAGTATTTATTAAATTACAGATTTTTTCGAATATCACGAATATCATACGGTCGCGTATGATTTATATTATTTTCCCACGCGAGGATAACCAGAGTTCAATCAAAAAGCCAATAAATGCCAGAATTAAAAACCATTCGAAAGGTTCTGATCGAACATGACCGGATGGTAGAGCTAAATCTGGCACTTCTGTTACAACCGGTCGATTCAACTTACTGATAATGCGATCACCGTTAACGGTTACTACAATTTCATCTTCTGCCAGACTTGTACTTGGGGAACTCGTATTCCGGCCAGTCAGGACCAGAGGAGTTTCCTGCCAACCAGCCAGATACGCTATTGCCCGGTTCATAAAAACCACAAATTGAGCTTTACGCCAGAAGTTGGCGGAATCATGCAACAAACAGGAAGACAACAGGATACGGTTAAATCCCGCTATTGGGCCTGCGGCTGCCAGAATCTTATCTTTGGAGAATAATAGCGGCTGGCAATCGACCGGCAAGCGCCCAATCACAGTCCCCAATCCGGCCTGGAGATCGGCTCTATCCAGACCTTCTGTGAGTAAAGTACTATCCGCAGAAATCTGGATCGGATTTATGTCATCAATTTGTGGGCCGGACAACGAGATAACCAAAGCCGGACAATCAGGTAAATCTGACGTTTCTTGAATAAAAGCAATATCAGACATCTCATGGGCTGAAACAATTGAAACTGCCGGGTGATTTTCCAAAAAGAGTTTAACCGGATAAGGAATTGCCGGATCCATCGCGATTCTAACAGGGTTTCGACGGGGTAAAACGAACACCAGCCGGTTATCATCAACCAGACCATCCGCCAGTTCAAGCCGGACATCGATCAATCCGCCATCGGCAGAAACCTGATCGACCGTATATGTGTCAATCCGGTTATCCTGGCATGATATCGGCTGTCGCAATAAAATCTGGGACTCTTTTTCAATAACAATATTCCCTGAAAGAGTTTTATCGCCCCAGAAACCTACTCGAACTGAAAATGCTCCCTGGCAGGGGTTGTCCGCATACGGATCAAATAAGGCCGCGATAATGCCCGCATTGTCGACAGGTTCTCCAACAGTTATTACTGAAATTTTCACCGGGCCATCAATTTTCAGATTATCTGGATAATTAAACGAAGTATCCGTCAATATGATAACGCCGGGACTCGGTTTATGCCGAACTAGCGTTAGCGCGAGTTGAAGAGCGTCAGCACATGCCGAAGGACAGTTTGACGGTTCCTGCTGGGCCAGTTGCCGGGCGCGCATTTTGAGAATGGCCGTCGGTTCATCAAAACGATGCAACAGTTGAGGCTGGGAATCGGCGGCAATCAAGGCAACAGAACTGCCAGTGGGAAGGTCATGAATGATTTTGTCAAGTTGCTCCATTGCCAAATCCATGCGGCGCTGTTTGCCATCCATCGTCAGTGCGTTCATTGTCAAACCCCGGTCAACAATAATCGCCAGATAATTTTGTTGATGTTGGGAGCCCGGCCACGAAACCCGAACAAGCGCCAGAATGAGAAGAATGGACAACGTCAAAAAAAACAGGAAGGTCAACAGATGATGAAATCGGCGCCAGAGCGTACGCGCCTGGGTTTCCTGATAGATTTGCTGCCAGAACAGAATCGTTACGACCCGGATTGGACGCGGCCGAACGTGCAACAGGTGCAACAAGTAAAGAATGGCACCGCTTAAACCCATCAGGATAAACGCAGTAAACCAGGATATTCCGTTAAATTGCAAAGAGACTCCTTACATGACTAATACGCCATTAATAAATAATTCTCTGAGCTGCTCGAGTACTGGACGCTCAACGGCAAGAGGTAAATAAACTCCACCGGATTTAACACTAAAATCATGTAACAGGGAACAATGTTTCTGCCAGGCATGACGATAACGTTGCAGGATCGCCGGTGTTATGGCCATCTCAACATAATTGTTAGTTTCGCAATCAAGTAAACGCACTTCTCCTTCGAAAGCCGGATTTGCATCAGCAGGATGAATCGTTTGGACAACGACTATTTTGTGTCGTAAACCGCTCATAGCTTTTATCACCTTCTCAATTCCTTCAGGATCAAAAAAATCTGAAACAATCATAACTAATCCGCTTCGCAACTTCATGAGTCCAAAGCGGATCAGAGCCTCTGTCAGATTGGTATTACCAGATATTGGAAGATTGGAGAGAAAACGCAAGGCCTGATATAAACCACTGCGGCCGCTCAGAGCAGTCAGGGGGCATCCCAACTGTTCTCCAAAGGGATAAATACTAACACGATCCATTTGATTCAAACTGACGGCCGTCAACGCCGCGGCAATTTGTCGGGCCGCCCGCTCGCGCGAAGGCAGATCGAATTTCATTGACTGGCTGGTATCGATCAAAATATAGACAGGAACATCCTCACGTTCTTCATAAAGTCGAACAAACAACTCGCCGCTTCTGCGATAAAGATTCCAATCGATACGGCGAATATCGTCTCCTACACGGTAGGACCGAAAATCCTGAAATTCCAAACCGCCTCCCCGGTCACGACTGGGATGCTCGGCATGACGCCCCCCCGTAGCAACCTGACGCAACGTCAATCGCAGGCTTTGCAAGGACTCAATAAATTCACCTGAAAATAACTCGTTCATCAGCAGGTTAATTCCTTAATTGTATTGATCGCTTTTCGAATCAGATCATCCGGTCGCACATGGCGGGCATGACCTTCAAAATTGAGCAAAAGACGATGACGCAGAACAGGCAAGGCGGCCGCCCGCACATCGTCACAGGAAATGGCAAATCGTCCCTGGAGCAGGGCGCGTACTTTTGCCATCAACAATAAGGCCTGAGCGCCTCGCGGACTGGAGCCCAGAGCAACAGACTGATTGATTTCCTCAGGCGCTGTTTCAGAACCAGGCTGGGTGGCACGAACTAAACGAATAGCATAAGTGCACACCTGTTCACTGGCTTCAACCTGCCGAACTATTTGTCTAAAATGCAAAATTTCTTCTGCATTGGTAACGGATTGAATTTCTGGAAGACTGGATCCAGTTGTTCGCTGAAGAATCTGGTGATAATCGGATTCCATGGGATAATCGACCAGCAATTTAACCAGAAAACGGTCCAATTGCGCTTCGGGGAGCGGATAGGTGCCCTCCTGTTCCACGGGATTCTGAGTGGCAATAACAAGAAAAGGCTGGGGCAGTTGGATTGTATGATTCGCAACCGTAACCTGATACTCCTGCATGGCTTCTAAAAGCGCCGATTGGGTTTTAGGGGTTGCCCGGTTGATTTCGTCGGCGAGAATAAAATTGGCAACAATCGGACCATGCTGAAATTGTAGTTCATGGCCGCCACTTTCTTTTTCGACCAGAATCATCGTTCCAGTAATATCCGAGGGCATCAGGTCGGGGGTAAACTGGATTCGAGAAAAATCCAGTCGCAAAGCGGAAGCCAGCGTGCGGGCCAGCAGTGTTTTGCCAATGCCTGGCACGCCTTCAAGCAAGACATGGCCCCCACAAAACAGTACCGATAATACATGATCGACCAATTCATCCTGTCCAACAAAAATTTTGTGAATCTCTGTTTTGATTCGGCCGAATACTTCGCTAAACAGTTCGGCCATCTGCTGGGCCGTCATGTTATTCGATTTTTCCATGCGTAATTCCTTAGAATCTTTCAAGTCGATCAAATCCAACTTGATAAGGCCAGATTGATACATCTATTACGTATTGCCAGTATTCCCGCCAGTAGGCGGGCGAACAAATTATTCATCTTTATTGAATACTGGAATTTTGGTGTAACTGCGTAAGATACCTGCGAACAAGCCAGGCATCCTGCGGGGGGATCGATTCATTGGGACAAACCGATTCCGCAATTTGTCGGGGCCCTGCCTCGACGGAACTGGCGGCCGGCCCTGGATTGGGTTGGGGAGCGGAACGCTCATGGGTAACTTTGTTGGTGCCCGGCCCCAGCAAGCCTCTGACAAAATCCGGAACTGGAATACCCAGGACCAGCGCCGCAGTACCACGTGACTTTTTGGGCGTGGAGGGTCCACCACGGCCACTACCGGGCTTTCCGGAATCGGCACTTATACCCAGGTCGCGCGTTGGAGCCTGGTTACGATCTTTTAAGAAAGGTTGGATACCACTGCGTTGTAAATTCGATTCGGGTTGATCTTCTACTTCAGAACTAACCGTTTCATCATCCTGATTTCCTTCCACCATACGTAAGCGTTGAGACCAGGTATTTTGTACCGCAATACCGCCTTTGCCGCCTGAAAGACCCTGCCCGATGGATGAATCGCCCTGGTCGCCACTCCCCTTCATGGGGGGTTGCTGGCGTTGAGATCTGGCATTGGGGTTCCTTTGCGTGTCAGGACTGGGTTTGTTTTTTCCTTGATTAGACGCCGTCATTTCAACACTGGTTCCGGAGGCATTGGCATTTTGAAAAGAAAATCCCGGCGGATTCAGCATCCCACTACTGATCGTACCGGCAGCTTTTTCCTGGGGATTGTCTTGACGATTAGCGGGAATCCGGGCCGGCTGGTCCAGATTAGACTGGCTCGTTGTGGGCTTGGCGATTGCCATATTTGACTGTTCGGTATGATCCACTTCTTTATCGGAAGCCGATGCAGTCGAATCAAATGGCGCCTGAGCCATAGCCCGATGTAAATTAACATCCAGTGGCTGACCAGACCGGGAATACGACCATTGAAAAGCAATAACACTGAAGATACCGCATAAGAGTAAGTAAATACAATCTCGACGCCAGCGCATCGGCACTTTTTCCAGTAACGGATTCATATGGGCCTGTTCACGCAATAAGGACAGACCTTGCATAATAGCAGCCCGGGCAAACAAGGTTGTTTTATCAGCCTGGACAAAATACCATGCCGTTGCGATTTGATTATGCTGCCCCACTGCCAGATCCAATCGTTGTGCGGCGTCGAGCCAACTGGGTTGTCGCCCCCAGTAAGGAACAATCCAGATAATGATAATGGTGAGAAACAGGCCGGTCAGACATATTAAATAGATAAATAATTCCGGTAATAAATTAAAATTTAGTATTCTTATTAGAACAAACAATAAAGCAAACAGGACCATTGCAATCAAACCCACCTGACAAGCCTGTGTCAGGCGATTGAACAACTGCTGCCGCCAGAGTTTCGTCCGGACGTCAGTTAACAATCTGATCATTTCTTCTTTAAGCGCCATCATTTTCATTCTTGATTTAACTCGAGCGACAAGACAGATAAATCAGCTTTATTATCAGGATTCTGGACTATTGCGACTATAACCAGTTCCGCAGGGTCGATATAAGTCGGACGAGTATAGAATCGTACACCTTGGGTCTCTTCCTGACCAGCAATCTGATCGGAAATAATTTTATTCAGATTTTCCATATCAAGTTCAATGGGAAATGCCAAGACACTGCCATCGCGAGGTAGAGTCAGTCCGTTCGGATCAGTCAGGGATGTTCGGCAAACATTGCGATGAAGAAGTATCCCATTTCCTCCGGATACCATAATGATTTTTTCGCAAACAAGTACCCACAACCGTCCATCGGTTGCGGCCGGGCCTTGCACCTTAACCTGGCCGGTTATGATACCATCACGATGGTCGATACCGCCGGAAAGCTGCCAAGTCTCCGAAATGGGTTGAGATTTCAATGCAGCTCGTTTAAGTACGCCAAAGACCTGCTCCGCCATGGTTTCATCACCTGCGGGTGATTGCGCGTCATTCCCATCAAACAGGATCGTAGCCGTATCGGTCACCTGATAAAATTCGCCCCGGGCCAAAGCCGCCGGACAGACTAGAGGATCCGGTGACGGTACGGGTAGATGATAACCAATCAATACGACCGTTTGATCGGTAAAATACTCTCGCAATCCGCTAAATGCCAACTCGGCAACCTGTGTCATGGGTTGATCGACACAAGTAAACATTTCGATCAATCGAACCGGTTTTTCATCGACAAGACTCTTATCGTCATCATATCGCGTTGCCGGATGATATTCCGGAATGCGTCCCTCCAGAAGCTGTTCGGCATCCCGCATGGTAAATTGTTCACGGAATACTGCGTCATTATTCAATCGTCCCAGCGCCTGGGCGGCTTCCGGAGGCGCATCTTTGGCGATCGCCGCCTGTAAATAACGCGACCAGGCACGATTACATTTTTCAGTTTTTTCATACAAAACACCCAGCCAGTAATTGACAAAGGGATCCTGAGGCATGCCGAAAACGGCCGAAAGTAAATAACGACGCGCCTGGAGAAAATCTTTCTGCATAACGGCCAGGCGACCCAAACGAGCTCTTATCTGATATTCCGCCAGCGCATTGACATCATCAGGGGCGGAATCCAGAGCCATATCCAGCACCATTCGGCCCACGTCAGCCAGATCGTTGCTGTCATTATTGTATAGCTCATCCGCCAGTTCTATCAATCGACGTGCGCGTAATCCCGGTTTTACGGTGGCGGCATATAGGCGAACCGCGTGAATAACGGTTTTCGGATCAAGCGGAAATTCTGCCAGACGCAAACGATAGAGAATCTGAGCGGCTTCCTGTGCCAGTCTCGAATGAGGATGTTCAGTTACAAACTGTTCGACCCCATTGGCGTTTTCTTCATATCGCGCGACAAAAAATGCTTGTTCGGCAGTCGGAAAATTGGGTTCGAGTGTTTCCAGAAACCACATCTTATTATGGTCATAATCGATGGTAATCCGGAAATGGTCCATCAAATTCGCGCCCAGAATGACATCACAGGGTGTAGACAGCATCGCGGTAAGGTCTTCCGGACGCAATGCAATATAATCGGTAATTTCCAGATCGCCCAGGGTCAGGGTATCGAGATCGCCGCCGGGAGCCCCGGCCAGATCGGCAGTAACCTGATCGATCAGCGTATCGACTACTGCGGTAGAAAAACGTATCTTTAATTCAAAATCCTCACCGGCATGACCGGTCATCCAGTAGCCATTACTCTGTGATTCAAAGGGTATCACCCAGCTTTTGCCTGACTTCCAGGCCGAATTGAGTTCGAGTTCGGGATCGGTCAAAATCGCATCCAATGGCCTTGATAAAAGGCTTAAACTCAAGTTTCTGGTATTGAGTTCAACAGTATGCCCTGCGAATGCCGGTAATCCAACCACGGCCACAACGGGGATTTCTTCCAGTTCTTCGGCATAATCACGGGTAATTTCCTCTAGTAGTTCAATACCGGCAGGGGTACAGGAAATATCTGACAAGGTGAATTCACTGAACCGCAAAGCAACCGGGGATCCTTTATCGACTTTGAGGACCTTGGACGTGTTTTCATGAATTAACAAGGGGATAGGAGTACCTAAATCGATGATCATATGCGCCGGAACCGCACGATCAGCATGGACAAGCTCACCCCTGGCAATAAAACGGCCGCCAATTTGCTTGAGAGAGAGTGTGGCCGCCTGACATTCCGATCCTAAAATGATAAACAAAAATGCCACATATACCACTGCAATAGAGTGATACCACATTGCTCTTTGCCCAAATTGTCGCTGATCCATGCGTCGAATATACCTGGTGATATTATTTTGATTGATCAAGCTGCTGCTCGACGTGACAATCGGCATATAAAACATTAATCGCTTTCGAGGTATTAAGTCCACGACCAAAACTATGCGGAATCTTCCGTTCTTCTAAGGGTATCGCAAATCCTGCCTCGCTACCATTAGCCAGAAAACCAGGCGTATAAGGATAATATTGGTAATTATCCCAGACCAACCAGGTGGTGCGCATCCGTTTCATGGTAGAAGTTTTTGTTGTCTTAAGCATAGCGGCTATACTAAATGCATACGTATTCCCCAGATCCTTCATCCACAACAAGGGCTGAGCCTTACATACCCAAATTTCGCTATTGGCTTCAATGCAATTATTGGCACCCAACACAGCCGCAAGTCCATATTTTTCAGGCAAGCCACGACGATCTTCAGGATCCCGGTATCCAGGTGTCGCGCGGAAAGGAAACCCGCCAAGCGTATCCCTGTCGGGGAATTTATCGTCGTAATCCATGGCATACATGTTCATCGCATAACCAATATCTTTAAGGTGGGTAGTACAAACTACATGTAGCGCCCTTTTTCGAGAACTGGCCAATGCTGGAACCATGATACTTATCAAAATCGCTATAATTGATATGACTACTAATAATTCAATTAAAGTAAAAGCTCTCAATCTCATTTTAACTCGCATATAACACCTCAGATTAATCATCATAATCAAGCCAATGCTCAGCCAACAACACCAGGTCAGCAGCATCAACATCATCATCAAAATCAAAATCTCCTTGTGCCCAATTTTTACCGTTCATTAAAAAGTTAGCGGTAAATATGACAAAGTCCTTCATATCAACCCCCTGGTCAAAATTCAGATTCCCAGGCAAAACAAAGCGATGGAGAACTTCAACATCCTTACCCGTAACACAAGCCTCTCGAAGGCCAGTACCCTCTTCGTTCAAGCTGCCATTCCCATTTAAATCTGCCTTCAAATAGTCTAAAAACGCTTGTCCTTCGGTTATTATCGGCAACACATTATCACGTGTTTTCTTTAACTGTTGTTTGAAAAAATTCATATCAACCAGATCAACGACTCCATCCCGGTTGAAATCACACGGTTCATAAACATTAATTCCTGCAACACAATATCCACCTACACTCATATACATAACCTGTGTAATGGTCTTGGCATCCGGACTGTTTGGATCCACATATTCAGGCAATATTTGACGAGTCATAGCTCGATAATAGGACGTATTATTTGAATTAGAACCTAAAGCCCGATTGAACATAATGTGCTGAATCTGGCTGGACAAACACAGCAGACGCCCTTCGCCATCATACCGATACAGACCACTTGGATTTCGGGTATGCATATAAATACTACCCGAATCGTCTGTCGTTACTGACCAGATTTTTAACAAACCTCCTGAATCCGCATAATTCGGATCATACGTTTCAGTAAAATCAAGAAATTCTGAGCCATCAATTACGTTATAAATAGAAGGACTCATACTGCCATCGTCGACCAAACAATTCAATCCACACAGGTTGCCGCTGGCATCTGTACCATTGAACAAGACCTGGTCATAATTTTCATCCCAGTTTTGATCTGTAAAATTACGGGTATATACAGGCAAAACTCCAGGTTCGGAAGTTGTAAATGTTGAAACTGAAATAGTGTCGTCGAACAACCTATGAATCTGCCGGGTCTGAATATCAATTGACCAAAGCCCTGTAAACATTCTTCCTGTGCGACTATCCATAGATACAAAATAAAGTTTATCGCCATTTGATGAAAACACTGCCCGGCGACCTCCAACCTGGTCTGAAGCAGTAGGGGACACCGGTCCTTTATCAATAGCGTTCGCCATATCCTGCAACGACATAAGCTTATTGAAAGCATCGTTCCAGTTAGTACAGCCATAGCCATATTCAGAACCATAAATTTCTGTCATCAAGCTGGTGGTATCGTAATGAGCGTTCGCCCGGTCAGGCTGTTTGTCAGTAGGAGACCATATCTCCCGCAAATCCCAACTCAAAAATCTTTTGGTTGCATCAGCAGTTATGGCGGTACTATTATCACTGATAATGACCAATTGTCCCGTATCATAATAGATATCATTGATAATAACCGGTGAAGGATTTAACAGCATTCCGCTTATAAATGCCATTTTTTGGGGGAAAAATATTCCACCTTCAATATCTGTCGAACCGGTTATACGTCCCAAGTCTGATACCGTTGCACATTGCCACGATTTCCCTTTAGAATCACTAACCGTATTTTCAACATATGCCCAAGGGTGGGCGCTCCAATCTGGAAAAGACTCATCTGGCGAAACAAAACAACGAATGCCTTGATTAGATCCAAAGGTAGAAACATAGAAACGTTTGTCTGATGGTCTATAGGTAAAGGCACCAATTGATTTACTTTGTTTGCCATTATAACTAATGTGGTTTTGAGGCACTAGCACCTCGAACTGGTCTGGCGCTTGATAGGCCTGGCATGTCACAAAGCCTGAAATTGATGCCAGTATAATTATCGCTTTAATATTAATGGCTCTATTTAAACACATAATTAATATATCCTTTGCAAGTACCAATTATAGAACAAATTCAAAAAGCCACGAAATTTCTGTATTAACACAAAACATCTATCAATATTCAAGAAACAGCAAACATGTCAATATAATTCAAGAAATAGTTTTATAGATATTATCACGTTTTATTATCAAATCTATCAAGATTTAAATAATCAAATTTACATTGTTAACCTGTGTTTGATTAATCATATTGCATCGCCATATTTTAATCTAAATTTTGTAAATTTGAAATTTTAATTGCTGCAACAAATTTTGTGGGTCTAAACTTATGACAGCCAAATAAAATCCATAAAAGGATTATACACTAATCTTTATTAAACACGTATTTCCAGCCACTGATTCAGCCAGATTAACAGATCTTTCACATCAACAATGCCATCTCGATTTAGATCGGCCCCATTACAACCGGGGCGACCCTCGCAATTTGTCTGAAACCAGAAACCGGCCAAAATGCCCAGATCAGCTAAATCGGCCAGACCATTCTGATCCATATCAGCCCGGATCGGATCCAGTAACGTCAACGCTTCGATCGTACCCGTTCCCGGATTATATTTATTATATAATGCGATTTGTCCGGCATTATTGATTGCCAGACACTGGGTTAAAATCCCATCAAAGTTCTGAATAGTGATATCGTTCAAATTGGAAGCGCCTGCTTTTTTATCCCATACAAAAGCTACCCGGCTGGAACTGATCGCGTAACCTCCAACAACTTGAGCGGCATCGTTGAGATTATGAGCAAAGGAATTCCCGAATACAAAATTCAAAGGCCCTTGAGCCACGCTGAATCTGTCAAATTCATCTGAAGTTTCATTCCAATCGAATATACCGTCTCCATCGGTATCATCCCAGTCACAAACATGATCATGATCCACATCGGTCCAGACATATCCCAGAACGCTTCCCAAATCATTATCCATAGTACCGCAAACCTGGCCATGATTGTTGATACTGTAGGCAGTATTATCAAGTTCGGTCGCACTAACTGACGGAATCGTCAAAACCTCGTTAGGATCAACGAATTGGTTTTCGTTAAGATCACGCCAGACCCGGCCACTCGCATTCGTTCCCTGCAACGAATAACAGATTGAACCGACTTCATTTATGCTAATCCGTGATACGCCACTGGTTGTGACTAACATTCGTGAGCACACTTCGACCAATTGGTAATTCTGTATCTCGAACCGGGCCCGATACCATCCGGTATCACCACTGATCAGGGCATAGCCGCTGTCAGTAATATCGACGCATTCGCCTCGCGTCGCCTGAGGATTTAACTCCAAACCGATCATTTCATCGATTGGCGCCAGATCGCGTATGCCATTGCCATTGTGATCGACCCAGATAAATGGTCTTAAAATTCCTTCAGCATCCGGACTTGAGCCGGCTACCCAACCAAGATTATTGATCGCCAGCGCTTCGCTGATTTCATTGCGATCCGGTTGGGTTGGATCGCCAAAATCACCTGTCAGATCACCAAGGTTTGAGGCTTGATCCAACTGATAGTTGTAATAAAAAGGCCGCCGATAGCTGTAAGTGCCTTCGGAACTTTTTCCGCCGTTCCAACCGGTGGTTACCAGATCGCCATGATCGTTAAGGCCTTGGTATTCCGGACGGCCGGGCACCAGCAAAGGTCTTCCCAGATCGGCATCCAAAGGATTCTGGATTGCCGGACGTAATTGCACTGCGTAATAACGGGTTGATTGAGACAAGGCAGTGCAATTCACAATCGAAATCACAACAAGCAAATAAGGCCAAAACAGAACCATTTGATAAGAATCAATTTGAATATTGGCAAAAAATACTAATTTTAATTTAGCGATAGTGGGCATTGGTTAGCCAGTTCTCCACAAAAGTGATCAAGTCCGGTATTTCGACCTCAGTATTTCCATCCAGATCGGCCAAACTACAGGTCGCATCGCCCGTACAGCCATCTTGCAGCCAATACATAGAAAACATTCCCAGATCTTGCATGTCCAGATCAGCATCTTGATTCATATCACCCGAAACAATGGGAGTCAGCATTAAAGTAGTCTCTATCTCGGTTGAACCTTTTTTATTATCCCCGTTGTCATCAAACCAACCCGAAACCATAATCTGCCCACGATTATTGATCGCCTCCGCCTGACTGAGATAAAGAGGGCCCCGCCCAGGAACTTCAAACGTTTCGATCAGGTCATTCAAATTTTGTTGACCGTTTTCTGAATCCCAGACATAGGCGGCCCGCCCGTAAGGCATATCCCAAACAAAGCACCCCCCTACTATCTGTCCCTGATCATTCATATTGCGAACAAATGTATTTTTAAAAGGGGTACCAAAAGTAATTATTTCTGACAGATCCGCAATATTATCACCATTGGCGTCAGTCCACAGATAACCAATACTCACATTTAAGGCATTTTTCATCACCCCCGCGACTCGCCCAGTAGCATCGATTTCATCTGACGACACGGAGGCTCCATTCACCGTATTAGGAATCGAAACCAACTCCGCTTCATCTACAGTCAGGTTACCATTCAAATCGACCCAGCGCCAGCCTTGATTCCGGCCAGTCAATGCCAGTTGACCGGCTTCATTAACACCATTGGGTATTAGATCAGCCGTATAGATTTTTTCGTTTTGCTCCGGTTGTCCGTTTCCGTTCTGATCGCGCCAGAGCCAACCCAGGTTCACATTACCATCTCCTGTATAATAATAGCTATAACCACAAACCCAACCCGTATTGCTAACCTCTCCGGCATAAGAACGATTATAAGGCTCACTATCAGCCAGATCGAGCATTTCATCCATCTCACGCTGGCCATTTCCATTTGCGTCAATCCAGCAAAAAGCATGGTAGGCGCCACTACGGTCTTCGTTACGTCCCACTACCCAACCTGCATTATTGATGGCATAACCATTGCCGCCATATAAAGAATCAAACTCGCCGGCCATATCGCCCAGGTTGCTGTAAATGCCTTGATAGGGATCGGCAAAAAACGGTTGCGCCCGACCGTCAGTCAGATCAGGACGAAAGCCGTGACCACACACCTGGCCAAGATCATTCAGTCCATAGCCAACAGCAGCCTGAAATCCATCCGGACCGGCTAAAGCCTGGAGGTCCATCACTCGATATTCGGCGCCATAACTAGAGCCAATCAGCGCCAACAGATAGATGCCGGCGATTAATCTCGATACGTGATTCTTCATTACTCTGTTCTCGATTTTGTTAGTAATCACTCCCGGCGACATTATGCCGCCGGGAGTGATTAGTAGTTACCTAATTGACATTATTTAGCATTGCGGCGTTTGAGCAGTCCTAAACCGCCCAGAACCATCAGTCCCAGGGTGGTCGGTTCAGGAATGGTGCAATACGCCATGGATCCCTGATTGTATGCGGTCGCAGCCAGTTCGCCATTAAAGATACTGAAACCGGCAACGATGGCAGTTCCCAGCGCACCGTTTTCCAGATCTTCACGAGTCATAAATACTTTTAAGGTCCCGCTGGGATCTGTAGGATCGAAACTCAAAACATCGCGGGAAGAATTCTCACTGATATAAATCAAGCCATCGGCCGGATTGTAAACCTGAGAGGCAATACCCGCAGTTGATTCGCCGGTTAATGCAATGATATCTTCCTTACTAAAGATTTGGGTCAAATTGGTACCATCAAATTTCCAGACCGAATCAGTAGTAGTGTTCCCCAGATACAGATTGCCGCTATCATCATAGGCCAACTGCCCCTGAACCCCGGCACTACCCATAACGTCATTCATCAACTGATTAGAAATCAAAACACTTGCAACTCCCATACCATTGGTTTGGACAATCTGATCGAGATCGGTTTCATAGAATACTGCTTCACCGGATGGGCTGACAGTAGTATAACCACTCGTCACGGCATCGCCACCAACCTGATCCTGCATTTGAGTCTTACTCAGGTAAACCGCTTGAGTACCATCCGTCTTACTGATAGTCCAGACTTCATCTGGAATGCCGCCAATAATCATTAAATTATCACCCGAAATTCCCAGAGAATTACCTGTTGTCAGATTGCCGGGATATTCCGACAATACAGAAGCAGCGGCGTCCGGCGTACCGGCATCGGTCACCTTTACCCACCAGGTATAGGATGGATTACTACTGCGCACTTCGGCATAGACCGTCGAACCATCCGCAATCGCTTTTGAATAGGAATTGGGCAACAGCGCCCCACCCATATGATCACTCACGGCAGTTTCGATAATACTCCACGGAACGACTGCTTCATAAGCCGCTTGAACAGTTACGGCCGCAACCAGAACCACCACTAAAATCATCGCTTTCTTCATAACGAACTTCTCCTTCCTGGAGGCGCACATTGTCCTCCAACAAAATTAAATATTAACATCTATGTCCTTTGCATAACAAATGCAACTCTTACAGACACATAAGTAGGGCCATCCCGGGCCATTTCCACCGGTTCCATCCGGGGCTTTTACCTTATTTGACGGATATGACAAATTCACAATTTGTAACTGTTATTATAATAAATTGGGTGAAATAGTCAAATAATTTTATTTCCATATAATTGTCTGAACATGCCAGCATTAATGTGTAGCATTCCATACATAACTACTATATCTACAATCCGTTAAGCATTACATCTTCACAAGTTGCCTTGATTTCATTCAAACGCCCAGAATCCGGCATTCAAGTCAAAATAGACCACATTAACACCCTTTGTTTTTTCCTTCGTGGTAGTATTCGTACCCGAACGTTCTGTTCGCCCCCAATGCCAGTATGTCTTTTCCCGAAAGAAACCCACATTCTGTCCCTGCCCATCAGATCCAAGGTCCTGACGCCTCATACCACTGATATAGGGCCGCAGATTCCAATTATCAGACATCCAAATAGCGGTATTATGGCCAGAATATCTGCGCGGATCTTGTGATACCTTATCATTAATATTCACCCAGTAAGTATTGCCAAATTCGGTATCCTTTTTGTTCAAAGGGCAAAGATAAACCTCGCTATCACGCGGAATAATCTTATAACGGTCCAAAACAGCCGCCAATCCGAAAACTTCCTCGTCTTCGCTATCTGGAGAGATCATACCCGGCAATACGCGATAACTGGAGCCGCCAACCGTATACCAATCGGGATAGGTATAGCGTCGGCTGCTGTCGGCAGCATATGCGGCACTGGCAATGCCAAGTTGTTTCAGATTGGACAGACAGACCGTATTTTTGGCCTGCTCGCGCGCGCGGCCAAGCGCCGGCATCAATATCGCGATCAATAATGCAATAATCGATATGACTACCAATAACTCAATCAAAGTAAACGCTTTTAATTGAGGAATTAATCGTATTTTTTCTCTCTCAATACACATTTCTCGATTCCAGGCAGCCATCAGACTCACCTATTAATTATTCATGGTGTTATGATCCAATTCTCTTCACATTGGGGATCCTCTGGATCGTTACACCATAACCAGCCATCCACTACGATACGCATATCTTCCGCATCGATTTTGAAATCGCCATTGAGATCCATCCGTAAATCAATGCCAGATAACCATTTCGTGCGGCACGAGGTATAATCTTCACATGCCATCCAACCCTGCGAGAGCACTTGGACATCTCCCAGGCTGATCTGGCAATCTTCATTTAAATCACCTAAGACACCATAATGATATTGCCAGGCACCTGCACAATCCTTAGGGCTCGGCTCACTCAGGAGATCGGCCGCATAAATATCGGTACCCACCCGGCCAATTAAATTAAAAGTCAGCTTATCATTATAAATATTCAAAGCGTTGACATTATCTTCCCCTGCCACACCATTAATGAGATCAGATCTGGAAACGACTACAGTAAAATTCGGATCAGCTAGATTATACCCTACAATCGAATCAAAATCAGCCCTGCGGTCATAAAAATAAAGATAATCATCCGGACCGCTGATGATATCATTATATTCAACAAAAGGATAAAATGAACTCGTGTTTTTACGAATAGTTAATTCATCAACTACCTGACTCATCACTCCATTCGGATCTCGGCGATAAATCCCTCCAGTACCGGAACTTCCCTGATGGCTGCTGGTCCAGAATAAAACACCTGCACCATTATAAGTCATACCTCCGGCAACATAATTCGTCATGGTTTTTCCATAAAGCTGAATAAAATCGTTCTTGCCAATCAACACACGAACAGAACAATCCTGTTCCATCAATAACAAACTATCGCTGGTTTCCTCATAAAATGCAATTTGATGGGAGGGAGAAAACGCTGTAGGCGATAACAATCTGACATTAGATTCACCGGTTACTGCCGCTATGTCATTGGGATCGACAATTCGCTTAATCGCACCGGTAGTGGTATGAACCCGATAGATTGAATCGGTAGTCTGGTCAAGAAAGTATAACGAATCACCAATTACACCAATACGATTGCCGGGTAAAATAGTGTTCGTTTCACTTGAATTTGTCAGATTTTTCCATTGGGAATTTGAAACCAGAATTATTGTATTCGGGTCATTATCAATCTGGTCGATCCGAATTACCCGCGATTCCCACTGGTCAGTAATATCACTTTCAATCCCCCTGATAATCGCATAACAACTCCCAAGATGAAAAGTATGCGTTGCAACAAGATCATATTGGGGTGATGTTAACAGATTTTCAGATTCGATCAGAACATCATATGATGCCTGAAGTTCTGTTCCTCCTATTCCTGATATTCCTATAACAAATATAATCGCATTCAACAAAGCCAATCGGTACATGACATTATCCCTCCTGCCAAGTTAAGGTTATAGGCTTTAAGCTATGCATACTTATTTTAGTGATTTTAATATCTACTGTCAATTCTAATTAATAACCAACGCATTTTTAGCTGTTAATCAACAAATATTTCAACTGGTTTTAATATAAAATACTCTTACTGGTCCTTATTTTATACAAAATTTGTATTCAGAACCAAATAACAATAAATAACGTTAACTCTTATCAAAAAAACAAGATAACAACATCGATTTCCTTGAAGAATCCTTAAATTTAAAAATTGGAACAAATTTGTAAGTTTAAATGTATACTTCTTGTTGGGTATTAATATTTTAGGTCAATTAAGAAAATTTCTAATTATCGGACATATTTAAGCATCACTAAACGCAAGTCAAAGACCTGATTACCTGGAATTTCCAAGGCTCTTAACATTAAATCTCCGATGCCCTTTTCCAGATGTATCAGCCCTGCTCTTACCGGTTTAAAATCTTTTACATAAGATTCTGTCCGCGGGGTCCGGTCTTGTTCAGCCCCAATAACAGGAGGTTCATGTGCCTGAGTTATCCGGCTATAAAGCTTATCACCGTTAAAACTCACTTCGAAAGTAGAACCGATATCTGCCGCCGGGCAGGTGTAATAGAGTTGAATTTCATAATCCCCGGATTGCAGAACTTCGATGGGCCAGTGTATGGTATCTTCGATACGTTTCCAGTTGGTAAAGTAGGAACAATTGGGGTGAATACTGGATCGTTTGATTTCACCAGTGGCAATCGCGTCCCGGGCCGGTAACTGGGTCCATATAAAATCAGGATGGCCAACCGTAAACGGCCGGGCTTGACGATCCAGCTCAGCCAGAACCTCCTGACGCCAACGAACGACTTCTTGTTGTAAACGTTTGGCCACCTCCGGAAATTTATCATTAACGACCAGCTTCTGGCCGGAATCGGTCAGCATGTCATATAAATTGCCATTTTGATCCAGCCGATATTGTTGTGTGCGAACACTGACACGGTCATTCCAATGCGAAAAAATCATCCGTTCAGGCCAGTTATCGACAGTCCCTCTGAGCAAAGGCGCTAAAGACAGTCCATCCAACGGTTTATCGCCTATCAAATTGATTCCGGCCAGTTCTGTTAAGGTTGGTAACAGATCGATTGCGCCGGCAATTTGTTTGACACATTGGCCGGTGGAGATATGGCCCGGCCAGCGGATAATCATCGGTACCCGGACCCCGCCCTCATCGGTGGAGCCTTTACGTCCTTTCATACCACCGTTCCAGCGCCAGCCGTTGGGGCCATTATCGCTGAAATAGACAACAATGGTATTATCCGCAATTTTCCACCCATCCAGCTGGTCCAGGATGCGCCCTACATTCCAATCGATATTTTCACACATGGCCAGGGCCGCGCGGGTATGACCAATATCCTCCTTGCCGGGATCGCGATGGTGGTAATTCAACTTTTTATTCGCAAACCGCTCCCAATAAGTATCCGGTACCTGCATGGGTGAATGGGGTATGCAATAAGGCAGATAAGCGAAAAACGGTTTGCCCGCTGTCAGTTGTGTATGCATAAAGGCCAGGGCCATGTCAGTAAAATCATCAGTAATATAACCATTCCCGGTAATCAGTTTGCCATTGTGCTCGAGCATCGGACTGAAATAATGACCCCAGTGGCCGGAACAAAATCCGTAATATTCATCAAAGCCACGCCCGTTAGGGTGATAGGGATATTGCATGCCATTATGCCATTTGCCAAAAGCGCCGGTGGCATATCCGGCGGCGCGAAAGGTATCGGCAATGGTGGTTTCATCCAAGTCCATACGTTCGCCACCGGTTGAAACATTGAAAACTCCGGTGCGAGGGTGATATCGTCCGGTTAAAAATTCCGCACGAGTTGGCGAACAAACCGGACAGACATAGAACCGGTCAAAAATGACCCCTTCGCGTGCCAGAGAGTCAATCCGGGGAGTATTCAGGTTGATATTGCCATTCATACTGAGATCGCCCCAGCCTTGATCATCTGCCAGAATGACAATTACATTGGGTTTTTGATCAGACCAGGCCGTCACAGGAATGAAAAACAACCAAACCAAAATAAACCTGAAATAACTGTGAGACATAAACGATCCTTTCCTGTAAGCTTAATACCTGTTGGCACCTCGGAATGGAAAACGCAATTAAATGCCAGATATTTCGTTTTACTAATATCCATCTCATTTTAAGATTAACTATTATCTCAAATGACCTGTCAGTATTTTTACGCTCTGGAGTACTATTATGATCGAAGCCAAGCAAACTCGTCGTAACTTTTTGAAAAATATAGGCTTAGTAGCCACAACCGTCCTTTTGCCTTCAACATTGAAAGCCGCCGAGAACCGACGGCCCAATGTGGTGTTGATCTATGCTGATGACTTAGGTTATGGCGATGTCAGCTGCTATGGAGCCACTGAAATTAAAACGCCCAATATTGATAAACTGGCTGCAAGTGGATTGAAGTTCACTAACGCCCATGCTCCGTCGGCCACCTGTACGCCCTCGCGCTATGCCATGTTAACGGGTGAATATGCCTGGCGGAAAAGGGGAACCGGTGTGCTTCCGGGCTCAGCCGCCATGATTATCGAGCCCGGGCGGACCACCCTGCCTTCCATTCTAAAGAAGGCCGGCTATACGACCGGGGTGATCGGCAAATGGCATCTGGGCCTGGGTGACGGTAACGTCGACTGGAACAAAACCATCAAGCCCGGACCGAGTGAAATCGGATTCGATTACAGCTTCCTGATCCCCGCTACCGGTGATCGAGTACCGTGTGTCTACACGGAAAATGATCATGTGGTCGGACTTGATCCAGGCGATCCGATTTCAGTCAGTTATGGTCAGAAAGTTGGCAATGAACCCACCGGCAAAGATAATCCTGAGCTACTCAAAATGCATCCCAGCCACGGTCATAACCAGACGATCGTCAATGGTATTAGTCGGATTGGATATATGACCGGCGGCAAATCCGCCCGTTGGGTTGACGAAGATATGGCTGACACCATCGTGGCTAAAGCCGAAGCGTTTATCGATCGAAATAAAAACATTCCTTTCTTCCTGTATTTTTCCACCCATGACATACACGTACCACGCGTCCCTCACCCTCGATTTGCCGGTAAGAGCGGCCTGGGGCCACGTGGTGATGCTATTTTGCAATTTGACTGGAGCGTAGGGCAGATTGTCAAAAAACTTGACGAGCTGAAACTAACAGACAAGACACTAATCATTCTAACCAGTGATAATGGTCCTGTCGTTGATGATGGCTATCAGGATCAAGCCGTTGAATTACTCGGAAACCATAAACCTTCAGGTCCCATGCGCGGCGGTAAATACAGTAATTTTGACGCCGGTACCCGGGTGCCATTTATTACCAGCTGGCCCGGCCATATTAAAGCGGGCGAAAGTCACGCCCTGGCCTGTCAGGTTGATTTCCCGGCCTCTTTGGCCGCCTGGATGGGTCAGAAACTGGCGGTTGACGACGCGCCGGACAGCTTTGACATCATGGACGCGCTCCTGGGGCAATCATTGCAAGGGCGTGATCATCTGATTGAACATGCCGGTTCACTCTCAATTATTAAAGGCGATTGGAAATATATCCAACCCAGCAAGGGAGCAAAATATAACCGTTCAACAAATACTGAGCTGGGTAACGATCCTGAACCACAGCTTTTTAACCTGAAAACGGATATTGGCGAAAAAAACAACATTGCCGCACAGCATCCCGAAAAGGTCCAGGAACTTGCCGAACTGCTGGAAAAAATTAAAGCCGCCGGCCGTTCCCGGCCTTAAACGGCTTTATCACAATTATACTCATTTAAGCCCGGATCGTATGTACACCGGGCTTTTTCTATTGTTGGATAATCAGTTCATAGCGGCCCGATTGCAACTGACAGACCACTTGATTGTCTCCAGTTTGGACTGAAACAATTCCAGGGATTTTATCCAATGACAAACGACTCTCGTGAACGACAGTTGCGGAAGGGACCGGCAGATACAGCAGGGCCTGGGCCTGAACTGGAATTTCCAGGGTTAAATAGATCGAATTATCTTTCCGGCGCCAATTACTCTCAATTGGCCCGCGTATGGACTGATAACGACATTGGACCCAATCAAGATCCTGAATGAATTGGGGACGAAATTCGATCTTATTAAATCCCACGGCGTCTCTGGCCGGTTGGATACCGCCCAGCCAGTTATAAAACCACTGACTGACAGAGCCAAACATGGGATGGTTGTGCGAATAGGTATTGTCGCTGTACTGCCAGTGTTCCCATAACGTTGTCGCGCCGTTTTCCAGCATATACCCCCAACCAGGAAATTCTCGGCGGGTGGCCAGTTGCCAGGCCAGATCGGCCCGGCCCATCCGCGACAGCACATCCAGCATAAACTGGGTTCCAAAAATCCCGGTAGTCAGTTTACCCTCATTGGTGGCGACCAGATCATTCACCAGATAGTCAAACGCCCTATCACGCCCGGCAACCGGAGCCATATCCAAATACAATGCAAACGATTGACTCGTCTGAGATCCTGGAGAGAATACGCCCGTCTCCGGTTTATTATATTTCTCCAGATACGCACTTTTAATCTGCTCAGCCAGATTCAGATATTCCACGCGATCTCTATCCTGACCTGAAATTTCGGCCAGGCTCGACATGATGCGAGCCGCCTCACTATACAACGGAGTGACCAGCATTGGCGGTTCGGCGCCCACGCGGGCTTCATGATCACTCAATCCGGTTGGGAAAATGCCATCTTTGGCCTGGTCCTGAACCAGTTTGAACCATCGTTTCGATGTGCCATACTGCCGTTCTATGATTCTCCAGTCGCCATAATACCGATACAATTGCGCCTGTAAAAGTGGATGGGCCATGGCCCAGGCCGGACCGCAATATTGGATCCCGATAAAGGGCGCAGTATCGGTCAGCATGCCATCCGGCCGCGCCGCGTCATGCCAGTCCCAGGCCGCTTTGGTGTAAAACTGGGCCATATCGAAATTAAGCATCATGGCATCGCTGGTTACGACAATATCGCCGCCATAGCCCAGTCGCTCCCGATGCGGACAGTCTGACTGTACACTGATGAGATTATTACGAAATGTCCATTCGCACATGGTTTGAATGCGATTGACCAGTTCGTTCGAACATTGAAACTGCCCAACCGGTTCAACGGCAGTATGCAAATGTTTACCCTGGATCATATCCAGCGTAACCGGACCGGTGTAACCGGTCATTTCGACATAGCGAAAACCATGAAAGGTAAATTGCGATTCGTAAGTTTCCAGTCCCCCACCGCGGGCAATATAGGTATCCGCCTGCCAGGCGACGGGCGGCGCTCCCGGGCCACCCGCGGGCAATTCCTTGCCATCCGGGCCTTTTCGCATCCCTTTTAACTGGCCGCAGACACTGGTCATCGGATTGAGAGTGCCGTCTTTATGCAGCAATTCGCCATAGCGTAACTGGATACGAGCACCTGGTTGAGCTTGCAGATTCAAACGAATCCATCCGGTAAAGTTCTGACCAAGATCAAAAATCGTCACACCCTCAGCGGGATGCAGAATCTGTTGAGCGTTAAGCGTTGCGCTAATACAGATCGGCGGTACCGGCCGGGCCTGTAATCGTCCCGCCGGCGGATCCACTGATACGGCCGATGACCAACCAGAGATATCGAATCCAGGCAGATCCCAGCCGGTCTGCTCACTCCGCGCGTCATAGACTTCTCCGAGATAGATATTATTCCTCAGAACAGGACCTTCTTTCATACGCCACCGGGTATCGCTCACGATTGTTTGTTTACTGCCATCGGTATATTCGATCGCCAGTTGAGCGATAAAGCGCGGGCGCCCCACCGCCAGATGTTCCCGCAGATTAAACCGTCCGAATAAACGCAATGGCAATGGATTATACCAACCGTTCCCCAACGCGACCCCCAGGCAATGCTGACCGGGTTGCAAAGGGCCCTTCAAGTCGAAGCAACTGTAATAAATCCGTTTATCATAGGCTGTCCATGCCGGAGCCAGCGCCTGATCGCCTATTGGATTACCATCGAGCGTTGCCTTGTAATAACCCAATCCGGCAATATAGAGTCGCGCGCGACGCACTGGCTTTTTAATATCAAATTCCTGTCTGAATAATGGAGCCGGGTCATCCTGATAAAAATCCTCATCCCGTTCGGGATCAGATTTGCCATCGCCAATCCATTGACCGGTCCAATCTTTTGAATTCAGCAATCCCATCTCCCACCAACCTGGCTCGCTCCAGGATGACAGATAACCATCCCTATCCCAAATCTGAACCTTCCAGTAATAACGACGCCCTGATTCCAGCGGACGGCCACCAAAAGACACTTGAATCGATTGATGACTGGATACCTTTTCAGTATCCCAGACCTCGCCCTGATCACGTTCAAGATCTGACCGGTTTTCCGCAACGAGAATTCGATATGCCGTCTGCCTCTGACCCCGCTCATCCGAATTAAGCTGCCAGCTTAGCCGGGGAGCGGCCTCATCGATTCCCAATGGATTCTTCTGGTACTCACATTTTAAATTTTCTATCCGGATCGAAGATCGTTTGACTTCGCCGCCCATTAAAGTTGTTCCTGCCAGAGAGACGGCCAGGATCATTATTAAAAACTTTGTTTTAAATTTTAACATTTTAACCGCCATCAATTTTAACCTTTCTTTTATGAACCCGCCACTTTCGAAAACCAATAGGCTCCCACGCCTAATATCAGAAACAGGAATATATACATCGCGACTCCCATTAACATCCAGATCAAGGTGGCTCGCGCCCAATTGGTCTTGCTGGGCGGCGCGCCATCCCCAAACGCCCAGACGAACAACATAATTAGATTGATAACCGGAAGACACATTATGAACATTGTTGTCATCCAGTTGCTTACAGATACCGGCTCTTTTTTACGACTCATTATTTAACCTCTGTTTCCTAGGTATCCAGATTCTTGTTCTAAGCAATAACGATCTCCAGTTTGATCATTTATCATGTAATTCCAAAATGATATCAGTCATATTAGTGAGAAAACGCAAAACTTGCCAATTTATTTACTTCTTTGTGTACACTATCTGGAACAGTTGGTTTCACAAAGGGAATCTCATTACCCAAAAAATTCGTAACTGCTTGATTACAGCATTCTTAAGTAATTTTTTTACGTTATACTATTATTCTTAGATTCTCTCAGAATGATATGACTGTCAATTATTCTCGTATATTCTGTTTGCTCAGATCAAATTGTTATGCTATACTACATTAGTTAATATATATACTGTTAAGGACCGAAGACATGATACTCACATCGATTCTATCTGTTATAGGCATCTTGATAATGATCTATATTGCCAATCGTCTTGGGCGTGTCGAGGAAGATATTTCGTTAATTAAGCAAACGATTTTACACCTTCCGGTTGAATCGCTGCCCCATTCCAGACACGCAATTAAATCAATGGAAGCTACCCGACCGCCTGTCACACATGCTGAGCCCACATTGTCTCACGTAAAACCTGAGACACACAGCGCCAGTGCCACTTTGCCGGAAGAATCTGGAATAAAAGCACCGGTTTCTAAAGCTATTCCGAAATCTCAGACTCTTTTTGATCGATATCAACAGGAAAAAGCACAACTGGAATCGAAACTGCCCTGCCGGGATGAACCTGAGAAATCGAATACTATGATAGAGCAGGAAACAAAATCGGAAAAACCGAAATATGGGCTGGAACAATGGCTTGGACTGCGCGGGGCCCTGGTTGCAGGGATTATTACCACGCTGATTGGCGCGGGTTTGTTTCTTAAATATATTTATGATCAGAGCTTCATGGGACCAGTGGGCCGGATTGCATTGACGGCCGGGGGCGGATTGTTATGTATTGGAATTGGTGAATTTACCCGCAGAAAAAACTTTGGCCTGGTTGCGCAGGGGCTGACGGCGCTTGGGTTTGCTATTTTGTTCGCGGCGGTTTTTACCGCGAATCATTTTTATCAGATCCTCGGCGTGACACCGGCGTTTATGATTGCCTCCCTGATAACTATTGTGGCTATGAGTTACGCGGTCTGTTTGCGTGATGTCCTGGCGGCATTTGTGGCGTTGCTGGGTGGTTATCTGACCCCGGTAATTCTGCAATCCAACGCGGGCGGATCGGTGTTGTTTGTTTATGTCTCTTTGCTCAGTATCGGCGCCCTGGCCTGCGCCTGGTATCGCAACTGGCGAATTATTCACTGGCAGGCATTTATTGGCGCGTTCATTCTTTACGGCCTCTGGTATAACAACGTTCCTGTGCATCCGGGTATTCCCGACAGTCAATTTAAACTGGCGGTGGTCTGGCTGGGCGTGTTCTTTTTAATTTTTCTGGTTATGCCCGTTCTGCATGAACTGGTTCGCAAGGTCCGGTCGGGATGGAGCGATGGTGTGTTATTGCTGGTCAATGCGGCATTGACTTTTGGATTTTATTATCATTTACTGGAAGCCGGCTATCGGACGGGCCTGGCCTGGATCGCGGTTGTTCTGTTCGGAATTCATCTGGGGCTGCGTCAACTGATCCATATTCGATATCCGGATGATACCCCGCTGAAAAGTGTGTTACTGACAATCGCACTTCTGTTTGCTGGTCTGGCTGTGCCGCTCTATTTCAATCTGTATTCATCCATGATCGCCTGGTCTTTCCAGGCGGTGATTATCCTGTTTATCGCCCGGCGTTACCAGAATCGTTTGTGTGAGGTGGCAGCGTTGGCGCTGGGTTTGATCCAGATCATTACGCTGATAAGCGCGTTGCCATTACATCATGAGGCCATTCAACCATTTTTCAACCGGGCCTGGCTGGCCGCGTTCTCGGTTTTTGCCGGCTATTACCTGATGCACTGGATCTATCGTCAACTGGGCAGCGGTTTCAAGGGCGCCGGTTCCGTTTTAATGTGGTTGTGCATGGCGGTTGCCTGGATTGGGTTGCTGGGGATTTCTTTAACGGAATGGCATGATGGTTGCCGTTATGACAGCGATCTCTCCGTTGCCCTGCGTGATATTATCACGTTCCAGGGCCACCAGGTTATTATGGCGCTGTTTCTGGTAATTCTGGCGGCGTGGCCGGTACGGCCGCGGAATGAGAATCTGGATACCATCGTTTCGGCGGCGGCGTTAAGCGGCTGTCTGGTTTCGCTTTACTATTTCTACTCACTCTATGAGATGGTCGTTCATCGTTATCCAATCAGCGGTCTGTCGATTGGCTGGCTGTTTTTGAATCCGCGCTTTCTGACAGCGTTGTGTCTACCAGTTGCCACTCTGATCAGCGGCTTGCTGATCTACTGGCAGGGTCAATCTTTCAAAAGCGCTAATCTGGTCCGGTTTATTTTTATGGTCGCGGTAATCGGTTTGTGGGTTTTGATAACTGAGGAACTTTATTTCCACTTCAAACTCACCGGCATGCAAAGCCTGGATCCTGACCGGGGCCTATTCCTGGGCCAGATGGCCATCTCGATTGCCTGGGCGATCTATAGTTTTGGCCTGATGGCCATTGGATTCTGGAAACAGTTTCGGGCGGCTCGCTATGCCTCGCTGGCGATACTGGTACTGACACTGGGCAAGGTGTTTCTGCTGGATATGAGTCACCTGGGCCAGGTTTACCGGATCGCGGGCGTCGTGGTCCTGGGAGTTATCCTGCTGGTGGTCGCGTTTCTTTATCAGTACGCCCGGAATAAAGGGGTGTTTCATAAAGAACCGGCAACCACTGCTAATCAGAGGTCGACTCTGGATGAATAGCGGACAGTCGCTAAGCTGTTTGAACCGGAATGCCATTTACCACCATACTGGTTCGAAGAGATAGTCCCAGACATAATTGAATAGGTACGGATTGGTGAATACGCCCATCAATGAGGCCACGACCATCGAATGCCTGGGCGGCAGGTTATTGAAAACCCGGCAAAAGAGGTAGTTGCCGGCGGCCAGCATGACAAAGCCCAGCAAAATCATTTTGATGGAAAAATACAGGGGACTGTTTCGCGCGAACTCATCAATTTTCAGAAGTACCCCATCGACTAAAAATCCGAAGACGACGACGTAAAAGAGATATTGGAACCAGGTTGAAACCCAGAGCAGTGCAAAACGCTTAACCACGGCATAACCCGCCATGATGACCAGACAATCGACCGCGATATCGACGATGACAATTCCGATGAAACGCTGTAGTTCTTCCGGAAACAACAGGTCTTCAATCATAACGGGATTAGCCAGACAGTTCCGGGTCAGCAATAAACACAATCCCAATCCGAAAACGGCTGCTTTGGTGTTAATCGAAGTATGCATAAAACACCATCCTTTACTGAGCGTAAAGATCATTTTGTCAGGCACTCAAAATAACACTATCCGAGCCTGATCTCCCCCTGGTTTGATACTTACGCAGCCGGTTGCATGGCAAGGAACATTCTGCGGCAGATTGAAGGAGGATATGAATCTTTCTTTCAATCTGTCCTGTCCTGATTAATTATTCTCTGATGGGGGACAGACGACCAGTGTTTTTAAATCTACTTCTTATCCAAAAGTCAGATTATTGAGTGCGGACGTACCGGGTATGGGCGGATGAAACCATATGGTACATCCGTTAGTCAATTAGCCGGATTGTTATAGTTGGGATACCCTTATTTCTTTTCCTCCTTGATAGGGATATCAGCCGGTGGTTTGGTGGGGATGCCGAGGGCGTGGAGGGCTTCTTCGCCGTTCTGTTGGGAGAAGGTGTTGAGGGCTTCATAGCGGTTGCAGGCGTAACTGAAGACCTGGTCGTCAGTTACGCTGTGGTCTTTCATCAATTCGGGGAGTCGGTCTTTGATGTATTCGGGGGCCAATTTGGCTTCGCTGGGGTGCGTGGGGATTTTGGGGGGATCGGGGATGTGGACGCGGGGTAAATCGGGAAATGGGTACTCCGGGGGGTAAACATTGGGTTCGTTTGGAACGGGTTGTAACTGGAGTTGCTGGAGGAGTTTAAGTTTGGACTGGAAGATTCTATTGAGGTGAGTTTCGTAGCGGGCCAGGCAGTTGAAGGCGGGGACTTCGAGGGTGAAGGCGGTACCGACTTCGTTGTGACGGGGTAAGTAGATACTGGAATGGGCAAAAGGTTGGTCGATGACGGTGTCTTTGCGGATTTCTTCGTTGGTGAGCCGGAGTTTATAGACGCGGGCGTCGACCATTTCGGCCTCGATGCGGCCGAGTCGTTCGAGACGCCAGGCGGCCGAGACGATCTGGTCGGCGATGTGGCGTTGGAGATAGGTGGTGGGTTTGAGGTCTTGTAACAGTGCGGCGCGGAACTCGAGGTAGGTGAGTTCGGATTCGCCGGGGACGATGAGATGGGCGGGGTCCTGGCCGCTGAGGCCGTGCTTGATGGCATTCTTGGATGAGATGGCCTTGCCTTCGGGGGTTTTGGGGCCGGTGGATTTCTGGGCGTTGCGACGGTTGGCTCTGAGTCGTCTTAGTGAAGATGACATGGTTGGTACCTCCTGTTAAAAGATTGTTATAAGTTTTGGCCCGATGTTTTCGGGTTTCGTTAAAGTCATTTTTTTATTGATGTTATGGCAATAATTTTAAGCATTGGGTTTCCCGATAGATCGGGATTTCGCTGCGCTCATGGTTATTTTATCTTTCGCCTCCGGTGCGAAATCCTGTCGGTACGCCTCTGCGAGGCGTGGTTTAAAATATTATTTTCATGTTCGTTACCCAGGGTGGCGCTCGTCCCGTTTTACGGGTCTCGCTCTGCCTGGGCTATTTTATACTTGCCCGTTGGGCTGCTTTGGGTATCCGCCGTTCGGCGGATGTTTTTTTATTTTTTGTTAAGCTCATTTCGTTGTTGGGGTTAGGGTGATATTTTTTGTCATTGGCTTTGTTTCGTTTTATGTTGGTATTCGCTGTGCTCATGGTTAGTTTTATTTTTCGCCTCCGGTGCGAAATCCTGCAGGTACGCCTCTGCGAGGCGGGGGTTAAAAATTTAAAATTCTGTTTCGTTACCCAGGGTGGCGCTCATCCCGTTTTACGGGATTCGCTCTGCCCTGGGCTATTTTATGCCGGCCCGTTGGGCCGCTTTGGGTATCCGCCGGAGGCGGATGAGTTTATACTTTTCATTAAGCTCGATTCACATTGGAATTCACAAGGTAACAAATCCATCCACAAGCTGCGCTTGAAGTCACCACGGTCTATGCGCAGAGAATCTCTGCGGGCGTGGCCGGTTGGGGCGGGGCACACTTCGTTCAGGCGGGTGGTTCGGGGGCTATTGGGGCGACTTTGGGATTATAGACCGAATTGTTGTAAAGGGCAAATTAAATATTATGTTTTTATATTATATAACATAATATTTCTTGTTTTATATTTTAAAGGCAGATTAATTTCAGGGGAAAATTTGGCGAATCTAATCTTAATGTTTTATTATTTAAAGATTTATATTGATTTAAGAAGTTGTCAATAAAATAATTTACACTGTGTTTTATAAAGTGAATCTGGTAAAATTGCTGATCTTTTAAGGAGTTAACTGTGTTTAACTGCATGAATGGGATATGCCAGATATTATTTGTCATAATCGGCTTAGTCGGCTCACCTGTTGGCTCTGTACTAGCCGTAATTGTACCGGAGGATACTGATCGGATTAGAGAGGATCGCAAGCTTGGTTTTGATCCATTGCCAATCGATTTCGGCGAAATGGTGGGTGTGGTTGTGCATTTTAACCAGGGAGAAACATTAGATCACCTGCTGGATTTAAAAGCCTTGGGGGTTAAATGGGTTAGAGATGAACAAAGCTGGTCTCATGTCGAATTAGTAAAAGGGAAATATACCTGGCCGGAAAATCGGATTAAACGTATGAATTTTTATCGGGAAAATGAGATCAAGGTTATCTTCCCATTGACATACAGCGCGAATCTCAACGCCTATCCCAATGCCCCCTATGACCCCGTTGGATTCGGCGCATATGCGGTTGCCGCCGCAAAATATCACCAGCAGTTCGGTATTGATGTGGTTTTGGAAATCTTTAATGAACCACATAATTTTGGTTTAATGAACCATTTTGGCGGTCCGTGGCAAGGCTCTGCCAACTGCCCCTGGATTGACCATTATATCAAAATGGCCAATCAGGCGATTATCCAGACAAAAGCGTACGACCCAAATATCAAGTTGATTACTAATGAAGATGTCTGGACCAATCATTATTGGTATCTGGAGGGCAAACTGGATAAACGTCTCGATGGATTCGCGATACATCCTTATATCCTTGGAGAGGGTTCATCAGGACCGGAAATCGCCCATTTCGGGCAGGATCCCAATGGCTGGATGAAGGAGTGGACGATTATTGATCAAGACCGTTCCAACCGATCTCTGATGCGCCGGCTGAGGGCGCAATATGCCCGGAAAATTGGACGGCCTCTTGATATGTACATTACCGAATGGGGCTACCCCCTGAACCAGTTCAAAGGCAGCCCATGGGAAGTCACCGAAGAATTAGCCGCCGCGTTCCTTCCTCGTGTTTATATCATTGGTGTTGCTGCTGGCGCCCGAGTTGTATGCTGGCATTGCAGCCAGGATATGGGTGATGGCCCCTTTGGCCTGATCGGCAATAACCAGGAAAAGCGAAAAACTTATTATGCGCTGAAAACCATGATTGAAGAGTTGAAAAACTACCAACTGGTAAAACAGATTTCCGGATTGAATATGACCACAACTGGAATTCAAGCTTATTTGTTCAAAGGCCAAGAAGGATACCAACTGGTTGCCTGGAATATTGAAGGGGACGTTGAAGTTCGGCTGAATCCAGCATCCGAAATGCCCTGCAAAATCATTGACCATTTTGGCAGGGAATTAAATATCTCTTCCAATTCATTCAAACTGAGCCAAGCCCCGCTCTACATTAAAGGGGTAGGCCTGAATTGCTCCTTATCGGAAAAGTAAGAGGTTTATAAGTTATACCAGCGTTTGGGTGGTTGGGGCGGGGCACGCCGGGGATTGGCGGGTGGTTTGAGGGCCATTGGGTCGACTTTGGTATTATTGACCGAGTTGTCATAAGAAGAAAAGTAAATATTATGTATTTTCATTGCATAATATTTATAACTTTACATTTTTGTGGTAGTTAATTTTAGATGCAAAGCTCAGATGACTTATTCTTAATGATGTATTATTTAAAGATTTATGTTGATTTCAGGTTGTCAACAAAATAATATCCACTGTGTTTTATAAAGACCGGCAACCCGCCTGAGGCGGATCTTCGATCCTTCGGGTTTCGGTAATGCTCATGCGGGCCTGATTGGTGTCGTGTGATGAGGGGATTGTTTGCGGGGGAAAACAGGTGAAGGAAACAAGTGTGGGAATTATGGGAAATATGGGAGTTATGGGACAATTAATTGAGGGCAGATTTGAAATTTGAGATCTGAGATATTAGAAAAATATAACAGCCAATCAAACCACGGAAAGACGCGGAAAGACTCAGGGCGGTCAAGCCGCAACCAAAGAAGAAATAGTTCACACAAAGCCTCTAAGCCACGAAGATAAACAGCCATTTAGACAGGATCACAGGATCGACAGGATAAAAAGTTCGAGGTCAAAATTTTGTTGTATAAGATATTAGATTTATTGTGCTTATAAAATATTAGGATAAAAAGCTTGCTAAGAAAACAAAGCAATGAGGGATTGTAGTACGGAAAAAAGGCATAGCGGGGGGACTGGATGGATGGTGATGAGTGGTGAATATAAATGTGGAATTTGATATTACCGGTTGATTGTCAGATGGTTATGTTGAATATCGGGTGTGTTTATAAAACAAGATACTTTGGCTTGTAAAGACAGGGGATTTCAGATAAACTAATGGTATGGTGACTGTCATATGATGGTGGCAGGTCAAAATCGGAATTCAATATTATATTTATGTAAGATACGGGAGGATGATATGTATCGAGTATTTTTTCATGTCGTTTTGGTTTGTTTTATTTGTGGATTGGCGGTTGCCGATCCGTTTTCCATTAATCCGCGGGCGACCTATCTGCGGACCAATCAGGACACCGGATATAACGCGGAGCCATTTGTTCTGGCAGACTTATCCCTGGGACCGGGGGATTTTATCCGGCTGCAGCAATTGGGGGATTATCGGCCGGGCACGGCCGGAAGCCACCATGATACCAGCACGAGTATGATCGCGGTCTTCAGCGGGAGCAGTACCCTGCTGGCGTCCAATCAGCTCAACCGCGTTCCAGATGCCATCGACGCGGGGATCGACTATGTCACACCGCTCACCTATCATGGCAGCCTGACGACCGATATCCCCGAAGATTTTTTTGTCGATGATGTTTATGTACAAATCCCGCAAGGGGCGGCTTACCTGTTTATTACCGCCGCCGACTCGCTTTACTATGATAACACCGATCCGGATGGCGATTACGCGGTGAGTATCACACGTTGCACCTGTCCCGCCGGGGATATCAATTCGGATTGCTTTGTTAACTTGTCCGACTTTTGCATTCTGGCATGCCAGTGGCAGGAGATTCCGGGAGAGGTATCCGCGGATATTTATCCTCAACCGGAAGGCGATGGGTTCGTGGATATGCTGGATTTAAGCGTATTGGCGGAAAACTGGCTGGCCGGGCCTTATTACGAATGACTGCCGAATTAACCGCAGATGGACACGGGGCGGTCAAGCCGCAAGCAAAGAAAATAGTTCACACAAAGCCGTTAAGCCACAAAGATAAACAGCCATTTAGACGGGATAATAATTATCTTTTCAGATTCATATCCGGACCAAGGAGTTCAAACAGGATGAGCAGGGGACGGAGGGAAACACGGGCAGGATGGACGTGGTACGTTTGGCGAACGGTTCGGTTGATTTTTATTGTGGGAAAATACGGGGGATAGCCGACAAATGGGATATGGGAGATTGTCTATTAACCGAGTGTGAGTGATGAAGAAAAAGTTTAAGAAAATTCTGATTAATCTGGCCTTGATGGGGATAACGCTGGTGGTGATGCTGATGCTGGCCGAACTGGTGCTGCATCTGGTCAGTAAGCCGGCGGTCGATCAGACGCTGGTGCGGATGTATGAATTCGATCCCTGGCTGAGCTGGCGGCCGGTTGCCAATCAGCGTTATCAGATTAAAACGGATGAGTTTGAAACCGAGTTTGTGACCAATCGGTATGGGTTTCGCGGGCCGGACTGGAGCCAGGCGAAACCGGCGGATACCTTGCGGGTGGTGGTGCTGGGCGATTCGTTTGCCGAGGGTCAGCATGTCGGTTATGAGGCGCTGTTTTCCGAGCAGCTGAAAGCGATGCTGGAACAGGCGCCGGAGCTGGCCGGGCGGCGGGTCGAGATGATCAATACGGGGGTCTGCGGTTATAACACGGCCCAGGAACTGGAGATGTTCGACCGGGTGGCCCGTGACTTTGAGCCGGATCTGACCATTCTGCTGGTCTGTTATAACGATCTTCTGCTGAATAATCGGGACTGGGACGCGTTTCATCAGATAGCGATTCCCCATTTTGAATGGCAAGCCGGCGCGCTGACGGCCACCAACCTGCCGCTGGAGCCGGTACGGGAACGGCCCTTTGACCGGCAGCCGGCGAATACAACCTGGAAAAGCCGGCTGGTGAGTCATTCCAAGCTGTGTCAATTATTGCGTGACGCGGTGAATAATCATCACGGGCTGTTGACGCTGGCAGTGAAGCTGGGTATTAAAAAGCTGCCCGCGGAGATGCGGCGCAGGCCGGATGGCGAGATCGATCCGATTCCGATGGATTATTATTTCTGGAAGACGCCGTACCTGGATGAGATCGAGCAGGCGTGGGATATCACCGAAAAGCTGATGGTGGAATTAAAGGCCAGGGTACAGGCGGCGGGCAGCGGGCTGCTGGTGTTGAATGTGCCGAATCTGGCGGAGATCGAACCGGCGGTGTTGGAGGATACCCGGCAGAAATATGGGATACCCGAGGATTGGGATCCTCATCAGATCGGGCGGGAGCTGGGACTGCGCTGCGCCGGCAACGGGATCGAATGCCTGTGGCAGATTGAGCCGTGGCTGGCAAAGGCGGGCGAATTGGAGGCGAACGATGAGATGCTATACTTTGTGCATAACGGGCACTGGAACGAAGCGGGGCATCGCTTTGTGGCGGAGCTGCTTTACCCGGCGGTAATGAAGCTGTTGACGCAGGAATAAAACATCAGCGATCCCCCATGAGTGGTCGAGCAATCCATTGCCGGGTCGGCCAAAGACACCGGTTGACTGAAGCGCGATTTTATATTTTATTGCGGGCCGGTAAAGGTATAGGAGCCGGAGCCGACGGTGTAGATGGCTTTGTTATCCTGACAGAGCCGGGGGATATCGCGGTTTTCGGTGAGGTTGACGGATTGGGGGTTGGAAGACTTGAGAATAATATCGGCGCGGGTATTGACCGGGACATGCACCCGGCAGGTGAACCGGTGGTCCTTGATATTCCAGTGAACCCGGATCGGGCCGTAGGGCGAACGGTGTTCGGCCTGGACCCAGTCGATGCCGGTGGCGAATTCGGGCTGGATGATGAACTGTTTGAAGCCGGGGGCGTTGGGCACCGGGCGGATACCGCCGAGATAGCTGTAGAACCAACCGCTGATATCGCCATACATGATGTGGTTTCGGGAGCCGGGGCTGTTGGTCCAGTTTTCATATAAGGTGGTCGCGCCGTTTTCGATCCAGTATCCGTAACCGGGCTGGGTTTTCTGGTTGAGCAGGGTCATGGCCAGATCGGTCCGGTCCATATCGCTGAGAACGCGGAAAATGCATTTGGCGCCGAGAATGCCGGTGTCGTGATGGTTGTCGCGGGCGTGGATGGCGTCGACCAGCTTCTTTTGTACGGCTTTGGTTTCGGAAGGTGGAACGAGGCCATAAAAGAGTGACATGGCCTGGGCGGTCTGCTGGCCGGTGTCATAGAGGCCGGAGCCGTGATAGAATTTCTGGTGGTAGGCGGTTTTGACTTTTTGTGACAGGTCGGCAAAATGTTGGGCGTCCTGATCCCGGTCCAGGATGCGGGCGAAGCGTTCCATGAGAACGGTGTCATAATAGAAATAGGCGGTCGCGGTGAGAGGGACCGGGGTCGCGCTGCCGCCGTCGTTGGCCCAGTCGCCCAGTCCGAAGTTCACGATCCAGTTGCTGGACTGGATTCGGTTTTCGACATTGGCGATATAGGCTTTCATCGAGTCGTAATGGTCACTGATAACGCGGGTGTCGTGGCGGTAGAGATAGAGATACCACGCGACGATCATATAGGCGCTGTCCCATTCGGTGAGCTCGCGTGAGCCCCAGCCGGGCGAGGGGATGATACAACTATAACGGCCGTTCTGGTCCTGGTCATCCTGGAAGTCGTTAAGCCATTTTTCGTAGGCGGGCAGATTGGCGTAATTGAGCATGGCCTGTTCGGCGGCGAGATGGGCATCCGCGGTCCAGCCGTTTTTTTCACGCTGGGGACAATCGGTGGGGATACCGACGAAATTGCTTTTGTAACTGCGGTCGGTCATTTCCTGGATGGTGTTGAACAACTCGCTGGAACACTTGAAGGAGCCGATGGTTTCGAAGTCGGTATGGACTGTCTGGGCCTGGATGGTCTCGGAAGTGGGTGTTTCGGTCAGACCGGTGACTTCGAGGTATTGAAAGCCATGGTAGACAAAGCGGGGATGCCATTGTTCGGGGCCCCGACCATTTAAATAGCAGGTATCGGTCTGGAAAGGACCGGAAAAAGTCAGGCCCTTGATTTTAGCGGTATCCAGCCGGCCATTATTCAGTTCTTCACCGTAGCGCAGGGTGATTTTCTGACCGCGTTTTCCGGTGATATTGAGCCGGGCCCAGCCGGCGATATTGACGCCGAAATCGATCAGGTAGACACCCTTTTCGGGTTCGGTGATGGCGATGGGTTTGATGGTTTGATGGATGGTAGTTGCCGGCATCACTTCGGCGCGCAATGTCCCGCCGGGAGGGGTGGCGAGAGTTACCGGTTGCCAGGTGGTTTGATTAAAGCCGGGTTGATCCCAGCCGGGTTGTTCCAGGCGCGCATCGTAGACTTCACCGCTGCGGACCGCATCGGCGACGAGCGGCCCGTTGGAAGCGGTCCAGGTGGTATCGGTGGCGATCCGGTCCGTGGCGCCATCGGTATAGGTGATGACGATTTCCAGCAAGGCTTTGGGTATGTCGCGCCAGGGCGCGGCGTGGTAATCCCAGGCGTCCCGGGTGTGGGGATTATACCAGCCGTTGGCGAGCATGATCCCGACGGCGTTGTCTCCTGTTTTGAGATAGCCGGACAGATCGTAAGTAGAATAGAGTACGGTTTTGTTATAATTGGTGATTACCGGATCCAGCACTTTGTGGCCGACTTTTTGGCCGTTGATGCTTAATTCGTAACAGCCCAGGCCGGAAATGACGGCATAAGCCGACTGGATTTCTTTCGTAAACGTAAATTCTTTTCTTATTAACGGACTGGGGCGTTATCCTGGGTCCAGAAGGTGTCCTGGCCCGGCCCCCCTACCCGGCCCCACGGGCCATTGCCGTAGCGGTGGAGTTCCCGGACCGGCCCCGGTTCGGATGACGATTGCAGTTCCAGTTGGCGCACCTGCCAGGCGCTATCGGAGACCAGAACTTTTTGTTCGTTTGCATCCTGCCAGGCGATTTTACAGATCATGCCGCCGGGGCCCGGCGAGGTGTTTTTGATTTCGATTTCGAATAGATTGCTGCCGTCGCGCAAATATTTAAGCACATCATACATGGAGGCGACCTGCCAGCTATCGCCGGCGCCCACCGGGGTGCCATTGACACGCAGGCGAAAAGTGTCATCGGCGGTGAGGAGAATCAGGGCGGATTTGAGTTGTCGGGTATTTTTCAGGTCGACGGTCCGACTGAACAGCAGGGTTTCAGGGGCCAATTTACTTAACGGGGTGTCAACCGCCCGCCAAAGCCAGCGGGCATCGTTCAGATCGATCGGCATATTTGAATGGTAGGCCTCATGTTCAAGGGGTCTGGACCAGGTAATCCACTTTGCTTCGATTTCGTCTGGATTCATCAATCCGGTCATCCAATTGCCGACCGGACTCCATGCGGTGACTTGGTCATCTTTATCCCAGGCGCGGACTTTCCAATAATATCGGGTGAGGCTCTGAAGCGGTTTGCCATCATAACGGATATTGATGGATTGATCGGTATGGGTTTTTCTGGAATTCCAGTAATTGGCTTCGTTTTCGGTGAGTAATTCCGGTTGGTCGGCTACGAGAATCTGATAAGCGGTCTGAGTCTGGTCATAGTCGCTCGACTCCAGGATCCAACTCAAGCGTGGATGTGATGTGTCGACGCCAACCAGACCGGTCTGATACTCACACTTAAGATCGGATACGACCATTCCGGCCAGACTGGCAGTTATTACACACAATATGAACATGAAGGATATTATTTTAGACATGTCGATCTCCTGAGACAGGTTGTTTCAACAGGGTAGCATTCCAAGTGTCGATTATCTTTATAGTCAACTTATATCGTATCAATTTATTGCTTTCAATATTTTTAGTTCAGGTGCACTAAAAACTGGAAAGCGCCTGAGATTGGCAGTAAGTGATGGTATAATTGGCATAAGGGAAAAGCCCGGCAGGGCAAACCGATGAGATGTGACCGGTTGGGTTTTTATGAATTCGATGAAAGTACTGAAGGATACATATTAGTCCAGCATGAAATCTTATCGATCAGATCATCGATTTCAAAAGGCTTGCTGAGATAGTCATCCATGCCGGCTTCGAGACAGATTTCGCGATCGCCTTTGACCGCGTTGGCGGTGAGGGCGATAACGGGGATATGGCGACTATCGGGACAGAATCGTTTGCCGGCGCTTTCTTCGCGCCGAAGTCGGCGGGTTGCCTCAAAACCATCCATAACGGGCATGGCACAATCCATTAAAACCAAATGATATTGTTTTTGACCGAGGGCCTGGAGGGCCTGTTGGCCGTTTTCGGCCAGATCACAGAGATAACCGTGTTGAACGATAATCTCGCGAGCGATCTCGGCATTGATTTCATTATCTTCAACCAAGAGAATGCGCTTATGGGACACGGACCGGTCCGACTTGCTATTTGAGACGGGCTCATCGGCGTGTTTTGACATATCATTATCATCCGGTAAGACGAGATTAGAGAACAGGCGATAGAGCGTCGATTGCAGGATGGGTTTGACCGCGATTTCATTGAAAGCGCAACGCTGGACCTGCTCGAGACTGTAGTGTTCTGAGGCCATTAAAATGATATCGAGCAGCCGATCCTGGGCATGTTCTTTGAGTTTTCGAGCCAGGATTTCCGGATCCAGATCGGAGATGTTCTCATCGATAAAGACCATTTCCCAGTTATTGGCCGGACGTGAGGCGTGTTCGAGCCGATCAATGACCGACCCGGCGCTGGATTCGAAATCAACCGGGCAACCACAGGAGGTAAGGATTTTTCGGATGTTTGCCCCAACGGATTGATCTTCAGTTACAATAAGGACATTAACGGGAGCGCCAAGATCTACAGACTGGTTTTCCATCGAGCGGGCTCGCTTGAGGGTGAGACAAAACCAGAAATTCGCGCCCTGACCTTCCTCGCTGTCGACCCCGATAACACCACCCATCATTTCCACCAAAAGTTTACAGATGGACAGGCCCAGTCCAGAACCACCGTATTGCCGGGTAGTGGAACTATCGACCTGGCTGAAATGCTGAAAAAGACGATCCTGGCGTTCTTTTGGGATACCGATCCCGGTATCGATCACCTGGAATTTAACCGTGACTGTTTGCGGGGTCTGGCTTTCAAGAGAGCAGATCACTTCGATACTCCCCTGACTGGTGAACTTCAAGGCATTACCAACCAGATTAATAAGAACCTGTTTGATACGAAAGGCATCGCCCAGGACCATGGAGGTTAATTCGGGCTGAACCCAGGACAACAGGCTAAGTTGTTTTTCGGCGGCGCGGATTGCCATCATACTGATGACCTCTTCCTGGAGTGTCAACAGATCAAAAGCCATTTCTTCCAGAGACATTTTACCGGCCTCGATTTTGGACAGATCGAGGATATTATCAATTAACGACAGCAGGGTCTGGGCGGAGCCAGCCGCGACCTCGGCGAAATGCTGCTGGCGCTGATGTAATTCGGTGCGCCGGAGCAGGTTCAGCATGCCGATGATGCCGTTCATAGGCGTACGGATCTCGTGGCTCATGGTAGCGAGGAACTCGCTTTTGGCCTTATTGGCGGCCTCAGCCTGTTCTTTGGCCCGGAGGTAATCCCGGGTCCGCCGCTGAACCTCCTGTTCGAGGTTATCGCGCGCCTGAGTGACCCGTTGTTCAGCCAGTTTGCGCTGTTCAATTTCATGATTCAACAAATCGATCGAAGTGGTACTTTCCTGCAGTTCATTCAGCATCCGGTTAAACGCAAGACCAATCTGCCCGATATCATCCTGAGCATAGACCGGCACCCGCCGCTCCATGTTGTTTTCCGCGATGATGGATTGAATGGTTTTGAAGATCGCGCTCAACGGGCGATTTAAAATCAGATTCAAACCCAACAGGAGCAACAAAAAGGCCAGCCCGAAGGTCCCCAGGAAAATCGATAAAAAATGGGTGACCAAATGAACGATTTTGGCATCGATCACATCCCCCGGGGCCGAGATGTAAACCGAATAAAGGGAGTTCTCGCCCGGCATTTCAGACAAAGGAATCAAGGCAAAATAGCAGCGATCTCCATCCGGATTTCGACCGGTGATTTCCTTTCCGGTTTTTTTCAGCCAGAGTTTGGCATGACTGGCATCGAGATTGGTGTTGGCGACCTGGGATCGATTTTGAAAAATAATCCGACCCTCATCATTCATAATCGCGGCATATTGTATGACTTTATTCCGGTTCACCAGATCGTCACAAACCCGATCGAATCCTTCGATATCTTCAACGGCGATTCCCAGCGAACGAATCCGGTTCAGCTGACTTTTGAGTTCCCCCCCCACCACCAGCAGGGAGGAATGGAGTTCGGCAAGATAAGCCTGCCGCATGCCCTGGCTGATAAAATAAACACTGACCACACTGGACGTCATCAGCGTCAGCGAAAAATAAATCAAGATTTTACCACGAACACTAAATTTCATTTCGGGGCTCGACTTCGCTACGGCAGGGTACTATGGCGAATGACTTCGGCGCTGAGCAGGGTTTCGGCATCCGGTTTAATTTTCAGTCGTTCGGCTGTTTGCAAATTGATCAGGGGTATCCCTTCTTCCGTGGATTTCATGGGCAAATCCGACGGGGCCAATCCCTCCGCCAGAATTCGATGAGCCAGCAAGCCGGCCTGATAACCCTGGGCCTCGCCGGAAACCGCCATGGAACAAAGCGTCCCTTTTTCGACCCGATCCTTCCAGAAGCTGAAATCCGGCAGGTGGGAATGTTCTGCGAGCCAGGAAATCACCGTTTCCATCGGAACATTCGCTCCGGTTTCATCTTTAAATTCAAATATTCCAAAGAACCCGATCGCATCCACGCTATTCTGACAATCCAACACTTTCTGCCTGAACGCATCGTAGTTATCTATCAATTCATAACCCACCACTTCAACGCTGTCGACCGAGGCCATCTGCTTTTTCATGCGTTCGAGCATTGGCGGCCACATCTTGCCATTATCGCTGAGCATCATCACTTTTTTCACATCGGGTTTGAGTTTTTTGAGCAGATTGACGGTACCGACGTAATGCATCCGTTCGAGAATCCCGGTGATATTTTTTGCTTTGTCAAACCCATATTCCGACGGATCGGCATTAACCGCACTGAAGACCAAGGGGATTCCAGAATTGATATAATCTTTACAGACATAGATCTGGACATTGTCATCATTGGTATAAACCAGATCCGGCTTCCAAGTATCGATGGTCTCTTTAATGTCAGCCGTGATCTGCCGGATCCAGGCCTCATCGCTGCGGCGCTTGGTATCCATCTGCATAATCTTATATTCGACCTTCAGATCCTGCAGGGCGGATTGGAAACCTTTTAACTGGTCATCCGTCCATTTCCAGGGCGAATGATAACTCATCACATGCAGGATTTTGAATTCCCGATCGGGTTGGGATTGACTTGCGGATTTGTTTTCGTCACGGACCGGGGTGGGATTATCACTGGCCGGGCACCCGGCCAGCGCCCCAATTATCCCCATCGCAATCAGACCGGTACAACCCCATAGCAATCGTTGTTTCCATAAAAGTTTTTTTATCATGATCAGCTCGCTCTCAACTTCTAAATTACAATGCCACTCTATCAAAAAGATCCACTGTTCCCCTGAAAAACTATCGTATGGCATAAAAACCCACTTAAGTTATTATTACTTATTATCAATGGCGCCTGTCATAAACTGGCCGGACCAGACATTCATTCTTCCAACCGTGATAGCGACCGATTACTAACCGCCCCCCCAATCCCCTGTTATGCCGCCTGCTTAATCTTTTTTAAGGACTGGTATGATAATCAGTTATATTGGCCCCACGATTAAGAAACGATGATCGCCCTTTCAAGAGTCGACTGATAAAAAAAGACCTTGTCAATCAGTTGGCCGCTGGCGATTATCCGGTGACAAGCGAACTTCGCCGGATCGCACCCGATATGGGACGTTTGCAAAAAGTTTGTTTTGACCCAATGATCCGCAAGCCATCACGGATTACTTGATTTTGAATATTTTCAATTCATCGTGTTTGAGCCCGGCGGCGGCGCCCAGATAGGTGGCCAGGCACAGGGAGGTGACTATCAGCAACTGCCAGACATCGGCCAGTGAGCGGGTAAGGCGCATGGCAATGACGCCGGCGATGGCCATGGCGGCGGAGGCAGCGAGGGTTTTGAGAATGGAGCCGGTGAGGCGTTCTTTCAGATAGAGTTGATAGCGCCGCACCAGAATGATCATCAGGAAGATCACCTGAATCATGGCACAGATCGCCGTAGAAAGCGCCAGGCCGCCGGTGGCCAGTGGCCAGATCAGAATCAGGTTGAGAATGAAATTCAAGGCAATCACGCGTACGGCAACAAAGACGGGGGTTTTGGAGTCCTGAAAGGAATAAAAGCCGCGAATAATTAATTGCTGCATGAAATAGGCGACAATACCGAGCGAGTAATAGAACAGGGTCATGGCGGTGGCGGCGGAATCGGCGGCAGTGAACTGGTTGCCCTGGAGGAGCGCGACGACCAGGGGTTTTCGCAACAGGATCAGGCCAATAGTGGCAGGGACACCGATAAATAATACCACGCGGAGACCCTGGGAAAAGATATGGTTGAATTCGGCCCGCTGTTCGAGGGCGGTGACCCGGCTGAGATAGGGGAAGATCGCGGTAGCGAGGGCGATACCGAACACGCCCAGGGGGACCTGATAGCAGCGCTGGGCATAGAACAGGTAGGAGACGGATCCTTCGGCGACGGGATACTGGATGGTCCAGCCAAAAAGTTGAAAGGCCGGGCCGGTCTGTTCGGTGGCGGATAGAAAAAAGGCGATGAGGTTGTCGGCCAGGGTATTGAGCTGCACGGCGGTCAGGCCGACGACCATGGGCATCATTAACGACATAATGGTGCGCACGGGGGATTCGTGGAAGATCATTCTCGGCCGGACGGAAATCCCTTTGCGTGCGAGTATGGGAATCAAAAGCCCGACTTGCAGAAAACCGGAAACAGTGACCGCGGTGGCAACGACATAAACCTGACGCCAGGGATCGTCACCCAGAACCCCGCGAAAGAGATAGACACCGGCGATAAAGACGCAATTGAAAATCAGCGGAGTCAGAGCCGGCAGACTGAAGTGGTCGTGGACGTTCAAGATGGCCGACATGGCGGCGGCCAGGCAGACCAGAATCATATAGGGCAACATGATCATGGTCAGATCGAGCATGATGCGGGTGGTCTGGGCCTGATCGGGACCAAGCCAGCGAAACAGGGCAATCCCGATGATCCCCAGTAATGTCAGTGTGGATAAGACCAGCGTCAGCAAGGTCAGGACGCTGTTGACCAGTTGGCCGGCGGTTGCGGGTGTTTCCTGGCGTTGCTGGGTATAGACAGGGATCAACGCGGAGGTGAGCGCCCCTTCGCCAAAGATACGGCGGGAGAGGTTGGGGATCATGAAGGGGATATAAAAATAGTGCATGATCTGGGCGCCGAAATAGCGCGAACAGATGGCATCGCGGACCAAACCCAAAATACGGCTGGCCAGGGTCAGGATGGCGATCATCCGGGCCGGACGTAAGAAGGAGCGGGAGGATGTTTTGGGGTCGGCCATATTATTTTGAAACACCAGAATCCCTGAGGATCGGCGTTATCTGAAAGCTATAAAAAAAGGCATTGAAGCGTCGCCACTCCAATGCCTGCTGGTTTATCCCTATCGGCGTTCAGCCATCAGGCCTTATTTGCCAGGCGACGAAACGGCGTTTTCGCTCTGGCGGGCTTTTTCTGCAGCTTCCTGCTGTTTTTTCATTTGTTCTTCACGTTGTTTCGTCAGACGATCGGATTCCTTTACGGGTGACTTTTCTTTCAGATCGTTAATCACCTTTTGGGGATAATCGGCCTGTGCCTGTCGATTCAACTGCTGAATGATCTGGTCTTTGATTTCATCGAAGGCGGGCATGCGTTCCAGCCGCACGGATTTGACCCGGATGATTTCAAAACCCTTCATGCCCAGGAACGGCCCCAGAACCTCGTTGGGTTTGGCGTTTTTGACCGCTTCGGCGGCTTGGTCGCCCAAGGCAACCTTTAAGCGATCCCAGGGGGTATTGAACAAGCGGCCCCGCATGCGGTCTTCGGGCCCCTGATAATATTTCTGATAGATGGCGTTAAAGTCGGCATCGGCTTTTTGCAGGTCTTCCATAGCCGCTTTGGCCTGATCACGCTGCTGAAGAGTCAGATGTTCCACATTGGCCATAAACTGCTGTTTGTATTTATCGGGATTGGCATCGTACTCGGCTTTCGCCTGTTCATCCGTCGCTTTAGGCGCGTCTTCGGTGAGTACCTTGGTGAGCAGGTTGCCCAGGAAATAGTCCTGATAGAGTTGTAGAATAAACTGGCCTTCCGGGGTCTTATCGAGACCACGGCGGCGAGCTTCCTGAGCTTTGAGCTGGATATCGACCCAGAAATCGGCGGCGCTGATCAGATCGTTCCCGGCGCGATTTTCGAGCATGACATCGATTTGCCAGCCTTTCAGTTCGGCGTTTCCCATCTTAACAACTGTTTCATCGGCGGCCGGTTTATCGGCGGGGTCGGGTTGGGGCTCCTGCTGGCACCAGGCGGATGCCGTGGCGGCGATCAGAATTAAAAATGCAATTCGGTAATGATTCTTTTTCATGTCACTCTCCTTCGACTCGAATTGTTATGACAGATAAAGTAAACGCCGTGACTTGGTTGTTCACGGCTTTAAACAACAACACAATCAGGAAGGATCCTTGGGAGATTCAGATCCGGGTTCATTGTCAGCGGTTTTTTCTTCTTCCGGTTCGGTTTCTTCCCTGGCAGGATGTGCCAGTTTAAAACCGGATCGTTTTTTGATGTTATCCGGATTGAAATGCACCAGAGCGAGCCGGCCCTGAGCGCTGTTGAGCAACTGATGGGCGGTGGCTGCTTTATAATTGAGGTACTGGTCTTTGTTGGTCGGTTCGACGGTCAGGTTTTTAAAGACCAGACAGGAGGTTTCTTCGAAATTTTTATAAAGCGGCAATTCGCCTTCCGGTTTGCCTTCATAATCACGGTAAGTTTTGGCGCAGTTTTCCATCAGTTTACGGATACGGTTGAGCGCCTGGGAATAGTAAGATTGCGATTGCGGATTCTGCTGCATCATATCGCGGTAGCGATCCATCATATCTTTCTGGCTCTGGATCTCTTCGGTACGCAAGCGGTCCCAGGTGTCATTGGGGTCTTTGCGCAGCTGATCGTTGAAGGTTTTCAAAGCGCCGGTCCAGTCGTCTTTGGCGGCCTTGGCGAAGGCTTCGGCCTGTTCACAGGCAATTTCGAACGCCTTCATTTTTTTCCAGTCGCTGGTGATTGCCTCCTTGAGATCATTTTTTCCATCATCCAGCGGGGCCACACCGGCCCCCCCCTGACGGCCATCGTCAGTGAGCGAGACCGGTTCCCGTTCGCGATCGACCGCAACGATGCGGACAATATAGGCTTTTTCGGGCTTGCTGTTATACCCCCAGGTCTGGGCCGTCGTGATGTCTTCCATGAGCTTAACCGGGGGCTCATCGAGACGAATCGCCGGCCGGTCGCGCAACGGTTCGCAATTAAAGATCATATTCATCAGACCGGCGCCCTGTCGGCCCGAACGGATAATACGAGCGCGGCCCAGACTGGACTGATCAAAGCCGGAGGCCTTTTCGTAGTTCATAAAATCGGTATGCTGGAACTGAATTTTGACCTCATCCGTGGAATATTTCTCAGCAATTTTCTGATAATCGACCGGTTTAACATCGGCGTTCTGAATGGCCTGGCTGGCTTCTGCGAGAATCCGAGTCACTTTGGCTACGGCCTGCTGGCGGAGGTAATCCCCCTTGACCTGGTCGCAGGCCTGATCGTAGGTCTGGTACTTCGGTTCGCTATTTTCACTGGTCTGGGCGGCGCGATCGGGATAATCCTGTTTGTGTTCGGACCAGTAGGACTGGAGCCGGTCTTCCTGATCGACGAACGACAGCTTTTCAAATTCGGCTTTGGCGGGCGCCTCAGCCGCGACAATATCGAATGACAGGACATCCAGCTGAATCCGATCCCCCAGTTTATATCCAAATCGATAGGGATTATTGGCAATCAGTTCTTCGGCGACCTGCTGATCGGGTCGGACGTTTTTGAACTGATCGAATAACTTCTGCAGATCCTCATCGGTGGGTTCGCCGATTTTTTCACGGAAGTAACTGTCGCGGAACGTCACATAGGAGCCATCCACCTGCTCGGTATCCAGGACATCGCGGACACTTTTGCGAATTTCATTTTCACTGATCACATCGCCATCGGTGACCATATCGGCATAGAGCATAATCGAGATCAGATCGCCAATTGCCGCACGGAATTCAGTCTGAGTCAGACCATTACGATTCAGGACACCGGCCAGATCGGGATTGCCCAACTGGGCGCCCAGTTGCCGGCGAGTTTCCATAACGACATTAATCTGCTCTTCAGTGGCGAAGATACCGGCCTGATGGGCTTCCTGGGCCAGTAGCAGGAACAAAACGCGGGAATCGCCCTGGTCAGTATCAAAAATCGCGTCGATTTCGGCAGTGATTTTTTCGTAGGATTCATCATCCTGCGACCACGATCCGGCCATCTGATAGAGCATGGAGCGGAGTGAATAAACCCCCATCTGGCTCATGAAAATCGGATCACCAAAGACCAGGAAATGGGTCAGCATGGTCGGTACCGGACCGACGCCGCCGAGATCGGGGATCTGGGAAAAGAATCCCAACTGGGACAACCGTTTGACACCAAATTCTTCCAGGGCCTGCAATTGACGATGGCACATACTCAGAGTCGATTGGCGGATCGTCATTTTTTCGCCGTCCGGATAGATGGCCTGGGCAAACACTTCATCTTTGCCGCCACGATTACGGCCTTTGCCGGTAAAAGGCAGCAGAAATATCACCATGATAGGTACTGCAATCCATACCATAATTATTTTACTATTTTTACGAAGCCATTGCATAGCCATGTACGATCACTCCAAAATTATTAACAGATACACCTTATGGATGGTGGTTCAACCGCCCAAAATTCAGGGGCAGAACCGGTCCATTCAACAAATCAAGAATTTGATAGTATAAATCAAATAATCCGCAATAGCAATCATAAATCAGGTATTTGACATGGTTTCGAAACCGTGGCGGAACAGGCGGCCGGAGTCTGTCCGATAATACAAAGTTTATAAGCATTCGCCAAGGAAATGAGAAAAGATTATAGGGCCCTCGCCTGCTGGGCGGCCCTCAAAATCACTTTAATCCATTTAATTGATATAAATTATCACTGGCGAATAACGCGCAAACCGAGCAAAAAAATAAAATTTTCGTAACATTCTTTTAAATATACACTTAGATGTCAATCTAAAAACAATTATCACACGGTCGTTTACTGAATAAGCTTGACAATCATGAATGGGTTTGTTAATTGGCTCCTTTCTGATACTGAAAAATTTGAGAAAATAACATTTTGAATGATTAAAATACCAGATAGAAACGACAGATATTCAAAAAACGCGTTCCCGGTATTGCAGTCATACTGATGGACGGCCCTTCAGAGGGTCTGATCATATACCTAAATATATACCAATTAAGCGATAAAAATTGCTGGAAATGGAATAGGAATCAATGAGTTCAGCCGCATCGCTCGTCATTGTCGAGTCGCCCGCCAAGGCGAAGACTATAAATAAGTATCTGGGCAAGAATTATAAGGTCATGGCCAGTATGGGTCATATCCGTGACTTGCCCGACAAATCTCTGGCAGTTGACGTCGACAATGATTTCGAACCCACCTACCAGATCATTCAAACCCGCAAAAAAACGCTGTCGGATCTGAAAAAGGCGGCCAAAGACGCGCCGATGATTTATCTGGCGGCTGACTTGGACCGGGAAGGAGAAGCGATCGCCTGGCATCTGACCGAAGCGTTAAAGATTCCCAAAGATAAATTTTGCCGGGTGGTGTTCAATTCGATCACCAAATCCAGTATTCAAAATGCCTTTAACCAGCCTCATCAACTGGATATGGACAAGGTTTATGCCCAACAGGCGCGCCGGATCCTGGACCGGATCGTGGGTTATCAGATCAGTCCCTTGCTATGGAAAAAAGTAGCCCGTGGTCTGTCTGCCGGGCGGGTACAATCGGTCGCCGTTAAATTGATCGTCGATCGTGAAAAAGAGATCCTGGCATTTGTACCGGAAGAATACTGGAAAATCAGCGGTCTGTTCTGCAGCAGCAACAAACCGGAGTTGGAGAACGCGTATCAGGAATTCATTGGAACCCATGGCGACAAGGGTCCGACTCAAAAACAAAAAGCGGAATGGATGTATGAACATGGCTGTCTGGATACCCAATTGACGACGATTGCCGGCCAACCGTTTCGGCCGGGCGACGCCGCGGAATCCCAGGCGGTATACACGGCCCTTTCTCCGGCGGAGTTCCGGGTACTGGAAATTGAAACCCGAGAGAACAAGTCGAAACCCCCGGCGCCCTTTATTACCTCGACCTTGCAGCAGCAATCGGCCACCCGGCTGGGCTACAGCACTAAAAGTACCATGCGACTGGCCCAGCAGCTCTATGAAGGCGTGGAAGTGAGCGGTTTGGGAAGCGTGGGTCTGATTACCTATATGCGTACAGACAGCACGCACCTGGCTGAAGAGTCTATTGCCATGGCGCGCAGTTTTATCCAGAGCAACTATGGGGATGCCTATTTACCGAATGCGCCCATCATCTACGAAAAGAACCGAAAAACCGCCCAGGAAGCCCATGAAGCGATCCGTCCAACCGATGTGACCCTGACCCCGGACCGGGTCAAAGGCGACCTGACCCCCCAGCAATACAAATTGTATGAATTGATCTGGAAACGCTTTGTCGCCTGTCAGATGACAGCCGCCATCTGGGATGTTACGATTGTGCAAATCGGTGCAGACACCACGATGGGTCAGGCGATATTCAGGACCACAGGCCGGAAACTGGTATTCGACGGCTTTATGAAGGTCAGCGGCATAACCGTATCCGGCGGCGATCAGATTCTGCCGCATCTGGATACCGGTCAACAGGTATTTCCGGTCCATATCAATAACACCCAGCATTTTACTTCGCCGCCGCCCCGCTATACCGAAGCGTCCCTGGTGAAAATGCTGGAAGCGGAAGGAATCGGACGGCCGAGTACTTACGCAACGATCATATCGACGATTCAGGATCGCGGTTATGTGGAACAGCTGGACAAGAAATTTCACGCAACGGACCTGGGGATGGTGGTGACGGCCAAGCTGGAGGATCATTTTCCCCGGGTGATGGACCTGCAATTCACCAGTCATATGGAAGAGCAGCTGGATAAGATCGAAGAGCAACACCTGAACTGGGTTCAGGTGTTGAGTGAATTTTACGGGCCGTTCAAGGAAAGCCTGGAGCGGGCGCATGATGAAATGAAACACGCGAAGGCCGAGACGCAGCCTTCGGACTTCGATTGTCCGGATTGCGGCAAGAAGCTGGTATACCGGTTTGGCAAGAACGGCCGGTTTTTATCGTGTGAGGCGTATCCCGACTGCAAATTTGCCGCACCGTGCGATCGGGATGGTAATATTGCCAAGCCGGAAGAGACCGAGCACAAATGTCCCAACTGCGGTAAAGCGATGATCCTGAGAAAGGGCCGGTTTGGCTCGTTTCTGGGTTGCAGCGATTATCCGGAATGCAAGACCACGCAGAAAGTGGATAAAGACGGGAATGTACAGCCACCCAAAGCGCCGCCGCAGCCATCGGGATTACGTTGTCAGAAATGCGCGGAAGGCGAACTGGTGATTCGAGACAGCAAGCGCGGTCCGTTCCTGGGGTGTAACCGGTTCCCGAAATGCCGGAATATTATCAGTATGAAACAGCTGGATCATCTGAAGGAATTGCAGGCCCAGGGCATCTGGCCGCCGAAAACCATTGAAGAGGCTGATGAATTGCTGGGGCGCAGCAAAAAAACCAGCGCTAAAAAAGAAGACGATACTGAAAAGCCCGCCCAAAAGGCCAAACCCACCCGTAAGAAACCAGAAGCCATGGAGGAGAGCGAAGTCCCGTTCTGATTTCGTGGTGGATAGAAACCGAATGAAGCTAGCTACCGGTCCTCAAACCCGGTGGCTTTTTTTATTTACTCAGATGCCTGCTTGATGGTTTCGAGTTCTTCCCAGCGTTGGTAGGCTGTCTGGAGATCTGACTCGAGTTGACGATTGCGATCAGTGAGGGCGGTGATTGCTTCCGGTGGTTTTTTATAGAAATCGGGGCCGGCCATTTCGATGTGGAGCGCTTCGATTTCGTTTTCGAGCTGTTCGATGCGATCGGGCAGTTGTTGAAGTTCTTTGTTTTCGTTCCAGGAGAGTTTGCGCGGTTTGGCGGTGCCGTCACGGCGGATTGTAGTATCTTTTTCAGATTTTGGGCGGGTCACTTTGGCGGAATCCGACGCCGGGTCCGGTTGATTTTTTTTGCTTTGAATCAGATAGTCATCCCAGCCGCCGCCATATTCCTTAACCAAACCGTCGCCTTCGAGTGCAATGGTAGAGGTTACGACATTATTGAGAAAGTCGCGGTCGTGGCTGACCATCAGGACAGTACCGGAATAATCGCATAGTACCTCTTCGAGCAGTTCAAGGGTTTCGACATCGAGGTCATTGGTGGGCTCATCCAGTACGAGAATATTGGCCGGCCGGGTGAACAGTTTGGCCAGGAGCAGGCGGTTGCGCTCGCCGCCGGAGAGTTCACCGGCGGGATTGCGCACCTGTTTGGGAGAAAAGAGAAAATCTTCGAGATAGCCGATCACATGACGCGGCCGGTCATTCACAACAACTTTGTCACTGCCGGGAGCGATATTTTCCTGGACCGATTTGTCATCATCGAGGGCGGCATGCAACTGGTCGAAATAAGCAATTTGAAGATTGGTGCCGTGGCGGACAGTGCCGGATAGCGGCGCCAGTTCGTCGAGCATGAGTTTGATCAGGGTGGTTTTGCCGGAACCGTTAGGGCCGATGATGCCGATCCGGTCGCCCCGCAGAATGTCGGTGGAGAAATCGCTGACAATCAAGGGGCCGGATTCGTTCTGGTAGCCAAAGGAGACATGGCGCATTTCGATGACTTTGCGGCCGGTCACCTGGGCCTGCTGGACTTCGATGCGAACCTGGCCGATCTGATCTTTGCGCTGGCTGCGTTCTTCACGCATGGCTTTGAGCCGGCGGACGCGACCTTCATTACGTGTGCGGCGTTCTTTGACACCCTGGCGGATCCAGACTTCCTCCTGGGCAAGGCGTTTGTCGAAAAGTTTATTGCGGCGCTCTTCTTCTTCGATGTCCTGCTCTTTGCGAGTCAGGTAGGTGTCCAGGTCGCAATGGTACATGGTAACCCGGCCCCGATCGATATCGATGACACCCCGGGCGATTTTGCGTACGAAGGCCCGGTCGTGGCTGACCAGGAGCAAAGTGGTCTGGAGGCCGGCGATAAAATCTTCGATCCAGAGGATGGTCTGGATATCGAGATGGTTGGTGGGTTCGTCGAGAATGAGGACATCGGGGCGTTGCACCAGGCAGCGGGCCAGCATGACACGGCGCTTCATGCCGCTGGAAAGTGCCTGGAAATCGGCCTGGGGATCCAGTTGCATGACTGAGAGGGTCTCATCGACTACAGATTGACCGGACCAGGCGTTTTGATCATCCATGCGATGATGGAGATCGGCCAGTTCATCCAGTATGGCCGGATCATGCAGGTCGGCGAAGTGGTTGAGGTAATAGTCGCGGCCGAGGAGTTCTCCGGCCTGGCCCAGGCCGCCGGCGGCAACCTGATAGACACAACCCTGAATACCGGCCGGCACCTGCTGGATCAGGCGGGCGATACGCAGGCCCTGCTGACGAAAGACCTGACCGTGTTCAGCCTGGAGGTCGTCGGCGATCAATTTAAGCAGGGTGGATTTGCCACTGCCGTTGCGTCCAACCAGGCAGAGGCGCTGGCCTTTTTCGATAGACAAGTCGACCTGTTCGAGGACTGGATGACCGCCATAGCCGACGGAAACGTTTTGTAAGGTTATTTGTGCCATAATGTTATGGATTTAGTGGTCGATTCTATTTGAAAGAAATTGCTGATATTTTTTAGTTTCAACTGAGTCTTGATTGTATTAGTCAGGTCAACATGCTATCCTTATTCAATTAAAAATGGAATAACAAATTAGCCCGGACTATCGCAATGACAGACAACATTTTGAAATCAACGCCCCGCAACTTTTTATTCGGCGAATTGGAGCCCAAAAGGGAATTTTATGTGAATGGGCCGAGTGCGCCGTTTGCCTGGTATGGCGGGAAATATTATTACGCTCGATGGATTATTGAGCATTTTCCCGAGCACCGGGTTTATATTGAGCCGTTTGGTGGGGCCGGGAATATTCTGTTGAATAAGGATCATAGTGACGTTGAGATATTCAATGATATCGATGGGCGGCTGGTGAATTTTTTCCGGGTGTTGCGGGATCGAGAACCATTTGAAGAATTGAACCGGCAATTGAGATTGACGCCATACAGCCGGGAGATTTTTGAAGAGTGTCTGCTGGAAGGGCCAACGGAAGACAAGGTAAGAGAGGCCTACAAGTTTTTTGTGTTGTGCCGGCAGGCCATTGGCGGGACGGGCACTTCGAAATTAACGAAACGACACTGGACGATGAGTTTGCGAGCCAGGCGGAAGATGGCCGAACCGGTGTCGAAATATCTATCGGCGATAGACGGTCTGGAAGAGGTGGCGGAACGGTTCGCGACCGTGGCAGTGGAGCATATGGACGCGATTGAATTAATCGAAAAATATGACCGGGACGATGCGCTGATCTATTGTGATCCGCCTTATTTACCACAGACCCGGTATAAAGGGATTACCAACCATTACGCCAATGAGATGAGTTTTGAGGATCATGAAAAATTTCTGGATGTGCTGCTGGCGTGCAAAGGCAAAGTGGTTTTAAGTGGCTATCATTCTGAGCTTTATGACCAGAAACTGAGTGGCTGGAAGATTGATACCCTGACGACAAAGGCCCATATGAAGAATTCGGGCCAGACGCGGGAAGAGGTGCTCTGGATGAACTGGGGAAACTAAGGAACGAACAATATTCAATCGTGTCGGCAAAGTCACCATAACCAACTATTATTAAAAGACATACGCTTCAAAACAACACTCTGTCAACCAAATAATAAACACTGTGTCTAATAAAATGGGAGAGGGGGTCGGGCGGCCCATTTAATGTATTTTTTACTTGCATAAGAAGGTTTGGAGCGTTAATTTCTTACAGATTTTATCGTGAACGGAGAAGCATTTTGAAACACTTGCGTCAAGTGTAAGCGTACCCGCCCCGCCTCCGGAAAAACAAGCATAAGTGTTTATAATTAAATAATTTGGGAGTAATTATGTCATCGAAGTCTTTAGAGCAACTGAGTATCGAGACCATTCGTTTTTCTGGCCATGGACGGCGTCCAGGCAGCCAAATCCGGTCATCCGGGTATGCCAATGGGCATGGCCCCGGCCGCCTATACCATCTGGACACGTTTTTTACATCACAGTCCGAGTAATCCGGCCTGGTTGAACCGGGATCGTTTTGTTTTATCCGCCGGTCACGGCAGTATGTTGATCTATTCCCTGCTGCACCTGACGGGTTATGATCTGCCTCTGGAAGATCTCAAGCGGTTTCGTCAATTGAACAGTAAATGCGCCGGCCACCCGGAACGCGGGCACTGTCCTGGTGTAGAAGTGACCACCGGTCCGCTGGGCCAGGGAATTTCCAATGGCGTGGGCATGGCGATCGCCCAGAAACATCTGGCGGCCAAGTTTAATAAAGAGGGTTTCAATCTTTTCGATCACCATATTTATGTGATTGCCGGTGATGGCTGTTTGCAGGAAGGCGTTTCGTCGGAGGCCTGTTCGCTGGCCGGACACCTGGGATTGGATAACCTGATTGTGATCTATGATGACAACCATATTACCATTGATGGCGAAACCGACCTGTCCTTTACCGAGGATCGCGCCAAACGGTTCGAGGCTTATGGCTGGCATGTACAGAAAGTTGGCGGGGATGGGAACGACTGTGAAGCGATCGCCGCCGCCCTGGAGAAAGCCCGGGCCGAAAAGGGCCGCCCCAGCATTATTCAGCTTCGCACCCATATCGGTTACGGCAGTCCGAATTTTCAGGATACCCATACCGCCCATGGCGCCCCGCTGGGTGAGGATGAAATCAAATTAATCAAAAAGAATTTTGGCTGGGATCCGGAGGTTTCATTCCATATCCCCGCTGAAGTAAAAGAGCATATGAGCCAGGCTGTCGCCAAAGGCAAGGCGCTGGAAGAGCAATGGAACGAGCTGTTTGCCGCTTATGAAAAACAATATCCGGAACTGGCCGCCAAGATCAAAACCGCTCAGGCAGGAAAACTGGCAGTGGATATTGACAGCCTGTTGCCAAAATTTGAAGCGGGCACGGCCCTGGCAACTCGTTCGGCTTCGGGCAAGACACTGGCGGCCGTGATGCCCACGCTTGATATGGTGATTGGCGGCAGCGCGGATCTGACCCCCTCGAACAATACCTGGTATCCGGGCGCCAGCGATTATCAGAAAGCGACTCCGGAAGGCCGTTATCTGCGGTTTGGTGTGCGGGAACATGCCATGGGCGCGATCATGAACGGTATCACCTCCAGCGACCTGCTGCGAGTCTATGGCGCGACATTCCTGGTGTTCAGCGATTATATGCGCGGCGCGATTCGTGTGGCGGCCATCGCCAAGCACCCGGTGATCTATGTATTTACTCATGACAGTATTGGCGTGGGTGAAGATGGCCCGACCCATCAGCCGGTGGAACATTTCGCTTCGTTGCGAGCGATACCCGACTTGCTGGTGATCCGCCCGGCGGATGCCAACGAAACGGCCCAGGCCTGGAAATATGCCCTGACCCACACCGACGGCCCGGTCGCCTTGATGCTGACCCGCCAGAATCTGCCGGTGATCGATCAGACCAAATATGGATCGGCCACGCAGTTGGAAAAAGGCGCTTATGTCCTGAAAGCGTCCGATAACCCGGATATTTTACTGCTGGCCAGCGGCTCTGAAGTTCCATTAGTCATGGAAGCTGCCGAACAGCTTGCCGCAGAGGGTATCAGCGCCCAGGTGGTTTCGATGCCCTGCTGGGAACTGTTCGAAAAACAGGATAAAGCCTATAAAGACAAAGTATTGCCGCCGTCGTGCCGGGCGCGCGTGGGCGTGGAAGCGGGCATGGACCAGGGCTGGTATAAATACCTGGGACTGGATGGGATATTCATTGGTATGAATTCGTTCGGCACATCCGGCCCGTTCAAGCAATGTTTCGAATATTTTGGTATTACCATTCAAGCCGTGGTAGATGCGGCCCGAAAAATTAAAAAAGCGTGACATTCAGTATACGGCAACGTATAATACCATATAAGGATGTACCAAGCAGTTGTAAGTGTTGAGTAGGAGCAGTAAACCCACTCTTACTCACGCTTACTACTGTAACCGCTAAAATGGTTGCGTCGGTTTTAGTTTCATCGCTTTCTATATCGAGTTGTTTATTCATATCAGCATATTGCCTTTGACCGGGTCGATTGTTTTCATCTATGTTTCGACGATTGATAATGAAACCCAGGGGGAAAACTCACCAATTATAAATATAATTTATATTGAACTGGCCATCTGAATCTGATATAATAAGAAGCAGAATTGTGAGAGAGCGTTTATATGAGGAGTGTTATGAAATGCAAAAAAGTCCGGCGCCGGTTATTCAGACGGTAAGCCTGTCACGAGTTGGGTCATACAGCTATTTGAGATTCAGGCGTTCATTTTCCGGTCTATTTTATCAAAACAAGTCTCTCATATACGCAGACAATAAAACCGGTGACGCCACAGCCGGTAATCGATGAATTAAAAAGGAATCATCTAAGGGGAGTTGATATGAAAAAGCGACTAACAATCTGCCTGATCATATTATGCTGCCATAATCTTGTCGTGAATGCCACTACTATTACGAGTGGGACATTGAATATCGACGGCGAAGATTATGGCCAATTGTATGTAAGGAACGATGCCATTGTCAATGTGTTGGGGGATACCGTATCGACATTTTATATGCGTGAAACAAGTATCATTAATGTATTATCCGGTGATATTTCTGGAGAAATTGTAGCAAGTGATCAATGCCGTGTTAATATCAAAGGTGGAAGTGTCAATGAAATTAAGGTTAATAATGATTGTTTGATCGAACTATCGGGCGGGCAAATCAACTCGCTAAAATCATTCTGGACAGAACATCAAACACGGAAAGCGATTATTTTAATTTGCGACAGGGCAAGTATAAATTACGATGAAACCAGCGGCACGCTGACCGGCACCTGGCTTAATGGCGAAGTTTTTTCGATGCAACTCAGTGACTATCATGGCATGAATCACATTTATGACAATATATCGTTTATCCCAGAGCCGGGTATAATGACCACTTTGATATTGGGCGCTTGCTTTGTTTTTCGACGAAACAAAATACTTATTCCTGCTAAAAGAGATTTGTTATGAAAAAGTTGCTGATTTTCTTTTGGGCCGTGTTATGCTGCCACAACCTTGCCATCAATGCCACAACGATTACGAATGGCGTATTGAATATCGACGGTGAAGATTATGGCCAACTGTATGTAAGGAACGATGCCGTTGTCAATGTGTTGGGAGATACCGTATCGACATTTTACCTGGGAGACAATAGTTCATTATACGTCATTGATGGAACTATCACAGGGAGCATCCTTGCTTCCGATCAAAGCCGGGTCAATTTTTCCGGGGGTTTCATCGATGAAATCCTTGTTAACCGGGAATGCGAACTCCAGTTAAGCGGAGGCGCTATACATACCATCAAATCGGTTTGGTATGAATACAAACCCGGAAAAATGATCACCATAAATTGCGATACATCAAAGACGCAATACAATATAACTGACGGTATTCTAAAGGGAGAATGGTTAAACGGTGAAAGCTTTGCCATCCAATTAATCGACACACATGGATTCAGTAACTTATATGAAAAGATTACGTTTATAGCAGAACCGGGTTCATTGTTACTGATTACATCAGGATTCTTTTACCAAAAAATGTTTAATAGGTACCATACAACATAGATAAGCTTGAATCTTCAGTCTCATTGGATTATCGAACTGTTAGCAACTACGTTTATACTTTTTGGTTGACTCAACTGAGTCAGATGCCTGAAAAAAAAGGCGCTCCCAAACGGGGGCGCCTTTTATTGTTAGATATCCGCTATCTTTTACTGGGCCAATCGCTGGTACATGGCGAAGCGGTCTTTGAGTTCCTGGGCCAGAATCGTATGCAGTTTGGCCGCTTCTTCGGGGAACTGTTTGGTGAGGGTCTTGTAACGAACTTCGCCATTGAGGAAGGCGCTGACATCGCCGGTGGGTTCTTTGGAATCCAGTTGCAGCGGGTTCTTGCCTTCCTGTTTGAGCAGCGGGTTGTAGCGATAGAGCATCCAGTAGCCGCAATCGACGGCGAGTTTTTCTTCATGCTGGCTCTTGCCCATATTGATCCCGTGGTTGATACAGGGCGAGTAGGCCAGAATGATTGAGGGTCCGGGATATTTTTCGGCTTCGACGAAGGCCTTGATGCACTGATTTTTATCCGCGCCCATAGCCACCGAAGCGACATAGACATAGCCATAGCTCATGGCCATCATGCCCAGGTCTTTCTTGGCGGTCTTCTTACCGGAAGCGGCGAATTTGGCCACGGAACCGGTTGGGGTGGCCTTACTGCTCTGGCCGCCGGTGTTGGAATAGACTTCGGTATCGAGCACGAGGATATTGACATCTTCGCCACTGGCGATAACGTGGTCCAGGCCGCCGTAACCGATATCATAGGCCCAGCCATCGCCGCCGACGATCCAGACGCTCTTCTTGATGAAGATATCCTGCATGGAAGCGATTTCCTTGAGCAGATCGGTGGAGGCGCCTTTGGCCAGCAGGCCGCGCATCTGGTTGCCGAACTCGCGGCTCTTATCGGCGTCATCCATGCCTTCGAGCCAGCCTTCCATGGCGGCTTTCAGTGCGCCGTCGACCCCGGCTGCCAGTGCGGCCTTGACCTTATCGGCGAGCATATCACGACGCTGGCTGAACGCCAGGTTGAAACCATAACCATATTCGGCGTTGTCTTCGAACAGGGAGTTGGCCCAGGCCGGTCCATGGCCGGCGGCATTGGTGGTATAGGGGCAAACCGGAGCGGAGCCGCCGTAAATACTGGAGCAACCGGTCGCATTGGCTACGGCCATCCGGTCGCCACAGAGCTGGGTGGCCAGCTTGATATAAGGCGTTTCGCCGCAACCCGGGCAAGCGCCGCTGAATTCAAAGAGCGACTGCTCGAACTGGCTGCCTTTGAGGGTGTCTTTGCTCATTACGTTACGGAACGGAACCGTCATGGCAAATTTCTGGTTTTCGTTCTGAATGAGCTGTTCTTTCATGGGCTTCATGACCAGGGCCTTTTGTTTGGCCGGGCAGATATCGGCACAGTTGCCGCAACCGGTACAATCCAGAATGGAAATCTGCAAGCGGTACTTGTACTGATCTTTGCCGGCGCCGCGAACATCGACGGTTTCGAAAGTTTCCGGGGCGTTTTTGAGTTCTTCTTCGGTAACCAGTACGGGACGAATCACCGAATGAGGACAAACAAAGGCGCACTGATTACACTGGATACAATTTTCCTTGATCCATTCGGGGCTGGTAATGGCAATACCGCGTTTTTCAAATTTGCTGGTGCCGGTCGGGAAGGTGCCGTCGGCGGAACTGCAACAATAGGAGCCATCCAGTTCACTGGCAAACGCGCTGACCGGCAGGCTGGTGCCGCGCTGGGTCAGGATGGGCCGCATGACCTTGGTTACCCATTCCGGTTCATCATACTGGAGAGCCGCTTCCGGAGTGAGACCGGCCCAGGCGGCGGGGACGTCCACCTTTTGCAGTTTGGCCAGGGCTTCATCGATACCCTTGATATTCATCTTGACGATTTCTTCGCCTTTACGGCCATAGGTTTTCACCACGGCGTCTTTGAGATACTTGATGGCATCGTCCACCGGAATGACGTTGGCCAGTTTGAAGAACGCCGTCTGCATGATCATATTGATACGACCACCCAGGCCCACGTCTTCGGCCAGGTCGACCGCGTCGATGATATAGAAGTTCAATTTCTTGTCAGCGATGATTTTCTTAATCGAGTTGGGCAGTTCCTGTTCCAGTTCTTCCTTTTCCCACTGGCAGTTGAGCAGGAATGTGCCGCCGACTTTGATGCCTTCCAGGACATCATAAATATTGACATAGGCCTGGTTATGCACGGCGATAAAATCAGCCACATCGATCAGGTAGCTGGACTGGATCGGTTTGTGACCGAAACGCAGGTGGGAAATGGTCAAACCGCCCGATTTTTTACTGTCATAGGCGAAATAGCCCTGGGCGTACATGTCGGTGTGGTCGCCGATGATTTTGATGGCGTTTTTATTGGCGCCCACGGTACCATCGCTACCCAGACCCCAGAATTTGCAGCGGATCACGCCTTCCGGAGAAGCGTCAATTTTCTCGGCGATGGGCAGGGACAGCATGGTGACATCATCTTCAATACCCACGGTGAAGTGGTTTTTGGGTTCGTTCTGGTCCAGGTTATCGTAAACGGATTTGACCATGGACGGGGTATATTCGGCGCTGCTTAAACCGTAACGGCCGCCCACGATCAGCGGGATATCGCCGCCTCTTTCGAGGAACGCGGTGCAGACATCCTGATAGAGCGGTTCGCCGAGGGCGCCGGCTTCTTTGGTGCGATCCAGAACGGCAATCTTTTTGACACTGGCGGGAATGGCATCGAGCATATGGGCCGCGGAGAATGGACGGAACAGGCGGACTTTGAGCAGGCCGAGTCTGGCGCCGCGGGCATTCAGGTAATTGATGGCTTCTTCGGTCACTTCGCTGCCGGAGCCCATCATGATAATGAGCTTATCGGCATCGGGCGCGCCGACGTAATCGAACAGTTTATAAGAGCGTCCGGTGAGAGCGGAAACTTCGTTCATGCACTGTTCGACGATACCGGGTACCGCCGTGTAGTAGCGATTGCATGCTTCGCGAGCCTGGAAGAAGTGGTCGGGGTTCTGGGCGGTGCCGCGTAATTGTGGATTTTCGGGATTGATGGCCCGTTTACGGAAGTTGGCGATGGCGGCGTGATCCACCAGATTGGCCAGATCTTCGTAGGGAATGACTTTGACTTTTTGAACTTCATGACTGGTCCGGAAACCATCGAAGAAGCTGACGAAGGGGACTCGGGTTTTGAGAGTCGCCATGTGAGCGACAGTGGCCAGGTCCATGACTTCCTGCACGGAGCCGCTGGCGAGCATGGCGAACCCGGTCTGCCGCGCGCTCATGACATCGCTGTGATCGCCAAAGATACTGAGGGCGTGGCCGGCGACGGCCCGTGCGGAAACATGGAAGACCGAGGGCATGAGTTCGCCGGCAATCTTGAACATGTTGGGGATCATGAGCAGGAGGCCCTGGCTGGCGGTGAAGGTGGTGGTCATGGCGCCGGCGGAGAGCGATCCGTGAACGGCGCCAGCAGCGCCCGCTTCGGACTGCATTTCGCGCACTTTGAGAACCTGACCAAAAATGTTTTTGCGGCCGTATGCCGCCCAGTCGTCAGCGATTTCGCCCATATTGGACGAGGGGGTGATCGGGTAGATCGCCGCTACTTCGCTGAACGCGTAAGCAACATGCGCTGCCGCGGTATTACCATCAATTGTCTGCATTAGCTTATCAGCCATTGAGAAACCTCCGTAAAAAGTCTGTCAAAAAGAAATAGTAAACGGCCTGGCCGTATTATAAACGCTATGTACTTGTTAAAAAAAGAATTATAACCAGAATCATTATTCCAATGGAATTGTGGTTCGGTCATAATTTCCTTTGGTTTGTTGCCAAAGAAATAAATGGACTATTCTACTGTTTGCAGGCAGAGTATGCCAGTGGAAAACCGGGGACGAACGGGCTTGGGGCGATAATTTCCAGCTGTGATGATTAACTGAAGCTGCACTGATACTATCGGCTATAATCCCAGTTCAATTCACTGATCTTAAAGGTATGACAGTTCCCCCATCTGGAACGAATCCCACAAGCTCACATTCTCAATTTTTGTACACTTGCCACTTGTGCAAATTTTCACAGAGAGTATTTTAGATAAACATCCACCATCCTGTCAAGCCCTGCAGGAATCATTTTGCAAATATATTTATTTTCCGTCATTCGAGACGTGGCTCGGAGAGTCCAATTTGGAAAGAAGCAGGCGCTCGATGACTTATTATCCATAACCCATTATATTTAAATAAGATATGATTGAAAAACCAAAGACTTATTAACTTAAGTTTTTGTGTCAACCCAATAATATACACTGTGTATTATAAAAGGGTGAATAATAAAAGGCGGCCCGATCGAAAAAGGGCCGCCTTTATTCTTAACCACCATGAGCCACTACGACTCCCAATAAATCCCGTTTAAGCTATGACGACTAAAACAGGTTCGAAACATGGCCTGCCAACTAAGGCGGTGAATCACATAACTTGTTTAAATATAAGATCATACCAGGTATGCAGCCTAATATAACCTCGATGTTTTAATCTGAACCTACATATCTGCCCCAGCAGGCCCGCTGCATCCTTTTGAAATCGATATTATTTACTGCTGCGGTTTGCTCATTCAGTCCAGATTCATTGGTCGTAAAGTAATCGATGGTCCGTGGATCTTCCCATTTCCAGAATTCGGAATGGCCGTCGGCAAAGGAAGAGGTGCAACCATTATTATGGCGTACCGGCAGTTTATCCCACCACTTAACTTCTAATGGATTAATCGTCCAACTGGTGGTGGATGCGTATCCTTCATCAATAAAAACCATTCTCTCCCCACCCCGTTTAATGTTATCAAGCTTCAAATAAACGATGGTAGGCGGATTGGATGAGGGATTATGGAACGCGGAATGTCCGTTCATGGAATCCACAATCGAATAGGTCCTGGTTTCATGTTCTTTGCCAATCGGGCAGCGATAAATATCGTAGCTCTGGTTATATTTCCACATGGCCCCCAGATCGACACAGGCCTTCATTGCCTCACGGTCAAAATCGGTAAAAGTACCCGCCGTTAAGGCATAATAGGCCACCCAGGGTTTTTCAGACTGTTTTTGCCAGTTGGGACTGGGATCGATACGGAACACTGGCGGGTTAGAAGTGACCGTCACCAGATTGGTAGTCCGGCCGCTGACAATACTGCCATTATTGTCATCCGCATACATGATCCAAGTCATACTCAGGCTTTTCAGATTACTCAGACAGACGGTGCGTTTACCCTGTTCGCGGGCTTTACCGAGCGCCGGCATTAAAATGGCAACCAGCAGAGCAATGATCGATATGACAACCAGTAGTTCGATCAGCGTAAAACCAGTTTTTCGTTTCATATAAAAGATCTCCCAAGGCAATAACTACTCAACACCCATGCGACACGGCCGCATTCCGTTTCACATGTGAACAATAAATATTTAACCGCTTAACTTATTAAAAGTTTAAAATGCTTATTTTCTTAAATCTTTTAATTTAAATGAATTGGAAAAGATTTCCATAAAGTAAAGGGAGAGGCAGAGCAAACTACCCTTATAAATTATACCACTAACCGCAATTAAATACACCCTGTTTTGCGACAATTATTCGTCATTTTGCGACACAATAAACAAAAATTGCATTTTCAACTATTTCTGTGAACATTTTGTCCCATAATTTTCATTTTTCAATAGCCCGTATGAAGAAAGTGGCCTTATAACCGGTGTTATAAGCATAGAATTCTGTATTTTCGGGATGCCGGCTATTTTCGAGGTATTTTTTTGCCGATTTTCTTTAAGCCAAAGCTTGGTTAATCCTGTGCGCCCGCACTCCCGATAACACTAGAGAAATTTGAGAGATGGAGATTCGCGAATGAAGACGTTGATTGTCGAGGATAATTTTGTAAATCGCAAATATTTATTACGCTTATTGCAGCCCTTTGGGGAATGTGATATTGCCGTCAACGGTCGCGAGGCGGTCAACGCGTTTCAAGTATCTCTGGATTCCGGTCGCCCTTATGATCTGATTTGCATGGATATCATGATGCCGGAAATGGACGGTCAGGAAGCCTTGAAGATAATCCGTCAGATTGAAGCAGACCATAAAATTCAGGGATTGGATGTGGTAAAAATCCTGATGACCACAGCCGTGGATGAACGAAAAATGATTCTTAACTCGTTCGATATCGGGTGTGAAGGGTACCTGATCAAACCGATCGAACCCCAAAAGCTGTATCAGTCACTGAAAGAGCTGGGACTGATTGAGGAAAACAGTAATCCATTTCCTCAGAAATAATCCGGCTGAATTCCATTCTCCACCCATCAGCCCCCCTTTTATTCATATCAGAGATTAATATTGCGGCTTCAGGCCGGGTATATAATTTAAAAAAAAGGTGATTTTTACCAGAATCGGGTTAAAATTCAGTGTCTATTAATCAGGAGGCACTCGTTTGTGGCTGTATGTAACCACTAGCGAACTGATTGCCTTCTGGAAAAAATTATGATATTTGCAGCAGCATTCCCAAACCAAACAGCATGAAAGGCACTGGCAACCATGAAAATATTATTAGTGGGCAGCGGCGGGCGCGAACACGCGCTGGCATGGAAATTATCCAAATCAAAACTCTGCCGACATTTATATATCGCACCGGGCAATCCTGGCACCGCTCAATGTGGCAGTAATGTCGCCATCAGCGATAATGACATCCCCGGCCTGATCAGTTTCATTAAAGAAAAGAAGATCGATCTGGTGGTTATCGGCCCAGAAGATCCGTTGTCACTGGGTCTGGCGGATAAAGTGGAAGCGCTGGGTGTCAAGGTATTCGGACCCAGCGGCGCGGCGGCGGCGCTGGAAGCGGACAAAGTGTTCTCGAAAAAGATGATGGCCTCCTGTTCGATCCCTACTGCCGAAGCCCGTTGTTTTACCGACTTTCACGACGCCCATCAGTTTATCGCCAGCCGCGACCATGCCGTGGTCGTAAAAGCGGCGGGTCTGGCCAAGGGCAAGGGTGTCTTTGTCTGTGACGATCCATCTGACGCGTTGCTGGTTGCAGAAGACATCATGATAAACCGCCAGTTTGGCGAAGCCGGGGCCAGTATTGTCGTGGAGGAAAAACTGCTGGGACAGGAAGCCTCGATCCTAGCCTTTGTGGATGGCCATACGATTTATGTCATGGAATCTGCACAAGATCATAAACCGATCGGCGATGGCGACACCGGGCCCAATACCGGCGGGATGGGCGCCTACAGCCCGGCCCCGATCGTTACGGATAAAATTCTGCGTCAGATTGAAAAAGATATTCTGGTGCCGATTGTGGATGGCATGAACCGAAACGGCACGCCTTATAAGGGCATTTTATATGCCGGTTTGATGTTGACCGCGGCCGGGCCGAAGGTGCTGGAATTTAATGTCCGGTTTGGCGATCCGGAAACCCAGCCGGTTTTGTCGCGCCTGAAGTCCGATCTGGTTGAGGTTATGCTGGGGGTGTGCGATTGCACCCTGGACAAAGTAACCTTGAACTGGGATCCGCGACCGGCGGTTTGTGTGGTCATGTCATCAGGCGGCTATCCGGGCGATTACGAAAAAGGCAAGGTCATTACCGGAATCGAAGCGGCCGAGGCACTGGACGATGTCAGGGTGTTCCATGCCGGTACCGCGATGGATGGTGACAAACTGGTCACCAGTGGTGGCCGGGTTTTGGGAGTCACGGCACTGGGCGCTACGATAGCTGAAGCCCAGCAACAAGCTTATCGCGCCTGCGAACAGATCCAGTTTGAAGGGGCGTATTATCGCAAGGATATCGGTGCGAAGGCTTTGAAATAATCGAAATCGTAGTGATTTTGTTCCATTCAGGATGGCAGCCATGGCATCTCAACGCCTGAAATTAACGATACTGACCGGAAGCTATCCGAATGTGCCCTGCGGAATTTCGCCTTATGTCGCCCAGATATTGCGGCGGCTGATCCGGCGGGAACAACTCGATATTACGGTAGTCACGGGAACCGATTCGACTATCGACCGTAACGCGGTTGCCGGTTGCCGGGTCGTCGCCGATATTAAAAGCTGGGCGGTCAGGCATTTTCAGGAGATCGCCGCTGCGGTTTTACAACAGCAACCGGATATTGTGTTCATCCAGAATCCAACTGTCAACTATCCGGGGTTTAAGGCCCGGGTTATGAACCGGGTGGCAGCGGCGCTGAAGCATCGGGAACCAGACATCCGGCTGTGCGTCTTCCAACATGATATTGCCGTGAGCCATCCGTTGACACGCTGGCGTTACGATGGCCTGTTTCGGGCGGTTGACGCGATTGTGGTGTCCAATCAGCGCGACTGGCAGGCGATCCGGGACCGGGGCATCGCGGACGATAAAATTATTAAGGCGCCTTTCAGCAGTTACTTTCAGATTCAAGGTTGCGATCCCGGTCAGAAGCAGGCGGCCCGCCGGCGAATGAGTATTCCTCCGGAAGCGGTCTGCCTGGTCTATTTTGGATATGTGGTGCCGGGCCGCTGTATTGACCAACTGTTGCAGGCAACTCGATTGCTGATTGATAGGGGATACCCGGTCCATACACTGATCCTGGGAGGTCCGCACCCGGGTTCGCCGGATTATTTCGATCAATGCCGGGCGTTGGGTAACCGCCTTGGGCTGGATGGACACCTCATCTGGACAGGGTTTGCCGATGATCAGCAAGTCATCGATGGCCTGAACGCGGCGGATATATTTGTGAGTTTGCCCGAACGGGGCGCGGATATGCGCAACACCTCCATATTGACGGGGATCCTGGCCGGGTTGCCGGTGATTACCAGCCGGAACGACCGATATTATCGGGATCCTGATCTGGAGGCTTTTGGATGCATAACGGTATCGCCCCGGCAACCCAGACAAATCACCCAGGCCGTTGCGGCCCTGATTGAAACCCCGGTCCGTCCGAAAGAACTGACTCAACGCGCGACCAGGCTCGAACCGGACAGGGTATGGGAAGCCCACATCGACATGTTGCTGCGGGCCTTCGGTCTGTCATAACGGCTGCCTCACGTCAATTGACGCGGCCACCCGATTTTGTTATACTATATAAGATCATGGAGGATCGCGTATCGAAACTGATGTCCCATAAAAACCAAGGGAGATTTTTCATGAGAATTGAGACCGGCTGGAGATATTGGATCTTACTGGTGATACTGGCGGTCAGCATCCCTGCCTGGGGTACCAATATCTTAACAAATCCCGGATTCGAGAATGGCTTGACCGGCTGGTATTCGATGGGGTCAACGATCTCGGTTTCATCAGTGAATCATTCGGGTGGGCATTCGGCTTATGTCAGCAACCGCACGCAGAACTGGAACGGAATCGCCCAGAGCCTGCTTAACAAAGTGGAAGAAGGCAAAACCTATAAGATTGGCGGCTGGGTACGTCTGGCCGATCAGGACCAGGCGGGTATCAGTCTGACCCTGCACCGCAAAAACCAGGCGGGGGAAGACAGTTGGCATCATGTCGTGGACGCTACCTGCTATCAGGACCGCTGGGTCGAGATCAAAGGCTATTATATCTTCGAAAATCTCACCGACCTGACGACCTTGCAGCTTTATTTTGAGGGGCCCGGCGCGGGAGTTTCATTTTACGCCGATGATGTGATCGTGGAAGCTTATGTGCCGGATGACTGGAATGCGCGCGCCAACGCCCGGATCGAACAGATCCGCAAACGGGATATGAACCTGAAGATTGTTACCGCAGATGGCCGGCCCCTGGATCAGGCGTCGGTGCAACTGAGACAAATCCGCCATCAATTCGGTTTTGGCACGGCTTTCAGTTCGGGTAATATCGACAATCCCGATTACTTGCAGTTTCTGCGTGACCATTATGAATGGGTCGTGCCGGAAAACGCCACAAAATGGACCCAGACCGAACCGGGTCAGGGTCAGTTACATTACAATACCCCCGATGAAATGGTGGAATTCTGCCGGGCCTGGAATATCTATATGCGGGGTCACTGCCTCTTTTGGAGTGTGCCGCAGTTTGTGCAGGACTGGGTAAAGGATCTGGATGACACCGATCTGCAAGCGGCCATGGAAGCACGGCTCAATAGCGTGGTGCCCCGTTATGCGGACGATTTTTATCATTGGGATGTCAATAATGAAATGCTGCATGGCAGCTATTACGCCGATCGGCTGGGCGATGGTATCCGGGCGTGGATGTTTCAGCAGGCCCAGGCGCTCGATCCAGACTGTCAATTATTTGTGAACGATTACAACATTCTCAACGGCGGTCTGGCGCCGGATTACAAATTGCAGATCGAGTCATTGATTGCCCAGGGCGCTCCGGTGGGAGGGATCGGGGTACAGGGGCACATGGGACCGGCTATTATCGGGGACTATCTCTGGGATCAGTTGGATATTCTCGCGGAAACCGGCCTGCCGATCTGGGTGACCGAATATGACGTTGATACTCCGGATGAGAATTTAAGGGCCGACGCGTTGGAAACATTCTATCGCACGATCTACAGCCATCCAGCCACCCAAGGCATTTTGATGTGGGGATTCTGGGAAAACGCCCACTGGCGAGAAAACGCGCATCTGGTCAATGCCGACTGGACCGTCAATGCCGCCGGTCGCCGGTATGAAGCGCTGCTGGAAGAATGGACATCACATGACCACCAAAACAGCAGCACGACGGGCGCGGTGGCTTTCCGGCCGTTTCATGGCGCCCACGAAATTCTGATTACCCATCCGGAACATGGTGTGACCTTAAAAACGCTGGAGATGGCGCCGGCGGATGAGCCGGTCCAACTGACTCTGCCTTGTGATAACCAGGGGCTGAGGTACGAATATTATGAAGGCAGCTTTGCAACTTTGCCCGATTTCGACACACTGACCCCGGTTAGCGCCGGCTATACCGGAACAGTCAATCTGCGCGTGGCTGATAAGGTCAACGATTTCGCTCTGCGTTTTCGCGGATATCTGTTTATCGAGACGGCCGGAAACTATATTTTCCGGCTGGGCAGTGATGATGGCAGCCGCCTGCTGCTGGATGGATTGGCGGTAATGAATAACGACGGGTTGCATGCCATGAAAACGGTGACAACGATGATACCGCTCAATAGCGGGATGCACGCATTCGAATTGCAGTTCATGCAGGGCAGCGGTAATATTGGACTGGAACTAACCATGGAAGGGCCCGGATATGATCGCGGGCCAATCACGGTTTCGCTTTTTTATAACCAACCGAAATTACCCATTGGCGATCCTGATCTGAGTGGCGATCTGGCAATTGACCTGAACGACTTTGTGACGCTTTCAAAGCACTGGCAAAAAACAAACACATCCAGTTCCCAGGGGAATCTGGACCGGGTTGATACCATTAACACCAGCGATCTGATGATTCTTACCAATCGCTGGCTCGATAGACAGACACCCTGATTAGTTATCCCGATATGTAATTGCCAATCCTAGCCAACAACTTCAGGGCATGGGCACCATTCCGACACCAAATTTTCAATATCATTTGATGGTTAAAATCACAATAACGCTTCAGCGCCAACCAAGCAACAATCCATGTATTGCAACCAGATGCGGTCATATAAAAATTACTCAAATTGAGATGATCAGGATATGAAATAAAAAAACCGGACTTCTTTTTAAGGGAGTCCGGTCTAGATTGATCCGTTCATTTAAAACACGAGTAATTATACTCCACCATAGGCTCTCGAGAGGAATTGTAAATCCTTGTTGTCTTTACTCCACTGATCGTTGGAACTCGTTGCCGGTTTGGTCGGCAATGTCGACAGTTCGATAGTTCTGGGATCGGTCCAGTTCATCATTTCGGCATGCCCATCGGCAAAACTCATGGTACCTTTCTTATTATGCCAGATCGCCATGATATCCCACCAGTAACTATCGGTAATATAGTCAGGCAGCACAACATGTAAAACCCAGGAGCCAGCCAGCCAGTTCTGTTCCGGATGGTATTCTTCAATAAAAACCATTTTTTCGATGGGTGATTTAATCTGGCTTAACCGGGTATAAGCTTTCCTGGCATTATGACCCGGATTTGCATCTTCGCCATTCATCATACCACTGATAGAATAAGTTCTGTAAGTGTCTTTAGGCGTCGGACGCTTGAAATTTTTATCACCAGGACAATTATAAACTTCATAGCTTTGAGTATATTTCCAAAGTTTACCCAGAAAAATACCATATTCCCGCAAATCCTGATTCACGTTTGCAGTGGTTGCCTGAAAGCCATTGAGATCGGTTGGGGTATAAGCCCAGGCGGCCTTGGTACCTGGCCAATCGAAATAATCGCCATTTTTATATCCAGATACGGTTCCCCCCACTAAATTATCATTATTTTCCTGAGCATACATGGTCCAGGCCAGGATCAGGGCTTTTTGGTTACTTAGACAAACCGAACCGGTTGCCTGTTGGCGTGCGGCGTTCAGGGCCGGCATCAGGATGGCCACCAGCAGGGCGATGATCGAAATAACGACCAAGAGTTCAATGAGGGTAAAGGCATTTTGTTTTTTCATGGTTGTCCCCAATAAAATGAGTTACATATCGATAGCTAGACTGATACTAGTTACTACTTTTTTTATACGCATCCCTGGGCTTGAACAAATGGAACGAACAGAGACTGGAGGCTTCTATACTATTATACTGCAATTTATCAAAAAGTGAGGAAAAAAACTTTCAAAATTTACCAATTGCAAATTATTGATTTAATTTTTTTGTAACGCGATCTATACCAGTATTTTGGTTGTTTAATAAACAAAAATATCTGATTAAATAGCCTCGTTCTGGTGAATATTTACTGCTTTTTTAGCTGATAAATTGTCTACTCGGCACATGTTAGCGCCTGTCGATTATTATTGGAACATGGAGCTAACTTAAATGGATAGAACGTCTTATAATGATTTGCCCGGATGGCCTTTGGTTAACTTCAACTAACAGAAATGGGTCAAATTGGCCAATATCGGAAAGTCGCAAGAGCGCCGGGATGAGGTAGATAAAAAAACGGGGTTGGCAGTAGATAATCACGCCATGCTATCTACTATCCAACCCACTTCTAGAGAAAATGTGTAGCCTAAATTTAGTTGATTCGCTTTTCATATTACCAAGGCGTTCAATAAGCCGGAATAAGATTTGTCTAACAAAACGACACAGAAAAAGCGAACTATCCAGATATTAATATGACCGGGTATATAAGTCAATAGAATTATTGAAAAATAAAATTATTTTTGGGATATCTTGAGCCAGTTCGGCATTGATCCCACCAGCCATTCTCCTGATAAAAACCAGGCACTTTAAGGTCCGGATAAGTTCTCATTCTCGATAACTATTATCGTGCTGTCAATCCTTGACAGTTCCTTCCCGAATCAGGGCATAGATATCATGTGGATGTTTATCGTATTGGGTAGCGATTGCCCGAATCGTTTGACCGGCTTCCGCTTCAATATCATTCGCCTTCAGATACGCAATAACGCGATTGGCGTCCAGTTGGAATTCTGAACAAATCTGGCCAAGGGTTTTAGAGCCGGTTCCAGCCGGTGGTTCTTCCGGCAGAACCGTTTGGCCGGCCTGGATAATTTTTCCGGGTATTTCGGATAACGGCAGTTGACCGGCTGAACCTATAACGGCGTCTTTGATAAGATCATACACCTGCTGCGGGGCCATATTGTTATTCAAGGCAATCTCTTTAAGGGTTTGATCGGCATTATCGAATTTGACGGCGGCGTTCTGCAAGCGTTGCTCGCAGCGGGCCAGGTCCAGGCCCTGCTTTCTGGCAAAAGATTTCAGTGTAGACAGTTCGGCATGGCCATACGGCGGTTCGCCATATTTTTGATCTCCCAGATCTTTAAAATGACCATTTAAATCTAACACCAGGGAAAATGGCGGCCAGCGCCAGACCGTCCCCAGGCATACGGCGATCGAAAGAATCATCGCGACGATCAGTTCACCTTTGAAAAGCGTTATAGCCTTAGCTTTGTTTTTCAGGTAAATCGTGATCGCTTTCCAATTGAGTATCGTATGGATTATACTCAAAAATACAAACAGAACGCCTGAATTGATATGTAATTCGGTCCAGAGATCCTTACCCATTCCCCAAAGTGACCAGTTGGCCCAGTAAGCGACCCTGCCATGCGGAATGACATATAAAACTATCGAAGTCACCATCAACAGGGCAAATATCAACAATAAGGTTAAAGAAATAATTTGTCTGAATTTCATGATCTGTCTCTCTTAACGTAATGATGCTTAAATCAACAATCGAGCCTGTAAATCAGAATACATTAAGCAAATTTATCGATCTGAGTAAAGAGTGATCAGGAAACCGGGTATTAAAACTGACCATTTCAAATACGAATTGCTCGCTTAACATATATATTATAATTGTCGGCCAAATCTATCATTCGCTTGATTTTTTTGGTTAAAATGTAAAAAGTCTTTAACTCATCGAATTCCAATTCGAAAAACAAAACAGCGGCGCCGGTGCCATCAGATCAAATAAGTATCTATAACATAATACTTTATCACTTAAACCCTATTGAATTGATACTATCGGCCCTATCGATAGGAATCAGGCGATTAATCACCGATCTCAAAATATTGTTGCAGAACCGTGCAGGGGATGATATCATGAATTTACAAAAGTCAATATAAAAACATGTCAGGTATTGACTCACGGTGTTCTGGAATACTTAAATATAACAGACGATCCATATATCAATTTTAATTTATCATTTTAGGAACGAGGTTATGTTATGTCAGCAAAAATCAAATTGAAGTGTTTATGTCTTTTGTCAGTTATCATTATGGTGGGGGCATCACCGGGATGGGGGCATGACGGGGCGGTCGTACTGGAATGTGATGAGGTCGGCACAGGAGGAGCCGGGGCATCTACTCGCGGGATCCAGTTTACCGTCAAAGGCAGTTTCGCCTCGATCGAGGTGCCACTGGCCGGCCAGGAAGCGGGCTATTACCCGTTTAATGTCGAATTGCGCCGTTCATCCGGCTATATGACCAATCCATTGGCCTCGGTGCGGGTTGAAACCAATCTGAGCAAAACAACCTATGGTTATACACCGATTCATATCGATTTTCCGCCGGTGAAAGTAACCGGAACCGAAACCTTTACGTTGAAATTCGTCGATATCGGCAGTAATTATTCGATGTATATCGCCTCGACAACTTTCGGTCAGATGCCGTGTCCGGATGCGTTGATTACCGATGAAAATAATGTTTACGACCCCACCCCCATCGCCTCGGCGGCCGGATTGCGCGTACTGGCCAGTCCATCCGGCTGTGATGATTGCCCCGGTGATATCAACGGCGATTATGTGGTGGATCTGAACGATTTTAAAATACTGACCGGGAACTGGCTGAATGTCTGTATTCCGGAACAGATGCCGCTGTTGGAAGTCTCCGCGACCTCGCTGCCCAGTGCGGTCATCCAGGGTTTGGCATTGCAGTTTAATATTCCGCTCAAATTGATTCAAAATGACAACGGGGTATTACGCTATACCAATCTGGACAAATTCCAGGTCGTGCCGACCATTGATCGGGGCATTGGTCAACCGGATGAAGAGGGCATGGAAACGACACTGGAGAGTTTTGATTTTGAGAGTCTGACCGGCAGGGTATTAAGTGAGAAAACCGCCCTGGGGCTGGTCAGTAATGCTTTGCAAAAAGCAGGCGTCCCGTTTTCGGCAGGTCTGGAAGTAATTCCGACTGTTGACCATACCATGTTCGAGGCCGTCGGGGCTGATGGCAAGCTGATCAAGCAGGTGCCGCTGGATACCCAGGTGAATTATCAGTTCAAATTTGGCGCGATCCCGATCACCGGCCCGGGCGCCAAGATGAAATTTATCTTTGACGCCCAGGGCGAACTGGTGCATATGACATTGGGCTTACCGGCGGTTCAGACCGGCGGTTCGTATGATATCATGCCGCAGGCTCAGGCGGACGCGATGGCGCTGGAAGTCTACGGCTTTGTCCAGCCGGCCGATCCGGTAGCCGGTGAGCCGGCCATGAACCTGCCGGGGACGCCGAATCTGACCTCGAAGCTGGTTTATTGGGCACCGGCTGATGCGACCAACCTGGTATCGTTGTTGCCTCATTATCTCTATGGCGGAACGGTACCCAACCCACAAGGCGGGCCGGATATCATCCTGCGGAACATTTTACTACCGGCCTATCAGGCGCAAACTTCCGCGGTAGTGCCCAAGGTCCAACTGTTCGTGGACAATTTCCGCAATACGATTCATGCCGGCACGGAAACCTGGGGCGGTACGCCTCCTTACACCTATGCCTGGACCTCCAGCACAACCGATATTACTTATAAGACAGGCTCGAGTATTGATTATAAGGTTAATCCACGCGCAGGCATGCCCGATCCCACGGTTGAGACCGTCACAGTAGTCGTCACTGACGCGGCCGGTGTCAAGGTATCGGCCAGCAGAACGGTTGGCCTGCTGGCGATGGACCCGCCGGTTCTTGCCGATGAACCGATTCTGCCGGTGGGCGGGGTACTGGATGTCGGCACGGAGTGGGTCGGCCTGTCTCAGGGTCTGGGTGGTTCATCGAGCAACGCGACCGGATTTGTCGCAACGCTGGGCAATGCCGGGGCCCATGTCCGGTATAACTGGGGCGATGAGAATGCCTGGGAGCGGGACTTTAAAGATCCGGTTTATACCGGCGGTGATGATACCAACTGGATTGACAATGTGGACGCGGCATTTTATACCGGGCATGCCGATGGCACCGGTTTCACCTTCTCCAGCAATGTCAATGACGGCTTTTTGCACTATACCGAAGCCCGCTGGGGCAATTACGACCTGGAATGGCTGGTAATTGCGGCCTGTGGGCCTCTGCAATTAGAATCCGGCGGCAAGCAGTGGTATCAGCGCTGGGGCCCGGCCTTTTATCGTTTGCACATTTTGTGCGGCTATCAGACTGGCAGTAGCGACAATACGGTAGAAGGCACCAAATACGCCAATTATCTGCTGTCGGGCCATACGGTTCGTCAGGCCTGGATTAAAACTGCCATAGAAGTTCAACCTTCCGATGTGCGTTATGGCGTGATGGGCGTCATCGGGCCTGGCGGTCTCTGCAACTTTAACGACCATTACTGGGGCAAAGGCAGTGTCGGGGCGGATGTCTGGCCCGGTGACAAAATTGGTTACTGGCTGGTACACGGACCGTGTTAATCGTCTGGATCCATTTCTGATCTGGAAAGGATCCGCCCTTAAATACAATCAGGCGCCTTTATCCGGGGCGCCTGTTTTTTTATAAGTACTGAAAGGAAGATAGCTAGACATCAGGATTCTTGCAAAACATCGATTTCGCGTTCACGCATCAGCTCGATGAACAGTTCGGGATCTTCACAGCGCCGGATTTCAGCGACAAATTCTGGACTGCGCAACATGCGGCATAACCGGGCCAGAACATGCAGGTGATGTTTATCATCCTGCGAGCAGGTCATGAAGAACAGATCGGTGAGCTGGCCGCTGGGAGCGCCAAAAACGATACCGGACTGGGTGCGTCCAAAGACCAGGAAAGAGTCGGACATGATGTAAGGCTGCGGCCGCTGGGGGTGAGGCAGGGCAATGCCAAATTCCAGGGCGGTACTGCCGGCATCTTCGCGTTCGTGCAGTTCCTGATAAAGGGTTTCGGGATCCCAGAGGATTCCGGTGCGGCTGGCCAGCAGGGTCAGTTCTTTTAAGACACTGTTTTTGGTGCGGGCCGGCAGGCTGGTACAAACGCCTTCCATCATCAACATGCCGGTTATCAGCAAATCTTTGGGATCGACATCGCGATGTAAGGTAATACTGGCATCCATCACCGCCAGATGGGTGTGGTGCATGGTGCCAATTTCCCGCTGAAGCCAGGCAGTAATTTCGGCCCGGTTGAACCGGTAATCGCCGCCGATTCTCTGGCAGGGGATTTCGCCCCGTTCGGCCATCTTCTGGACGTGACGGAAGTCAAATCCCATAAATCGGGTCAATTCCTGAATTGTCATCTGGCTATAAGGCATAATTAGGAAGGATCTCAAAGAGGGTTTTCTCTTCTCCGGCATTGCGATAGAGGGAGAAGTATGGCACATCCTGTTAGCAAAATCCAGCAAAATTTATAACTACTTATATTTTATCGAATTAGAATTTTGAAGGCATTGGAACAAATTAGATTATTTGGTGTTCGGCCATTAATTCAAAATACATAATTGATTAATATTTAAAGAGTTATGAATAATTAGTCGATTGAAAGGATTATCGGAAGGATCGCGTTGTTTTTCCCATAAGTCCCATATTTGTAATAATTATGCGTTTTTTTACAAAGAAGGGTTTCCGATCAGGCTTTAATTCAGGTTCAATCCTGACTCGCAGGATTGTTGACATTTGACACAACTCCGTTAAGATGAAACCAAATATATTTTGATACCGTCAGAACAATTCTTGCCGGAGGTTTTTATGTATCATCGCCGGGAGTTTTTTCAAATGGTTGCGGCAATGGGCGTGACTGCTTTGAATGCTAGTGGATCGTGGGCAGATATGACTGACGCCCAGGCCGTTCCATCGTATTTAAAAAAGTTTGCCGGTGATTATGCCGGCGACCCCCGCCGGGCGGCCCGGAACTGGTTTGCCCAGGCACATTTCGGACTTTTCATGCATTATGGGCTCTACAGCCAATTAGGGCGGGGCGAATGGGTTATGTATCAGGAAAAAATACCGGTCAGCGATTACAAAAAGCTGAAGGACACCTTCAAACCGGATAAATTTGACGCCGATTTCATTACCGATCTGGCCTGCGAAGCGGAAATGAGCTATGTCAATATCACCAGTCGGCATCATGACGGCTTTTGCCTGTTTGAGACGGCCACCAGCGATTATCACAGTGTCAACAGCCCGGCCAGGCGGGATCTGATCGGGGAACTGGCCGAACAATGTCAGAAAAAGGCGCTTGGATTGTTTTTGTATTATTCGCTGGGCGCCGACTGGCAACATCCTTATTTTTATCCGCGGAAGTTTAATGCTATTGTTCAACCGGCGTATCCCAAACCGGATCCATCGTATCGGTGGCAGAAAGATGAGGATTTTCAGATCTATCTGGAGTATGCCCATGGCCAGATCCGCGAACTGTTGACTCATTATGGCCCGATCGCCGGGATGTGGTTCGATCCTTATGTCGGGTATTTTGGCCGGCCGGACCTGTTCAAGCTGGATGAGACATACGCCCTGGTCCGAAAATTACAGCCGCAAACCCTGATCAGTTTTAAACAGGGAGTCACCGGGACAGAAGATTTCGCGGCGCCGGAACGCAGCGGGCACTCGATGGAAGATACTATGAGAACCCGTTTTGGCGAGAAAGCCGCGGAACTCGCCCGCAAGGGTTGGGAAGGCAATCGGAACAAACACAACGAAATCTGCGATACGCTCCAACCCCGCGTCTGGGGCTATCGCAAAGACGCCCAGCATAAAAATGCCGATGAAGTCATCGCCCTGCTGGCGAACGCATTCAAACAAAATTGCAACCTGCTGCTCAATACCGGGCCATTGCCCGATGGTTCGATCGATCCAACCGACACGGCCACATTACGGGAAGTCGGCCGAAGAATACACGCTGAGGGCTGGCCTGACACCAAGGAGTTATCATGAAAATGATGCCGATACTTTCAGGGTTGTTGTTATCCGTGATGCTGATTATTCCGGCCGGTGCGTCAGTATCGGCGCCTGTCGATATGGCTCAACGAACTGAAGAACTTCAGCAACTGCGTTTTGGCATGTTCATCTGCTGGAGCTTCAGCACCTTCAGCGGCTATGAATGGTCGCCGGGGGTGGACGATATCCGCTTTTTTAATCCCACCGGGTTCGATCCGGATCAATGGTGCCGAGTGGCCAGTGACGCGGGGATGGGTTATGTCCTGTTTCTGACCAAGCATCATGATGGATTCTGTCTGTGGGACACCAAAACGACTGATCGTAAAGTTACCAACAGCCCACTGGGAATTGACGCGCTGGCGGAGGTAAAAAAATCCTGCGAGAAACACGGTTTGAAACTGGCTTTGTATTTTTCCGAGGGCGACTGGTCCTGGTCGGGCCGAAAAGACATCCATCAATCCATCGCACGCCCCGAAATTAAAAAAGCCCAGTTACAGGAATTATTAACCCGCTATGGACCGATCGAATATATCTGGTTTGACCACGCAGTGGGGACGGGCGGCTTGTCCCACGGCGAAACGGCGGCTCTGGTCAAGTCGCTGCAACCGGGATGTTTTGTGGGTTTTAATCACGGCGATCAGACCGGCACCGATATCCGGATTGGTGAACGCGGGAAACCGGCGCCTCTTGAGAATACCTCAGCAGACGCGATCGGCAGCGAAAACCGTGCCTCTTTCATGCAAGGTCACCAGGGTTATCGACTGGCGGAATTCACCTATCCCATTTTAGAGGGTCAGGGGCGGGCTAAATTGCGGGGCGCCCAGTGGTTTTATTCACTGCCGGAAAATGATGAACAAGCGGTATCGGCAGAGAAAATTTACCTCGATTACCTGGGGGCGGTGCGGTACGGGAACATCTTTTCACTCGATATCGGGCCTGATCGCAATGGCCGGATTCGCGCCATCGATGTGGAACGACTGCGAAAAGTGGGCCGGTATATACGAGGTGAAGCCGCTCTGCCCCCGCTGCCGTTAGCGATCCGATCGATTAAGGCATCCAGTACCTGGAGCAGTGAATATGGCCCGGATAAAGCCATCGACGGCAATCGCCAGACGCGCTGGGGCGCGGCGGAAGGTGCGCGCTCGGGCCAGCTGGAGTTGGAATTGGAACAGGAGCAAACGATTGCCAGAATATTGATTGATGAAGGCAACTGGGGCCGGATTGAGCAGTACGTTATTCAGGCCAGCGTTGATAATGGATGGCAAACCATCTACCAGGGAACAACGATAGGAAATTCCTGTGAAATAACCCTGGATAAGCCGGTAAGTACCGACCGGTTACGGATTGATTTTTTGAAGGCCAATGAAGTTCCGACCATTTGTGAAGTGGAAGTTTATGAAACGAAATAACTTGACTCTATCCTGCGAAGCGATCCGGAATTGTGACCAGACAGCCATTGAACGTTATCATATTCCCGGCGTGGTACTCATGGAAAATGCCGGGCGGGGCGCGGCGGAAGCGATCATCGATTATCTGAAAGAATCTCCCAGCCAGGATCCACCCCGAGTGTTGATCGTGGCTGGAACCGGGAATAATGGCGGCGATGGTTTTGTGGTGGCGCGTCAACTGGATTTACATGGAATCGAAAGCGAGATCCTGATTTGCGGGCCACGAGAAAAAGTTGGAGGCGACGCCCGAGTTAATCTTGACATTATCGAAGCGATGGGGTTGCCGGTTCGATTTTTCTGCGATGAATCCGATGAAGCATGGAATGCCATCATTGAGACAACCGCCGGTCAATGTGTGTTAATTGTGGACGCGATGCTGGGGACCGGATTAACTGGTCCGCCACGGGAACCATTCAGCACGACGATCCATGCGATCAATCGATTGGACAAGCCAGTGATTGCGCTGGACATACCATCTGGTCTTAATGGCGATACCGGTGAAGCATATGATCCGACAATCCGGGCAGACTTAACCCTTACCTTTGCCGCAATGAAAACCGGATTCGGACTGGGTGACGCCCATCAGTACGTGGGCGATATTTTTATACAACCCATTGGCATCCGTACGGATTACCTGGTGAAATAGTTATTCATCTATAAATATTGGTTTTCCGGTTGGTTTTGGAATTAAACCGGATTATGATGGGATGAAATGTATTTGTATTGATAACAGTTTATCGATGCAAGTATAAGCAAAACAAACCCCGGAGGCAAACAATGTCAGTATCACGTCAGGTTTCTCTGCGAGTTGGTATCCTGGTCCTTTTTGTTTTTCTATGTCTTGTCGAATCGGAGGTCCAGGCTCAACGTCAACCATTGAACTTTCGCAAACTATCCAATGTCACCATCCCCATGTCGGATGGTGTGAACCTGTCAACCGATATCTATTTACCGAAAGAAGCCGGTCAGTATCCCGTTCTGCTCAGCCGTACTCCTTATGGCAAGGGCGGCGATTATAACGATGGTCACGCCAACTATTTCGTCAATCATGGCTATGCCGTAGTGATCCAGGATTGCCGTGGTAAGGGTCGGTCGCAAGGCGATTGGGAACCATTTGTGAATGAAGCAAAGGATGGATTCGAAACGCAGCAATGGCTATTGAAGCAGCCCTGGTGTAACGGCAAGCTGGGCACCTTTGGCGGATCGTATGTGGGTTTTACCCAATGGGCCAGCGCGCCGAAAGCCGGTGATTATCTCAAGTGCCTAGTGCCAGTGGTGCCACTGATTGAACCTTATTACGACGGGGGATTTTATGATGGCGCGCTGCGGCTGGCGCTGGGCTTTGGCTGGGGAGCAGAAGTGTCGTATCGTCCCGGTGAAAAACGGGCCATGGATGGCTGGAATTATTCCGACTGGAACAAGGCGTATGGCACCTTGCCATTGAAAGAATGGGATAAAGGGATCGGAAAGGAAGTGCCCTACCTGCGTGAATGGATCCGGCATTACCGATATGACGATTACTGGAAACAGCGCGGCGTTTTACCTCAGATAAGCCAGATTAAATCGCCGGTTCTCCTTATGGGCGGCTGGTACGATATTTTTGCCGAGACGGCACTGCGCCATATCGACACACTGCGCCAATCCACTCAGTCTCCCCCGGCTATTCATACGATCATGGGGCCCTGGGTCCACAATATGAATCAGAATGGCCGGGTAGGCGAAATCGAATTCGGGCGGGCTTCGGCAACCGATCTGCTGAAATTCCACCTTCAGTGGTATGACCACTGGCTGAAAGATCAAAAGAATGTTGTAGAAGACTGGCCGGCCTACCGTTTGTTTGTCATGGGCCGAAACCGGTGGCGTGAGGAACAACAATGGCCTCCTGCCGGCGTATCATATACCAACTATTATCTGCACAGCAATGGGTCCGCCAATACGCTGTCTGGCGACGGGGCCTTATCCACGCAAATGCCTGAAAACGAGCCGGTGGATCGATATGTGTATGATCCGGAGAATCCGGTTATCACCTTGGGCGGCAGCAATCTGGTCGGCTGTCCGGATGGGCCGCGCAATCAAATCAGCGCGGAACAACGTGAGGATGTGCTGGTATACAGCAGTGAACCGCTGGAGACCGAACTGGAAGCCATCGGACCCATTAAAGTCATTCTTTACGCGGCCAGTGACGCGCTCGATACAGACTGGACCGCCAAGCTGGTAGATGTCTATCCTGATGGCCGGGCATTCAATCTATGTGATGGGATTATCCGGGCGCGTTTTCGTGACTTATCTGAACAGGAGCTGCTGCTGACGCCGGGACAGGTGGAAAAATATACCATCGATCTGGGCGTCACCAGTAACGCTTTTCTGAAAGGCCACCGAATACGACTGGAAATCTCCTCCAGTAATTTTCCCCGTTTCGATCGCAATCCTAACACGGGGCATCCTTTTGGACAGGATACCCAACTTAAAAAGGCCAAGCAGCAGGTTTATCACGGCAGGGTTTACGCATCCCATATTATTTTACCGGTTATTGCCAATTAAGTCATATTCAAAATCAGGAGTTTTACTAATTATGACAACGGAACAGATCTATGAATTTCTACAGACTAATCCAGTATGTTATCTAGCCACCGTCGAGGGCGATCAGCCTCGAGTGCGTGGTATGATGCTTTATAAGGCCGATCCGACCGGCCTGCTTTTCCATACCGGCAGTATGAAAGAACTCTGTCAACACATGAAGCTCAATCCAAAAGTTGAAGTCTGCTTTGCCAGCCAGGATATGCAAGTGCGTATTGCCGGCATGGCAGAATTTGTTGATGATCTGGAATTGAAAAAGCAGATTGCCGAGGATCGCCCTTTTATGAAACCCTGGCTGGAACAACACGGTTTTGATTTCTTAGCGGTATTTCGTGTCGTTAATTGTCAAGCCGCCGTCTGGACTATGACCACCAATCTGGAGCCAACTCACTACATATCTATATAGGCTTCCTGTCTCAGGATATGATCCAAATAAATACCCGGTGATCATTGCCATACGGATATCACGTTGATTTTGTAATATCTCAGCAATTTCCTGCGTTTAGAAAAATGATTCTAACTACAAGGAATTTCCTATGCTTACTAAATTACCAAAATCTGTTCTGTTAGCCGTTATTTTTATCCTTTTCACAGATACGGCTCTTTCGTTTGCACAAATCACAGGCCGTACACAGCCGCCGGCGGGGAAGTGGCTGCTCTGGTACGGTCAGCCGGCGGAAAAGTGGGAAGAGGCGCTGCCGATCGGTAACGGGCATATGGGGGGGATGGTGTTTGGCCGGGTTGGCAAGGAGCGGATCCAGTTTAATGAAGATACGCTCTGGGCCGGGCATCCGATGGATTATCAGAATCCGGGGGCTCATAACTATTTGCAGGAGATCCGGGAACTGCTGTTTGCCGGAAAACAGCGTGAGGCGGAGAAGCTGGCCGGCGATCATTTCATGGGAGTGCCGTTGCGCCAATGCGCGTTTCAACCGTTTGCCGATCTGAACCTGGAATTTCCCGGGCATGAGGCAGCATCCGATTATGCCCGTTCGCTGGATCTGGATGATGCCATCGCGCGAACAGTGTATCGAGTGGGCGAGGTGAGTTTCAGCCGTGAGATTTTCGCCAGTTATCCGCGCCGGGCGATGGTGGTTCGTATTACTGCCAATCGGCCGGGACAGGTTACTTTTAAGGCAACGCTGACCAGTCTGCATAAGCAGTCGGAACAATTGGCGATCGATGATCATACCCTGGCGATTCGCGGGCAGGTGACTCATACGGCGGAAAATTCGGAAGAGAGCCGTCTGCGCTTTGAGGGCCGACTCCAGGTTCGCACGGAGGGTGGGCAGGCTGAAATAACTAATGAGGGGATCTCGATTACGAAGGCCAACGCGGTAACGTTGATACTGACCGCGGCGACCAGTTATAACAATTATCAGGATATCAGCGGTGATCCGGCCGCCAAGGCGGCCGAACTGATGCAACGCTCTGATGGGATGGCCTATCAGGCCTTGAAAACGGAGCATGTGGCCGATCACCAGCGTCTGTTCCGCCGGGTCGATATCGATCTGGGCCGCACGCCGGCGGCCGATAAAGAAACGGATCAGCGAATTCAAGCGTTTAAGGGCGGGGATGACCCACAACTGGCGGCGCTTTACTTCCAGTTTGGGCGCTATCTGCTGATCGCGTGCAGCCGGCCGGGCTCGCAGCCGGGTAATCTGCAAGGGGTCTGGAACGACAAACTCAGTCCGCCCTGGGGCTGTAAATATACCATCAATATTAATACGGAGATGAATTACTGGCCGGCGGAAATGACCAATCTGTCAGAATGCACCGAGCCGCTGTTTGACCTGATTGAGGATTGTTCGCATGCCGGGGCGTTAACCGCGAAAAATTTCTATAACGCGCGCGGCTGGGTGATCCATCACAATACGGAAATCTGGCGGGGCACGGCCCCGATTAACGCGTCCAATCATGGGATCTGGCCGACGGGCGGGGCCTGGCTGGCGCAACATCTCTGGTGGCATTATCAATATACCGGCGATAAAGAGTTTCTGCGCCGGCGCGGGTATCCGCTGCTTAAATCGGCCAGTGAATTTTTTGTCGATTACCTGGTGGATGATCCGGTCAACGGCAAAGGCTGGCTGGTGAGCGGACCGAGCAATTCACCGGAACGGGGCGGCCTGGTGATGGGGCCGACCATGGACCATCAGATTATCCGGTATCTGTTCGCGGCAACGGCGGAAGCCGCCCGGGTATTGGAGGTTGATGCTGATTTCCGCGCGACCCTGCTGGCGATGCATGGGCGGATCGCGCCCAATCAGGTGGGTAAAGCGGGACAACTGAAAGAATGGCTCTATACGGAAGATCCATTCACTGACCATCGCCATATTTCTCATCTGTGGGGTTTGCATCCGGGTGAGGAGATTACCCGCGATGGTACGCCGGAGCTTTACGCGGCGGCGCGCAAGTCGCTCGAATTGCGCGGGGATGGCGGGACCGGCTGGTCAATGGGCTGGAAAATCAACTGCTGGGCCCGGCTGCATGATGGCGATCATGCCTACCTGATGCTGTCGAATCAACTGACCCCCCAGAAAACCTATCCGAACCTGTTTGACGCGCATCCGCCTTTCCAGATCGATGGTAATTTTGGCGCTACGTCGGGTATTGGCGAGATGATTATGCAGAGTCATACCGGCCGGATCGAGTTGCTGCCGGCATTGCCGGCGGCGCTGGCCTCAGGACGGATCAGCGGGTTATGCGCCCGGGGCGGTTTTGAGCTGGATCTGGTCTGGGAGGATGGGCAGTTGGTAACCGTCGATATCCGATCGAAACTGGGTAATCCGTGTGTGGTGGCCTGTGGCGATAAAAGCGTCCGGCTGAAAACCCGGGCGGGTCAAAGTATTCTTCTGGAAGGGCCCGACCTGAAGATCAAGTAGAGAGCATCGGATAAAGATTCTTTTTCTGACCGGTCTTTGATTGGGCTGGGCGTGAATGACTTTGCGCTTTCCAAACGGTCGAAATGGCTCCGGAGCAATTCGATTCAGAATGGTAAAAAATTGCGGGCCCCGGTGGTGGACGGAAGCCCGCATTCGAGATGGGATGTATCCAAAGGTAGGTTATTTTCCCCTGCCAAATCGCATCTGCTTTCGTGCATTTTATACAATGATCAGCGGGTTGGCGGGGTTTCGGTCAGTGGTATTTTGCCGTTGAGCATTCGGACGCCCTGACCGGCCAGCCAGAGGTAATGGTCGCTGGGCAGGTTGGCATCACCGGGGTCATAGGGCGGATAGGTTGCGTTGCCGGTCGGCAGGAACGGATTAACTGCCGCAACCGGGGGGTTGGGTGTGCATTTGAAAATCGCGGTGCCTTCATCGACTTCATCGAACATGGCTTGATAGATCATGGTCACGCCGGCATCGTGGATGACTTTGTAATATTGCCGCCAGAGGAATCGGCCGCCCAGCCGGGGCATCTGGTCGAATTTGTTGTTCTGTTGCAGGTTCTGCCAGCTGAAGCCCGGGAAAACCACCGGCAGATAGTCTTTGCCGTTGGCATCGCACCAGGTTTTGTCCGGAACGGTGGTGTACCGGGTAAAATTATTCAGTTCGCTGGGATAGATACTGCCATATCGGCCCACGGCCCATGGGCTGATGATATCGGCAATCTGGATCGTCCGCTGTAGCCAGGTATCGTTATTGGTGCGCCAGTTGTTATTGACGCCCAGCATGACGGTACAGCCGCCGTAGACGGGATCGTTTTTCAGGAACTCGATCAGATGATACGACTCTTCGCCTTCGTAGGCACGGCCGAATCCCAGGCCCCAGATAGCAATCACCGGTTTGCCGTTATGATGCAGGTAGGCCGCGTCTGTGGGGTCTTTACTGACGCCAAAGGTATCGACGAGGTATTTCCAGTCATCGATTACGCGCTGGGCGCCGCCGGTATTCAGGCCGGATAAATCGTACATCATGGCCCAAACCCGGTGGTATTGGTTGCCGCCTTTACGGCAGTGCCGCATGACCTGATCGCGATGTTTACGGGCGGTCGAGCCGGGTGAGGTTTCGGTGACGAACCGCTGCAGGAAGACGCCGTCGATACCATATTGGCGCATCCAGTCAAAATGCCTGAGGACGGTTTTTTCGTTGTAGGAACTGAAGACGTAAGCCGGGCTGTTGTCGGCGTGACGGAAGCCGGTAACGAATTTTTCGTTCGCGTCGTATTCGCTCATATCGGGCCACCAATCCACGGTGCAATAGCCGGGTTCGAACCGGTTGCCGCTGCCCCAATGGACCCAACCCCGGTTGGCGCCATCGCCGGGGGTATTGAACCAGCCCTGATAACCGCACATAATCTTTCCGGTCAGGGTTCGGCTGTATTCATTGTGGCGCCAGTTGCCGGATACCGTCTGGAAATCATCCAGATCGACTTTCCGGTCACTGGTGAAGTCGGCGGCCGGGTCGGGTGATTCTTCGAGCCATTCAGCGGCGAACGGTTGCACATCGTCGATATTCACCCGGGTATCGCCATTCACATCGCCGGTACCGGTAATGGATGGGGCCGGTTCCGCCCAGATGGTGGTTTTACCGGGATTGGCACTATTATAATCGTGATACACCTGGCCGGTTCCGCCATAGGCGGTTATTTTTCCGGCTTTGCGATAGTCTTCTACCGCTGTTTCCTGATTCCCGCTGATAAGAACAATTCCCGATTCGATATCCATTACCGAATCGCCATTGATGGACCTGGTTTCGCTAAATCCATTCAGATTCAAGGTCCCGGCTTTAATATTTGCATATCCGACACCCCCCTCCCAGCCAAGACCCAACATGGCGGTGACATTGACCGTACCGCCTTCGATATCCAGAACGCCTTCTCCACCGGAAGCAAAGCCAACCCACAAATGCTCTCCAATGGTCACATTGCCGCCGGTTTCAACGATCATCCGGGCGGTATGGTTGTATCCAATAGCCGACCAGTTGACACCGGTGGTAATACTGCCGCCATCGATTACTCGAATGACGCCGCCCGGACCATTATCGCCCTGAGCGAATAATGCGCAGGTCTGGGCATCGGATACGATACAGTCCGCGGCGCCGGAACCATTGAATACGGCCTTGTCAACCGGGGGAAGCGGGCCGGGAACGCCCCCGGACCAGTTGGCCGCGGTATTCCAGTTGCCGGTGGCGGGAGGCATGATGCCGTTGGCCGCCGGATTCCATGTAGTCGCGGCATTCGCAAGGGTTGCCATTATTCCTATGATTATAATTAACGATCTCAGCCAGGATGTCTGCTTCATGATTCACTCATCTAAGATGGAATCGGGCGCCCGGATAATTTCCGGGCGCCCGTTTAAAAATGTTTAAGCACTTGTATCCGCTTGATTACTGGATAGGCAGCGGAGCTTTTAATTCATACTCAACCAGCCACTGGCTTGTCAGTGTGGCAAAGTCGAGCAGGTTGATAATGCAGTTGCCATCAAAGTCAGCGGTATAAACCCGATCGAGACGCTGGAAACCGCCGCGGGCGCCCTGACAGGCGCTTTCTGCCACATCGAGGATCATGGTATCCGAAACGGCGTCGGGATTCATCGCGTCGCCAACTGTAACTGTCACCGTAATCGGGCCCAGGTGGCTGTCACCGGTAATGATTGGGTCTTCAACCGAGTCGCTGGGCGAGAATGTCACATTGGCGGCAATGGCCGGATCAACACTCCATTTAATGGTTAAAGGAGAGGCGCCATCATCAACAATGGTTGCATCCAGTTGAACCGGTTCATTGGCCCAGGTCAGGGTATCGGGCGTTTCAATGACTACCGAAGTTGGGGGAAGGTCGCTTGTGGTATCAAATGTATACACACGGCCTTCAATGGGTTCGTCGGTTGTTACACCGTAGATATGCGTATCGACCTGCCAGTAATAGGTTCCAGGTTCAGTAATGTTGACTGTAACAGAAGTGCCATCAGGGCTATTCGATAACACTTCGGCGTACATGGCCGGTTCCAGCTTATTAGGATCGGTACCCAACCACACATCGATGTACAAAGGATCAGCAGGATCATTCGGATCCAGCAAATTCGTCCAGCTCAGGGTAACTTCACCCACAGGAACTGATTCACCCATCGCCGGAGAGGGATTCATTGGATCATTGACCGCTTTGATAACAGTTTTGCCATTGATATATTCCGCGCTGACATTACCCACAAGGCCAAAACCGGTTATTTTTCCGGCAGCAACATAATTATTGATATCAGTAATACGATCACCGTTCAGGTAAATCACGCCATATTCGATATCAAGCTTTGATTCGCCTTTGATCGAATCTGTGCCATGAATATTGGCCAGATTAAGAACACCATCATTGACATTGACGAATCCAATTCCTCCAGACCAGCCCAGACCAATCATTTGAGAAACATTCACTGTACCGCCATTGATATCCAGAGTACCAATCGAGCCGGGATTTAAACCAATCCACATATGTTGGCCAAAAGTAACGGTACCACCAGATTCAACAATCATATGGGCGGTATTACTGTATCCGACAGCGGACCAATTGACCCCCGTGTTAAGAGTACCGCCGTCTACTACACGTATGACGCCGCCATCCGCCCCATCGCCTTGAACGAAATACTTACACACGGCTGCACTGGAAATGACGCACTCCGCTGCATTGGGCACATTATAAACCGCTTTGCCAAAGTCATCCGTTGTAACAGCCTGAGGCACGCCATTGGTCCAGTTTTTCGCAGTGTTCCAGTCGCCAACGGCAGGCGGATAGATGCCATTGTTTGCGGGATTCCAGACAGTGGCCGCATTGATAATACTCGCCAGACCGGCAATTAAACATAATGCCATCATTTTTTTTAACATAGCTAAATCTCCACAAAAAAATAATATTGATAAAAAAACGAATCTCTTCATACTTTCTTTAAAAAACATAGGTCATAAGCATCATCCTCCGTTGTCATGCGGTTCTCTAATTACACATTTCAAAACCATTTCAATGTTAATACAATAAAACCAAGAAAATACCTGGTCGTTTTACATTAAGTACTTTCAACAAACAGTAAAGCCCGAATGATTTCATTTTATCCAGATATCAGTGTGAGTTGTGATTCTCATAAGTTTCTTCACCTTGCTAAAAAAAATAAAAGAATAAATCAACGCCCGGTTACAGATTCTCCTTCGGGCGGCAGGGCCCGCACAATTGTTTGGGCGGGCTGATTCTGATCGAATTCAAGCACGATCCGGCCAGCGCCGCCGTAACCGGTCAGTATGCCATCGTCAATAAATGTCTGGACCTGATTGCGTTTGTCGCCGGGCAGTATGAGTTGACCCTGGGCGATATCGAGAATTCCGTTGCGAATAATCAGGCTGCTGGCCTGGATTTCGCCACCCCGCAACAGAACCGTGCCATAGCCGGAATAAGGCCCGATCTGAAATTCACGGCACTTGACCAGACCGCCGTTAACGATCAGGGTGCCTTCGCTGTTGAAGCCGGTAAAACACTGGGCGTTTTCACAATCCAGGGTGGCCCCGCTAAAAATTTCGGTTATCCCAGGACCGTCATAGCCGGTAATAAACCAGCCGTCCGTAGTGGCTGTCACTTTCAGATAGCCATTTTTAACAATCTGGAAGGGCTGAAAACTGGGACTGTCTCCTCCGCCATTGTGCAGCCACTGCACTTCAACGAACCGGTCCAGGATACAAGGGAATTTGGCATGGGCGGCAATATTGATTTTGGCTTTGCAAACCTCGCCCGGCATCAAATTGGGATTGCTATTATCGGGTACCAGCTGATTGTGCCAGTTGCCGGGATCAAACCAGGAGCTGCCTGTCTGGCCAAGCCAGATAGATGACACTTCGTTGGGCTGGGTAAACGAGAGTGAAAAATCTGAGCGAACGGCATCGAAAATTTCGGAATACCCTTTATCCGAACAGGCCACGGCCTGACCTTCAGTCAGTCGCAAAGGCTGTTTCACCGAGCCCTGTCGGGACGATACATCGACCGACCCTTGAAAGACATGCGTTTCGGTTTGTCGGTCGCTGGTGACTTTAACGCCAAACACCGTTCCCAGGTCGCGGATACCGGCGCTAGGGGTATCAATCTGGATCCAGTTTTGGGGATTGTAGATCCGCACGGAAATTTTGCCACGTTCGATCTGTACCTGGCGTTGAGATTGCAAATTCAAACTGGCGGGCGCTTCCACGATCAGTTCGGTACCGTTATTGAAAATAAATTGCGCCCGGCCCTGTTCCAACTGATACTGACCGGGATGGGCCTGGTTGTCGGTAATCAGGGCAGCCGAATCGGTCTGCCAGCGTGTGGAGGAGTTTTGAATTACGCGGGCCAGAGAGGGTCCCGGCCGGACGGTCAGGAGATTGGCCTGACGATCGATCCAGTTAAAAATCAGTAACGCAATCGTAATAATCGCGGCGATCTGGCCCAGATTTCGGATCCAGATTCTATAGTTGGGTTTGTTTCTGTGGTGTTGCAAAGGCGCGTCAGGCTGAAGCACGTTTTGCTGCTTCTCAATAGCGTCAGGCATGCCGCTATGTTCAAGATCAGAATTGATGGCCTGAACCAGAGGGGTGGTCAATTGGGCAGGCGGGGTTTTGGATGCATCGTGGCAAACACCCGCCTGATGAAGCAGGCCATGGATGGTCATGACTTCCACAAAGTAGGTGCGATACTCATCGTTTTCCAGCAGCAAGGATTCCAGTTGCCGGAGCGAATCCTGATCCAGCATGCCTTCCATGGCTTGATAAGTTAAATCGATCAATTGGGCAGGTATCGGATTTTTCATGCCAATTCTTCCTCACTGGCCAGCGTGCGCCGGATGCAACGCCAGAGAAAATCGTGAGACCGGGCCATATATTTACAGATGGTCTGAACAGAAACGCCAAGTCGTTCGGCGATCAGGATTTGGGTCAGTTTTTTTTCGTAACGCATCTGGAGCAGATCGCGTTGTTTTTCGCTGAGTTTCGTGAGACAGATTTTGAGAATATCCAGCCGGATATCCACGGTCTGGCTAACCTGGCGAGCCCGTTCATCGAGTAGATTTTCCAGTTCCGGACAGAACAGGAACAATTCCCGTTTCTTTTTGTTGCGGAACCGGAGGATTTCGTAATGGGCGATTTGAATGCCCCAGGCGATAAAGGAGGTATTGGGCTTGAATTCGCCGAATTTCCGCCACATGACCGCGGTGCAGTCCTGCATGATATCGTCGGCGTCAGAAAGGTTGCGTACCATGGAAAGGATATAGGCATAAATCCCTTTCTGATGCTCCATCAGCAGGGTAAGAAATTGCTCGGTCACAATGGAATCGATCATTTTCTTCATGGGATCGCGCCTGATCGAAAAAACCTTTAAGATACGGTATTGATTTGTGTAAATATGCTCATCACTTTTTCGTCATTAATGAGCAAAAAAGGATAATTTCTTTTTCTATAGGGTAACAAGCCCCGGCCGAAAAAAATTAAACAGGAAATATCAAAAAGTTTGAGAAACCCTTATTGGACGATCAGATAAAAGGATAGAATCAGGGAAAATAGTTCAAGGACACCATGGGCAGTCCATGGTTTTTATGTCATTTATCCTGATTCCGGAGTCATTATCATAACACCACTTAAGTGTCGGGGCTGGTTACCGACAGGCCTGACATTCGTAAAACAGATTGAAATAAATGTCTATTCTAACAATAGTTAAATGCTATTTCTTATGAGGATCACTTATGTTGACCTGGCGAATAATAAGAAAATGGGACTGAGGATTGATGATCTTTTAGAGATCGATTATAGTAAACGTGGCGTTTAAGAGCCTGGTTAGCCGGGCTGTTTGGTAGTTACAGCGGATTATGTTACATGAGGTTAAAAAAATGAACATGACGATGAAACTGTGGATATGGATCGGGTGTATTTCAGTAGTGGGAATTTTGGGTGGCTGGTCCGGGGCACACGTGGGCGGTCTGGATGCGTTGCAATCGGATTTTCAGCAGCCGCCGGCGGATACGCGACCGGGCTGTTACTGGTACTGGATCAATGACAATATCAGTAAAGCGGGGATCAGTAAAGATTTAGAGGCGATGGCACGGGTGGGGATTGGCCGGGCTTATATCGGCCATATTTTTAACTACGGTGGGCCCAATGATACCCCGGTTGGGGATGTTCAGTTTATGACCGAGGCATGGTGGGAGGCGGTACAATGGGCGGTCAAGGAAGGTGACCGGTGCGGGGTCGAAATTGGATTTTTTAATTCGCCGGGCTGGTCGCAATCGGGCGGACCGTGGGTTGGGACGGATCAATCGATGCGGTTTCTGGCCTACAGCGAAACGGTTGTTCAGGGAGGAAAGCGGGTTGATCAGGTTATTCCGGCGCCGGAGATTACCACTTATCCGAACGCCGGCGGTTCCAGGGCGGAGGCCACTGCGGGCCGTTTTACGGAAAAGGAGTTTCAGGATGTGCGCCTGATCGCATTCCGGCGGCCGGAAACGGAAACCAACGATATTAACATGAAACAGGTGAAAGTGACCTGCCAGGATATTGCCGACATTCAGAATCTGCTGGATGGCTCGGCAGAAACCGCTATCACATTGCCGGGCAATAAAGATTGTGTCATCAACCTGGTACTACCGGATAGCGCGTTAACCAGATCGGGTATACAGCATATTGGTATCAAACCGCTGGACTGGGGTTATCATTTGCGTTGCCGGGTGGAAAGCTCCGAGGATGGCCAAACCTGGCGGCAGGTGGGTGACTATACTGAAGAGCGGGGCCATCAGGGAGCGAAAAATCGCGATCTGCTGGTGGCGCCGGTCAGCGCGACCAAGGCGAAGTATTTACGGTTAACGTTATGGGCGAATAAGGCAATCCGGCTGGCCGAATTAACGGTGAGCCGGGGCGCGGCGCTGGGCGGGTATGTCCGAAAACAACTGGGTGAAACCAGTCCATCTACCCGGCCGGCCTGGAATGCTTATCTCTGGGAAGCACAGGCAGAACCGATCCAGGATTCTGTCGTTGTTTCAGATGATGCCATTGATCTGACGGATAAGATGGACAAGACCGGGCGGCTGGTCTGGAACGCGCCCCCGGGACAATGGGTGGTGTTGCGGATGGGTATGGCGCCTACGGGAACGATGTGCGCGCCGGCCAGTCCGGAAAGCCGCGGGCTGGAAGTGGATAAGATGAACAAAGCCCATGTGCGCAGTCTGTTCGATGGGATGGTGGGCGAATTTCTGCGCCGAACACCACCGGCGGAGCGCAAGGCATTAAAATATGTGATCGCGGACAGCTATGAAACCGGTCCGCAGAACTGGACGGATGATTTTATCAGTAAGTTTCAAAAGCGATACGGATATTCCCCGGAACGTTATCTGCCCGTATTGACCGGGCGGGTAGTCGACAGCGCGGAAATTTCGAACCGGTTTCTGTGGGATATGCGCCGGTTGATCGTGGAATCCATCGCTTATGACTATGTTGGCGGTTTGCGGGAGGTGGCGAATGAAAACGACCTGACCGTCTGGCTGGAAAACTATGGGCACTGGGGTTTTCCATCGGAATTTCTGCTTTACGGGTCGCAGACCAATCAGGTGGGTGCGGAATTCTGGGCCACCAACAATCCGCTGGGCAATGTGGAATGCCGCGCGGCGGCCAGTTGCGCCCATACGTATGGCAAAGACAGTGTGTATGCCGAGGCGTTTACCTCGGGAGTTAACTTCAAGCACAGTCTGGCCTCGCTCAAAAACTGGTGCGACTGGGTTTATGGCGCGGGTGTCAATCACCTGATACTGCATGTTTATATCCATCAGCCGGATGAACGAAAGCCGGGCATTATCCAGTGGTTTGGCACGGCGTTCAATCGACACAATACCTGGTTTGAGCAGTCCGGGCCGTTTATCGATTACACACGCCGCTGCTCGGTGATGCTGAAAGCCGGCCTGCCGGTGATCGATGTGGCATATTATATCGGGGAGGATGCCCCCATGATGCAGGGGCCGCGCGATCCGGGTTTGCCGGATGGTTATGATTTCGATTATATCAATTCTGACGCTCTGATTAAGCGGGCAACGGTGAAAGCCGGCCGGATTGTCATGCCGGATGGTCCCTCTTACGCGGTCCTGGTCTTGCCCCGGTTAACAACGATGCGACCGGAAGTGGCGCGGGCGATCATGAAACTGGTGCAGGCGGGCGCGACGATCATCGGCCCGCGACCGCAGGTCAGTCCTTCCTTACAGAATTATCCACAGTGTGACCTGCAAATCGCCCAGATCGCCCGGGATGTCTGGGGTTCTATTGACGGCAAGGCCATTATCTCGCGGCAATTTGGCCAGGGAAGGGTCTATGATGGCGTCGAGCTGGATACTGTGCTGAGGATGTTGGGTATTGCTGCGGATGTCAGCGTGGTCGAGAACGAGAAGTTATTATGTTCGGCCGCGGGCGCCGGCAAGATCGGGATCGGGGGTCAGGGTGGACTGGTTTATAAACACCGTAAAGTGGGAGAGGCTGACATTTATTTTCTGGCGAATACTTCCGGCGCTGCGGTCGATTTTGTGGCGTCATTGCGTCAATCGGGATTACGGCCCTGGCTGTGGGATGCCATAACCGGGACAATGCAGCCGGCGGCGGCTTTCAGTCAGCGGGAAGGCCGTACGCTGGTTCCGCTGCATCTGGAGCCTTCGGAAAGTGTGTTTGTCGTACTGGATGGTAAGATTGGCGGGAATATCAAAGGTCCTGGCGATACCAATGAGCCGGCCTATCAAACGGTTGCGGCCCTGGATGGTGAATGGATGGTTCATTTCAACGGGCAAGGCGCTCCGGAGACTATGGTGTTCGACAGTCTGACCGACTGGTCTAAAAACGAGAATTTGGCCATCCGGCATTACGCCGGGACTGCCGTTTATCAGAAAACATTCAATCTGGATCAGGCGGTGGTCGACAAACCGCTGATGCTGGAACTGGGTGAAGCGGGTGTGATCGCGACGGTCTATGTCAATGGCCAGCGGGCCGGTACGGCCTGGACCACACCCTGGAGCGTTGAGATATCCGGCCTGGTTAAGAGCGGAGAGAATGAGCTCGAAATCCGGGTAGCCAACACCTGGAATAACCGGCTGGTGGGCGACGCCGCCCTGCCGCAGGAGCAACGGCAGAGTTATGTGTCGCAGCCTTACCGGTTTGACAAAAACGCGCCCCTGGTCAAGAGCGGATTGATGGGCCCGGTGGTGGTGAAATGCCAGCAATAACCGGTTAAAAATTTTTGCAGATCGATGACAGGCGTCCCGAATGTTATTTTCGGGACGCCTGTTTCTTTTCACTTAACGGGCTTGACAGGACTCAAGCGGGCTTGATTCGATCTGTTCATTCAATCGGTCCAGATGTTCAAAAAGTGAGTCAGTCAGGATCTGGAACTGGTGGTATTCTTCATAGGCTTGATTGATATTTTTGTTTTCGATCAACTGAGCGATCTGGCGGGCCTTATCGTGAATCTGGCAATGAACGCTGCCCAATTGCCGGAATACCTCCAGCGGGCCGAATTGTGCGGTTCCTTCGTTATCGTACCAATGCCCAAATGCACATTGGTGATGATCAGCAATCTCAGAGGATTTGAGTTCTGATTTCCCATGCAACATATCAGCCAGCCGTTTTTTCCACATACTATGCCCGGCCTTGATTCCGAGTATATCAATCCCGGACCGCTGGATAGTGAATTGATCGACCTGGCGCAAGAGGCCCTGGACGGTTGTCACCAGTTGATCACCGGAATTGAAGATATCGTGCGCCCCTTTGCTGGTTTCGCGATTGGCCTGTTCGAGCCGGGCCATATTTTTTGAGATTTCATCGGCGGCAATGGCGATCTGATCGATCTGAGAATTAAAGTTCTGGGTCGCATCCGTAGTATGGGTTACCCGCTGAGCCATTTCATTGGTCATTTGACCCTGGTCTTCAATCGCCCGGGATATTTCGCTATAGGACTGGCCGGTTTGTTGAATGGACTGGCTGGCCTGATGAATGGAATCGATCGAGCGTGCCGTCATGTTCTGGACCGCTTGAATCTGTTTCTGGATTTCCTGGGTGGCATCGGCGCTCTGGCGCGCCAGTTCCTTTACTTCATTGGCGACAATGGCGAAACCTTTACCGGCTTCTCCGGCGCGCGCCGCTTCGATAGTCGCGTTTAATGCCAGCAGATTGGTTTTATCCGCGATATCCTGAATCATATCCACCACGTTCCCGATCGTCTGCGCGGCGTCATCGAGCTGCTTGATGTCCTGGCTGCCGCTTTGGGATAGTTCAACGGCCTGATGAACCAATTTGCCCACATGCTGTGTGTTACTCGCTGCCGATTGACTGCCCAGCATAATCGCCTCAATGGCCTGCGACATGTTTCGCATATTTTCAACCACCTCCCTGGCAATGGTGGTCATATTGGCCATGCTGACGGACAGTTCTTCGGTTGCCGCAGCGGTACTGGTCAGGCGGTCGGTATTTTTTTCGGTATCGTAAATGATACAAGTGGACGATGAAGCCTGTTCGGTGGCAACCAGGGTTAAGCGGGCGCAATCATTGGCAATACTTGATATAATCTGATGAACCTGTTCGATGAACTGATTGAAATAACCGGCGATCTCACTTAATTCATTTTTGCCGGTAATGGCCACACGCCGGGTTAAATCGCACTGACCGGAGGCGAAGGCTTGTAAGCGGTGGGACAGTGCGCCAATGGCCCGCATCTGCCAGACAAAAAATATTATAAAGGCGGTCAGGAACAGTCCTAAACCCGTTAATCCTATGGCCCACTGTCTGGAAGCCCAGGAAGCGTTTTCCCGACACCCGGTTTCCATTACAGAGGTCAACCGAGAACGGCTGGTGTGATATAAGGCCTCGATATCGGTTTCCAGAGCGTGGATACTGTCTTTAATCGGTGTCATCATTTTATTGGCCTGCTGTGGATTAATATTCGGATCCTGAGAGAGCGTTTGAGCCAACTGGACAAATCCTTTGGAATAGTTTTGGAACTCCGTTTTCAGACCCTGGATTTTTGCCAGAGACTCTGAATCGATATGGGTATTCTGACTCGTCAGATGATTCAATTCATCCAGACGGGCAAGCATTGATCCCGACTGATCGGTGAACTGGTCCAGGTAATTTTTTTGTTTATCCGGGTTTCCAATATTCAGGAAATAGTCCTTTTCGTATCGGCGGTGCTGCAACATCAATCGATTGACTTCGGATATCGAGCAGCTCAAATCGATGGCCTGATCAATTTGAGTTCCTATCGTATCGCGCGAATGTATCAGACCCAGATTGCCCACCAGACAGGTAAGGATCAGAATCGTCACTGAGAAAAACAACAAATAAGTCAAACGAGCTTTGATGCTGCCTAATTGAAATTTGAACATAAGAATCCCCTTAGATTTTTGTATTTCGGTACGGTCATCATGAGGCAATACGGCAAATCCAATATTTGAACGGCTTTATACTGATTACAATTGAAAATGCCCGCCAAGCTGTGATATAAGTTCTTCATGAGTAAAGACTTATCTTGCGAGCAATCAGGAATTTTCATACCCATCGGGTATAAGTATCTTATTGATAATCAGATCGAATCATTACAACGATAACTTTACCTAATTGCCTGACTATGCACTTAACTTGATCGATTTCATTGAATGGGCACGATTATCGTCTGATAACCAGTATGATTCGCCCGTATTCATCCTTTCATGTTTGCCTGATACACTAAGGAATAAATGGGGTTTCATTGTATGGGTAATGGCGTTGATCAGGCGAACCGAATCTGCCAGATTGAGTTGTTCTGTCAATCCAATGGGTAAATAGTCAGTATTGAATCTTTGACGTTATTTTACTTTTTAATCTCCTGGATGGGGATATCGACCGGTGGTTTGGTGGGGATGCCGAGGGCGTGGAGGGCTTCTTCGCCGTTCTGCTGGGAGAACGTGTTGAGGGCTTCGTAGCGATTGCAGGCGTAACTAAAGACCTGGTCGTCAGTTACGCTGTGGTCTTTCATCAATTCGGGGAGTCGGTCTTTGATGTATTCGGGGGCCAGTTTGGCTTCGCTGGGGTGCGTGGGGATTCTGGGGGGGTCGGGGATGTGGACGCGGGGTAAATCGGGAAATGGGTACTCTGGGGGATATCCATTGGGTTCGTTTGGTTTTTGTTGTAATTGCAACTGTTGCAGGAGCTTAAGATTGGCCTGGAAGGTTCGGTTGAGGTGGGCTTCGTAGCGGGCCAGGCAGTTGAAGGCGGGGACTTCGAGGGTGAAAGCCGTGCCGACTTCGTTGTGGCGTGGAAGATAGATGCTGGAGTGGGCGAAGGGCTGGTCGATGACGGTGTCTTTGCGGATTTCTTCGTTGGTGAGGCGGAGTTTATAGACGCGGGCGTCGATCATTTCGGCTTCGATGCGGCCGATCCGTTCGAGGCGCCAGGCGGCCGAGACGATCTGGTCGGCGATGTGGCGCTGGAGGTAGGTGGTGGGTTTGAGGTCTTGCAGCAGCGCGGCGCGGAACTCGAGGTAGGTGAGTTCGGATTCGCCGGGGACGATGAGATGGGCGGGGTCCTGGCCGCTGAGGCCGTGCTTGATGGCGTTTCTGGATGAGATGGCCTTACCTTCGGGGGTTTTGGGGCCGGTGGATTTCTGGGCGTTGCGACGGTTGGCTCTGAGTCTTCTTAGTGACGATGACATGGTTGGTACCTCCTGTTTAGAAATTTAAAATTTAGAATTTAAAATGCAAAATTGTGGTATCCGCCTTGGGGCGGATGAGTTTTTAATTTTTGTTAAGCTCATTTCGTTGCTGAGGTTATGGTGATATTTTTTGTCATTGGGTTCGTTTCGTTTTCTGTTGTTATTCGCTGCGCTCATGGTTTGTTTTATCTATCTCTTTTGCGAGATATCCTGTCGGTACGCCTCTGCGAGGCGTGGATTAAAAATTTCAATCTCATGATCGTTACCCAGGGTGGCGCTCGTCCCGTTATACGGGATTCGCTCTACCCTGGGCTGTTTTATGCCGGCCCGTTGGGCCGCTTTGGGTATCCGCCTGCGGCGGATGTTCGTATAATTTTGGTTAAGTTTCGTTCGTTGTTCAGGTTAGAGTGATATTTTTTTATGTTGGCTTTGTTTCGTTTTGTGTTGGTATTCGCTGCTCTCATGTTAGTTTTATCTTTCGCCTCCGGTGCGGAATCCTGTCGGTACGCCTCTACGAGGCGTGGGTTTAAAATTAAATTTCAATCTCTATCCGGGGCCTTACGGACCCCGGCTAGTTACTTTCGGCTTTTCAAGCCTTTTATGGCTGGGTTGTCGGGTTGTGTCATATTTGTATATCCCATTTCATTCGTATTGTTAAAACAGCCAAAATAAATTGGCTGGTTGGGCCTGGTTCGTACGCTATCGCACCAAGCCAAGAATGCACCCACAAGCTGCGCTTGAAGGCGCCACGGTTTATGCGCATAAAATCTCTGTAGGCGTGGCCGGTTGGGTGTGGGGCACACCGGGAGTTCGGGGGCTATTGGGGCGACTTTGGGATTATAGACTGAGTTATTATATTGGTCAAATTAAAAACAATATTATTATATTATATAACTAATAATTTGTGAACATGCGCATTTGTTTAAGATGGGAAATTCGGTTGACTTGATCTTAAGGGTTTGTTTTTAAAGATTTATGTTGATTTCAGGAGTTGTCAACAAAATAAAATACACTGTGTATAGTAGGAATCTGAATTATTCAGGTATTTGATTGAGGCCAGATTATGAAGTATAATTAACCAGTGAAGGTTTTCAGTGTTCGGAGAGCATGAAACGTAAACAGGTAAGCAAGGTATTTCTGCCCAGAGGTTAAACAAAATTCAGGAGAAACCATATGAAATCGGGATATCTCTATTCGCGCATAGGTGTATTGGTAGCTTTGGCCGGTCTGATCGCCTTTTCATACTTTGCCCTGGCCGGGAATCTTGAGCCTACGGCGGCGCCCGGGCCTACCATGAAAACGCTGGATGAGATCTATGATAAGATGGATAACATTATCCCGGATAATGGCTGCTGTGAGGATGATCCAACGATCTTGCCGAAATACGAGCAAATTGCCGGCAAGGCAAGAACGCATATGTGGGTGGATGGCATACCCGGCAGTTGTACGGAACAGGAATATGAAGACTCCATTGTCGTAGTGGGCCATTGTTATGAAGGCTCTATCACGGTTGATCCGATTTCCGGCACTATTACCGGGCGGCCTTATTCGGGAGTTTTCACGGTGAAAAAGTATATTGATCAATCCTCTCCCAGGCTGTTACAGAGTATGTTTACCGGCCAGGATATCAGCAATATTCATATTCGATTTTATATGGAGATGCCCGCGGGAACCCGGGCTGAACCTGGTGACGAAAGCGCTGCGGTTAACTACTATACCATCGAGTTGCGTCACGCCAAAGTGGTGAGGCACCTGACCTACGCGCCGAATTTTGAAGAAGTTTCCTTTGAGTATGAACGTATCCGCTGGATATGGGAAAACGGCGGGATCGAATATGAATACGATAAAAGAAATGTGGCCAGCTGAGCAGGGAACTGGTGATGCGTTTATTGCTGATCTTATTTTGGTCTTTCGTTTTTACGGGGTCTGTGTGGGCAGAGAATATTGACCCGTACGATACGGACCGCCAATACGCCTGGGGTGAAAATGTGGGCTGGCTGAATTTTGAGCCCGGCCAGGGAGAGGGCGTTACGGTCAGTCGGAATTCGCTGAGCGGTTATTTATGGTCAGAGAATGTGGGCTGGATCAATCTCTCGCCTGGTGAGTATGGCGGGGTATTGAATGATGGGAGCGGTAACCTGTCCGGTTATGGGTGGGGTGAAAATGTGGGCTGGATCAATTTTGATCCGCAGGTACCGGGAGATCCAACCTGCTATGGAGTGAAAATCGATCAGGATGGCAACTTTCAGGGTTGGGCCTGGGGTGAGACTATCGGCTGGATTCACCTGAATGGATCGGGGGCGGTTGACTATGGGGTACAAACCGGAGAATGCCCGCTCGATACCGATCGTCTGGAAAACTGGACGCCGGTAAAAATTTCGAACAACCAAGATCGGTGGCTGGCCCCAAGAATTGCCGTTCATGAGGATTCCATTCATGTGGTCTGGTATAATCTGGCGGTTGACTCGCTGATCTATCGCCGCAGTACCGATGGCGGTTTAAGCTGGGACGATCCGCAAATTCTGGCCAGTGGCACGGTTCATACGCCGGCCATTGCCGTTTCCGGTCAGGATGTGCATGTGGTCTGGCGCGGGGCCAGTTCGACGATATGCTATCGGCGGAGCGTGAATAATGGGGCATCGTTTGGCTCGGTGGTGAATTTGAGTACCGGGCCGGATGATGGTTATTTACCGGACATTGCCGTATACAGTCCGATGGTCTATGTGATCTGGATCCAATCGGGGCCTACTTATGATATTCGTCTGGCTCGCAGTCTGGACGATGGCGCTAACTGGCAAGCCTCTGCTTTGATAACCAGTGATGGCGGTACAACCGAGGAGCGTGTGCCCAGGATCGCGGCGGGGTATCAACGCGCCTATGTCGCCTGGCTGGAAATTGACGATGCCACGGTGTTTACTCGTTATTCGTTATCCAGCAACTCCGGCGTAAACTGGACCCCCAAGACGACGCTTTGGGCAGAGCCTATCGATACTATCAACCAGGTCGCGATTGCCTGTCAGGGCAGTAATGTCTATGTCGTTCGAGACGCGCCGGAGAACGGGCCGCTGCAAAAGGTCAGTATCAATGGCGGATCGACGTTTTCAGCTGAAATCCGGTTGGGTAACGGCAACAATTATGGCCCGGAAATGGACGCGGTCAGTGTCTATAGTCAAAACGGCTGTTCGGTTTACGCCAGGGACAGCGGCCTGTTTGTGTCGAACGGTCTGTGCCGGGCCTGTCAGATCGATACGAACCTGAGCGGCTTTGTTCATGTCGATATCGGTGTCAGTTCCAGCGGCCGCCGCCATGTGGTGTGCGGCTATGGTTCCAGTATCTATTACTATCGAGAGGTGCCGGGAGATTTTAATGGGGACGGCGAGGTTGATTTGAAGGATTTCGCCAGCTTTGCGGCGGAAGGCTGGTTATCTGACAACTGTATGGGGTGCGGCGGCTATGATCTGACATTCGATGGCCGGGTCTCGATCGATGATATCCAGAAATTCATTGAGGACTGGCTGGTTGGGATTCAGTAATACAGGGCAGGATGCTATTCAAGGTTTCGAGCCAACTGAACACACAGGGTGGTCAAGTCGCAACCAAAGAAGAAATAGTTCACACAAAGCCACTAAGCCACGAAGATTAACAGCCATTTAGACAGGATCACAGGATCGACAGGATAAAAAGTTCGGGACCATTAAAATATCTTATAAGATGTAGTCATTACTTTGCTTATAAAACATACTAACAAAAAGCTTGCTAAGAAAACAAAGAAATGATGGATTGTAGTATGAAAAAACGCGTAAATGAGTCAGAGGCTTGACAGGAATATCGATTGAAACGGAAACATCAACTCGCACAAAAATCATTTTGTCAGGCACCCTAAGTCTGATCAACAAAGAAACGCCGGATCGATAATCTGGTCAATCCGGCGTTTATCTTCAAGTTAATCATTCATCGATTATGAAAAATGGGCGATAAAAATTGATCCCTGTTCAATCGGGCCACTGGAACTGATCGAACTGGGGTTTGTCCACGCCATATTGGTAGGCGTAATTCTGGCATTCGATCTGCATATTGCGCATCTTCTCTTTGACGTGGGCGCCGGCGACATGGAGGGCCGGGACCCGGTCGATGACATCCATGGCCAGGCTGAACCGGTCGATCTGATTGCGAATCGCCAGGTCGAGGGGGGTATTGATGTTGCCCTTTTCCTTATAGCCGCGCACATGGAGGTTGCGATGGTTGGTTCGCCGGTAGGTTAAGCGGTGAATCAGCCAGGGGTAACCGTGGAAATTGAAGATGATCGGCTTGTCTATGGTAAACAGGCTGTCGAAGTCCCGGTCGGACAGGCCGTGCGGATGCTCGGTGGCAGGGGTCAGTTTGAACAGATCGACCACATTGACAAACCGGATTTTCAAATCGGGGAAGTGCTCGCGCAGCAGGACTACCGCCGCCAGCGCTTCCTTGGTGGGGATATCGCCCGCCGAGGCCATGACCACATCCGGCTCGACCCCGTCGTCGTTGCTGGCCTGCTGCCAGAGGCCGATCCCCTTGGTGCAATGGGCCACGGCTTCCTCCATGTTCAGGTACTGCAAATGCTTCTGCTTGTCGGACACAATTACGTTGATGTAGTTGGTACTCCGCAGGCAGTGATTGGCTACGCTCAGCAGGCAGTTGACATCCGGCGGCAGATAGATTCGGCAGACATCCGGGCTTTTGTTACAAACCACATCCAGAAAACCGGGGTCCTGATGGGTGAAGCCGTTGTGGTCCTGGCGCCATACTGTTGAGGTGATCAGCAGGTTCAGCGAGGAGATCGGCGAGCGCCAGGGTAACTGGCGGCAGATCGCCAGCCACTTGGCATGCTGGTTGAACATCGAATCGATCACATGGACAAACGCCTCGTAGGTGGAGAAGAATCCGTGCCGTCCGGTCAGCAGGTATCCTTCCAGCCAGCCTTCCAGGGTGTGTTCCGAGAGCATTTCGAGCACCCGGCCATCCGGCGCCAGTTCGCCGCCATCGGCGTCCTCCGGCAGATAATCCGCCAGCCACAGTTTTTTGCTCGCCTCATAGATCGCATCCAGTTTGTTGGAGCTGTTTTCATCCGGACCAAAAACACGGAAATTGGTCATATTCTGGCGCATGACATCGCGTAAAAACCGGCCCAGCGGGCGGGTGTTTTCGGCGGTGATCTGGCCCAGCTTTTCCACCGGGATAGCGTAGTCCTGAAATTCCGGCATACGCAGGGGCTTGCGCAACAGACCGCCATTGGCGTGGGGATTGGCGCTCATCCGGCGGGTTCCCCGGGGAGCCAGCGCTTTTAATTCGGGAATCAACCGGCCCTGCTGATCGAAGAGGGTCTCGGGCTGGTAGCTGCGCAGCCAGGTCTCCAGCTGGCTTAGATGGGCGGGTTTTTCGCGCAATCCGCTCAGCGGCACCTGATGCGCCCGCCAGAATCCTTCGACCTTTTTGCCATCCACTTCAGCGGGGCCGGTCCAGCCTTTGGGACTTCGCAAGACGATCATCGGCCAGCGCGGGCGGGTGGGCCGGCCGCTACTGCGCGCCTCCTGCTGGATGCGGCGGATCTCCAGAACACAGGCTTCCATGGTCGCGGCCATTGCCTGATGCATCGCCATGGGCTCGTGGCCTTCGACAAAATGGGGCGTCCAGCCGTAGCCGGTAAACAGGGCCGCCAGTTCCTCGTGCGAAATCCGCGCCAACAGGGTTGGATTGTTGATTTTGTAACCGTTCAAGTGCAATATTGGCAATACCGCCCCGTCCCGGATCGGATTGAGGTATTTGTTGGAATGCCAGGAGGTGGCCAGCGGGCCGGTCTCGGATTCGCCGTCGCCTACCATGACCGTTACGATCAGATCGGGATTGTCGAACGCCGCGCCGAAGGCATGGGAAATACTATAGCCCAGTTCGCCGCCTTCATGAATGGAGCCGGGGGTTTCGGGGGTGCAATGGCTGCCAATGCCGCCGGGAAAGGAGAACTCCTGGAAGAATTCGCACATTCCCTCTTCATCTTCGCCCTTGTTGGGATATACTTCGGAATAGGCGCCTTCCAGATAGACCGGCGCCAGTACGCCCGGCGCGCCATGGCCCGGTCCGGCCAGGAAGATCGCGTCCAGATCATACTTGTTGATCAAGCGGTTCATGTGTATGTAAGTAAAGCTCAGGCCGGGACTGGCGCCCCAATGGCCCAGCAGCCGCTGCTTGATATGTTCCGGCTTGAGCGGCTCGCGCAACAGGGGGTTGGCCTGCAGGTAGATCATCCCCGCCGCCAGATAATTACAGGCCCGCCAATAGGCATCCAAACGGGATAACTCATCGGGCGCCAACGTCTGACTCTCTTTCGAATTTGACATAAAGACCCTTTCTAACCGGTCGGGCCGGTTTTATGACATCGCGTTTTTTGCGGAGGAACCCCCCTCAGTCTGCCGCAATGGTTCCATGACTGTTTCCCATGAACATTTATCTTCCTCGGTCCTTTCATCGTTGCCAGATAATATAATTGGCTTCCAGCGGAACCGCAACACCCGGCCGGTGGGGAATGATCCGCGGGGTATAATCATCCGCCGGACGGTTGGCCGGAACAATCGCCGTATACCAATGCCCTTCACCATGACCGGCGCCATCGCCATCCGGCTTCATTTCCTGCCGCATCTTATCCCGGTTGGGACCCCCCTCGGCATACAATTCAACCCGCACTTCATCAGGATTGAGCCCATTAAGAAAAACCTCCGTCATAAATCGATAAGCATCGGTCCGGGTGTCGATCTCCAGGGTCCCAAACCGGACCAGGCTCCACCGATCTTTGAGTTTTGACAACCATTCGGCAATTTGCCCGCCAACTTCCGCCTTGGCGGCGGCTCGCTCATTATACTTTCTGGCGGCGGGTATATAATAGTGTTCTGTGTACTCGCGCACGGTTCGATTGGCAGAAAACTGAGCCGTCAGGGTTGCCATGCTTTCGCGCACCCGGCCAATCCAGGCCCGGGGCAGCCCCGCGCTGTCCCGGTCGTAAAACTCCGGGGCAACTTGCGATTCCAGCAAATCAAAAAGCTGTTCGGCCTCCGCCCGGTCCCACGCCGGATCGTCACCATGCTCGCGGCCATCGCCCAATGCCCAACCCACCTCCGGCCGGTAAGCCTCCGCCCACCAGCCATCCAGTTCCGACAGATTAATACCGCCGTTAACCAATACCTTCATTCCGCTGGTTCCGCTAGCCTCCCATGGCCGGCGCGGCGTATTGAGCCAGACATCCACACCCTGAACCAGATGCTCTGTCAGGCTCATATCATAATCGCTTAAAAATATTACCCGGCCCTGTACCTCCGGCCGCCGGATAAATCCGGTCCACTCCTTTATCAGCGCCTGTCCTCCCGCATCCGCCGGATGCGCCTTACCCGCGATGATCAACTGCACCGGACACCGAGAGTCGGTCAGCAATCGAATCAATCGTTCCGGATCGAAAAGCAGCAGATTCGGACGCTTGTAAGTGGCGAACCGGCGCGCGAATCCCAGAGTCAATACCCCGGGCTCCAAAACTGTCCGGGCCGCTTCCACCTCGTCCGACGACGCGCCGGAGGTGGCCCGTTGCAATGTCAGCCGGCGGCGGGCATAGTCGATCAGAGCGCGGCGGCCCTCGTTGCGAAAGTTCCAGAGCTCCTCATCGTCAATATGCCGGACATCCGGCTCGCAAGTCTGGTCCGCCTTACGCCAGCGGTCTTTGCCGCACGCTTTGGTCCACAGGCCATCGGCCGCTTCCGAATCCCAGCTTGGAACATGGACTCCGTTGGTCACGTGCCCCACCGGGATCTCCAGTTGCGGCCAGCGGGGATATAGCGGGCTGAATAACTCGCGGCTGACCTCGCCATGTAAACGGCTGACCCCATTGGCCGCCCCGCAACCGCGCAATGCCAGATACGCCATATTGAAAGGCTCCGCCGGATTGCTGCCATTGAGTCGCCCCAGGGCCAGCAACTCATCTCCGGATAATCCCAGCCGTTTCTGTGCGTAGCCGGCCAGATAATAATAGATCAGATCGGGAGAAAAACGATCGAAGCCGGCCGCCACCGCAGTATGGGTGGTGAACAGATTGCCGGCCCGAGTTACTGCCAGGGCGATATGAAACGGTTGACCAGTCTCCGCCATAAAATCAGCCGCTCGCTCCAGTATGGCAAACGCCGCGTGCCCCTCGTTCAAATGGCACACTTGCGGCGGCATTCCCAGTTCCCTTAACAGCCGCCAGCCACCGATGCCCAGCACCATTTCCTGCTTGAGTCGCAGTTCAGAACCACCGCCATATAACTCGCTGGTGATTCCCCGGTGTGCCGGGAAATTCGCGGCGTCGTTGGTGTCCAGCAGCAATAATCTGACAGAACCCACCTGAGCCTGCCATGCGCGCAGCCAGACGGAATAACCGGGCAATTCGATTTCCAGTCGCAACCACTGACCATCGGGTTTACGCAGGGGCGTTATGGGCAACTGCGACGGATCATTGTAAGGATACCACGCCTGTTGTTCGCCATTCTTACCGATGATCTGCCGAAAATAACCCTGCTGATACAGCAGGCCCACGCCCACTACTGGGACACCCAGATCGCTGGCCGCTTTTAACTGGTCGCCCGCCACATTGCCCAGCCCGCCCGAATATATCGGCAAGGCCTCGCTCAGCATAAACTCCATGCTGAAATAAGCCACACTCTTCAGCCCGCTAGTCCCATGCTGTCGTTCAAACCAAGTCGCATGGCGCGACTGTTCCCGCTTAATTTTTACAAACTCATCGAGTTGGTGACGAAAAACCGGATCCCTCAGGATATCGTCAAGACGCGCCCGGGCGACGGACTGAAGAATCACCCAGGGATTCCGGGTCAATTCCCATAACGCCGGATCGAGCTGCTGCCAGATTTCATCGGTCGAGTGGCTCCAGGACCAGCGTAAATCCAATGCCAGCTCGGCCAGTAAATCGAATCCCTCAGTTGCATCCGGGTCATTGGTTCGGCCTGAACGGTTAAGCTTTTCCTCACGTTTCATGGCAAATTCGCTTTCATGTGTTCAAGTTCCGATCGGACCGGCCTCCGGCCGGATAAGATGAACCGATCATTTACATCATAGCCCTGCCGAAAATCGTTTTCCATGCCAAATTTATTTTAGACACTACATTAAACATTACTTTTTATTTAATAGAGAGTTACACACAGAATGCCTGGCCGATATCCACCAATATTGGCCAGTATTTGACGGCACTGTGAGACCTCCAAGGCCTGTAACATCAGGCTGGTTTTGATGGTTATATCAATATTTTATGCAATTCTCTATCCAACATCACGTAATATTATTATTAACAAGGGTCTGCAACCTCTATAGCAAGGAACTGAACTTATGAAATTATTTACATGGCTTACACGTATCTTGCCGGTTATTGGGATTGTTTGTGTGAGTGGTCTGGCGGCCTGGGGGGAGGGTGAGCGTTTCGAACAGGACCGGTTCGCGATCGGGTTCTGGGTGGATCCGCCGGCGGATGAGACAATGGACCTGCGTTACCGGGAAATTGCCCAGGCTAATTTTACTTTGGTGATTGGCGGTTTCGGGGCCAACAACAAAGCCGCCGTGACCCGGCAGATCGAGCTTTGCGAAAAATATGATCTAAGATTGATCGCCCATCTGCCATTGACCGACATAGGAAACCTGCCCGAATCGCCGGTGTGCTGGGGGTATAGTATCCGCGATGAACCCTCGACCCGGGATTTTCCTGCGTTGAGCGCCACAGTCACCAAGCTCCGTCAGCAGGCGCCCGGTAAGCTGGCCTATATCAATCTGTTTCCGAATTACGCCAACAGCGCGCAGCTGGGCGCGGACAGTTATGATGAGCATGTCAGCCGGTTTGTCAATGAGGTCGATCCCGATGTGCTGAGTATGGACCATTACCCGAAAATGACGCCCAGGGCGGATGGCCGCCAGGGGTATTGCGATAATCTGGCGGTGATGCGGAAGTATTCCCTCGAAAAGAACATTCCGTTCTGGAACTTCTTTAATACCATGCCCTACGGGCCCCATTATGATCCCACCGAAGCGCAGTTGCGCTGGCAGATTTATACCTCGCTGGCCTATGGCGCCAAGGGGGTGCTTTATTTCTGCTATTATACCCCGGCCGGGGGCGAGTTTCCCAAGGGCGGCGCGATTATCGCCCGGGATGACCGCAAAACCCGCCATTACGAAGAGGCCAGGCGCATCAATCATGCCATAAAAAACCTGGGGCCCACGCTGATGCAGTTAACCAGCAGGGCGGTTTATCGGGTCCGGCCGGAAGATCAGCCGGCGGACATCCTGAAAGGATCGCCCATCCGGGAGATGACGCCCGGCGATTACCTGATTGGCGAGTTCCGGCACAAAGATGGTCAGCGGGTGGTTCTGCTCAACAATTATGACTTTGCTTACGCGGCCTGGCCCACGGTGACCTTCGACACCCAGCCGGCGGTCGTCTATGAAATTGATCAGGAAACCGGACAGAAACATCCGGTTATCGATGACAGCCCGGCGATGGAGGGTTTGCAGATTTCGCTGGACGCGGGGGGTGGACGATTGTTTATAATGGCATCGAATTGAACTTAACCGATATGAACCTGATAAACCGAACTATTATCTTTCTTATTCTGGTGTTGTCTGGCTTGATAGTTTCGAGTGTCTGGGCTGAGAAGCCGGTGGCCGGCGATCCCAATGCCCTGATAATTCCTCATCGCGGCGCGTTGGCGGGAGACCGTTACCGGGTTGTGGTGACCTCCGATATTGGCGGGACCGATCCGGATGATTTTCAATCCATGGTGCATCTGCTGGTTTACGCGGACTGCTTCGATCTGGAAGGGCTGGTCGCGTCGCCTTATGGCGAGGGTCGAATCAGCGATATTCTAACAGTGATTGACTGCTATGCCCGGGATTATCCGAACCTGAAAACCTATTCCGACCGCTACCCCACCCCGCAGGCCCTGCGCGCGATCACCAAGCAGGGCGCCCTGGCGAGGCCCGGCCTGGCCGGTGTGGGCCAGAGTACGGCGGGCTCCGACTGGATTATCCGATGCGCGAAGCGTGAGGATCCGCGCCCGCTTTATCTGCTGGTGTGGGGCGGAATCGAAGACCTCGCCCAGGCGCTGCATGACGCGCCGGAGATTCTGCCGAAATTGCGCGTCTATATGATTGGCGGGCCGAACAAAATGTGGAGTGTGGATGCTTATCAATACATCGCCGAGCATCATCCCGAACTATGGATAATTGAGGCCAACGCCACATATCGGGGCTGGTTTACGGGTGGGAATCAGCAAGGCGAGTGGGGTAACCAAATGTTTGTCAGTTCGCATATTGCCGGGAAAGGCGCGCTGGGCAGTTACTTTGCCACACACCTTGGAGGCAAGATCAAGATGGGCGATACACCCTCGGTGGCCTGGCTATTGCGGGGCACCCCGGACGATCCATCGCAGTTGAGCTGGGGCGGTACGTTTGTGCGGATCTGGGATGGCCGCCGGACTGTTTTTAACCGCCTGACCACCGAGGCGGATCAGGTGGAGGTTTTTGGTGTGGTTGAGTTTGCCCTTTCGGTTCCCAAAGGGTTGAGTCATTTAAATACAGTCCGTGTTGTCTTTGATAACCGCATTTCTGCGGTGTGCAGTATCGAGGGAGAAGTATTGAGGTTCCGTTTTTCGCCGCGTGACGCCAAGGTGTGGCCTTATGTGATTCACAGTGAAAATCCCGGACTCGATGGCTGGTCGGGTGAGTTTGCCGCCGTGCTGCCTACGGTGGAACGGAGGGGCCGCCGTTCTTTGCGATATCCCAACTGGTGGATCGATGATCCCGATCCGGCGGTTGCTGAAGGGGTTCATCCCGGCGCAAAAAGCGTGAACCGGTGGCGTGAAGAGTTTCTACGTGATTTTGCCAACCGGATGTTACGCTGTCAATCGCCCTGTGGGCAGTGAAACGCCATCAGGTTCCGGCCGAGTTGAACGCTATGCCGGGCAACTGAAGATGGATGTCGGTTATGATGGTTTTTAATCGCCGGTAGCCGATAAAAACGCGCAGAGATCGGGGTCTTCAACGAGCCAGAATTGAACGAAAAGGGTGAGGTCCTGATAGTCGATGAGGTTGTCGGGATGGAGATCGAACCGGGATTCCTGGGGGACATTTAACCAGTTACGGAAGAGCAAGACGCAATCGTGGAGATCGACGCGGCAATTGTGATCGAAATCGGCCGGGAGATCGGGGCCGACAAGCGCGACGGAATCGAGATCGGTGGTCTCTTCGATGATGCTGCCGAATTCGGCTGAGATGCGCAAGGCGGTGAGGTTACTCATGACCGCGGCGAAATCGGCCTCGCTGACGAGGGCTCCGGATTTGGAATTATAGTGAAATGTTGCGGCGGTTAACGGAATGGCATAGCGGGTCCAGCTGGTGGCCGGCAGTGGCCCGATGGGCGCGACAATCATAAGACCGTTGCCGACCAGCACGACGATATCCGTTTCGGTCCAGTTGTTCATGGTCGAGCGTAAACTGAACTTCAACGCGCCCCCGATTTTTTCGACCTGGTTGCCCAGGAATTCCGCAGGGGCGGCAAAGAAAAAGCAGTTGCCCGAAGGATCATGGCGGCCGATGTAGCCGCCGGTATCGCCGGCGGCGGCAGTGTGGTTGACGGTATAGCTGCCCAGGAGGGTATTGTAGTTGGAACAGCCGGCGTCGAAGATGGTCCAGCCCTGTGAATCGGAGGTGAAGTCACTGACCTGGCCGGGGCACAAACCGCACATTATCATGATGAGCAACAAAAAAGCTATATGTTTCCGCATCGAGGCGCCTCCTGAGCTATAAACATTGGAATAATACCGATGGCGCTGTTCAAAAGCACCCTTAGTATGTTGTATTATCTGAGGGGGGATAGCGATTATCCCCCCCTTAGGGACCGTAAATAAATAACTACTACAATTCTCGTTCCATCTTGCCGCCATCTTCAGCCGCTTCTCAATCGCGCAAACCTCGACATAGAATAGCTATGCCTGCGGTTTCGCTCAATCGGCGCGACGGCGTCTGATCAGGGCCAGTCCACCCAGTGCGAAAATGGAGAGCGTGGCCGGTTCGGGCACGATCTGGATGTTATCAATCCAGATGGTCGATCCAGATCCGGTATTGGTAATAAACATTAATTCGGCCCAGTCGCTGCCATTGGCAAAAGCGGCGTTCACGTCAGGGGTAATATCCCAGGAAACCGAAAAGGTTTGCGGACTCCATGGGACACCGGGCTCGACGGTACCGAGATCTTTCCAGCCGGTCACATCGCTGTTAATAATCAAGGTAAACTGCATCCACCAGCTGGGGATCTGGTTATTATCATTGCGCATGGTAATATCGGCGGTAATGGCGGTGGCCTGAGCCAGTTCGGTATCTAAAGAGTCAATGGGTTTTTTCATGGCCGATTTCCAATCGGCGGGCACCACCAGTTCCAGCGAATTGACACCATTAGTTGCGCCAAACGCGGCAATCGATGACGTGGCGTTTTCCATGATCCAGCCATCCGTATCCCCTTCAAAATTGCCAATGATGGAAGCCGGGCAAGCCCAAGCCAGACACAGAACCGATAGAATTGACAATACCAACAAATGCTTCATTTTCTTTTCTCCTGAGTATAATCAACGTTAAAGACCAACAGGGACACCCTGTCCGATTTAAAAATACTTAGCACACCTAACAAAATGAATTAACTATTTATTATAGCATTATTCTAGCAAAAATGAAATTTTTAAAAAGGGCGATTTACGAATCAAACGTGAATAACAAACAGATCCGCCGTAATCTGGCAAAACTTTAGCGATTATAACGATTGCCATTAACCATGACTCGATGATGCCGGGACTGTTTTAAACCGATTGGAACACCGCAAGTTATTCTCAAAATCTGCTATGATCGTTAAAATTTATCTATATTGTCATAACTATATATATTAAGTTTCAATATAAAATATTATTCTTGACATTGAGGCGTTAATCGGGTAGAGTGTGGATTAGCACTGGAATGAGAAGAGAAATACCCGGTATGGTATTTCCCTGTTAATTACGTCCGCGGAGAATTGATTCTCTGTGGGGAAAAACTGTGAATAGAGTACCAACTCAGGAGAAAATGATGAGAAAATGTGTTTGCCTGCTGGCGGTTATGGCCGCCCTGTCAACTGCGTCGTTCGCGAATATGACCTATGATGTCATCGCCAAGGATCATACGATTCAGAATCCGCTGGTGACTGATATTTATCTGAACATCGGTGATCAGCTGACCGTAAGCGCTGATGAAGATGATACCTGGAGCGCCGGTTCCGGCGCGCGCATTTCCAATGCCGACGGTTTACATAATTTTAACGAGTATGTTTATGATGGTTTCAGCTTCCGTTATGGATCGCTGATTGGCCAGATCGGAGATGGCGATTATTTCTTTATCGGCCTGAATTACAATAAGGCGGCAAACGAAGCCGGTTATCTCAAGTTGATGTACTGGGATTCGAATTATGGCGACAACTTCGATTCGATCGAAGCGGTAACCTCTTATGTTCAGGTATCGCCTCCGACCGCCGCGGTTCCGGCTCCGGGCGCATTGATTTTAAGCTCGCTGGGCACCAGCCTGGTGGGTTACCTGCGCCGCAAGAAAAACTAATCTTACCCCCAAAACTCCTTTTTCCCATAAGCCGCCTTTTGTTACATGCAAAAGGCGGCTTTTTTGTTTGGGCATGACTATCGCCGTTCAGGCGCTCTTAATGCCAGAGAACAGAATACTCGACGAAATCGCAAAGATTGACGAGCGAGTCTCCGTTCAAATCGCCGGGTAAATCCGGTCCGGTTTGATACCAATCGTTCATAAAGAGGACCAGATCGGTTTTATCAACCTTGCCATCCTGATTGAGATCGGGGGTTTTGGTTATGGTAAAGTCAATATCTGCTATATAAATGCCCTGTGACCCATCAACAAAGAAGGCGGTAAACACCGCCCGATTGCCGTCCAGACCCTCGTGACCCAGTTTAAGATCATCGATCACCTTGCCATCCAGTTCATCATTACGGGCGATGACTTTTCCCAGCACACCCCCATAACGGGCATAGAGACCGGGATTTCCTGCGGCGTCATGAGCCAGAAAAACGACCGTATCGGTGGGACCGTCAACCGCGGCATCGTTGAAAGTGGAAAACGGTTCGCTCTGGCCGGGAACGGGCGTATTCAAATCGGCCACGACACTCAGGGTATATCCGGCGGTATCGTACCAGTAGATACCCTGTACGGAAAAATCGGCATTCTGGCCCCGAAAGACGATATCGCCGCCATCAAAGGAAAGCGAAACGGTATACTGCAAATTGAATACTTCGCCGGGTGCCTGAGGGATCGCGGTCTCGCCGCTGTAAACACGCGGTGAGATGGCAAACAGGCTGCCAATGGTACGGGTGGAATACAAGCCATAATTGCCCGTGGTATCGCGGGCAATAAACGCGGTTTCAGAACCATCCTGATCCACCCCTGAGGCATGGAACAGATCGTAATAACGGATGGGATTGTTTTTACCAAAAACTACATCACCTTCGTCGGCGATTTTTTTGATTGAACCGCCCGGCCCGCCGGAATGTTCATAGATCCCGTCAAAATATCCGCTGCTGGGAACAAACGTCCAGAAACCGACATAATCGCCGCTGACCGCGGGACTGGACAGGGTTGAGAATAAACTGGATCCCCGGGTATCGGCGATGACCTCAAGCGGATTAGCGCCGAACCGGGCATAAACACCGCGATCCATAGCCCCATCGCTGTCGCCTTTGAATACAATATTTGCCCCGCTTATCGAAGGCGATCCGAATCCGTGGACCGAACTGGTATCGAAGGTATCGCCTGACGGGGCGCCGGGAATCTGGGTATTGGTATCAGCGACCACTTCCAGGGATCCATTCAGATCGGTATAGATACCGTCGACAGGATTAGAAGCGGCATCCATGCCGAAAGCGCGAAAAACAACTTTGCCGTCGTCGATAGCAGGGGTATCGAAGGCGGAAAAGCCGGTAAAGAATCCGACACCGCCGGGGATGGGTGTTGTGGTATCGGCGATCCGGGTAAAAGTGGTGGCGGAGGCTGTTAATGAGAATGCCAAAACCAGATAAAAAAAGATGCGTGTTTTCATAATCAATTTTCCTCACGACTACGAATGATTAATGATGCGTCTAAAAACTTCAATAAGTTTATACGATCAGGTATCAGCGATCTTCCGACCTGATTATATGGTCTGATTTTTTACGAAGGCCAGTCCATATAATATTTTTTAATTTTATTTTGACTTCCAATAAAATATTGATTCTATTTAATCTTGTCGAACTCATGTTTACCTGCCTGAACCAATCACAATATCAGAAATCAGTGAGGGTTATAAACCAAATAAATGGAATACGTAAAACTCCCATTATTTAAAGTATAAAGACCTGAGCGAGAAAAAATATTCATTGAATCTTTAATTGATTGCACTCACCAGCAGGCGGAGGGGTTCGGCCGGCCGCATTCCAGCCAATTGGCTGTCAAGAGGGCCAGGTCCGTCAGATCGACCCGGCAATCCAGATTGATATCGCCTGTGGGCCGGTTCAGGCAGGCCAGGCCCAGCGCCGCGAAATGGTCGTCGATTTCTTCAGTCGTTAAGACACGATCATAAACCGCCACTTCATCCAGTATTCCGGTAAAATATCGATTGCCTTCCCGGGCCCGGTTGATGCGAAAAGTGGAAGCGATTATCGCAGGAACCAACACGCCCGGAGACAGGTCGGGATCGACGATCAGGGCGACATTCTGTCCATTGACATAAAGACTGGTACCCGTGGCGCTGTTGCCACCGCCCTGCCGAACCATAACCAGATGGTACCATTGCCCCAGAGACAAGGGCTGATTGGTACTCATGCCGCCATTGAAAAAGCCCGCGTAGATATTTCTGGGATCGTTATGATGCAGTCCAAAATACACTTCCCTGCCATCCCGACTGGCGCCGCCATCGCCCCAGTGCATAAAAGGCGGCCAGTATGAAGCGTAACTATCCATTCCCAGATAGACTACCACTTCGATAGAAAATGAGGGATTGCCGCTCAAGGAGGGAGGGGAAACAGCCAATGACTCCAGGTAATCATCCCCGGAATCCAGGGTGATGCCACTATCGCCGCCTGCCGTGGCGGTATTTCGACCGATGGCGCCGAAATACTGACCATCACAGGCTGGGCCCAGACTGCCGTAATTGATGGCGTAGCCGACTGTTTCGTTAAGCTGGTAATATAATAAAGGCCCGGATCCCTGAACGATGGTCTGGAATGATGGCGGCGCTCCCAATATAACATTTGCGGGGAGAACTAATAAATAGATTGAAGCGAATGGTAACAGCAGGGATAGACAGACCAAATATGTACGTTTAAAAGGGTGATACATAACAAACCTCCGAAGTTATGCCCTGCGGGCATTTTCAATTGTAAATGGTGTAATATAACAGAATTAAGGCATACTGAATGATCAGATATATTCAGACAGAAAACCAAACCATTGAATTTTTCATAGAGAGATCCATCCGGTCTGAATAATAGAAAGAGTCACTCCCGGATTGATGCCGTATTATAGAGCTCAAATTTTTACTGTTTCCGCTAAAATACACAGTGTTTATTATTTTGTTGACAGCAACTGGTGTGCCCAGCCGTAGGTAGTGATTAATAAAAATTGGTGACTTACATCACAAATAGTGGCTAAGATTTCGCATAGGATATTTTAGATCAATTTTAATATCCGGTGTGTCAACGCTATAAGCGAAGGAATCAGGCTAATTCCTTTAGTCATAAAACTTTTTGGTTTCGATTCTCTCGGATTCGGTTATAGTATCACCCGTCAAGTATTCTTCAGGGAGAGGCTATGAACAGTACAACAAGTAAAATGCAGCTGAAATCGATTATCAACCGAGGTATGGCCGGGGTGTCGTCGCGTTTTCCCGTGGTGGTTGAACTGGTGCCGCAGGGTGGCTATCGTCTGGACAATATGCGTAAGTTTTTGCAGGATTACGCCCAAGGCAAGGATCGGATTCCGGATGCTTTTGAGATCGTCGGGATTACCCTGCCGCAAAGTCCCGGTGGTGTCGCGGCGATGGATCCGAAGGATGTCTATGCGATCCTGGCGACAGAAGGACTCTGGGCGGACCTGGATGTGATATGTCATGTTTCCGCCAAAGACGCCAACCTGGACGCGCTGAAAAGTGAACTGATCGGGTTGCGTGAGATGGGGATCGAATCGGTACTGGCTTTAACCGGGGATAAGCCGGTATCCAGTAAAGGGGTATTTGAGGTGGATTCGATCGGTCTGATCAAGACAATGCGGCGAATGAACAATGAATCGATCCAGCGCGCCCGGCCGGGAGAATTCGACCAGGCGCACCAGTTTTATATTGCGGCGGCAGTTTCTCCTTATAAGTACACTGAAGCGTCGCAGATGCAGCAATATTATAAAATGACCAAAAAGCTGGAAGCCGGGGCCAATTGCCTGATTACCCAATTGGGTTGGGACTGGCGTAAGAGCCGGGAGTTGTTTCAATATTTAAAGGATGAAGGAATTTCGGTTCCAGTCATCGGCAATGTTTACGCGCTGACCACACAGACGCCGGCGCCTCGGCTGATGTATGAAGGGCGGCTGCCCGGTTGTGTGGTGACGAGGGAATTATTCGAACAGTTGCGGGACGAAACGCTCGAACAGCAGCTGGAACGTACCGCGGTCCAGGTGGCGATGTATCGTCAGATGGGCGCCGCGGCAATCGACCTGGGCGGTCTGGATGATTTTGACAAGGTGGTTGCGACTCTGGAACGCGCCGCGGCAATCGGCGAATTCTGGCAGTCCTATCAGGAAAAGCTGGATTATGGCGTGAAGGATGGATATTATCTGTTCAATGAAGATGGCAGTCGCAAGCCAAACCAGCGTCCACGTGCGAACACCGCGAAAAAGGCCTTCGATTTTTTCCACCATATGATATTTGAACCGGGTAAAGGGCTGAACCGTCCGGCCCGGGCGATGGCCTGCAAGAGCAAAGGCCTGAGCGAGCGCCGCGGCCCGTTGTACAAATTCTTTTTCGATTTCATCGAAACGCCAGTTAAGAAGATATTGTTCGATTGCGAAGGCTGCGGTGACTGCTATCTGACGGAAAATTTCGGCATCTGCTCGCTGGGCCGCTGCGCCAAGGGTTTGCCGAATGTGCCTTGCGGTGATGCCTGCCCGGATGGCACGTGCGGCAACGACGCCAACCGGGTCTGCGCGGGTGAGCTGGTTTACCAGGCAGCCGCCAGCGAAGGGCCGGAAGGTTTAAATAAACTGAAACAAACCCTGAATTTCCGGCGCGATCCGGCCCTGAAAGCCACCGCGTCGATGTTGAATAACCTGTTAGGAAAGGATCACATGAAGAAAAGTTGCCTGATACAGATTGGTGAGAGTGTTCATGCCAGTATTCCCAAATGCGGCGCGGCGATGAAAGAACTGCAAGCGGCCGGGCCGGGCGCCTATGAGAAATCCTCAGGCGCGCTGGATTATATTATCTCACTGATCCGTACCCAGGCGGAAGAGGATGCGGCCTATATCGCCATCAACGTCGACGCGTTCGGCGAAGACAATCCACAGATTGCAATCGATCTGATGCGGGAGTATGTCAAGCTGGTGCGACGCCATGGTCAGGGTGTGCCGGTCTGTGTGGACAGCAGTAACGACGATGTGCTGCGGGCGGGTTTGGAGCAATGGTATGCCGATGCCCCGGCCGATATCGCGATCCCCCTGCTGAATTCGGTGAAAGTGTATACTATTGACCACGTTTTACCCTGGCGCAAGGATTATGCCTTTAAGATTATCGGCCTGCTGGTGGATGACAAAAATCCGGAAGGCAATACCAAAGAAAATCTGTTCACCATGGCCCGGACAATTTTCGAGGCCGCGGTGAAACAGGGTTTCGCTCCGGATGATATGTTCTTTGATTCGACCGTATTTCCACTGGCGATCGATATGCCCATGATGCCGGATACAGCCGGGTATACCTATACTGCTTTTGAAACGATTAAAATGATCAAAAACGAACCTCAGATGAAAGGCGTCCACTGTTCGCTGGGGATTTCCAATTGTGTGCGCGATCTGCCGGGGCGAAAGATCGGGGTTTGCCGGGCCTATGTCGCCAAGGCGATGGAATACGGACTGGACGCCGGGATTGTCAATACCGCGCATCAATACGGATCGGTCGAACCGGCCCCGGAACTGCTGGAACTGGTGGGCGCGTTTGCCGCCCAGGATGGTTCGCCGGACAACACGGAAAAAGCGGTTATGCTGATGAGTGAGTTCTGCGCGGCCAATCGTAAAAGTTAGGCGGCCGGATATCCGAATACAACCAGGGTAAATGATAAATTTGTGAAAGTTTTTGTGCTGATACAATCCCGTTATCGGACGCTTTTCATTTTCTTAAATAATTCAGGGTTGCAATCTGTTGAATCCAAATTCTTGCAGGCTTGTTCATAGAACTGTCTAACAGCCGCAAGATGGATCGTATACACGCAAAATTCGCTATATTCGGCCAGCCACTGACGCAATTATTTGCGGATTCACATTAAGCCGGGTGAAGCATCAACCGAAAACAATAAAGAGTTATATACAATCTTTGTTGAAAGTAATGGTTTTGGAATATAAAGCATGAAATTGAAAGAGACCAAACCAGGCCGGAAGGCCGGCATGAGCCTAACCAGCACATTTATGATCTGGTCCATGTTCATCCTGTTTGTCGGTTGTGTTTCTACCGGGGCATTTTTGATCTGGAATAAACACACAGAATACAGTGACTGGATGGTAAAAATCGAACGTAAGAATCTGGAGGAGCACAAGCGTTATCTTCGTGACGAAACGCTTAAGGCCGTTTCGTGTGTCAAAGACATACGGGATAAAATGGAAAAAGACCTACGTCAGGAATTAAAGCGAACGGCGGATTTTGCCTGTGAAACCCTGGATATTCTTCATCAATCCGCGGATACCACGATCAAGGCGCGGCCGGAAGCACTGGTTACGCTATTAAGTGAGGCCGTGGGGCATTTTAGCCAACTGGGCGAATTTTTTATTGTTGATTTATCCGGTACGGTTATTTTTTCGAACAACTATGATATGCCTTATGGCACCAATGCCTATGATCTGGTTAATCATAATAATCAATATTATATTCGCGATATTGTGGACCAGGCCCGCGGGAGCAGGGAAGGTTTTTATACCTATTTATGCTCGAAAGGCAATTTATCGGAGGGTCGAGACTGCCAGAAACTGGTCTACCTGAAACTGTACGAATCCTTTCAGTGGGCCATTGGAGTTGAGATATTTTTAGAGGACCTGGAATCGCTCATTCAGCAGCGAACACTGGTGGATCTGGAAAAAATTAATTATTTGAACAATGGATACCTCTTTGCCAGCGACTGGAAAGGCAACGGATTATTGGGGCCGAGCAAAGGTAAAAACAATCTGAATATCACCGATCATAATGGCATGAAAGTGGTCCAAGAATTAATTCATACCTCCCAGGCAGGGGGCGGATTTGTGCGGTATGTTATGCCCGCTATCGATGATATGGCGCCCAAGGCCAAGATCAGTTATGTGGCTCCGATCAAAGACTGGCAATGGTATATTGGCGCGGGTCTATATCTTGACGATATCGATAAAAACATTCAGGCTCGCAGCCGGGAGATTAAATCGGAACTGCGCTCTGAGATTTCCATGCTGCTTTTTGTTTACTCGGGGACCCTGTTGCTGGCTCTGGGATTAATGGGATGGCTTTCTCAGTTGGTGAGGAGTCAAATAGCTGTTTTCTCCGATTTTTTCAATCAAGCGGCTCACGCCACCAATCCCGAGCAGGTCGATGTCAACCGTCTTCGTTTCAGCGAGTTGAAACTGTTAGGCTCGGCAGCGAACGAAATGATTATGGAACGGCGGCAGCTGGAAAATGAACTGGAAATCCAGAACTTACGTTCTTTATCATTGGCCAAGCAGGCGACCATGGCGAATGAGGCCAAAAGTAATTTTCTGGCACGCATCAGTCATGAATTAAAAACCCCTCTTAACGCCATTCTGGGTTTTTCGGAAGTCTTGCAACAGGATGGGCTCGATTCGGTCCAAATCGAATATCTGAACCACATTCACAAGGCCGGAATGGATCTGGATCGGTTGATCAGCGATATTCTGCTCTATTCGGGAATGGAAATCAGCGGTTTGCAATGTCTGGTTCGCGACAGTTCTCTTCCGGATTTAATTTTACTGGCCAAGCGGCGCTTCGAATCCGAGGCTCAAGCCAAGGGGCTGGGCTTTAAGGTATCCATTAAAGATCGTATCCCCATCACGATATCGACCGATTTTGATTTCCTGCTACAATGCTTAAATCAGTTGTTGGACAATGCAGTCAAATTTACCGATCAGGGTGAAATTAAAGTAACGATCGGCGCCCAGAAGCAGGGAAATCGCCAATTTATTCAGATTGAAGTCAGCGATACCGGGATTGGAATTTCTCCCGAGAAGGTTGAAACCATTTTCGCGCCATTCGCTCAGGCCGATGAAAGATTAAATCGTTGTTATGAAGGCGCGGGGATTGGATTGGCGGTCGTCAAAAAGATTGTCGATAAATTAGACGGCGCCATTACGGTTAAGAGCGAATTACAATGCGGTTCAACCTTTTCATTAATTATTCCCGATCAGAATGACCACCCCGCCGATGACATAGAAACGCTTAATTCTGATGAGTTTCTCAGCTATATCGCTAATCTTGAAGCCGACGGAGACGGATTCCTGGATAGCCCGGGCCGGATCGGCATCGATACCGGTATGCCGAACGTTACCGAAAGAGACTCGGAGCCGGAAGACCTATTGATATCAACACTGGCAAACGATCCGGATTTGGGCATTGTTGTTACCATGTTTGTGGGTCAGGATTTGCCTGAATTTATCAGTCGGATTCGAGTTGCCCTGGTCGGCAACGATTTTGAAGGGTTACTTAGCGCGGTTCATGATTTAAAAGGCACCAGCGGAAATGCCGGATTCGATCAGGTCTGCGATCGCGCACGTGAGTTGGAGAAGCAGTTGCTTGACGCCGGCCGGATCGTCGATAAAAATGCCATACAGAGCCTGGTCGCTTTATGCGATCGGGTGACGGTTTAGCCTGAAGTTATCTCCTGGTTCAATCGTGATACCGATCCAGCAGCCATTGACTCACCTGGTCCATAGTATCGAACAGCGGTACGCCACACCGATCCAGGATAGAACGGCATTGGTGGCCGCAGGTCAATAAGACACAGTCTATGCCCATGGCGGTCGCAACCTCGAAATCGTGGTACATATCGCCAACCATCACCACCTCGTTACGGTCAAAGTCCATAGACTTGATCCACTGCCGGCCATTTTCGATTTTACTGGTGGCATGATAGTCATCCAGCCCGATCACCTTGACAAAACAATCCGACAAACCGTAATGCCGGATGGCCTCGAACAGCCGGTCCTGTTGGTACGCCGACAGCACGGAATGGGTATAGCCGCGTTCTGACAACATCGTCAAAGCCTCAATAGCGCCTTGCTGAAGCGAGCAATTCTGGAAGGCGGCCAGGTATTGGTCGATATATTCCACCGCCAGATCGTCCATGGTTTCGCGGCTGAAGTCAAAACCGAGGCGTTCGTAAAACCGGATGATGGGAAAAATGACTTCGCGTCGATACCGAGGCATTGTCAGGGAATTCAGGCCGCGTTTTTCCATCATATTGCTGACGATACTGACGCAGGCGTGTGCATCGTTGAGCAACGTTCCATTCCAATCCCAGACGATATGCCGGTAACGGGTTTCATTGGCAATGGCAGAGTTATTATTCATGTTAGCTGCAACTATTATTTGATGGTTACCTGGCCGGATCCTTTTTTAACTTTACCGAGAAAAAACGGGGTTTCGCCCAGTTTTTTCAATTGCGACATGATGGACCGGCTGAAACTGGGGGCAACGATCAGCACATAGCCGATGCCCATATTGAATACCCGGTACATCTCATCGGTATCCACTGGCCCCAGTTTTTGGAGATAGCTGAATATCGGTGGAACCGGCCATTTTTTCTGTTCGAGGACGACGTCGAATTTGCCGTTTAAGACCCTAGGAATATTGCCCACCAGGCCGCCGCCGGTGATGTGAGCCATAGCTTTAACGACTTTTTTGACCCGGTATTTACGCAGCAGTCGAACAATCGCACGGGTATAGATCCGGGTGGGGCGCAGCAACGCATCGCCGATGCATTCACCCAGTTCTTCGACAGGATCATCGACATTCAGTCCGGCGCGATCGAAACAGATGGTGCGGGCCAGGGAATACCCGTTGGAATGCAGGCCGCTGCTGGCCAGTCCGATGACACTGTCGCCAGCTTCGATATGGCTGCCATCGACGATCCGGTCTTTTTCAACCACCCCGACGGCAAAGCCGGCCAGGTCGAATTCGCCACGCCGGTAGACCGAGGGCATTTCGGCGGTTTCGCCTCCGATCAGGGCGCACTCCGATTGAAGGCAGCCATCGCTGACACCTTTGACAAACTGGTTGATCTGATCCGGATCGAGGCTGTTGACCGCGACGTAATCCAGGAAGAACAGCGGTTCGGCTCCCTGGACCAGCATATCGTTGACACTCATGGCCACCAGATCGATGCCGACCGTATCGTATTTTTTCATCAGCGCGGCAATTTTGATTTTGGTGCCCACGCCATCCGTGCAGGCTACCAGGACCGGATTACGATAATTACGCTTGAACAGTTTTTCGTCGTAGTCCAGGCGAAACAACCCGGCAAACGCGTTGTGCATGTGGATCACGCGCGGGGTATGGGTGCGCCGGACATTATCTTTGATCTTTTCGACCATCCGGTCGTTGGCGTCGATACTGACACCGGCCTGTTCATAGGTAATGTTACCGTTATTTGAAGACATAACAGGACTCGCAACAGGAGTAATGAAATTTTATTCGAATAATTTTTTCTGATAACGCTCAAAGGCGAACTTGCTGACCGCGCAATCGACCGGTATCGGATACTTGCCCGACCAGCAGGCGTTGCAATAATGATCGGGCGGCGATTTGACGCAACTGAGCATGCCTTCCAGCGAGAGATAAGCCAGTGAATCCACTTCGAGATATTCCCGGATTTCTTCGATGGTGCGTTTGTTGGCGATCAGTTCTTCGCGACTGGGGAAATCGATGCCATAAAAACAGGGATACCGAATCGGCGGGGAGGCGACCCGCAGGTGAATTTCTTTGGCGCCGGCCCGGCGTAAGGCGCCCATCTTTCCGCGGGTGGTGGTGCCGCGAACCACGGAATCTTCAATGACGACCAGGCGTTTATCTTTTACCACTTCGCGAATGACGTTGAGTTTCATTTTGACGGCCAGGTCGCGCATGGGCTGTTCGGGTTCGATGAAGCTGCGACCGGCATAGTGACTGACAGTGAATCCTCTGGAATAGGGAATGCCACTTTCTTCGGCGTAACCACCGGCCGCACAGCGGGCGCAGTTGGGGACCGGAGTAACCAGATCCGCTTCGACCGGGGCTTCCCGGGCCAGTTGGCGTCCCATTTCACTGCGGACCAGGTGGACATTTTCGCCAAAGATGGTACTGGAAGGATCGGCAAAATAGACCTGTTCAAAAATACAATGGGCCGGACGGCCGCCTTTGGCATAAAACCGGCTGTGCAGACCGTTTTTGTCCAGGGTAATAATTTCTCCGGGCTCCACCTCGCGGATGAATTCGGCATCGACGATATCCAGGGCGCAGGTCTCGGAGGCCACCATCCACGCGCCATCGGGCAGCCGGCCCAGGCATAGCGGACGGATACCGTAGGGATCGCGGGCGGCTTCCAGTTTGTCGGGAGTTAATAATAACAGGCAAAAAGAACCCTGAAGATGGCCCAGGACATGCGCCAGGGTATCCGGCTTGGCGATATGGGAAGGCTTGGCCAGTAAGTGAACAATAATTTCACTGTCGCTGGTTCCTTTGAAAATATGGCCATGCGCCTCGTACTCATCACGCAACAGCATGGCATTAATAAGGTTACCGTTATGAGCGATCGCCAGCTGGCCCAGGGAATACTCCACCAGCAGGGGTTGGGCGTTATTAAGACTGGAAGAACCACTGGTGGAATAACGCACATGTCCGATGGCGGTGTTCCCCAGTTTGGCCAGTTCACCCTGAAGCGGCTGGCCAAAAACATCCGAGACCAGTCCCATACCGGTATGGCCGTGAATTTGTCTGCCATCGCTGATAGCAATACCGGCTGATTCCTGACCGCGATGCTGCAGGGCGTGGAGGGCCATATACACCTTGTCCACCGCACCTTGATGATTATAAATGCCTGCTAAGCCGCAGCTTTCTTTTGCTTCTTTCATATTAATATTTGCTCTTATTTTAAAAAGTGGATTGTAGCAATCAGGGGTATTTAAGTCAATATGGCGCTGAGATCAAATCAATCACAACCATCAGAATTATTTGCAGCAGAAAACGCAATCTGACTTGTCAACAAAATAATAAACACTGTGTATTTAATGAAGGTGTATTTAATAATGTGGCAAAATGGGGCGGATTTTATTTTGAATGGTTGCAATTGCCGATGAAATACCATAAAATACGTATTAAAAGTATGTTATGGTTGATCGCTATCAATAGCTGATAGAAACCATCAGTTTATTTGATATCTTAAACCGCAAGCACTCCTGGCGTCATATCTGATCGTTAAAGTTCCACGGTGGACTTTGAACCACAGGTAACACGTTACAGATAATAGAGTTCCATTTGAGACAGAGATGGAGTTTGGACGAGATGACTGGGCAGGCCAGTACAAATTATCCCTACCTGACCGCAGAGATCGCCGGTATCGGCGGTCATATTAAACGGCGCGAAGAAGATTTCCTGGTCGATGAAATTCCGCTTTACCCATCCTGCGGAGAAGGAACCCATGTTTATGTTCGTATTGAAAAGAAATCGTGTACGACGCTGACCGCCATGAACCGGATCGCCCGCGCGTTGCGAGTCTCGAACCGGTCCATCGGCTATGCCGGCCTGAAGGATGCCCGGGCCGTTACCCGCCAGTGGATCTCCATTGAACATGTCAATCCGGATGATATCTGGAAGCTGGATGTCCCGAATATCCGGATACTGGAAATCAGCCGCCATACCAACAAGATCAAGATCGGTCATCTGGCCGGGAATCGTTTTGTGATAAAATTGCGCCAGACCAACCTGCCGGTTTCTCAGTGCCTGGCGCCGGTCAGGCGTATCCTGACCATTTTAACCCAACGCGGCGTCCCCAACTATTTTGGCGAGCAGCGTTTCGGCGCCCGCGGCGATTATCCCAGACTGGGCGCGGCGATCATTCGTAATGATCCGAAAGAGTTTCTGGATCTGTTACTGGGACGCCCCAACCGCTTTGAGAATCCGCAAATCCAGAAGGCGCGTACTTATTACGAAGCCCAGAATTACTATGACGCCTTCTATCACTGGCCATCGGATTTCAGTGATCAGATGAGCGCGCTCAAGATGCTGATGAAAGGAGCGACCTTCGAGCGTGTTTTTGACTGTGTCGACAAACGCCAGAAGAAATTTTTTGTATCGTCGTTTCAATCGCTGTTGTTTAACCAGGCCCTGGCCGCGCGCATGCCGGATATCGATCGCTTAATTGTGGGCGATCTGGCCATGAAACATCTCAACGGCGTCTGTTTCCGGGTGGAAAATCCCGCCTTGGAACAACCTCGTTGTGACACCAGAGAAATCAGTCCAACCGGCCCGATCTTTGGTTATAAAATGCTGTTTCCAGACGGCAAACAAGGCGAGTTGGAAGAAAAGATTCTGGCCGAGGCCGGTTTAAAATTGGATGAATTTCTGGAAGTCAGTTCCCATCGAGCCTCCGGTTGTCGCCGACCGTTGCGCTTTATGCCTTCCGACGCCCAGGTGGAAGGCGGCAAAGATGATCTAAGCTCTTATGTCCAGCTAAGTTTTACTCTGCCATCGGGATGTTACGCGACGACCCTGACCCGGGAAATCACCAAGACCGATCTGGATGAATAATCCGTATATATACGATTAGTCTATCACCAGTTAAGCCGGCAGACGATTTATCTATACGAGTATCACACTGTCGTCTGCCAAGCGCTATCTGAAATGATTAATACCGTTGCAACAGTTCGAGCATCTGGCGGTCCAGCTGGTGGCCGTGGAAGGGTTCGTACCGAACATCTTTGCGGCCGGAATCCAGGATACCGAACGATCCGCGGAAATTCCACAGCGCCCAGCCCAGGTTGCCGCGCTGATAGTTGGCCAGGCAATCTTCCATCCAGCGCAGGGTGACATCATGCGGCGTTTTGTTATAAGCTCCCCACTCACCGATCATGGCGCCGACATGCTGTTCCTGCTGGAGCCGGACCCAGGTCAGCACATCATCGGTCCAGAGCTGTTCGCGGCCGGAAGTTTTCGCATAATGGAGCGGAGCGGGTTTGGAAGGATCGAAATCGATATCATAATGGGGTGTTGCCCAGTTGGGATTAATCGAAATGGCATATTGCCGGTCGGCGCAGCGGACTTCGGCGCGTGAGATTGTCATCCAATCCCCTTCGGTATTGGCAATGGTCAGGCGATATGATCCGATGGGCAGATCGACCGCAAACTCCTGATCGTAGCGGGCCCGATATACTTCCCATTGGGGCTGGAGGGTAGATTCTTTCCAAGGTCCTGCGCCCGGGCCGGGTTTAAACGGCGTATCGAGTAAGGGGGCGGAATCCCCTTGTTTACGAACAACCAGATGGGATAAGGCGGATACCTCACCCACGGTAAAACTGAGAACAGCAGGTTTTGCCGAGGTAACATTCAAAACCATCGGCTTTTGAAGCTCCGCTTTAGCAGGGCCAAACAGATAGCCGCCCCAGCCCTGCGGGACCGGCCAGACCGGCTCCGACCAGTTGGCGCTATTGACCCAGGAGGCTTGATAATGCGTGAGCTGGAAAGGTTGATATCCCCGGCCGGCCTGGGCAATATTGAGTTCAAAAATTTCCTGACAGGGTGTCCTGCCCCAGCCCAGACCATCACTGATAATGAGCCGGTCCGGATCTTCATCCCGGATGGCTTTGGCCAGTTGCCGGACCACCGCGGCATATTTCGGGCCCTCGATACTGGCCGGCTCGTTCATCAGGTTGAAACTCAGGTATCGATTGGAGATGCCGCGATAGCGCCGGGCGAACGTACCCCAATGCCGGGCGCAGACCTGCTGAACTTCGGGCTCATCCCAGAGACTGCGCGGTTCCGGCGGTTGGGCCACGGTATAACCGGGAGCACGATGGAAATTTAAACAAACATGAATCTGGTATTGCTGACCCCAGGCCACTGCCTGATCGATTTCTTTGAGAACGGATTCATTGAAACGGTTCCAGTCGCCATCGACGATCCAGACCCGGTAATCCATCGGCAACCGGACAAAGTTAAAGCCCAGCTCGGAAATGAGCTGAAAGTCCTGCTCTTTATAAGGGCCGGCATTGCCCTTGTTGAATTTTTCCAGTAAATTAAAACCTCGCCAGCGGGGTAATTTTTGCGGGGTCGGCATGGGCAGCTTTTCTTCGGCGGCATAGCTAACCGTCAGTAATGTTACTAAGACCAGGAGCATTCGATTTAACATAAGGTCACCTGTTAAGTTTTGGTTTTGATACTTTAGCTTGGATATTACATTAATGTTGGTACTGTATGGCAACAGGCCCAATCAGGCCGGCGGGCACCAGCGGTTTTTCGCCCCGTGCCGGGTACCAGCGGGCGGCTTCAACCTCTTTGATTGTGCGAGTCAGGTTGTTCAGAGTCGTTGTCACTTTGATCTGGAGCGTATTGGAGCCGGGTCGGACCGCCTGGTTTAAATCATACGTGTGTTGGCCGTACCAGCGCACACCCAGTGATTTACCGTTAAGAACCACTTCAGAAATATCACCGACCATGCCCAGGTCGAGCTGCACACGGGTCATGTTGGGATTAAGATTGATGTTTGTTTTATAGGTGACTGTTCCGGCAAATTGATTGAGACGGGGGTCTTTGCTTTGCGACAGGTCGGCCAGTTCAAAACGCGCCAGGGTAAATGGCTGAGACTGAACGGGTTGAAAACTGGCCTGCCAGGGGGTATTGATCGTCAATGCGCGCTGAGTTTGATATCGTTTTTCCATTTCGATGGCCACACCGGCCTGATTGTCATACACCAGCAGCAACGATTCCAGTGGCGGCAAATCGATCTGAATCTGATTGGCATCCTGGCCCTGTTTTATGGCGGTTGCCTGACCAGTATGGGGATCCCAGCGCCAGGCCGTCAGGTTGCCGGTCTGGAGCTGGGCTTTGGCTCGAATAGCGTCTCTTTCGTTCTGATTACATAGAAAAAACAGGTCGGCGCTCTCATACCGGGTATGAATCTGGTACAGGTTGGGATTAAGTTGATTAAACTGTACTGAGCGTTTGATGCCCAGTTGATCCAGCAGTTCATCGGTCCAGTGCAACAGGGCCGGCTTTCCCGGCGCGCGGAGCAGCCTGACTGACCGGTTATTTCGCTGGACAATATCGGCAATCGTCTGCTTGACGGTCTGATCGTTGGAAGTTGCCTGATCCAGGCCGGGCGCCCGGTCGGGCAGTCGGTTAATGAATGCAATCTGTCCGCCTGACTGAGCATAATCTGCCAATGCCCGTACGGTTTTGGGCTGAAGACTTTCGACATCGCAGACGATAAGCGCCTGGTATTGCATGGGGCCATAGTGGATCTCGCCATCTTTGAACTCGGCTTGTTGCAGCGTGGCCTCGCCCAGATAGTCGGACGTTGCGCCACAATTGGAGATTGTCTTCCAGAGCTGGTGCAGGTACCAGGGGGTTTGATGGAATGGCGGACGGGCCAGTCCATCCACTGACCAGATATCGGCGGTTGGGCCCATGATAGCAACCTGAACAACGGGGCTGGTTGATTGAAAGACTGCCGATAAGCGGGCGTTATAATCCGTCCAGTAACGAAGATAGGGCCACCAGCTGTTTTGCTCGCTGAAATAAGCGCCATAGCGGACCCAGCCGGGGAATCCGGCCGACAAGGGTGAATAGTTAAATCCATGCAGGACGGAATGATTGATACCCATGATGAAATTATAATCATCGGCCGCTTTGATCTGCTGGAGTGTGGCGCGGAAAACGCCGCGAGTATTGGTCATGGCTTCGGTACTGATGATGTTGCGGCCGGTGAGGTGGCCGCCGGAAGAACAATATTTGGTCCAGACCAGAAAACCATGAGAATCCGGTTCTGAAAAAAGCCAGTTGTTTGTTTCGGGAATATCGGGGATTTTGTAGCCTTCGGCCATCTCCATCAGAAAAGGAATGCCGTAGGCCTGGTAACGGGAAATGGCGCCGTGCGCATGACACCAGTCATGATAGGTACGGGTGAAACGTTCCAGAAAGAGCTCGGTCAGGGTTTTGCAGAAATCATAACGGGCGCGACGGACAGCATCACGCAGCTTTGCGCCGGGAGTTACCGGCTTTTTGAAGTCGATCAGCCAAGGCAGCCAGGGTTCGATCGCGTATCCGCGCCGGGTGGCGAATTCTTTCGACATGTCATTAGTCCAGTTGGCGCCGGCCAGTTCGATACTGTCGCAGAAAACGGCGCGGATTCCGTTGCCCAATCTGCCGCCGAAGGCCGGATCGAGGGCATCCGACATGCGGTTGAGGTAGTCGAGTACAGATTGTTTGTTATAATGATCCAATACCGGGCCCATGGCTCCGGGCGAACCGTGAACAACGGTACGGAAACCTTTGACGATGATTCCGATGCAAAGCGTGTGTTTGCCTGAGGGCACTGCGATATTCAGGACACCGGTTGGATCGATGTGGCCGGACAGGTCCTGAACCTGGTCGATAGAGTCGATGCCGTCGAGGATCAGCCGGACAAAGAGCCGCCGGGCACTCAGGAGCGCCGGATCCGCATCGGCGTCGGCTGATTTGAGGGCGGAGGATTCTTTTTTTATTAATTCGTCGATATTAGCCTGGTAGCGTTTCGGGCCGTTGATATCGACGGTGATCAGGTCGAGCTTCTGCAAAATCTGGTCGGGCCGGAGGAATTCGCCGCCAAATGGCCAGCCGGATCCAACGATCAGATCGGCAATCATATCCTGCTGATGGGCCAGATCGGCAGTATATTTCACGAGTTGGTTCCATTCATCGCTGAGCCAGGCCAATTGTGGTATGCTGGGCTTACGGGTTACCGGAGGCAGGGCGATCGGATTGATCTCAAATCCACCGATTCCGGCTTGCTTCAGGATGTCAATTTCCCGGGCGATCTCAGTTTTGTCAAGATAACAGCCGTTCCACCACCAGCGGACAAATGGACGGGCCTCGGCCGGAGGTTGCTGAAATTGGGCCAGCAATGCTTCAGTACCAGCCATGGCATAATGCTGCCCGGCGACCACCGTCATCAATATAAATAGAATGAGTATAGTTGAAAAAGCAGATTTCATGTCAAGCCTCCCTGGGAAATTCAAAATGTATTAAATCAAGAACGATCCATAACCCCAAAGTATTACCTAATCAATTTATTTATATACACAGTGTATATTAATTTGTTGACAATTCATTTTTCACCCATTATTCTTCAACTATCCAAAGCCCTCATACCAATCATTAATTAGTATATCGTATTTATATAAAAGGAGTTACGTTATGTCCTGCCGCCTTCGCTTCAAGCAAACCCGCTTCGCCGCCTTTTACCACGTCTACAGCCGCATCGCCGGCTCACCCGCCGACCGCCCACTCCAGCAGCCCAATTGCCGCCGCAAACTCCTCGCCCTCATCCAGCACTACACCCGCGCCTACTGCTGCGAAGTCGCCGCCTTCGCCCTCATGGGCAACCACTACCACCTTGTCCTCCGCTTCGACCCCAAATCCCAGCTCCCGCCCGCCGAACTCGCCTGCCGCGCCCACCTCCTCTACCCCGGCCCCCACTCCCAGGAAATCATCGCCAACTGGTCCCCGGCCCAATGGCAGCGCTTCAACGACCGCCTCTTCGACCTCTCCGAGCTCCTCCGCAACCTCCAGGCCCGCTTCGCCAAATGGTACAACCAGACCTTCGAACGCCGCGGCCGCTTCTGGGCCACGCGCTTCAAGTCAGTATTCCTCAAAGACTTACGCGCCGTCCGCGACTGCATGCTCTACGTCGATCTCAACCCCGTCCGCGCCGGCCAGGCCGCCCACCCCGCCGATTACGAGTTCTGCTCCTACCACCATCGCACCCAAAACCGCCACGCCGCCGCCTGGCTATTACCCCTCCACCAACTCTTCGACCAGCGCACCACCGAGCCCCAGGCCCTCAAAGATTACACCCACCGCCTCACCTACCGCGGCAACCTCACACCTTCAGACGCCGACTCCCAGGCCAAACATCCCCCAATCCCCGCCGCCATCCTCGAAGATGAGCAATCCATGGGCTTCGCCCACCCCGGCCTCTTCCTGCAACAGTTCAAACACTTCATCGACGGGCTGGCCATCGGCTCCGAAACCTACATCCGCCAGCAACTTCAAACCTTCCGACAAACCGGCCAATACCACCGCCGCACCAACCCCATCCCACTCCCCACCGGCCTCTTCGCCCTCAAAGCCGTAAGAACAATCTGAGCCTCACTAAATTTAACACATAATAAAATGTTGTCTTACCCGAAGACTGTCGCATATCTGCCATGTTCTGTAGAAATATTATGACTCTAACCGGTCCAAGACCTCAAATAGAACCATCAGCCCAAGTTTGATTGATTATAACGCCAAAACCCGGTACATAATTTACTGATTTTTATCCGAAGTACTTGACCGATACCCGGTCGATATACTAATTAATCGGTCCGAAAATTTATGATATCCCAATAAATCATAATCAGATACATTCGGTGTCAACAAAATAATAAACACTGTGTATAATAAAATTTTGAGTGAGAAATGGGGAAAAATCGGTATAGTAATGGGGGATGTGTCAGATTGGGCGATACTCGCTACTGATATTTCAATTATTTCATACAAGTTTTCAAGGTTTTCATATTATGGCTGATATTGATATTGTTATAGAAATGAAAATAAGGTCCAGGTCCATACTGTCGCTGTTTTTGGTGGGTGTATTGATTGAATTATTCGCTCATGCCGGCATTAATGCCGGGCAGCCGGATCCGCCTGGTCAAGCCCAGAATGGCCCGGCAATTCACGAAGCGTATTTATTCGCGCACATGATGCATGGCGATTATGGCCGCCTGTATTATACCGTGAGTCAAGACGGCCTGCACTGGACCCAGCTTAACAGTGGCAAGCGAGTCTTCAATGAATACCGCGGCCATCCCGATATCTGCCTGGGGCACGACCAGCGTTATTATCTGGTGGGCAACCGCAACGATTCGGCTGCGGATATCAATTTCTGGGTTTCGGACGATTTGATCCATTGGAGTCCGTACAGCAGCGTTACACCCGATCTGAAAAATACTCCTAACTACAGCAATGCCTTGCAGCGTATTGGTGCTCCCAAGCTCTATTATGACCAACCCTCCAAAACCTACCTGTTGACCTGGCATACCCCCCATGAGCCCGGCACCGCCGAAGATCCGGAACGTTACTGGGCCAGCCAGCGAACGCTTTATCTTACCTCAAATGACTTAAAGACCTTTTCAGAATATCCCAAACGGTTATTCGATCAATGGGATATGGCCACTATCGACACAATCATTCGCCCGGAAGACGGCCGGTATTATGCCATCATCAAAGATGAACGTTACCCGACTCTCGACTGGACCACTGGCAAAACCATACGGATATGCAGCGCCCCATCCCTGCTGGGTCCCTACTCAGAGCCATCGTCTCCGGTCAGTCCCAATTTTCGAGAAGCCCCCATGTTGATTCCAACGCCCGATGACACTGCCTGGTATCTTTATTACGAACAGTATCCTGGTGTGTCATACGGTTTGTCAGTTGCGGCCCAACTGGATGGCCCCTGGTATCAGGTCAGTGGTTACACGTTTTATAATGACTGGGACAAATACACCATGCCGGCCAAGGTCCGACACGGCTGTATGGTCCCGATTCGCTTGAATCAATACGAGGCATTGATCAAGGCTTTTGGGAACCAACCTCAGGAAGCAACATCCGGACAATAGCCAGGAATGCCGGGCAACGCCTTAGGGACCGCAAATAAATAACTACTTCATTTCTCATCCCATCTTGCCGCCATCTTCAGCCGCTTCTCAATCGGCGCATCTGAATCTGACGACAAGCTGTGCGATAAATGCAGCATTTATTTATATACGGACCCTTAGAGCATATTCATGGCATTGTTGAAATAGTTCGACCAGAATTGTACGACGATCATGGCAACATAGATCAGAATGCCAAAATAAACCAGGCGCGGGAACCAGAAACAAAACGCCTTGATACGACGGCGTGAGATATCATCGTAAACTTTGCTCAGTCGTTCGGCAACCGTATCCATTTCACCGGTTTCTTCGCCGACCAGCCAGGCTTCGGTAAATTCGATCGGCAAACCCGGCTTAAAGCCGCTGGACACCGGCTGACCCAGGCGCGCCTGGGCGCCGCCGGAATATAACCGGTTACAAATGACCGCGTTACCACAACTCATGGCCGCCATTTCAATGGCTTCGTCGATCATAATGCCGGCTCGAAGCAGTAAACGGAATGTATTGCAAAAGAAGCTGAGCGCGGTAGCTTTTAAGGCCGGCCCCAGCAATGGAAGGCGTAAGAGCAGTTCATCGGCGATCAGTCGAATCGGTCCGACTTGCGGTGTGGTTTTGAATATAATCACAAATACAATCGCGGGGATATAAAACCACAATAACAGACCAAAGGCGCCCAGCAGATATTGTGCGGTGGTCTGCTTGCCAAAAACACACAGTAACAGACCGGGAATAAACGCCGCGGCATGAATCATGAGGCCCGGCAGCCACAATCCGGACAAAAACCGCCGGATCATTTCACGTTTAAACCGGATCCATTCCGCCAGCAGTTTCATGGTTTCGCCCAGGTTTCCAGAACGTTCCCCGGCTCCGATCAGTTCGCGTTCGATCACCGGGAACTGGCGTGGATGGCGATTCAGCGCCTCGGTCAGGGATTCTCCTTCGCTGACCTGGGCCTGGATATCTCTGATCGCCCGGTTACCCAGAGAGGCATTGGGTTTCTGAGCGGCAACCGCCCGCCGAATATCCACGCCGGCATCGGTCATCATTCCCATACTGTAATAAAATTGTTCACGATGCTTGAGCATAGAGCGCCTTAATCAGAGTTTATAAGGTTGCCAGCGGTTATGGATCATATCATAACACATCAATTGCCGTGAGAAAATAATTTTTTCATCTGATCCCGCTTAAAAATTCTACCACGTCACAATCCGCCAGAACCTGAATCAAGTCGCCGGCCAGGGTTGCCACTACTGAAGGAATTAACCATTGCCTCGATCGGAACTCCATTCAAATTGGTCTGCCATGTTATCATCGATTTTATGCCCAATGGGTATGAAAATTCCTGATCGCTCGCAAGATAAGTATTTACCCGTATATAACTTATATTACGTCCCAGTGGGCATTTTCAAAGGCAAGCAGTATAAATACTCAGGCAAGATAAAAAGTTAAATCAAACTTTTGACCCAAATAGCCCTATCTCAAACCATAACATAGTTATTCACGTACAGTTATAATGCCCCGCAAATAATTCATCCCAATAATAGAAATTCCTGTTATAAAACGATAATCAACGATCACTAATCAGTAGTTCGCATGCGATGGACATTTAACCCTTAAGTTCATTAATCCTATTCAACAAATGAGGTAATCATGAAAAAACATACATTAATTCTGACCGTATTAGTATGCGCCCTGTCGTTTTTGCCGGCGCTGGCACGCGGCCCCCAAAAAGGGCCCGGTGGCGGAGGAACCGCTCCTGTCCTGACCACCGCGGAAAAAGAATCTTTAATCTTTATGCGTGAAGAAGAGAAACTGGCACGCGATGTTTATCTGGGGCTCTATGAGCGATGGGGGTTGCCTGTTTTTGATCATATTGCGCAATCGGAACAGCGTCACATGGATGCCGTGAAAACCCTGATCGACAAGTATGGCCTGACTGACCCGGTGGTTAATGACAGCATCGGGGTATTTGCCAATTCAGAATTGCAGGAATTATACGATTATCTGGTTGACCTGGGTTCTGAATCATTGCTCGACGGCCTCTATGTGGGACAGCTCATCGAAATCACCGACATTGCAGACCTCGAGTCGGCCCTGGCTAATCCCGATATTACCAAACCGGATATTGTGCGAGTTTACGGCAATCTACTAGCCGGCTCCTATAACCATCTGGCCGCATTTAACAGCCTGATCGACGCCTTGCAGGAATAAAACCGTATAATTTATTGTCATCCCTGGCTTGAGCGCCCGTTTGATAAGGCGAAAACGGGCGCTTATTATTTATCAATCCGTTCAACTGACCCGGAAAGATTCTTGCGGTTGACAATACTTAAGCAGCACCTTGCGCAATGCCTCCAGTTCGATAGGTTTGCCAAGATAATCATCACATCCGGCTTCCAGGCATTTGGTTTTATCATCCTGCATGACATTCGCCGTCAAGGCGATAATCGGGATCCGTATTTTATTTTGACGCAAAGTTTCGGTTGCATCATAGCCATTCATTTCGGGCATCTGCATATCCATAAAGACCAGATCGTACCCCATCTCCCGGATTCGCTCGACAGCATCACGACCATTGGTAACCAGTTCCGGTTCAAGACCAAAACGGGACAGCATTTTTTTAATTAACAATGAATTGGCCGGATTATCTTCCGCGACGAGAATCCGTCCGATCAGTTGAGGATAATCCTGCTGTAAACCGGCCGGTTTTTTCTCAACATCAATTTCGGTTTTAGCCTTGGGATCCCCGGTAACCACCGGGTGACAGGGCAAGCTCAAAATAAAGGTGCTTCCCTGCCCGGTTTGACTGCGTAAAGAAATCGATCCCCCTAATAATTCAGCCAGACGTCGCGTTAAACTCAAGCCCAGACCGGTGCCGCCGAAGGTGCGCGTGGTACTGGAATCCGCCTGAACAAACGGTTCAAAAATCACCTGTTGCTTTTCCGGATCGATGCCAATTCCGCTATCAGAGACTTCAAACAGCAACCGATCCCCCTGCGAACCGTCAGTGACATGGCGGACCGTCGCCCGCACGAATCCCTGCCTGGTAAACTTGATCGCATTGCTCACCAGGTTAATCAGACATTGCTGGAGTCGCACCGGATCAGACAGGAACCTGGCAGGACACTGGGGTTCGGCTTGAACCGTAAATTCCAGGCCTTTTTCCCGCGCTTTATGTTTCAGCATGGCCGTTAATCTGTCAAAGACCTCATGAAGGTCAACCTCCACCATTTCCAGTTCTATGCGATCCGCCTCCACTTTGGAGAAATCCAGAATATCATTAATCAACCCGAGTAAATGGTTGCCTGACTCGCGAATGATATCCACATATTCACATTGTTCATCGTTGAGTTTTTCCAGGGCCAGCAATTCTCCAAAACCAACAATCGCGTTCATGGGCGTGCGAATTTCATGACTCATATTGGCCAGGAATTGCGTCTTGGCCTGACTGGCGACAACCGCTTCCTGGGCCATGATATTGGCCCGTTCGATCGCGTTTTCCAGTTGCTCGTTAATGTGCTGGGTTTCCTGTTGACTTTGAACCAGCCGATGTTCGATATTCTTCTGATCGGTGATATCGACCAGAACTTCCACAATCAGTTCAGGGTCCCCCCGTTCATTCACTTCCGCGATATTGGAGGTGCACAGGAACACCCGTTCGCGCCCGTCAGAGATTTTCAGGATTTTTTCGCACGTATGGATCTGGTTGTCGGTCATGGTATCGCAAACCGGACAGGTTTCGCAATTACTTTGACGACCATGATGAAATTCATAGCATCGGGTCCCGATGCTATCCGGTCCGAACAGTTCAATAAATCGCTCGTTAGCCCATACGACCTGGTAGTTGTGGTCGATCATACAGATTCCGGCAACGATAGCCCCCAGAATACCGGCGAGTTTATCCTGGGTTTCGCGATATTTCTGCTCAATGGCGATGCGATCGCTGATATCACAAACAATCCCTTCATAATGAGTAATCACGCCTTCACTATCCCGGCGAACGGTAATGCGGCTCTCGATCCACATGATCCGGCCAATATGATTATAAATCCGGTAGGGTTTATGCGTCAGCGGCGATGACCAGTCGTGAACATTCAATTGCCGAACGACTTCATCCAGATCATCCGGATGGATCATCCGGTAATACTCCCGCTCGCCATTGATAAATTCCTCCGCCGGACAACCCAGTAATTTCAACACATTTTCCGAAACATATTCCGTTGGCCAGCCAACCTCATTACGCCAGATGAAAGCCGTATAGGGGCTATGATCGATAATTTCGTAAGCCTGCCGCAATTTATCGTCCATGAGTTTTTTCTGGGTAATGTCGCGTAATTGTTCGACAATCAACTCGATCTGACCGTCCTGATTTAACACCGGGATCGCCGTTGCTTCAATCCATAATCCGCGTTCGGGTACAAACTTCATAACCGTTTCAGCACGTTTGCTTTTTTTGACTTCGATAGCAGCACAAATATCGCAAGGCCGGGCCCGACCGATGAGTTCGTAGCATTTGCGGCCTATCACCTCCTGAGCGTTCATATTCAACAATTTATATCCAGCTTGATTATAAGATAATATCGTATGATCCGGCTTCATAATCGAAAGAACATCCTGAACCCCATCATATATCGTTTGTAAAATTTCCTGATTTTCGTTCAGTTCGACCTGAATTTTTTTCCGATGTTCAATTTCTTCCTGTAAACTGGCCGTACGTATCCGAACGGTCCGGCGCATGTGATAGATAAATAATCCAAATACCCCGGCCAGTAATAAAACAAGCCCTCCCCCCATTACACTGTATTTCAGCCATTGCCGGGGAGTCATACGAAATGGTTCATGAACACCCAGCCACCGGTCAAAAATGGCCTGATATTCCCCGGATTGACTGACCAGCGCCAATCCTTCATTCAAGTCATTCTGTAACGCATGATGACCCTCTGTAACGGCAAAACAATAACTTTGGGTCATGATTTCATAATTCGTTGCATGCAGATTTTTCAAGTTGAGTTTATCGATCCAGTACAATCCCGGCAAGTGGGCCATTAAAGCGCAGTCATATTGGCCACTGTCCAGCCACTGCATGACTTCAGCCGGCGATTCAGCGAGAATAACCTGATCCGCCAGCTGGTGTTTCTCCAAATAATCATGCATGATATCGCCGCGAATCACGACGACGTTCAATCCCTTCAGCTCGTACAGATCGCGCGGATACGCCTGATTTTCAAGCGTGAAAATCGCATGATGCACTTTGGTGATACTTGCGGAAAAATCGACTACCGAGTCCCTTTCCGGAGAATAATACATTCCCGCAACCGCATCGATTTCGCCTTTTTCCAGAGCCTGGCGGATCTCATTCCAGGGCCCCATTCTGAATTCGATTTTCATACCGAGCTTTCGGGCGATCGCTTGGGTCAAATCAATATTAAACCCCTGCATTTGTCCATGTTCATCTCGCCAGGAATAAGGCGGATAATTATCTTCCGTTCCAATCACAATATCCTGAGAGATACCCGCCGCCCCCCGGCCCCACACTGTCAGGACCAAAACAATAAACACAATCCGCCTGCCAACGGCTTTTATCCAATCCATGGTACTGTCTCTTCTCTCTTTCGGGACATTATTGACTGGCGAATTCATCCAGCTTAACTCTCTAATTTGAATTACCTCATGTTAACATATTCCTTTTCGACCAGAACCCCGCGTTAATTAGCTAAAAAGAATCCGAACTGTGCCTCATTTACGATTATCACCCACCTAATGATGGTCTGGAAAATCCATTGAAAAACAAAAATCATAACCATAATGTTAGAAATACTTTAAGCAAATTTTTCTCCAAGAGCCTTCAAACGGTTTCCTGACAGTACTCAATATGCCCGATAACTTGCCGCAAAAAACAGGGCGCTTGATTTTTTATCAGACGAATCTATCCTTCACAATTCGATGTTTTGAATTGGCCCCGAACAATAAAAAAAGGCGTTCGCTAAAACGAAATCTGTTTTAGCAACGCCTGAAAAATTTTATCCCCAATGGTTATAAAAATTCCCGATCGCTCGCAAGATAAGATTTTACTTGCGTAGAACTTATATCACGGCCTAGCGGGCATTTTCAATGGCAAGCAGTATACTAATAAGCCGGTCAGGCCTTATTGTGGACTTGCGGGGCCATCACCATCATCAGTCGCCTCCCCATGCGTTTGGCCGGTTGTTCGATCTTGCCGATATCGCTTAATTGTTCTGCCAGGGTCTTGAAAGTATCCTCCGCCAAATCCAGATGCATCATTTCGCGACCGCGAAACATCATGGTAAATTGCACTTTGTTCCCTTTGGTCAGGAACTGGCGCGCCTGTTTCATCTTGAAATCGCGGTCATGCGTATCGGTTTTTGGACGCAAACGCACTTCTTTCAAGCTGACAATATGTTGTTTGACCTTGGCCTTATGATCCTTTTTCTTCTGATCATATTTCCATTTACCATAGTCCATCAGTCGACAGACCGGCGGATCGCTGTTGGGCGAAACCTCCACCAGATCCATACCTACTTCACGAGCTATGTTTAATGCTTCGATCGTTTTGACTATACCGACCTGTTTGTTTTCATGATCAATCAGGCGTACCGCCGGTACGCGTACCCGTTCGTTAATGCGCAAATCTTTTGTTATGGTTTTTCTCCTGAAAAGAGTCTAACTATTTTAAAAATAACCAGCTACGTACTGGTCTACTAATCGGCATTCATTAATTCCAGCTTGCGCTCGCCGGCATCTGCCACAGCCCGGTTAATAAATTCATCCACTTTCATCTGGAGTTGACGCTCTGAACCGCGTACCCGAACTGTTACAGAATCCTGTTCGGCCTCTTTTGGGCCGACCACCAACATGTATGGGAGCTTCATTTCATGCCCACGTTTGATTTTGGCATTTATCTTATCATCGGCAGCATCGATCGAAGTCCTTAATCCAGCTTGTTTAATCCTCTGGAAAACCTGAAATCCAAATTCATTGGTTTTTTCACTGATCGGCATCACCCGGGCCTGTTCCGGCGCGAGCCAGAGCGGGAAATTGCCGGCGAAATGCTCGATCAGTATCCCGAAGAATCGCTCAATACTGCCATAAATCACGCGGTGAATCATGGCCGGGCGTTTTTCGGTGTTATCCTTGGCCACATAACTCAGATCAAATCGTTCCGGCATGGAGAAATCGAGCTGGATCGTACCGGTCTGCCAGGTTCGGCCCAGGCAATCACGGACGTGAACATCGATTTTCGGGCCATAAAAAGCGCCGTCACCCGGATTGATCTTAAACTCAACCCCCTGCGATTTAAGCGCGGTCTCTAATGCTGAGGTGGCCTTGTCCCACATCTCATCCGAACCGATACTTTTGGCCGGCCGGGTGGATAATTCCATCTTGCAGTCGGTCAGCCCAAACACCTGATACGCGTCCCAGATCAGCTTCATAACGCCAACGACTTCATCTTCAATCTGGTCCGGCAGGCAATAGATATGGGCATCATCCTGCACAAACTGGCGCACCCGCATGAGGCCATGCAAAACACCGCTGGCTTCGTGACGATGAACCAGTCCCAGTTCGGCCACCCGGATTGGAAACTCGCGATAGGAATGCGGTCGTGATTTAAATACCAGACAGGCGCCCGGACAGTTCATCGGCTTGACCGCGTAATCCACTTCGTCAATCTGGGTAAAATACATATTTTCACGGTAATTATCCCAGTGGCCCGATTGATGCCAGAGCCGCTCATTGAGGATAATCGGGGTACGAATCTGCTTATATTCCGCTTTGTCATGCAGTTCGTGCCAGTATTTCATCAGTTCGTTCCAGACGACCATGCCATTGGCATGCAGAAACGGGAATCCGGGTCCCTCATCCTGGAAACTGAACAAATCCATCTGACGGCCAATCAGGCGATGATCGCGCTTTTTGGCTTCTTCCAGCATATGCAGATACTGTTTCAGCTCTTTCCGATCGGCAAAGGCGGTCCCATAGACGCGCTGAAGCATTTTTTCGCTGGCATCGCCATGGAAATAGGCGCCCGCCACACTCATCACCTTGAAATCACCGATCTGGCCGGTACGGCAGATATGCGGCCCCATACAGAGATCTTCAAACCGGCCGGCCGCCGGTTCGCCCGTGACATAAAAACTGATACAATTTCCTTTGGCGCGTTTAGCATTTTCCAGCTTGTAACGATTGCCTTCCGCTTGCAGTTTGGGCATCGCATCGTCCAACGACATTTCATAGCGGACAAATGGGCGGTCCTCCTGCACGATACGGCGCATTTCAACTTCAATCGCTTCGAAATCATCCGGGGTAATCGGTCGATCCAGATCGATATCGTAATAGAATCCATTTTCAACCGTCGGGCCATAAACCAGTCTGGCATCAGGAAACAGGTGGCAAATTGCTTCGGCCATGACATGGGCGCAACTATGCCGGATCAGATTCCGCGCGGTGTCCGGGTCGCTTTTGGCAGTGACGATCTCCAACGCAGTGTCTCGATCAATCATCCGCTGCATATCGGTTAACTGACCATCGAGCCGTACCCCCAAGGCGGCTTTGGCCAGACCGGGACTGATCTGTTCGGCCACCTGCAAGGCAGTGACCGGACTGTCGAATTCTAATACTTTACCATCCAGAAGCGTTACTTTAATCATTTCGGCATCCATAAAAAAACGGCCTTCCACCCCACTGAAATATTAGCAACAACACCTCCAAGGTGTTATTATACAAGCTACATTTGAATTTCAGTGAAGTTCAAGCCGTTTCCTGATTACTTAAGCCAAGGTTTAACAATACATTATAGCAATTCTGCGCAAGAACCGTCTATAATAATATTTTACCCGGAGACCCCTGAGTGTCAAGAAATTATCTAATTTTTTAAACTCGCTTAACCTCGGCAGGGGTACTTCAAATCAAAATTTCCCGTTTTGCCTTATCATACCGGGCTATTTTGCCTGACTGCCAGCCCAGCATCGCCATCTGCAAGACCGTTTGTGTTCGAAACGCCAGATCCATCGGACTCCAGGTTTTTCTGGTTCGGGTCCGACAGCAAGCCAGAAAATGCTTCCAGTATTCATGCATATATTCGGGACGTTCGATCGCAAATCTCTGGAATGGCTTGGCGCCTTTCACCTGGATCGGGGTAAAAACGATCTCCTTATTACCGGGATCGATTGTCAGCGTGCCATCCCAGCCTCGAATGACGGGCGACCGGCCTCCGGCGCCGCGGGGAGCAGTGGTCTGGTAATCATTGCCCTGGGTTCCCATCACCGCAATCGACACCTCTTCGGGATAATGGGCAATCAAACTGAACGTGTCCGGTACTTCACGTAATTCATAAGGATAACGTTGTATCGCGCCGATCCCGGCCACACAATCTGGCATGCCCACGCCAAGAATATCGATAACCTGCGTTAAAGAATGGGGATACAAATCGGTGACCGGCCCTCCAGCATAATCCATAAATAATCGCCACCTAAAAAAACGATCGATACTGAATGGTTTCCTGGGGGCATCACCCAGAAAAGCCTCCCAGTCAAGATTATCACCGGGTCTGGCATCAGGATCATCGACCGGCATCCCGCGCTCCCCCCAATCTCCCGTTCGGAAATAACCGGTCTCACCGTAGAGCGGCTGGCCAATCAAACCCTCTTTCACCAGTTGTTTCATCTGGTGCCAGGCGGAATCGGCCATTCCCTGGGTGCCCAATTGAAAGACCCGGTCACTGGCATTGACCACATCCAGCAACTGACGGGTCAGTTCAAACTGGCTCCAATGTGTCACCGGTTTTTCACAGTAAACATCTTTTCCGGCTTGAATCGCATCGATCGCCTGGCGGCCATGCAGATGATCACAGGTGGCGATACAGACCACATCCACATTTTTATCGGCCAGCAGGGCCTGATGACTGGAATAAGCCCGGGCGCCATATTGCGTTGCCGCCTTTTCCAAACGGGGCTTATAGACATCACAAACCGCAATAATCTCAAGCGGTTCGCCCTGGTCTTTCAGGGCCTTGAGTTGTTGAAGGTGAAAACTGCCCCGGCCTCCGGCACCAATGACCCCCACTCCCAGCATATCTTTACCCGGGGCAGGAGACTCGGCCGCATAGAGTGTCGGGCCTAAGGTTGAGGCCGCGGCCAGCAAACCGCTGGTTTTCAAAAAGTCACGACGGGTAGTTGACGGACTGTCGTTATTCATTTTTGGACTCCTGTTGAGGTAGGTGTTTCAGCCATAAATTATAAGCCTGTTGGATGGATTCGAACTCTATGACACCATCCCAGACCGCAACCGCATATGTCAGTCTTAATGACTCATCATCAGTCAATGTAAGTGGCTCTGTATGGTATTTCAGGGTAGCCGAAAGATAGGCAAATGGTTCCTTCATGGTAAACCAGGTGGCCGCCCGGGGATTGCCAGGACTATCAAACATGGCCACCGTAACCGGATGGTTATCCCCCTGCGCGGTATAAGCACACCAGCGCCCGGCCATCAAACGTTCCTCACCTCGAAAAATCACCCCCGGATCACCTGCTTCATTAAAAAAGCGGCCTGTTTTATCCATACCCGGCACAAACCGCATCCCGACGCCATAATAGTGACTGCCGGAGATTGAGGACTGCTTTTTGCCATCGGGAAGACGCAGGCAGGACGACCAGGTTAGCAGGTTATAATCGGCGGCAGATTGAAAACTCAGCGTTCTTTTTTCAGCGAGCATTGGATCCTTGTCAGCCGGTCCAATCCATTTCAGGCTCTCTTCGAAAGCAGCCTGCGCCTCTTTATCCGACGGCAAAACCCGTATCGGTCCAAGTTGCTGATGGATCTGTTTGCCGGCGTTGTCCAATTCGCTCCAGAACTCTGTCTGATCAATCGCCAAACCGAACATCAGGCCGCGATGGTGAATATGGTCCGGAGGACTATCCAGCAGAATGTTGACACCCGATGGTGTTGTTAATGTTTTAACATAGGGTTTGTAGGGCGCATCGCCATAGCGATAGGATAATACCGTACAGCCCGCCGAATCCAGTGACAGGGTATTGGCTTCAACAATCATCCGCATGGTGGAACGCTCAGGCGGGGCGTCAGAATAACCATGGTTTGATAGCGTTACGCCCAGCAGCATCAAAGCGACAAGATATCTTAGAGTCATTTCGTATCTCCCTGCAGTCAGGTAATTCCAGAACACAATCTGACCGATAGCAAACCTCTGACATCAATTTTGCCGCTGGACATATCCATGTCAAGATGATTTCGGAAAATAATTTTGGTATCCGTATCGCATAGCTGACAGCATTGTTGTTTCTTTGTTATCGAGCGACTCACAAAACGTCATCTCGATTCAGCAACCGACTGATAAAACAGCAGTTAATCGCACCCGGGCCAAGGTCAGACAACGACTGGCCTCCTGACTTCTACTGCGCCGCCAGGTACATAAAAAAACCCCGGAAGAGGTGGGCCTTCCGGGGTCCGATTAATGAATAATGCTGGAAGTTGTACGAAATAGAGAAGAAAGTAGAACAGCATTATTCAGGGTTTGCTTTTAATCGACCAGCCAATTGGCCGCCATGATAGCCAGATCGCTCAGATCCACAACGCCATCGTTGTTCAGATCGGCAACGTTGATCTTGTTTATGGCAACATACAGGTCGCTGTGGGTGACATACCCGTCGCCATCGATATCGCCATCGGCAAAACCTTTGCCATAAGCGGTATAGTCGATATTGGCCATGATGATGTCCAGGTCGGCTTGATTCATCATGCCGTCCAGGTTGACATCGCCCAGGCAGGTACCCAGGATATCTTCAACGATAACCTTTACGTCGCGGATATCGACAATCAGGTCGGCGTTCATATCGCAGCTCAGGTCCATATACACCGCGTCATCCAGATCGCTCCAGTCCAGGGCGGCGATCATCGAACCGTCAACCGGCGGAACCGTACCCAGAGCCGTATACATCAACCCTTTGCGGGCAATCATCTGGACATAGCTGATATCTGCCGCGTCAACGATACCATCGGCGCCTTCAGGAGCGTCACCCGGAGTGGTGGCATTCCCGGCCACGTCAGCCATACTGTCGCCGGCTTTGTAGGCGCCAACTGCCAGAGTGGCGCCGAACAGGTTACCGCCGGTAGCGGCAGTATCCACCATCATGAACCCTTTGGCGCGGTTAAGGCTGCCGCCGTCCATGGCCAGACCATCGGCAAAATAACGGACGTCGTCAATATCGAATACGCCATTGCCATCAAAATCGCCAATCACATCGGGAATCAATGTCTTGTCGCTCTCGGCCGCGGCAAAACCATTGGGATCTTGCAGGGCTTTGACCATTTTGGCAATATCATCCACATTGCGGGCAAAGTCACCATTAAAGTCACCGGCGATACGGTTACGAACCTCTAACACAACTCCAGCGGCGTAAACGTCGCCAGCCAGATCCTTATAGGAGCCTTGAACGCGTTTGGGTGTCAAACCGGCAGTATTGATTGAACCGAATGCGGGAACGTTCAGGGTCGTATTGTTTAAAATGTAGGCCTGTAATGACCCAACGACGCTGGCATTAGCAACCAGATTGGATGGATTGTTTTCCGCCGGCAGATAATCGATGGCGGACATCAGGGTAAAGTCACGAGCCAGCATCTGGCCGGGCATATAATTTTCTTCGGTGGCGTTTTCGCCGGAAATCACCAGACTTTCGAAATGATCAATACTATACAAAATATTCTGAATAAAATCGGCCGCGTGAGGATTGTGCAGATTCGTGCGTACCGCAGGATCACCCACTGTCGCGAAGGTTTCGATACCGCCAACGGCGTAACCGCCCGCGGTTGGATTATTGTGCAGAATATTCTCAATACCGGGTCGAACCGGGCCATATCCCATATCGACATTCAGAATTTCATACTTGCCGGCTGCGGCGTCCAGGGCAGAACGGCTGGCGCCCATCAAGCCGGTATAACCAACGGCCAGACGGCGGTTTTGAACGATATTTTCCATCACGGAAGAGCCGCCCAGGTTCGCCGCGTCATATCGATTGCCCAGAATCGCGGCATTGGAATCAGACTGTTTGGCGCCAACATTATCGCCACGTCCCCAGCTGGGATCAACCCCGATCGAGTTCATCGAACCATTACGGGTACCCGAACCGCTGTCACGAGTGGCGGCGGCCAGGTTTTCTCCACTGGGCAAACGACCGGTTACATACAGGTGCTGCAATTCGGCCTTGGTAATGTTTTCCAAACCGGTACCCCGGTTGGCAATGAAGGTGATGGGGACATAGGCGATCTGGGTGTCGAAAATCGTATATTGATCCGGATCGCTGGTATTGGTATTCAAACTTCCAATCGTCTTCAGGTTGTTGCTCAATCCGCTGTCCCAGGCCTTGAAAATATTCAAACCATAACCGGTTTCAGTGGGCTTGCGGCTCCAGAATCCCTGACCGGGTTCACCTACATAGGCAAACCATTTGGTCGGAACATCCATCACGGCAATATCGATGCGGTTGGGAGCCACCGCATATTTCCCGGTAGTAAATTTGGTATGATTAATATAACTGTCTTCTGAAACGTCTTTCAGTTTGGAGGGATCAGGCACACCCATGTAATAAGCGACCATATCCGCCAGACCGGTGCCAGAACCCACACCGCGATGCTGCATGATCCAGTGGGTGTTGACCAGGTCGTTTTGGACGGCCAGCTGATCCAGCTGAGGGTATCCCCCCACAATCTGGAATCCTTTAATGCCATCCCCATCGACATCCATCGCATCATTCGTGGATGAGTTGGCCTTGAAAAAATCACCGAACAGGGTCGCGCCACTGGTGTTCACCTGATACGGCTGAGCCATCACGGCCACATTCAGCGCCAGCAGGGCGCTTACAACTGCAATTGAATTCATTTTTCTCATAGTCCATCCTTTCGGAATTTGAAGGAATATAACACATTACTTTTTTACATCAGACATCGGGAACCATCCGCCAGAATCTCTCATTTTGAAATCGGCAACCTCCTTTCGCGTATCGTGAGTTCAGGTTTTCTCATAGCTCGTCTCGAAAATAAAATCTCTTTTCTCGTCCACAAAGCAAGTTTACACCCGTGTGACTTATTTCGGCCGCGCGTAAATAACTTTCGAGGCGCCCGACAGGGTATAAAACTTCTGCCCCCACATGCGTTGTTTGATCGTCTCGACAACATGCAGATTACTGACATGTCCGTCCAGATACACATAGTTGGCATTACCGCCCAGATCGGCGCCCAACTGCCCCTTATAATTAGTCGGCGGATGATGCCGGCCAACGGCATTCAATGGATGGGCGTTGACTCCCGTAATCAAATCCCCCAACGTATCGAGCTGATCGACCGGGACAATGCCAAGGTCAACCTGTTGATCCATCCCACACGTAAAATAACCGCCCGAATCGCTGTAGATCTGATTGATCGCGGTACTGCCCAGGCTGGTGAATGGCGTAATCGGACGATGGCTTTTGACCAGATAAGAACTGCTCGAGAGTTCGGAGATCGCTTTCCAGTTCTTATTGAAATCCGCAGCCAGAATGACATTCGACGGCATTCTGACCATCGAACTGCGCGCCAGCACATTCACGCGCGGACCGCCAAAGGCGGATTGCGCGCTGAACTTGTTTCGAGGCACCAACGCGGCATTGGCGCCATACCCAATACGGGGCGCCTGGCGATCTTCCACCTGGGCATTGGCGTAACTGGTTCGAGTTATGCCATTCTGATCGTACATTTCATCTTCCCAGTAGGTGTCTTTTGCCGGCCCCGGATTCGTGCGCGGCGCTCCCCCATTGCGCATGCCGGGACATTCGAACGCATCGGGATCGACCTGGCCGCCGGAGAACATAAAATACGACCAGTGCAGGTATCCGCCCGGATGGTTCAGATCGTTGTTATTGACATTCCCGCCGGCATCCAGATATTGATAAGACGGCGGCAAGGTGTCCTGATATTCGGTGAGATAGCCGGCCACGGCCTGTCCCACACTTTTCAGATTGGCCATGCACTTTACCGATTTGGCCGATTCGCGCGCTTTGCCCAGCGCCGGCATCAAAATACTGATCAGCAATGCGATGATCGAAATGACTACGAGCAATTCGATCAAAGTGAATCCTTTCACACGAATAAGTTTCTTCATTTGGATCTCCCTGAATAATGTTCTTTAATAAAATAGCAGTTCAACTTATATTCCATTTAGACGATCTATATATAACTCTTTAATCCTTTGCTGGTTTGACAGGCTTCGATTTCAGCCCTTGTCAATTCATGGCCGCACCAGATACTACCCACAAATCGCAGTTTTATGCATGCCATAGACAAGGCTGTTCTTTATGGATGATCATGTTAAAATTCAAAAGGAAGCATAAGCCCGCCATGTTCCGCTATGATTAATGACCGATTAGAATGAAGTTAATTTTAGACACCTCGACCGGCCTTCAAAAGCACCTATCTTATATATAGATATTTATGGCAGGTATTATCTTCTATATTTTACGGGTCCCATAAAACGCTATTCTTATTTTAACCAAACACTTGCTTAACAAATTCGAGTTATACTCTGAGTAGATTATTAGGGATTTGTACAAAACATGGACAATCCTGCCGGGCTATGACAGAATATTAATAAAATTCCAATGTCAGTACACAACCGGATCCATAGGCAAGGAATACGCAATGACTAATCTTAAATTCAATCTGGCCACTACGGTCAGAAAAGACCTGATCAATTTACACGAACTGATTCACCGGGCCGGTGATCATCTCGAAGACGATCATTATCAACAGGCTGCGGATGTATTGCAGGATGCGATCAAGCCGCTCATCTTCCTGATTGGCAAACTGCGCCAGGAAAATATTACCCGGGAGCGCCTGGTGGGTAACATGCCCGGCCGGGATTTAACTATAATGAAGTGCATATCAGACAAACTGTGTGTCTGATTCCCGACAACGGCGCCTTTTCACAATGGAACAGGAGTATTTGGGTGTCAACGACCATTACCTGCACGCGGTGTTTTTGTTGCCTATTGATTACCGGCAATTTTTTGGAATACAGCGTGACCTGCCCATTTTGCGGAAGGGAACTGCCGGTTTCCGGTCACTTCGAAGACCTTAATCTGGAGGATGAATATGCATTAATCCCAGATGGCTTTGACGGCTCTGATTGGAGTTTTGAAGACGTGTTGAATTGACCAGGCGGGCGGTACCATTTCTTGTCCTGGATCGAGACCAGACCGTTAGCCTCCTTGTTAACGGCAATAACACCTACTTAATCTATCCCCAATGGGTATAAAAATTCCCGATCGCTTGCAAGATAAGTATCTGCCCGTGTAGAAGTTATACACGGGCCTGCGAGCGTTTTCAATTGTAACCAGTACAAATTCCCCCTGACTATTGGAATCCTGATACGGCTCTATTGCTAACGAGTAGGAATAAAGGGCATCTCTAACAATTCATTTTGGGCTGTAAACGGTCTGATTTTCTTCTGAACTGCGTCAACAAGAACCGTGAATATGACAAATATGCCCGTTTTTTGTTCCTTGCCCGAGAAAAATACCCCACGCTTTCGCCTTTAAAACTATTTTCAGGGGCACCTTTAAAATCAACAAATTTTTTACATTATCCGAACTACTTTTCAATTATATACGTTATATAATTAGTATAGAGACTTGAAAATTAATTTGAACGGGCTATGGCCAATCCGATGATGATAAAGCCTGATACTCAAGAACTCCCAGTGTTTGAAGGCAGCGGATTAACGGCGAGGATAACGCTATGACAAATATCAAGTTCAATCTGTCTACCCCGGCTAAAAAAGATCTGGTCGAATTGCACGAACTGATCCATCGCGCCGGTGATTGTCTGGAGGATGATCAGTACCAGCATGCCGCTGATGTATTGCAGGATGCCATTAAACCCCTTATTTTCCTGATCGGTAAATTGCGACAGGAAAAGATCGCCGGGGACAATTGTTTCAATAGGCCATCCAACCGTAATATTAAAGAATGGATTCAGCAGCCGGACGAAGAAGTTTACGCCTGATCAAACAAACACCGAGATGTTTTTTCACTCTTTGATCAAAATCAAAGGGCCTGCTGTGTCAGGGTTTTAATTCAAATTCCACAATGCCTGATTATTCCACCTGTATGGAAAGATTATTCGTTTCGGTACGATAACCACCGCCTAGAGTGCCGTTAAGAATAAAATTCTCACTGCGATATCCGCCTGACATCCCAAATCCGCCATATCCGGAACGACGACCGCTGCTATAGCCGCCACTGCCATAACCGACTCGCGCGGAGCCCATCCCGCCAAAGCCGCCATAACCGCCGCCACTCCGGCCACCCATCATGCCACGGCCGCCATAACCGCCCATGCCGCCCATGCCGCCGCCCATACCGCCCATACCGCCTCCCATACCGCCCATACCCATCCCCATACTCGACATTGGCGAAGTCTCGATCAGATCGGCTATATAATGAGACTTGAATTGATAGTCATCCGTCTCTGAAGCCACCTTGATCACTACGATCCCATCATCATCCACTTTATAAGTCGCGCGACCGGTTTTACCTCCCGAGATATATTCCAGCGATTTACGTAAAACCGTGCCCGGTGTGACATCCTGCAGGCTCATGGTCACTGGATCATCTTCCAGAATACCGACCACGGATAGCTCATTCCAGTTGGCGACGATATTCAACCCGGTTTTCGCCCGGACTTGCGAAATCACTTCGCTGATTGGGGTATCCTGATAATTTACTGTCATTCCCCTGGCCACGGCTACTGTCTGCTTCGGGGCCTGGGCCGGTAATGGCATGGCGGCAATACGATTGGCCAGGTTCTGCCGCTGCTCGGCGGGCACTTCACTTAAACTCCGCGGCGCTGACGATGAGGCCGCCATAACAGGAGTGGCGGCCTTGGTAAAACTACCCAGACGCTCAAGCAGCCAGCGGGCCTGGTAATTCCCCGGCTCAAGCGCGATCACCTGATTGAGAGTCGCCATCGCGGCCTCTTTCTGGCCGGCTTCAATCTGCTGGGTTGCCTGGCCGTACAATTCCCCGATCTTTCGCTGGCGCTCGATCTCCTGAGACTGGGTTCGAATCTCATTTTCTTTACGAGATTTTTCGATAATCTGCTGCAGCCGATCCGCCCGATATTGGGTATACTCCGTCTGGATAGATTCGTGCCATTGAGAAATCCTGGCCGAATAATTCCGGTAAGCCTCATCTCCTAATATCGTCCGGTTCCGGTCCAGATCGTCGGAGACCACCCTGATCTGAGCCAAAGCGGATTCGTAATCGCCCCCGCTTGTCGCCTTCTGAACCAGCGCCTGGCTTTGCTGCAATTTATCCGTAAAGGCTTTTTCCCGTTCCTGGCGAATGGACTGGGCATCGACGGCCATCAGGTTATAACTCATTGATAACAAGACTGTTAAAACGAATAATCGGATAGGTTTGGACAGGATATTCATGATTGTCTCCCTGTTTTATACTTTGAACCGCGGATTTGCGGCCCAGGCTACAGTTAATTTTGTTATCGGTTGCTAGAGAAGCATCGGCAGGCGTTATGAAGGATATTTACTATAATATTATACCTCAATCTTCCACTTTAAGCCACCTCTCTTTAGTTTATCGCACAATTCTCATAGATATAAATGGTTCTTGCTTTTAATAATGCCTTAATTACAAATAAGTTATGATAAATAATCTTCCCCTGGCTCTCAAAAGCCTCCCATTTTTCCTAAATCTGACTCTGGTATTAATCACATTAGATATTTCTAATCAGAGGTACCCGACCAATCCCATTTGACTATAATATGAAAAATATCAGCATCCAATATTGTAACCTGCTTAAGAACGAAATTAAAAATGCCTGAATTACCCGAAGTAGAACATGTGGCCGCCGGACTGCGAACGGAAATCCTGAACAGCATCATCGATAAGATTACCGTTCACACACCGGTGATTGTTAAAAGTCCCCGATTGACCAACTGGCAGGCGGAATTGAACAGCTACGCCGGTCAGAGGATCAGCGAGATATCCCGCCGGGCCAAGCGCTTGATCCTGACAATTGCGCCCAACCGGATCCTGATCGTACAGCTTGGGATGACCGGTCGTTTCATGCTGTACCGTACCGGCCAGTCGCATCTGAAACATACCCATTTTTCCATTCATATCCGTGATGGCCGCCGACTGGATTTTGTGGATCCGCGCCGCTTTGGCTGGCTCTGGATTCTGGGCCCGGTTGTGGGAAACCTCGAATCTATCATGGAACAAGTTGGCTTTGGCAAACTTGGCCCCGAACCCTTTAACCTGAAACCGTCCCGTTTTAACACCATTCTCCAGAGCGAACGCCCCATTAAAAACCTGCTGCTCGACCAGACCCGGATCGCCGGCCTGGGTAACATTTACGCGGATGAATCCCTGTTTGCCGCCGGTATCGATCCCCGCTCTGTCAGTTGCCGGATTCCACCCGACCGGGTCGAAACGCTGCGCCGAGCCATTCCCAAGATCCTGCGCCGCTCCATCCGCAACGGTGGAACGACTTTCAGTGACTTCCACAATCCCTATGGCGAACCCGGCCGTTTTCTTAACCTGCTGCAAGTGTACGGCCGCGAAGCTAAACCCTGCCAAACCTGCCGGACTCCCATCCAACGCACTGTCCTGTCCAACCGCAGCGCCCATTTCTGTCCGGCTTGCCAGATACAATATTAATGGATGGATTACTCTTTTTTTAACAGGCCGGCCAGTTCCGCTACACGCAACTCCAATCTCTTGATCTCGCGCTTGAGGTTATTACGATTAATGATCTGCCAGGCCAGCACCTTTACCAATCCAACCCAGCCACACATCACCAGAAAAATAGTCGCATGCATTAACTGGTACGTAATCCCCTCAACCCGAAAAAACATGATCCCGCTATAAATAGCGACGCCCATGCAAGCGATCCCCCAGGCCCAGATCGTTATCACAATCGACATCATTCGCCGGTTATAAAAGTCGCGAACCATCGCCATCAGGCCATCTTCTTTGCTGTCATCATAAATATCATCCATCATCTGTTGTAACCGTTCATCTTTCATAATTGATCTCCTTATTAGAGTCTTGTTCTATGAGAGTCTTTAACGCCAGCCGGGCATGATACAACCGCGATTTAACCGTACCCGCCGGAATGCTCAGGGCCGTGGCAATCTCAGACGTGGACAACTGATCGAAATAATAGAGTTGCAACACCAACCGCTGATCCAGTTTCAAGAGCGCCAGCAACTCATCCAATCCACCCGCGTCCGTTGTTTGAGCCGCCGGCCGGCCCTGGGGATCAACAACCAGTGTTTCCGTTCGCTGTTTACTTTTTTTACGAATCCAGTCGCGGGCCCTATTCGTTGCAATACGGTATGCCCATCCCCGAAAGCTGGCCGGGTCATTCAACGAGGATAATCCACGAATAATCCCCAGCCAGGTTTCCTGGCTGATATCCCAGGCACCCTGCTCACTGCCACATAATCGCCAGGCATGGTACCAGAGTCGCTTCTGCCAGCGCTTGACCAGATATTCCATAGCCGGGCGCCGACCATCCTGGGCCGCCATTATCAGCAGTTCATCTTCCAGTTGTGTTGCATCGTCTGCCATCTGTCCCGATAGTCGCACCTCGTCCCCGAACGGTTCAAAAAAATATCCCGCATCCTTCTTTTTTCTCCGCCTTATAATCTGTAACTTATTATTTTATGGGCTGTTCCAGAATGGCGATAATCGATACAATCATAATCGTCTGGGCAAAAATCAGTATCATACCGGTAGTACTGGCGTGCAGCAGAATGATTCCCCCCAGACCGGTACAGGCCGTGGCCAGATAAATCGTCAAAACCGCCTGAGGGGTTGACATGCCCCGTTTGACCAGCCGGTGCGAAAAATGCTGGGTATCGCCCACAAACGGGCTTTTACCCTGGCTTAATCGCAACAGGGTCACACTGACAAAATCATAAAGTGGAATTGCCAGTACCACCAGCGGCATCATCGCGGCATACCAGGACCCTTCCTCCGCCTGGGTATTAAAATAGGTCGTCCGTACCGCCGCCGCCGCAACGACCGCGCCGACAACCAGCGATCCCCCATCCCCCATAAAAATCCTGGCCGGGGCAAAGTTGAGAACCAGAAATCCCAACAGCGCGCCCATTACGATAGCCAGAAACGCGCCGACAAAAATTTGCCCGGCCATGAGCGCCGCCACAAAAATAACCGCCGCGCAGATCGCCGCCATTCCTGCTGACAAACCATCCATGTTGTCCAGAAAATTGAACGCATTGACAATTACCACAATCCAGAGCACCGATAATATGGTGGTCACTGTCGTATTGGCAATAAAAAAGTCGAACCGGATCCCGGCAAACAGCGCCATGGCGGCCGCCACTGCGATTTGTACAAACAACTTGATGAACGGGCCCAGATGCTTGCGGTCATCGATGATCCCCAGGATATGCAATACCGTTAAGCATCCAATCAATACCCAGACCTGTGGCGCGCGCGCGACCAGGCCGGGAATATGGTCTTTAATAATCCATGGCAGAAAATCCGCCTGCCCGCAACGCTGACAAACCAGCACCGCTCCCAGCGATGCGATTAACAACGGCAATACAATTGTCCAGTAGATCGCGATCCCGCCCCCCAGGGCAATCGGCCTGGTATGGATCTTGCGATGGCCGGGTTTATCGACAAATCCGGCCCGAATCGCCCACAGGCGCACTAGAATCGTCAGGGTCAGGGAGACGACAAACGCCGCTATTCCAATAACAATGATATATTTCAGCTCTTCGATGACAGTTGCTCCACTAATCGGTTGCGTGCCTGATTCAAAAACGGATCGTACTGACCGCTGGAATAATCCGGAAAACTGAACGGCCAGCCGTACCAGTGTCCCCGCTTGTAATGCAGGGTCGGCTCAGCGTATATATTATCACCGATATAGATCCGGTGCGAAAAATTTTTCGTGGACGCCAGCACCAGCTTACTGGGCTCAATATATCCCGGATCCAGATTGATCGGCCGGACCACAGCCAGCGCCTGCCCTTCCGGCAACTCAGCCAGTTGAGCTTCCATGGCATTGGCCCGATGCTTGATCGGCCCCAGCTGCCCTGGATCGATCAGCGCCTCAAAACTGACAAACTGCCGCAGCAGATCGACTCCCATCTCCTGTTCGTAATATTTCGTAAACGTAAAGGGCATTGTCTCACTGACAATATCCACCTCGCCCCATTCCACCGCCATCAATTCCCGCGCCCGCGCAAGCAGCTCCTTAGACTGGCACAACATGCCAACCATCAACTTAACCGGGCGCGGCGGATGTAAGGTTTGAGACATAGTGGTAAAACTTCCTTATGATTCCTGAACGATTTGTTTGAGTAACTCCAAACCCTTGGCCGTCAAACGATACTTCTGATTGCGACTGCGAGGTTTATCAGGAACAGTCATCTCGATGAGTTTTTCCCTTAAAGCCGGTCTGATATGATTATCTCTAAATGTTTGCTGATGTTTCATGCCTACTAGCTCTTGAAGCTCCTTCGCAGACATTTCGCCATCCAATAAGCCTCGAAGGAGTGCAAATATCAAAGAATTTAACTTAGCCGGTGACGGGGTTGGCAACTTAGCCGGTTGGGCCTCACCTTGTCTCCCACTATGGGCCCTTTTGGGCTTATCATGGGCCCCCACATGGGCCTCTTTTTCTTCGTCATGAGCCTTATTATAGGACTTTGGCTCGGATTGCCCATTTAACTTAGCCGGTAACTTAGCCGGTAACTTAGCCGGTAACTGGGTCGGTTCGTCCGCAAACATCGCCCGCACCAGATCCGAAGCCATATCGACTTCAACATCCAGTTCCGGAATGAAAAATTCAAAGGCCTTACGGGATCGGTCGTTCCGATAGGTTGGTTCCGAATGACCAAGCGCCTGCCATTCTTTGCTCATCATTCGAAAACCGGTTCCAGCCTGTTCGCACATGACAATCCGCCGCATGGCCGCGGCGATTCCCGGGTTACGGACCTCTTTTTCACCGGGTTCCAACAATCGGGCGTCGTCACCGAAAACATCACCCGGATTCCAGAATTCGATACCATCTCGATAAAATTTAATGACTGCCTTGCGTGAATGGTCACCGTAGTCCTGATGGATCAGCAGGTTCATGGCCGCCTCGCGAAAAACTCGAAAACCGGGCGGATCGTCGCGCCGGCCTAACGTAACCGGATCAATATCCCGAAATGGTTTTGGCATAAAAAACATATACTTGGCCACTAATTGCTGCCAGGACCGAATAATATTATCTTCACTGACAATCCGGTCGATCCAGCGAGTCTCTGGTATTTCATCCTGTGTTCCATAGCCCAAAAATTGGACATCGAGAGTTGGGCGGGGCATAAGCTGGTGTACCGCCAACGATGAGCCAAACAACATAACCGCACCGCGCGTGGGTATTAGACAGTTCCCGTCACGAATTAAGTAGCCCCAATGATAAAGAAAATCTTCATCAGACTCATCCGTATCGATACCCGCATTGGCCTGTTCGAATCGATTGCGATACCAGCGCAAGCTGCCCGGATGAAACGCCTCTTCATACAATACCCGCTCAAATGGCTGGCCATCCCAGCGATCTTCCGTCGCGTCCCGCAGGAGTCGTTCAATATCCTGGGGCTGGGCCCGGTAATCTCCGCCGCCCTTGCGCAAAAAGGTTCGTCGGATATCACCATCCAGATAAACAGGTTTGCGAGTGCGAACATTTTCATTGATTTTGAAAATTAAGATAATTTTGCCGGAAACAACTATTCGTTCTTCGCTAACTGTAATGTCGTGATTGACTTTCTGACCGGCATGAAGAACAGACAGGAAATCATTCTGGACCTTATCGGGCTGCTCGACCCCCACGATTTCAAAATCTGACAGATCTGCTCCGCGCTCGTTTTTGTTCTGATGTTGACGTATACCAAAAATAAGAATACCGCCATGGGTATTGGCAAACGCAGAAATCGTTTCGAAAGCGGAACGAGGAACCGCACCTTGCGCTTCCTTGAACTCAACATCGTTCCATTCTCCGATTTTCAGCAACTGTTTTAGTTCGTCAACATTCATTTCTATTCTGGAACCTGAGCCGGCAGTGCCGGAACCAAACAGGGTCATAGGAATATCAGGCAATACGACATTGTTTTTTGCCATTTTGCACAAGATTTTACTCGTAAGAGACTAAGTCATCTTAAGAATTCAATCCAGTCCATCCAGAATTTCATCGTAAAGCTTCTGGACCAGTTCAACCGTTTTGTCGGCGGCGGTATCGATAGCAATCGTCTGAGTTTCTGAATCGCGACGGAGTTTGATTTCAACCGTACCTTCAGCTATCCCGCGCTGGCCAACGGTGATTCGGACAGGAATACCGATCAGATCGGCATCTTTAAACTTGCCGCCGGCCCGAATCGTACGGTCATCCAGCAGCACATCGATATCACAATCGCACAATTGGTTATAAAGCTTTTCGGCAACGCCGGCCACCTGTTCATCATTCTGGTTGGCCGCGGTAATCAGTACCTCAAAGGGCGCTATGGTGATCGGCCAGATAATCCCGTCATTATCAAATCCCAGTTCGATCGCCGAAGCCATAATCCGGTTGATTCCGATGCCATAACATCCCATCAGACACGGCTTGCTTTTGCCATTTTCATCCAGGAAATTGGCATTCAGCTTGGTACTGTATTTGGTACCCAACTTAAAGACCTGGCCGACTTCAATGCCGCGTTTAAACAGCAGCGTCTTGCCATCGCGCGTGTCCCCGGGCACAGCATTGCGGATATCAACCACTTTGACATGCTCCCCGCTCAACGGAAAATCACGGCCCGGAACCACATTGCGTGTGTGGTAATCGGTTTTATTAGCGCCGGCGATACCAACGGTCATGGCCGCGACCGCATGATCGATCAACAGCAAGCTGACCTTGGATGCCAGACCCATCGGGCCGGCAAAACCCACCCCGGCGCCGGTGACCTGCTGAATCGTGGCTTCATCCGCCAACAGGCACTGCTTGCGATCCACCAGCTGGGTCAGCTTTTCCGGATTCAGCTCATGATCACCCCGCAAAACCGCTACCACCGTCTGACCTTCCACACTATAAATCAGCGTCTTGATCATCTGTTGGGGCGAGGTTTTCAAAAACGCGCAGACCGCTTCAATTGAACCAACATTGGGAGTATGAACCTCTTCCATCGCCGGAGCTGCCACATCCACCGTCACTGGCGGTATAGCATCGACCCCGGCCTTTTCGATATTGGCGGCATAGCGGCCATCTTCGGTATAAACAATCATATCTTCCCCATTTTCACAGGGGATTGTAAACTGATGAGAACCGGAACCGCCAATTTCACCGGTTTCCGCTTCTACAATCACATATTCCAGACCGCACCGCTGGAAAATCCGGCAATAGGCGTTGTACATGGCCCGATAGGATTGTTCGAGCATGTCATCATCGGCATCGAAACTGTACGCGTCTTTCATGATAAATTCGCGGCTGCGCAATACCCCAAAACGCGGCCGGAACTCATCGCGATATTTGGTGCCGATCTGATACATGTTGATAGGCAACTGTTTATACGAATTAATTTCATTCGCGGCAATAAAGGTAAACACCTCTTCCGCGGTCGGGCTCAGGACATTGTCCCGGCCGTGCCGGTCGACAAATTTGCCCAGCGTTTCGCCGTAATCGATATCCCGGCCGGTCTGCTGCCAGAGTTCCGCCGGTTGAACCACCGGCACCGTCGTCTCCAGGGCGCCGGCGGCATTTATTTCCGCCCGGACAATCTCGATAATCTTATTGAGTGTCCGGTTGCCCAGCGGCAGATAGAAATAAGTGCCACTGGCCACTTTACGCATCAGGCCGGCCCTGATCATCAGGCGATGGCTGGGAATTTCAGCATCCGCAGGAACTTCCTTGACTGTCGGGATAAAAAAACGGCTCCACTTCATGAATTTTCACTCCGGTTAGAGGTTCAATTTACAATTTTTCAGACCCGCCATTATACCCCAAACATCAAACATTCCAATATGGATTATCCGGATTTGCCAGAAACCAGTAATTCTATGAAAACCGCCTAACAAGGATTGAAATGAATCTATATTGGCTATTAATTTCCAAAAAACTTAGTGGACGGCCCAATCGATATCAATAAGTATTTCTCCAGAACTGCATCGCTCATATAGACATGTCTCATAAATAAATTGATACACCCAGCCAATACTGTCATGCTACCAATTTTCACTGGCCCTAACCTTCCTGGTTTAACCACAAAATAGCATTGCCATTAGCCTGTCAGTCATTGGGTTACCCAAGAATCAGACACCGCCACCTAATACCATAATACATTATCATATATAGACTTAATACACAATATTTCGTGTGCGTTCTTTGAGTCAACAAAATAATAAACACTGTGTTTTAAAACGAAGTCATCATTAATTACACTTATTTTCTCGAATTGATTTCATGTTTCAGCTAAGATAATGCACTCCGTCTGGAATCTGAAAGTTGACATAAGTAATGCCATTGGGGTAACAAAAAAAGAGGTTACCCACCATGATATAAAGTGCCAGGAAAAAGCTGAGCTGTGGATATATTATGACGCAAAACCAGTCACAAGCTTACAACGCGTTACAAAACCTGCGGTTACGGTTGCTGGATTTAACGGCACGAAACCAGTTGTTAAACTTTCGCCATACCAGAATGGGAAGCTTGCGGATTATCGACGAATTGCCGGATCAGTTGGCAGACACACTTCTTTCCGATACCGAAATGCGATTTTTGCCGGTACCGGAACCAACCCGGGATGAACTGGTACAGGCGGAGTATATTAAGATTGAAGCGGACAGCGGTTTGGAAATTCGCCTGAAAAAGGATCCGACCGCGGAGGAATGGGCCAATTATCTGGGCCTTTCGACCTCTTATGAAATGCCAGTGACCGAAACTGACACTGCCCAGGCGAAGCATACCGACAAAGCCATTCAGACCCTGCTTTACCCTTTTGAGTTGGAAGCCCGCCTCAAGAACCTGATGCAAAACTCCGAATCCGCCATCCAGGAGATGGGCGCCAATATCCTTTACCTCTCCTTTGGATTTCTGGAATGGGTCGACCAGGGCCAGGAAGATATCCGGATTGCACCTCTATTCCTGCTGCCAGTTCGTCTGCATAAAGGCCGGCTGAATCCCAAAACCAAAACTTACGAATACACCTTAAGCTATTCCGGCGAAGATATCCTTCCCAATCTATCTTTGCGCGAAAAGCTTCGTATCGACTTTGCCCTGGCATTGCCGGATTTTGAGGAAAATATCACACCGGAAGCTTATTTTCGGGCCGTCCAGGAGCTCATCACAAAGAATCAACCGCGCTGGCAGGTGCGCCGGTATATCACCCTGTCACTGCTGAATTTCAGCAAGCTGATGATGTACCTCGATCTGGATCCCGGCCGGTGGCCCGCCGAGAAAAACATCATTGATCATACGATTATTACCGAATTCCTCAATGGCTACCAACCAGATGACAACACTTTGGAGGAAAACCCGGCTACCCACCACTTCGGTGAAGAATATCCCATCGACGAAATGGACGCCATTCATGATCGCTATCCACTGATAGACGATGCCGACAGTTCGCAGCATAGCGCCCTGATCGACGCGATGGATGGCAAGAACCTGATCATTGAAGGTCCGCCCGGAACCGGAAAATCGCAAACCATTACCAACCTGATCGCAGCCGCCATGGCCAATGGCAAACGCGTGTTATTTGTCGCCGAAAAGCTCGCCGCGCTCGAGGTGGTGCGCCGCCGGCTCGATGCGGCCGGTCTGGGTGAATTCTGCCTGGAACTGCACAGCCATAAATCGCAAAAACGCAAAGTGCTGGATGAAATTGAAGTTCGGCTCAGTAAACACAGTCAGTATCGCAAGCCTGCCAGGATCAATTCAGAAATCAAACGCTGCGAAGAACTCAAGGCTCAGTTAAAACACTATGTCGAGGCCATCCATCAACCCTGGAAAGAAACCGGCCAGACCATCCATGCCATCTTCATGGCGGCCACGCGCTATCGCGAGGCCCTCGGCATCAATCCCGAAACCCTGCATCCCGCCGGTCACCATGGCGACAGTCTGAACGCGTCAACCCTTCAACAGGCCGAAGACCAGGTGGACACCTTCGCCCGGGTATTTGCCGCCGTAGTGGAACAACTGGCCGAAAACGGTACATTACAGAACCATCCCTGGCATGGTGTTCAAAATGCCAATTTACAGGTTTATGACCTCGAACGGGTCCTGGCCTCCCTGTCGCAATGGCAAAATTCCCTGAAATACCTTAACCAGTTCCGAACAGAACAGGCCGATACCCTCCAAACGGAACAACAAGAGATTGCCGAAACTCTGGATGGGTTTGAAAAATTTCTAAATGATCTGGATCATGTGCCCGCTCTCCAAGGTGATGAACAACTCGATTGCCTGCCGAATCTGCAGGGTGAAACACTGGATGCCGCCATCACAGGCAGACAACTCTTCGAAACAATTCAAGCCCTGTATGCATTGCTGCTGGAAAAGGTGAGCCCGGATGTACTGGGCGACTTATCGAAAGTGGAACACTATCGAACCGGTATCGACCGGCTCAGTCAATTGACCCATCCTGAGATCGAATTAAAACATCTGTTCGAATCCCTTGAGCGTCTGAAGCAGATGCAGGGCCAAATAGCTCAATGGAAAGAACTCATCCCGGAAATCGAAAACAAGCTGGGAGCAGAAGCACGGGGATTCATTTCACTGACCACCGAAGGCCTGGAAGAATTCAAAGCGCTTGTCGATCTGCTGGGCGAACTGAAAATTTCTCACCTGAAGCTGCGTGATCCATTGTTCGATAACGAGGAACTGGATGAGATTCTGCCGGAGATGGACAAGGCCTTGAAACGGCTGGCCACTTTACGGGACGATTTACAGCCGTATTACCGGCTGGACCTGCTGGGTAGCAGCGATGAACTGGTTCGTCTGAAAGCCACCCTGGATGCCGGTGGTATTTTCCGCTGGTTGAAAGGCAGCTGGCGCGGCGCCCGCCAGCAATTGCTGGACCTGGCTGCGGGCCCACGAGTGAAATTTTCGGCCATGCGCTCATTAATCTCCAAAGCCGTGGACTATCTGGACCGCAAACAAAAGATCGAATCAAATCGCCGTTATGCCGGGTTGTTGGCCGACCATTTCAAAGGCATGAAAACCGATATAGATACCCTGAACAGCTTGCGTGACTGGTATAAAAAGGTACGCCGGCACTACGGCATAGGATTCGGCAAAAAAGTCGCATTGGGAACGGCCCTGATCAATCTGCCGCTGGAACCCGCCCGCAATATTCGAGCGCTGTCTGAACAGGAAGTCCCGCTCAAAATTGGTAATTTCTTACGCGACCTGACCGGGTTGAAGTCAACCTTTAAACCTTATCCGGCCCTGCAAAATGATTCATTACCCCTGACTGGCGAAAATGGCATCATTGCCGGCCTGTCTGCGGCTCTTCAGGAGGCACTCGGGCTTTGTCAGCCACTATTGTCAGACAATTCCCTGACTATCGCACAACTGGCCGAACGGATCGAATCATTAGGTCAGTTGCACGACGCCGTGCGCGAATGGGAGAAACTGGATTACGACAACCGATTTTTCCAAGGCAGACTGGGATTAAAAACCGGAATTCATGCAGATAACCAGGCGGCCCTGTCGGCCCTGGATCACACGCTGACGCTGGCAACAATTATAGAACGTGACATAACCAGCGGCTGTATCCGAAACTTTCTTTACCAACATCCAGTCGTTCAGAGCTTCGATATATTAAAAACCATGGCATCTCAACTGCGAACCGCCCTGTCTGAACAGACTGCCGGCCGGGACCAGTTCACCCAGTTGATGGATCTGGACCTTGCGGCCTGGATGGTTCATTCCAGTGACCATCTGGATAAACTGATCGCCAGAAACGACCACGCGCTTCGTCACGATAAATACTTAAGCAACTGGCTCGACTACCTTCGGGTGCGCGCCGCAATCGTCGCCGCCGGCTTGGAAAACCTGGCCGCCATGCTCGAACGTGGCGAACTGAACCTGACCCGGATTCAAGAGGCCCACCGAGCCGGTTATTACGACTTGCTGGCCAGAGAGATCCTGTTAAGTCAGCCGGAACTGGCCGGTTTTTCCGGACAGTCCCACGAAGCGATCCAGGCCCAGTTCTGTAAATGCGATAATCGTCTCAAAACGCTCCAGTGTGAGCGTATCGCCTGGCAGATCGATCAGGTCGAAATTCCCGAAGGGGTGCGCGGCGCGCGTGTGAGTGAACATACCGACAGATATCTTCTGGAACATGAATGCAGCAAGAAAACCCGGCATATCCCGATCCGGCAACTACTGAAACGGGCCGGCAATGCGCTGGTCGCCCTCAAACCCTGTTTTATGATGGGCCCCATGTCCGTCGCCCAGTATCTGGAGCCGGGCAAAAACCGGTTTGACCTGGTCATCATGGATGAGGCCTCACAAATTAAACCCCAGGATGCGCTCGGGGCCATCGCGCGCGGTTCGCAGCTGGTGGTCGTGGGCGATCCCAAACAGCTGCCGCCCACCAACTTTTTCGACCGGATCCTTGTGGATGATATCGAAGATCCCAGCGCGCTGGAAGAATCGGAGAGCATCCTGGACGCCACCTGGCCCATGTTCCCGGCCAGAAGGCGGCTACGCTGGCACTACCGGTCTCGCCACGAACAGTTAATCGCGTTTTCCAATTATTCGTTCTACGGCGGCGACCTGGTCCTCTTTCCGTCGCCCTTTCAATCCGCGGAAAACTACGGCGTGCAATATACCCGGCTGCTCCGTGGCTGCTTTGTCAACCGGCGTAATCTGGAAGAAGCCAAAACCATCGCCCAGACCGTTCGGGAGCACATCACCCAGAATCCGGATTTGTCACTGGGCGTGGTGGCCATGAGCGCCGAACAGCGGTTGCTGATCGAACGCACCATCGAAACCCTGGCCAAAGAAGATGAGATCTTCCGGGACACGCTCGAGCAGGATGCCCTTAAATTAGAGCCCCTGTTTATCAAGAACCTTGAAAACGTCCAGGGTGATGAACGGGATGTGATCTTTATTTCCATGACCTACGGGCCCAAAGAGCCCGGCGGCAAAGTCTATCAACGGTTTGGCCCGATCAATACCGACGTTGGCTGGCGTCGCTTGAATGTACTCTTCACGCGTTCCCGCCAGCGCATGCACATTTTCAGTTCCATGGACTCCCAAGATATCATCGCTGACAGGACCGCCAAACGGGGTGTCAAGGCGTTACGCGATTTTCTCAGTTACTGCGAAACGGGCGTCCTGCACCGTACTGAAACAGAATCGCAGCGTGCCCCGGACAGCGATTTTGAAATCGCGGTGATGGCCGCTCTTAACGAAGAGGGATTCGCATGTGTCCCCCAGGTGGGAGTAGCCGGTTTCTATATCGATGTCGCCGTGGTCGATCCCGGCAATCCCGGCCGATACCTGATGGGCATCGAATGCGACGGCGCTTCTTATCATTCGGCTAAATCCGTACGGGATCGTGACCGGCTCAAACAGATGGTACTGGAAAGACTGGGCTGGCGTATCCACCGCATCTGGTCGACCGACTGGTTCAAAAATCCCCAGGCCCAACTGCAACCTCTGATTCGCGAACTGAATAAACTGAAATCCCAACCGGTCATCAGTGAGCCGGAAGCAGAAGCACCCCAGACAACCCAGCCGAGGATAGGCGACCATATATTTACGGCAACCGATCTGGAATCGATGCTCATCGAGTTTGACAACGAGGTAATTCGTAAAGCCCGGCCCGAGACCCCCCAGTATCAACGGCTGTTGCGGCCGGCCATGCTTGAGGCGTTTATGGAATACCGGCCCAGTACCCAGTCGGAATACCTCGAAACCATGCCGCAATATCTCAGGCAGGCGACCGATACCGGCGAATTGGCATTCCTGGAAAAAGTACTGGAAATTATCAATATCAATATCGAAAACACCCAGTCCGAAAAATCAGCCTGAGTACTTCAATATTACCGACCAGATTAAATCTTGCTGATTATGCCGGCGATCTGATTGGAATAAAAAGCAGTATGAGTAGTTAATCTGTATAGGAAAATTGATGAGATGGGAAACCATCCTGTTTAATGGGCATACCTGGAGGGCAATTAAGCATTGATGTGCTTTGTGGTGTTACGAAAGTTTTAATGACTTATTGTATACCCGTCAAAGCGTTAACAGGAACGGGCGCGAAGCGCCGGCATTTGATTTAATGAGGTCAAGCCATGAAAAAGCAGAAGATGTATTGGCTCATTGGACTATTGATGAGTATGGCAACTGTGGAGAACTGGTCCGCCGGCCAGGCATGGGCCATCGGGGAGGATGTGGATGCAGAACTGGCCGCCCCATTCCAGGTCCAGTATTTTGACCTGAGCCAGGTCCGGCTGCTGGACGGTCCATTTCAGCGCGCCATGGAGCATAACAGCGAATGGCTCCTGTCGCTGGAACCGGATCGGTTTCTGGCCTGGTTTCGCAAAGAGGCCGGTCTGGAACCCAAAGGCGAAGTTTACGGCGGTTGGGAAAGCCAATCCGTCGCGGGTCACAGCCTGGGCCACTATATGTCAGCCTGTGCGATGATGTACGCGGCGACGGGCGAACCGGAATACAAAAAACGGACAGACTATATTGTCGATGAACTGGCGCTGGTTCAGGAAACGAATGGTGATGGCTATATGTCGGCGTTTCCCAACGGTCGCCAGGCCATGGCCGAAGTGAAACGGGGCGAGATCCGTTCGGCCGGCTTCGACCTGAACGGTATCTGGGTGCCGTGGTACACCCAGCACAAACTTATGGCCGGCCTCAGCGATATCTACCGATATACCCAAAATCCCAAAGCGCTGGCCGTCTGGAAGCAGCACGCCGACTGGATCGAATCCATTGTGGGCGGCCTGACCGAAGAACAATGGCAGAAAATGCTGGACTGCGAACATGGCGGTATGAATGAATCATTCGCCGAACTCTATTCCGTAACCGGCGATGAGCGTTATCTGACCCTGGCGCAGAAATTTTACCATAAACGGATCCTGGAACCGCTCAGTCGGCGCGAGAATTCCCTGATCGGCGTCCATGCCAATACCCAGGTGCCCAAGGCCATCGGCGCGGCCCGGATCTACGAAGTAACCGGACTGGAAAAATTTCATACCATCGCCAATTACTTCTGGGATACCGTCGTTCATCATTTTACCTACGCCAACGGTGGCAACAGCGCCGGAGAATATTTCGGCCGGCCCGATATCCTGGGTGAGCGAATGAACGATACCACTGAAACCTGCAACACCTACAACATGCTAAAACTGACCCGGCATCTGTATTCCTGGGATCCCCAGGCATCCTATATGGATTACTACGAATGCGCCCTGCTCAATCACATTCTAACCCATCAACACCCGGACCGGGGCGGAGCGCTGGTCTATAAAGGATTCCTGGATATGCCGGCCCGTAAGGGCTACAGCCACCCCACCGAATCGTTCTGGTGCTGTGTCGGAACCGGCATGGAAAACCATACCAAGTATGCCAATACGATTTTCGCCTATGCCCCCGAGACCTTGTATGTCAACTTGTTTATCAGCGCGGAACTGAACTGGTCGGCGCGAGGGATAACCGTACGCCAGAAAACGGAATTACCCACTGGCGAAAAGACCACCCTGACCTTCCGGTGTGAAAAGCCAACCCGGTTGACACTGAAAGTACGCCAGCCGGCCTGGGCTAAAACCATGACCCTGGCCGTCAAAAGCCAGCCCCAGGATATCATGATAAATACGGAAGGCTATCTGACCCTGACCCGCACTTTTAAAGACGGCGACATCGTCACCCTGACTACCCCATTAGAATTGCATGTTGCCACCCTGCCCGACCGGCCGGACCGGACCGCGTTTTTATACGGCCCCACCCTGCTGGCGACTGTTTTAAAAGATGGTCAGAAACCGCCAAGCCTGGTCAGCGAAAAGGCGGGCTCGATCCTTGCGGCGTTGAAACCTGCTGGCCCGCTCCGGTTCACCTCCGAGACCCTGGCCTATCAGGTTGAACAGGGCCGGGTAAAACCCTGTTCACTGGAGATGATCCCGCTCTATCAGATCGCCGACCAGCCTTACACGGTCTATATGGATGTATTCACCCCTCAACAGTGGGAACAGGAAAAGGAAAAATACGCCGCCGAACAGGAACGGCTCAAAATACTCGAAGCCGCCAGCACGGACATCCTCTACCTGGGCCAGATGCAGCCCGAACGCGATCATAACCTGACCAGCGAACAGTCCGGCGCCGGCCAGTTCATGGGTCGCAAATGGCGCGACAGCTATGAGGGCTGGTTTGAATTCGATATGAAGGTCGATCCGGACAAGGCAATGGACCTGATCTGTACCTATTGGGGCTCCGATGGCGGTCAGCGCCGGTTCGATATCATGGTCGACGGCACAAAAATCGCCACCCAGATCTTGAATAATAACAAACCCGGCGAGTTTTTCGATGTCACCTACGCCCTGCCCGAAAAACTGACCAGAGGCAAAACCAAAGTCAGGGTCCGCGCCCAGGCGCTCCCAGGCAATATCGCCGGCGGTATGTTCGAAGCCCGAACCATACGACGGGGAATGATCGAATAAAAAGTAGATTAGTTTTAATTTGAATTACCAATGTAAGTAAGACTATCAACCGCTAGTCTTATAATTAAATAGCCATTTGAACAATAATATCTGGGCACATTTTTCGCCTTAGATTAATAGTAATATCAATAGGCCTGAATAATCTTATTGATTCGAACCATTTGATTGTCTCGATTTGATTTCAAACTCATTGCGCCAACTCTTAATTCTATTTTTTGCTTCCTGAATCTCTTCTTCTGACATTTTCTGTGATAATTTTTTTCAAATTTCAACGCTTTTTCAAATTTTTGTTCTGATATCATAAGCCATTTGTAAGCTTCAATTATATCTTCTGCAACACCATCCCCGAAAAAATACATTGCTGCTAAATAATATTGTGATTCTTTATATCCTTGTTCCGCTGACAATGTAAACCATTTTGCTGCTTTTTGAAAATCTTGATCAACACCTGAACCATCTAAATATGCGATCCCTAAATTAAATTGCGCTTCAACATTTCCTTGTTCTGCCGCTTTTTGGTTCCAAAAAAATGATTTGTTTAAATCCAGGGCAACACCATTGCCTGTTTCATACAAGTTTGCCAGTTTAATTTGTGCATCAACTAATCCCTGTTCCGCGGCTTTTAAATACCATTTCGCGGCGATTGTATAATCCTGATGCACACTTTCACCAGACTCATATAAGAGCCCCAATGCCAATTGCGAATTTTTTTCTCCCTTTTCAGCCGCAAGTCGAAAATAGTCTAATCCCTTACTCTGATCCCTTTCTATACCTTCGCCATTAAAATAGATTGCGCCCAGATTATGACTAGCAATATAATTTCCATTTTTTACTGACAACTCATACCATTTGATTGCTTCAGTAATATCCCGGTTAATACCTTTACCATTATGATAATAATTACCCAAGTAAAATTGGGCGTCAGGCTCGTTCTGTAAAGCCGCCTTGTAAAACCAGTCAAACGCTTCTTGGTAACTTTTTATTCCACCAAGCCCTTTATCGCACATGACTCCTATCATGATTTGCGAGTTGACAAATCCCTGTTTCGCTGCACACAAAAACCACTTTTTAGCTTCTAAAAAATCTTGATTCACACTATCGCCATCATAATATAAACTACCTATGTAATATTGAGCTTCAGGATGGCCTTGTTCCGCTGCTCGCAGAATCCAATTATAGGCCTCTATACTATCCTGTGCAATGCCATCTCCTTCACTATATATTCTTCCTAATAAAAATTGTGCATCTTTAAGGCCATTTTCTGCGGCTAATTGGATCCACTTTATTGCTTCATTCTTATTTATTTCAGTGCCTGTTCCATTATAATAATATGTGCCAACAAGTAATTGAGCTTGGGTATTACCGAGACATGCTGGTAATGTTAACCATTTTAGTGCTTCCTTGTAATCCTGTTTAACATGTTTTCCATTGTTATAATAGAGCCCTAGAATGTACATAGCATCAGGGTGATTATTTAATGCAGCTTTGTAGAATAGGTCATATGCTGCCTGGTAATCTTGCTCCATATCACAACCATTATCGTAAAATAAACCCAATATAAATTGTGCTTCAGCATTTTCTTGTTCTGCCGCCTTTTTGAGCCACTTCGTAGCTTTGTGATAATCTTGTTGTGTTCCTTCGCCCTTGTAATACATAGACCCCAAACGGTACTGTGCTTGCGGATGGCCCTGGTCGGCCGCTTTTTCAAGCCATTTTATGGCTAATTCATAATTCTGTTTTACACCTATTCCACAATCATATGCTTTACCTAAATTAAATTGAGCCTCCGCATGATTATTCAGGGCCGCTCTTTCAAGCCATTCAATTGCCAGAGCATAATTTTGAATAACGTCATTACCATTTGCGTATTTTATACCTAATACATATTGCGATTCTGGATCACCAGATTTTGCTTTTTCTTGGATTTGATTAAATTCTTTTTGACGATCTTCCTCGACGCAATTTTGACCAATGATTTGTTTCAAGATATTAAGTACGATCACTCTTGTCCAAAATAAATTTTGACAATTAAATAGAGATATCTCCAGGATGAGTTATATTAAAGTTGCAAAAAAATAAAAAACTCAGCTGGAGATATAAACCCATGATAAAGTCAGGCAGTCTGTTTACGCAAGTACTTTCTCTGGTAGATCGTAATGAATTTGCCCGATCTGTAGATCGATTTGGGGCGGAAAAGCATTGCAAGGGCTTCCGTTGCTGGGATCAGTTTGTGTCAATGATGTTTTGCCAGTTGGCCGGTGCGAACTCCCTGCGTGAGATCTGTGGTGGATTATCCACGGCCCTGGGCAAATTGACCCATCTGGGCATGAAAGAGGCGCCCTCCCGTTCCACCCTGAGCTACGCGAATACTCAGCGGCCATGGCAGTTGTATGAAGCGACCTTCTATCAGCTTTATCAGTATGGCGCTGAGATCGCCGGTAAGCAGAAGCGGCGCTTCCGATTCAAGAACCCGTTATTCAGCATAGATGCCAGCACCATTGACTTGTGCCTTAAGGTGTTTGACTGGGCCAGATTTCGGCAGCGTAAAGGAGCGGTGAAACTCCACATGATGCTTGATCACCAGGGCTGTTTGCCCAGTTGGGCCTGGATCACCGACGGCAAGGTTCATGATGTCAAAGCGGCCAGAATGCTTGATTTAGAGCCGGGAACGATCGTAGCGATGGATCGAGGGTATGTCGATTACGAATTATTTGACCACTGGACTGAAACCGGTGTCTGGTTTGTCACCAAAGCCAAAAGTAATATGAACTACCGCGTGGTCGAATCTCGGGAGGTTCCTGAGAGAGGCAATATTCTGTCCGATGAGTTGATCGAATTTACCGGTTATCAAGCCCAAAAAAGATGCCCTCGTGTGATGCGGCGGATTGTGGTATGGGATGCGGAAAATGAGCGTGAGATTACCTTGCTGACCAATCATCTGACATTTGCCGCCAGCACGATCAGTTCGATCTACAAAGATCGCTGGCAGATTGAGTTGTTTTTCAAGGCGCTCAAGCAGAATTTAAAAGTAAAGACCTTTGTGGGTACCAGCGAAAATGCCGTCAAGACACAGATTTGGACAGCATTGATATGTAGCTTAATACTGAAGATCATGCAGATGCGTTCCCGTTTTGGCTGGAGCCTGTCTAACCTGGCCGCCCTGTTAAGGCTTAACTTGATGACTTATCGTGAGTTGTGGACATGGCTGGATAATCCGTATCAAACGGCGGCATTAGGGCCGCCTGTCAACCAGCCCTTATTGTTTGAACTGTAACTTGGACAGCATGAAATATAACCGTATAAAAAAACAGGGTAACCTGAACTCAGAAAATGGAAAAATCTGTCTGAAACAACCCTTTCAGGCCGGTTTAGAGACAACATGTTAGAGATTTCAATTTATTTTGGACAGCAGTGAAGTACGATATTATCGGGTTTCATCTCCCCGAGAGTGCGATTTGTATTTGCGCAGACATATCCTGCATAAAATACCAGAGAAATGAATGGTATCACCATAAACCGTTTCTTTTTCATTGCTTAATACTCCTTTCACAAATAATGATAACATTGATTAAAATTCAATCTATCAACGAAGTATAAATCTGTAAGTATTTATAACATGGATAATACTGCTGGTAAATAAATTTATGTCAATTCTAGTTCATTGTCGGCAATCCATAATCGGAATTTTATATTTAAAATAATTGGGTATATGATATAATACGCCATATAATCTATCGGACATTCAGAATATAACATGCGACCAAATATGACATTAAGTAGCGTTGCTATCACATATTGAGTCAGGAAATCCAAGTTCGATTATTATGAAAGGAATTTGCGGATATGATCAGCATGTATAAAAAATCTTCATTACGGGATTATCTAATTATTGGTTTGACTCTCGTTTTTTGGGGTAGTTTGTGTAATCTTGCCTTCGGCGTCGACCCGCTCATACCAGTAGAAACCAGCGCCATCAAAGTCAACGGCTTCTGGTCAACCCAATATAACCGGCTCACCGAAAAATGGCTGCCCCATTGTATCAAGGAAATGGAAGAGGGCGGCCGCGGCCGGGAACTGCTCAATCTGGTCAATACCGCCAAAGCGCTCAAGGGCGAATCCCACGGCAAATTTACCGGTCTGCCCTGGAGCGACGCCTATGTCTACAATACCGTCGAATCCATCTGTATGGCGCTGGCCATCGATCCGCAGGATGACGAAACCCTGAAAAAAGCCCAGGCGTTGCTGAGAACCAAACTCGAAGAATGGATTCCCATTATTCTGGCGGCGCAAATGGACAGCGGCTATATCCATTCCTACCACACCCTGAACGAACTGGAGCATTTCAGCAATATCGATGCCCACGAGTTTTACGTCATGGGCTATTTTCTGGAAATGGGCGTGGCGCATTACCGCATGACCAATGGTCAGGACCGGCGGCTTTATGACGCATCGAAGAAACTGGCCGATCATCTCTGCGCCACCTTTGGTCCGGAACCCAAACGCACCTGGAAAAACGGACACCCCGGCCTGGAATACGCCCTCTGCCGTCTGGGCCGGCTGGTCAATGAAGTCGATGGCCCCGGCAAAGGCAATGGGTATATCGACCTGGCCAAACATTTTCTGGACCATCAACACGAGATCAAACCCAACCCTTACAACCAGTCGGAACGACCCGCTATCGAAATGGAACACGCCACCGGCCACGCCGTCCGGGCCACCTATTTTTATACCGCCATGGCGGATATGGCCTTATTGAAAAACGATCAGAACTATCTGCGCGCGGTGGACCGGCTCTGGTCCAACGCCATCCATCGCAAACATTACCTCACCGGCGGCGTGGGCGCGTCCCACAACGGCGAGGCATTCGCCGACGATTTTGACCTGCGCAACGATGGCTATTGCGAATCCTGCGCCAGTTGCGGTATGTCGTTCTGGGCGGATCGCATGCACCGGATCCATCACAGCGGCCACTATCAGGATGTGATCGAACGGGTGCTCTACAACAACGTGCTGGGCGCCCTGGAACTGTCCGGCGAAAACTTTTTCTATCAGAACCCGCTCGCTTCCGACCGGTCACGCTACCCCTGGCACGCCTGCCCCTGCTGCGTGGGCAATATCCCCCGCGCCCTGCTGACCATCAAGGATATCATGTACGCCACCAACGCCCAAAAAAACACCCTCTACCTCAACCAGTTTATGGATAGCGAGATGACCATCGGCGACATCGGCGGAACCTCACTGCTGATCCGCCAGGAAACGGACTATCCCTGGCAGGGAACGGTTAAAATCAACCTGACCCCGGCGCGGCGCGCAACCTTTACCCTGAAACTGCGCGTACCCGACCGGACCGAAAGCCAGCTATACACGGCAACACCCGATCTGAGCGGTGAATTTGAACTCAAAGTCAACGGCAAACGTCAACGCCTGACCGTGGAATATGGCTACGTCAGCGTGCGGCGCGCGTGGCGCAAGGGCGACAAGGTGGAGTTGACCCTGCCCATGCCGGTCCAGCGGATTCATAGTGATGAACGGGTCATCGCCGATTTCGGGCGGGTGGCTATCATTCGCGGCCCACTCGTCTACAGCTTCGAACAGGTTGACCATCAGGCCGATGTCCGTAAACTGGTGATCGAGCCGGATACCCCCTTAACGGCCCAATGGCAGCCGGAATTACTCGAAGGCGTCATGACCGTCACCGGCACAGCGACCATCCGGGAAGATGGCAAAGCACAGACCGTCCCTCTGATGGGCGTGCCGAACTATGCCCGGTTGAATCGGGGCGGCTATTCGCAGATCTGGATGCTGGAAGATCCCGATAAGGCCATTGACCCGGCCCTGCTGGCGGAGCAAAGCCGCAAAATCACACCCATCCCACGACCCGATCTCGAACCCCGGCAGATCGACCGGGTCATCGTCGCCGACTATCAATCGGAAAAAGCCCACAAACTCAAAGGCGAAAAGACCGACGCCGGCGAATTCAGCAACCGCGGCTGGCGCCATGCCGGCGGCGGGTGGTTCAGTTATCAGCTCAAAGTGGATCCCCACACCGATAACGTTCTGCTGTGCAGCTTCTGGGGCAGCGATGTCGGCAACCGCGTTTTCGATATTGTTGTGGCGGACAGGGTCCTGGGCCAACTCAAACTCGACCGCAACAAACCCAATGAGTTCTTCGATGTCAGCTATCCGATCCCATCCGAATTGATCCAGGGCAAAGAAACCGTCGAGGTCCGCTTCGTCGCCGCCTCCCCCAACGCCACCGCCGGCGGCGTGTTCGATATCTGGATCTTACGCGAAAAGGAATAATCCCCAACGGGCAAAACGACCATGCGTAACCCGATACGGCGCAGCAAAAAAATTGGAATCACCCAGGGCGGCCGGGTAAAAGATGGCCGCCCTGATGAAAAATGGAGCCGGTTCCTCAGCGGCGATATCTGGCAGCAGCTTTCCCAGAATACCCCGGATAGCCAATGCCGCCTGCTAACCGAAAACCCATCGAAGAGATTCTACCATCCTTGCCAGGCAAAAGACTATCTATCCATCCTGAACCGGCTGCCGGCCCATCTTGCCCAACCGGTAAAGGCCATCGTATTGCGCCGAATCCATAAACTGGACTATAAGCTTGGCATCGAAGCGCGCATGCGCTTCTCCTGTGTCATCCTGAACGCGTTTCCCCGCTCCAACGAAATGACCTGGCCCGGGAAACCCACCGAGGCAACCCGCAGGCATTACGAACGCTGGTGTTCGAATTGGATTAATCAGGATGATCAGAAGTTCATACTGCGCTGGACTGATGAAGAAGTAAAACGCTATTATCTCTATCATCTATTCCTGCATGAAGTCGGCCACATCAATCAACCCTGGTCCATTAAACAACGGCAGCGTGAAGAATTCGCCGAAAACTTTGCACTGGAATGGGCCTCCAAACTGGGAAAACTGCACAAAAATCTCAAATTTAAAATAGAATGCAAAGCCCAGAATATTCTCGCCATTTTCTGAAAGCTTTCAGAGTTTTTGTCCGTTTCTATATGTATACAAATAAATACACAATTTAACCTTATTTAAGAAACTGACTGGCTGTCATGCAACATCAAAAAACACTTACCGGTATCGTTTTTTTTATTATTTATCTATTTGTATTAAGTTTGTCCAACTCGAGCCTGGCCCAGACCAATCTCATCCGCAACGGTAATTTCGAAGGCGGCTTGCTCTACTGGCATAATCAGGATAGTCTGGCAGTTGTCAAGGAAGGTAAGGTTGGCGATTACGCCCTCCGGATCAACAGCGGCTGGACACTCAGCGCTCCGTTTGTCGCCGAATCCGATGCGATTTATACCATTAGTCTATGGGCGCGAACGATAACTGGATCAGGTCGCATCAATATCGGCATGGCTCCCACAGCACGTGAAGTCGCGGTCAATGCCAGACGTATCTGGCATCAAGATGGCGGTAAAGAAGCAGAACTGACCACCGAGTGGAAACGGATTGCCGTTTCCTGGAAGGCGGATGTCCCCCAGAATGGATTCTGGCCGTACCCTCACTACGGAATTGTCATTGATAACTCCAATCAGAATAAGGCGATTCTTGTTGATGGAGTTACCGTCATCAAAGGCGAAGACAAAATCGCGCCGGACTATATCCCGCGCCGCCCGGTGGAAGTGCTGGCCGATCCAACCAACCTGCCGGGCTGGGATGGAGCGAAGGGTAACCTCTATGAAAAAGGCGCTGTCGCCACTCTTAACGGCTATGTTTCGAATCCGGGATCGACAAGCCAGACCGTGACTGCCCGCTGGCTATTGATGGATTATGAAGGCGTGAAAGCCTGGTCTGATCCGATTGATGAAAAAATTACCCTTTCACCTGGCCAGACCCGGATAGTTCCGACTCAACTGCCTCTAACAGCAACCGGCACCGTGATCGCACGGCTATCTGCACTTGATTCAGCAGGACAGGTTATCGACGTTTCAGACCTGCCGCTGACCTCACTGGCCTATCCTGAGACCGCAACTCAAAATGATTATCGAGAACGGTTCGGCGGATCGTTTGCCGGCGCGGTCGGTTGTCTGGAAAAAATGCAGCGTATCGGATTCGGCTGGTGCCGGTGGTGGCCCGAGAATAAATGGCACAACTTCCAGCCGACCAAAGACACCTTCAACTGGCAGCAAGAAAAATTCGATGAGGCCTTCCACCGGGGGATTGCCTGCCATATTGTGCTGTATGGCGAACCCAAATGGGCCAATGACGGCGCCAGCCCGTTACCCAACGACATGCGCTGGGCCGGCGACGATCCCCGCTGGAATGATGACACCATCGAAACGAGCTGGGATACTTATATTAAAACCGCGGTACGCACATTTAAAGGTAAACCAGTAATCTTTCAGATCGCCAATGAACCGGGCCATGACAAACGCTGGCATGACATGAAGGAAGCGTATGTCCAGTTCAACCTGCGTACCGCCCGTTTAATCAAAATGACTGATCCCGACGCGAAAGTTTCGCTTAATAACGTCTATGGCAACCCCAGTCCCCCCAACGCGGCGCTGCTGGCTACCGGTCGATTACAAAACTTTGATGTGTGGTCGTGGCATGACTATCGGGCCGGCTGGCTGTTGGATGCCCAGGGCATCAGGCGCATGCGGCAAATGCTCGATGAAGCAGGCGGTAAACACATGCAAATCTGGTTCACCGAAGGCTGGATGTACACGAACACTCTAGTGGACCAACCGCCCGCCTGTACCCACCTGGATAGTGTTCAGAGCGCCCATGCCGTCAGCAACAGTATTGCCGAAATCACCGCGATCGGCCATGACAAAGTAATCATGTTTCACCTGCTCTATGAAACCCACGGCCAGAGCTTCTGGGATTACAGCGGGCCGGGCGTGATGTTGTGGGATTGGTACCAATATCCGCTGCCCACCCTGGCGGTCTGGAATTCACTCAATTACCATATCGGCCTGAGTGATCGGGCCGGATTCGTCCGCCCCCCTGGCGCCAACCTATGTATCTTCCAGGACCTGCGCCATCACCGCGGCGTCATGATCGCCTACGCCGACCGTAACTCTAAACAGGACGCCGTAATCGAACTACCCATCCACAACCTGATGGCAGAAGACATAATGGGTAATCCTGTTACCATCGTTAAGAACCAGCTGATCCTTTCTAAAACTGAACGTCCAGTGGTTTTATATGCCACTGATGATACTACTGGTCGCGTTCTCTACCAGACCTGCGAGCCGCTTGACCGGAAATACCTGGGCTTTGTCAGCAGCGATGCGGCCGGCCGAAAAATCTATCGCATTCCCGATATCTGGGAAGGTGAGCAGAAAAACACCGCAAAGGGCAATCCCGTCCATAACGACGGCCGGCCTGTCTGGCGGATCGACCGGCTCTATCCCAATGACCGGATCATGCCCAATCATTACACGCCGATGGTCTGGGGTAATCAATGCTGGATAGCACCGGACCACACCCATGGCGGGCATCCCAGCGCTACGGTTAAAGATGGGATTATCCGATTCGGCGCCATGGGACCCTGGAATGGTAACGATACCAATTTTAAAAAGCAGGGCGCACTGGTCTTTATCGTACCTGACACCGGCCTCTATCATCTTCAGGCAACCGCCAGTTCTCAGCCATGGGGCGGATCACAAGGTATCGCTAATGTCTTTGTGATGAAACGCGATGAGCAGCGCGTAGGCGTGATCAAGCAATATGATTTACCCCCAGATAACTCTCCCGTCGCCATTGACATCGAAATCGATGCCGCCACTGGCCACGAACTGATCTTGCTGGTAGAAATGGCGCCGTATCATAACTCATCCAATATCAGTTTGAAGGATATCGTAATAACCAGAGACTAATCGATAAGATTATAACACCACCCCTTCCCCCTCAGCCACAATGTGTTTGATATTCTCTAACGCCCGACACATCTTAGGCCGACCAGGCAACCGAACTACTTCATTCAATAGCGTAATTTTCAGCTGGCCCCCTGCGTCGTGCTTGGAAATAGAATCCGCACCTGATAAATTAAGGGCACCTTAATTTATTTCGTAAAGATACCCTTTCTTAAAATAGTTATGATTCTATCCTACAACTCCATCTCCGGATTCAACTCCACCTCCACCATAAACGGTTGACTCTCGGCGCGGTTGTCCGGCTGATAATATTCATAGACCCGGGCCGGTTCGATGCGGGCCTTCACCGGGTATTTGGCCTTGAGCTGATAGTCAAATGTAAAGGGCTTGTCTGCCGGCAGCGCGCGCAGATACAGGATACACTGCGTCCCGGTTATTTCATATCGGGCCAGTTGACCGGCGGCCTGCAACAACTGGAACCCGGCCGGATCCACTCCGAATCCCGGCGGAATACCCAGATCGACAATCGCCATCGGCACCACACCCCCGGACAGATTACGCACCGTCACCGTACAGCCCAGCCGGTCATCCACTCCCAGCCGGGTCCGGTCATAACTCACCGCGATATCCAGCTGCCGGTCCGGCCCGGGCTCAACCAGAGTCCCCGGCTCACGATCCGGCACCCAGTACCCGCCGCTCAACCGATACGGAATACTGCCGCCGCGGCTGCTGATACGGATCGCGTTTTCGCCCGGCCGCAGGATCTCTGACAAATTGAGCGCCTGCACCAGGTCACTGTTGCGCGCGTCAATCACCGCCTGCCCGGCCGGCCGGCCATTCACCTGCACCTCCAGTTGAATGGTCTGATCCGAGCCCAGCGCCTGACGCATCCCCATCATCAGCGCCTTCATGGTCAGTATCGTACTCTGGGTGGAATGCCAGGAGCCATAGCTATCCTTCTGCCGGGTCAGCCAGGTCAGCGCCTTGCGGACAATCTCACCGTGGCGGTTGCCCTTCATCAGGGCCATCGTCCCCAGCGCCGTTGTCTCGATATCCAGGCATATGCCGCGCGAATACATCATCCCGCAACCATCGCCGCTCAGGAGGGCCAGCTGACCCTCCTGCTCAAACCGATTCGCCAGCACATCCGCCAGCTGCCTGCCGGCAGTGTCATTGGGATTAGCCGCCAACAGCGCGTTGGCCGCCAGCGCCATCACATACGGCGACCGGACCTCACCGAGATGCTCCCTCAGATACGCCATCGCGCGCGCCACGCCCTCATGCTCGATACCCGCTTCAGCCAGGTTCCAGGCAATATAGGCGGTCGGGGCGACCGGGCCCATCCGCTGGACATCCACCAGGTGCACATCCCGGTCATCCGGCCAGGATCCATCCTCCCGCTGCTTGCCAAACAGCCAGGCGGCGGTGCGGTCGATGATCCGCTTGTCCACCGAATGCACCCTGGCCATATCCGAAAATTCCATCACGCCATAAGCGCTCAGCATAATATTGGCCGGTGGATTGCCGAACCAGTCAAAGCCGCCGCCGGCCACCTCAAAGGTCAGCAGCCGCTGATAACCCGCGGCAATGAACTTGCGGGCCTTTGCCTCGATCTCCGGCGTCACCTGTTTGGTTTCCAGCATATATTGCAGAACCATGATATTCGGATAAGTAATCGAGCTGGTCTGCTCGAAGCAGCCATACGGCATCTGGAAAATAGCGTCCAGGCCCTCCATCACCTCGCTGAAGGTCGATGGATACAACGTCAGCTGCAACTGCTGCGAATGGGCAATCGCCTCTTCCGCCAGGGTCAGCGTATGCCGGTTATCGCCCGTCAGCGAATCGCTCACCAGCCAGTTTACCTCGCGGCCGTCCGGCTTTACGCGCACCTCGCGCCGGATCGCGTCGCTCATCGCCTGGCCCTGCGCCAGTACCATCAGCGGATGCGTGCCCACCTCAACCGCCTTGATCCGGAACGAGACCGACAACACCTCATTCGGCTGGAGTGTCAGCTGCTTGCGCGATTGATCCAACACCTCGCACCACGAATCCACCTGCAAAGCCAGCTCCACTGTCTGCTCACGATTCAAATAGTTATAACAGACCACCGGCAGGGTAATCTCATCGTTGCGCGTCAAAGCCACCGGCAAATCCAGGTCCACAAAGAAATCCTGGAACACCTTCAAACCCAGTTCGCAACTGCCCAGTTGCCCACCGGCCGAAACCGCGTCGATATTCATCCGCCAGGTAGTAATTGAATCGGCCGCCGTCAACTCGATCCGGGCCCGGCCGCCATCATCCGTGATCACCTGCGGCTGCCACAACAGTGTCTCAGGAAAATAATGGCGTACACGGGGGGGGGCGCTACTCTGACCTGTCATAGACTCTGAAAACAATGAAGGATTATCATTTCTGACCATCTCGATGGCACTATCGGCCGCTTGCATGGCACTTGCCGCGACCATTTCTTTCGCCCTGATCCTTGATCTACCTAAAGCCGGCATAAATAATGATGAAACAAATAAAGATAAAAATAAAATAAGTACAATTTTCAAAATCAAATATCGAATTTGTATGATTGCACTGAAAAACAGAATCAGCATACCGATGATTGTCCCTATAATCAAAAGTCTGAAAAAGGTATTCTTAAATATCTTCTCCATCGAACCTGACTTTTTCTGGTTATCATATCGATTAGCATAAGAAATTGAATACATCGGTTTATCAGGTTTGAGAATCTTCATAATCTCTTGATATCTGGGTTGATTTAAAATTTCACTAAAACCGGGATTATCGATATATTTTTGAATATTTTCCAGAATATGTGGATCAATATATTCTTTGAGCTCCTTTAAAATCTGAGCGTTTCGCAATGAATCCACTGCATTTTTTTCCCGAATCGAAAACAGCGCCATCGCCAGCGTCTGATAGCGTTCATCACCACCCAGCAGTTGCGCCGGCGATACTGCAAACTTGATCTGATAGGCCGGCTGCAGCATCTCCTCATCGATCGCGAAAAACTGCTCCATCAATCCCGGCCGGTTCTCGCCCACGTAAAAGACTGCCTCATCCACCGCGCACACCCCCAGCGCCGCCGGGACCGATTGCCGGTACCGGTCTGTCACCTGCAAATCAATTGTCACCGGATCACCCGGCCGGTAAACCGGCTTGTCAGGCCGCGCGTCGATACGCAACTCATTCACCGGCTGCACCTGGACAATCCGCGTATCCAGTACCGTGCGGCCCTCGTGATTGATTTGATAGGCGTTCACCCGCAGTGTACCCGACAGCGACGCCGGCAGGTCAATCACCAGATCGCCCCGCCCCGCTTCCACCTCCAGCGTCCGGGCCAGCATCGTCTGGCGGTCCTTGATAATATCGACAAACATCCGCTCCGTCGTATTGGCTGTGATCACACGGATCGCCAGCGGCTCGCCGCCGCGATAGACCGCCTTGCCGGTCCGCAGAATAAAACGCCGTTCATCCCCCACCTGCTCCAGGCTCTTTTCATAGATCCCGTTATTGCCCTGTGTATCCACCGCCGTAATACGCAAGGGCGTCTCTTCATCGCCACTTATCGTCAGCAGCGCCACCCCGGTAGTATCGGTGCGGACCTGTTTACCATTGACATTCAGCGAACAGAGCGCCGGCCGCCCATCGGGATAAGCCGTCAGAATATAGACCCGGTTCTCCAGTCCCGGCACCATCGCGCCGCTTTCCGGAATCACATGCACATCAATCGCCTGACTCGCCACTACCACTGGTTCCCGGGTCTGCTGCGTGTGCCCGGCGGTATCGGTCACACTCACCCCCAGTTCAATCACCGCGTTGCCGCCCGTACGCAAACTGCCGGCCAGCCGGTCCGGGATAATATGCTCCAATTGAAACTTCCCCTGCGCATCCGTCTGCCCCGTCACGCGAAACAGTTCCAACTCCCCGGCCAGATAGGTGTTCGCCACCACCTCCACCTGTCCAGCGGCCACCGGCTTGCCAAAGAAATAATCCGCCTGCACCGTCACCTGCATCACTTCACCGGCCAGATAATAGGGTCGATGCGACTCCGCCATCACCTTGAATTTGGGCAGTACATACTGTTTCACCGTCACGCTCTTTTCCGAAGTCACCCCGCCGGCATCAATCACAATCTTATACAACCCGGTATTGACCAGCGTCGCCAGTTCAAAATCCGCCGCCGCGATCCCGAATTCCGAAGTTTGCTCCTCCGCGCGAAACACCTTGTTGCCCTTGGGATCCTCGACTTCAAAAACCACCGGCTGCCGGTCGGCCGGTTTTTGCGACACGGTATGCAGCGCCAGCGCCCGCATATGGATGGTCTGGCCCGGCTGATACAGCGGCTTGTCCGTCGTCACATAGATCCGCTGCGGCCGCTTGACCGTAATCGCCTGGCTCATCGAATCGCTGTCCCACCCCACCGGAATCACATTCAGGGTATAGTCTCCGCCCGCCATCGCCGGAATCACAATCGGATCATCCAGACAGCCATCCGGCCCGGTGCGAAACCGGCCCAGTTCCACTTTTTTATTCGAGTCCTTACTCACCAGTTCGATCCGGACCGCCTTATCCTCCAGCGGTTTGCCCGTCTGGTAATCCTCCAGCAGAACCCGCAAAGCCGCCTCACTGCCGGAATACAGGCTGTCCTGCCCCAGCACTGTCATATTCACCAACTTGGGCGACCAGACATACGCGCGATAGCCATAATACCCCAGCGCCGCCAGATAGAATAGCGCGGCGATCTTCAACACCTTCATAAAGATCTTCGGCACCCGGGAAGGGCCCCTGGGTTCCTGATCCGGCTCCGCGGAGCCCGGATCGATCTGACCCATAATGGATTCGGTCACATCCCCCTCTTGATAATACTGACCCGCCGCCAGCAGCCGCTCGCGCAAGGTACGATTCTCCAGGTAAAACCGCCCGCAGTCCTCACACGCCTCCACATGCAATTCCATCAGCGACCGGGTCCGCTCATCCAGCAGACCTTCCAGGTACGCGATCATTTTATCCTGACATTCCTGACATTTCATGGCTGTATCTCCTTGCCAACCGCAGTTGACAGTTATGGGTTGAGTGAATGGGCCAGCCGTTCGCGCAGCATCTGATAGGCGCGCGACAGCATCTTGGTCACCGTGCCGATCGGCATCTCCATCTGGGTCGCCACTTCGCGGCACGTCAGACCGCTGAAATAGCGCATCATCACCAGGTTCCGATACGGCTCCGGCAGGCTCTCCAGCGCCTCTTCCAGTTCATAATCGCCCGCGGGCGACTGCGAACCGGGATGATTCGGTTGGGTTTTCATCCGGGACACCTCTTTGTGTTTCTTTTCCGTGCGAACGGTTTCCAGTACGACCAGGTAAGCGATCCCCAACAGCCACGCGCCCAGCTTCTCCGGCTCCTTCAACTCATCCAGCCCGCGCCACGCTCGCAGAAAGGTCTCCTGCACAATATCGTCCGTATCATGGATATGGTGTTTACGCGCCAGCCAGGCCCGCACGATCGGCTGATAACGCCGGATCACTACCCGAAACGCCTCAGCCTGACCGCCCAGGCACCGCGCGATCGCCTCCCGGTCGGACAGGGCCGCCTGATTGTTGGTCTGTGTTTCCAATGCTTAACCTTCCCATAAATACGTGGCACGGGCATCCTGCCCGTGATTGAGTTTTGTATTTTTTCACAGGCGCCAATGCCCGGTCAACCTGGTTTTTCGCAACAGGAACGGATTGCTATTCACTTGTTTAACGATTAAAGGATACACCAGTGTTTCTTTCTACCTGATTGTGAAAAAAATCAGCCGGATTGCGACAAAATATTATATTTTTTTGCATTTCTTCATTTCCACCCCATCCCCAACACCGCTCTAACCGCCGGTAAAAAATCAATTTAGCAACAAACACTCGACCTTTTACAGGTTTGTCAGGACAAATACCAGCTTCAGATATGCCTTGACACTATGCATAATAATGTGTTATTACTGAATAATAGGTATGACCGAATTTGCATATTAGAGTATTTAATGAAAATCAGGCATTATATGTCTATATTTTCTTAATTTGGTAATAAAAATTCTGAGTCATGAAAGGAGTGAACATGTTGGTGGAATCAAGCTCTAAGGTTGTTTCGGTAGTTGTCTTTCTTTATGGTTAAATGTTTTCTAAATGGCCAGGAATTCACCCAAAATTCAAAGATTGCTAAAGCAAAATGCAACTACTAAGCGGAAATATGTTGTTAATTATGCCACGGATTTACCACATATTTTGGTTGAACTTGAGCCAGACCAGGATCCGAACAATCCTGACACCGTTGAGCGGTTATACTATTATTACAATGATTTATTAGTTGCTCATCGTGAAGGGGCCTATTCAATCGGTCAGTACCAAAACAGATATTTTTATCTGCATGACCGATTAGGCAGCGTCAGACAGATCATCGATTATTTAGGTAATGTGAAAAATCGTTATATTTATTCACCCTGGGGCAACCAGTTACTGGATGAATGTGAAACAACGATTGAAAACAATTATCTCTTTACCGGGTTATTTTATGACTGGGAAATTGATGCTTATGATGCCCGGGCAAGGGAATACTTCCCCTACCTGGCAAGATTTAATGGCTACGATCCTGTCCTTGGAAATTTCCAGGAACCACTTACCCTGCATCAGTATTTGTATTGTTTGAATGATCCAGTGAATATGATTGATTCAGATGGGAATATGGCATTCGTAGCAATGATGACTGGAACAGGCGGAGCAACAGCATTAGAATGCGCATTATATGCTGGCGGTGCTACTTTAGCAGTTTATGTAACATACAAGTTGTTTGATGCAATTGATTTAAATAATACTGTCTTAGATTTAGTGATTGCTGCTGATAATGCATTGGATAACATTAATGATGCTCTTATGGATACTGCTATTAATATAGCTGTTTGGGCAAAATCGCGTGATAGTAGTAAAAATGAACCACATGGTGATGGTGGGAGATCACTAGAGAAAGCAAGAAAACAAATTGAAGAATTGGAAGAGCAACTTAAGGATGCAACTGGAAGAGAAGCAAAAAAAATTAAAAATAAAATCAAAAGGATATGGGACGATGCACAAAAAAAGAAAAAAGGAGAAACACACCATAAAAGATAAATGAGGTATAAGATATGATAAGTAAAGTTATTATAAAACCACTTATAGGCATAGATAGTATTCATCTAGGGATGCAAAGAAATGTTGTAGAGACTGTATTAGGTGTTCCAGATTTGTTTGAGCAAAAAGCTTATGATGAAGATGATAGCACAGAAGTGATATTGGAATACACAAGCTTTGGTATTGAATTGACGTTTTCGTCTACAGACAATTATCTTCTTGGAACAATAACGATAAAATCAGAGGAAGCAGAGCTTAATGGTCATAAAATAATCGGTTTGAGGGAAAACGAATTTTTGAATTTGTTATCTCATATCAATATTGGCCCAATTAAATTGGAAGACGATTTTATTGATTTAGATTCGCGCGACTACACGTGTGATAGCCTGAGTATGTCCTTTTGGGTACATAACGGAATATTAACCTCAATAACATTATATCCTAAATATGATGATACGGGGAATACTCCTATTTGGCCGAATATTATTAGATAAGCAAACGGTTCTTCCTTTGTTTTTTTAATATTATATTTATTCTCACCGAGGTGGCCATGAACGCAATGATATAAGTATCAAATGACTTTGGAAAGAAAGACTTATCAAATTACTTAAGCTTACAGTAATGAATCGTTTATTTATAAAGACATCTTGAAATGCATAATATTTCTTATAGTTTTTCGACATAAATTTCGGAGGATAAAATGAAAAACCATGTTTTAACATTAGTTCTATTGTTAATCGTATCTAGTGCCAATGCTATGGATTATGTTGTCTATGACATCGGTAAACTGCATTATTTTGGCAGCTGGGGTACTGAGTCAATTCAAATTAATAATAATAACCAGGTCGTTGCTGCTGTTTCAACCGGAACCGGCCAGGCAAAGATAGTCTATTGGGATAATAATCAAATCGATGATATTCCTTTTACTGCTATTGATTCATATTCTCCGGATATTGTTCATATCAATGACGCCGGTCTGGTATTATGCCAGAGCCAGTGGAAATCGGAACTATGGACAAAAAATAATGGGGCATGGGAAATGCTTGGGGAAACAGGAATACTCAGGGCAACCGATTTAAATAATCATGGCGACGTTTGTTCAGGAAACGTTTACGCCAGAAAGAGCGATAGTTACCATCCCATTTCAACTGATATTGTTGGGTGTGGTTTGAATGATTCCGATGTCATTGTTGGGCAGCAAGTTACCATGAACACCCCCCCAACTAGTGGTGACCTTTACCTGAAAAAACCGGCCATGTGGGCGAATGGCGCCATTACCCTGTTAACGGAACCTTCCGGTTATGATAATGTCCAGGCACTTGATATCAATAATCAAGGAATCATCATTGGAGAAGCCTATAAGGAAATTAATGGAATTCCTCAAAATAAATACATTAACACCGCTTTTGTGTGGGAAGATGGCCAATATTGTGAACTGCCTTGTGATTATGACTGGGTCAAAGCCATGGCTATTAACGATACGGATAATCCCATCATTGTCGGAGGCTATGGCAAATCCAGCTTTCTGCCTGGAGTTACTACTGCCTGCTTATGGCAGAATGGCGAACTGATCAATCTGGCGGATTTTGAAGTGTCAGATGAGGGATGGAAATTTGTATGCGCTATTGATGTTAATGATGAGGGATGGATTGTTGGCTATGGCACCAATCCCGACGGTCAGTCCCACCATGGTTTCATCATGCAGCCGGTCCCGGAACCCGCCTCCCTGATCATAATGGCTGGGGGATTCCTCGTAATTAAAAAAAGGCGATAACCGCCTGAATAATAACTCAATTTTGAATTCCAACCTGCTTGGGCCAATTATCCCAATCACCCCGCCAGTTCCGCGCCGCGTAAGATTGCCTGTTCATTCAGTGGAATCAGGTGATGATAGCGTTTGGCCAGTACATCCTTCAGGCAATCGCACGCCTGCTGCGGGCTGATACACCCGGTGGATTTCAGCCAGCCGCCCAGCGCCACCATGTTGGAACTTTTGATACTGCCCAGTTTGTTCGCCGTCTCATCGGCCGGGATCTCGCGCACCCGGATATCCGTCCGGTCGGGCAGCTGATGGACCAGCGTGCTGTTCGAGACCAGCAACCCCTTGGGCTTCAGGCACGCCGAAAACTTATCGCACGAAACCTGGTTCATGACAATAATCGAATCCGGCCGTACCACCAGCGGGTTGTCGATCGGATCGGTATCGATCACAATCATGCACTTGGCCGTGCCGCCGCGCATCTCCGCGCCGTAAGAGGGCATATAGGTCACCTGATATCCGGACAGCATGGCTACCTGGGCGAGTAACTTCCCAACCAGGATCACCCCCTGGCCGCCATGTCCGGCGATAATAACTTCGTGATGTTTCGATTGGCTTTGTGTCATAACGCGTCTATTGGGGTGCGGTGGTATCCTTTATCAGACCCAGCGGGAAGATTTTGATCATTTCAGTTTCGATCCATTTCATCGCCTCGGCCGCGGTCTTGCGCCACGAAATCGGACACGGCGACAGCACCTCCACCAGGTTCAACCCCCGCACGCCGTTGATCTGGTTCTGAAACGCTTTCTGGATCGCTTTTTTCGTTTTAATCACATTGCCCGGCGTATGCACCGAACACCGTTCGATATAGCTTGTGCCCGGCAAGACCGCCAGCAGTTCCGAGACGTTCATCGGATAGCCCTGCACCTGCGCGTCGCGGCCGCCCGGCGTGGTCAGTGTCACCTGCTTTTCCAGCGTGGTCGGCGCCATCTGGCCCCCGGTCATCCCGTAGATGGCGTTATTGATAAAAATAACCGTGATCCGCTCGCCCCGATGGGCCGCGTGCAGAATTTCACCCGCGCCGATCGAGGCCAGGTCGCCGTCGCCCTGGTACGAAAAGACGATCATCTCCGGCCGCACCCGTTTGATCCCCGTCGCCACCGCCGGCGCCCGGCCATGGGCCACCTCGATCATATCGACATCGATATAATCATACGCCAGCACCGCGCAACCCACCGGCGCGATGCCGATGGTCTTGCCCTGGATCCCCAGTTCTTCGATCACTTCACAGACCAGGCGATGGGCCACTCCATGCCCGCACCCGGGACAGTAATGGGTACACTGATCCTTCAGGACCGGCGTCTTCGAAAATATAGTTTTTAATGCTTCTGCCATTGGATTATTGGATTTCTTTAGCTTTTTTAATAAATCGTTTCGTGGTCAGGTTCGATTCCGAGACTAAATTGAGTACGGTCTCAACATTCAATCAAGTCGCTGACTCTTGTTCGTGTCCATTCGCGGTTTTTAACCTTTTTTGTCTTCGGCCAGTTCCGTTATCTTTTCCAATATTGCCGCCGCCGAGGGAATCCCCCCGCCGGCCCGGCCATAAAAAGACACCGGCGCGCGGCCCTCCACACCCAGGCGCACATCATCGAGCATCTGGCCCAGACTCATTTCCACTGTTAAAAACTGCTTAACCCGGTCCGCCAGCGTGCCAAACGCCTTATACGGGAACGGCCACAAGGTAATCGGCCGAATCAAACCCGCCTTGATGCCCTGCTTGCGGGCCTGACGAATCGCCGGACGGGCAATCCGCGACATCATGCCATAAGCCGCCACCACAATCTCCGCGTCTTCGGTCATCCATTCTTCACAACGGACCTCGTTGGCATAGATATCATCGTATTTTGCCTGTAATTTCAGATTATGCTCTTCCAAACCCCCTTCAGCCAGTATCAGCGACCGAACAATATGCTGCGATCGATTCTTCATCCCGGTCAGCGCCCAGTCCTTGGCCGGCAATGCCATCTTTTCGACTCGACGCGACAAATCCACCGGCTCCATCATCTGGCCCAGCACCCCATCGCCCAGGATCATCACCGGGATCCGGTAGACATCCGCCAGATCGAACGCCAGATAAACATGGTCCACCACATCCTGCACACTGGCCGGCGCCAGCACAATCGTGCGATAATCGCCATGCCCGCCGCCGCGCGTCGCCTGAAAATAATCCGACTGGGACGGCGCGATATTACCCAGTCCCGGCCCGCCGCGCATCATATTCACGATCACACAGGGCAGCTCGGCGCCGCACAGATAACTGATACCTTCCTGCATCAGACTGATACCCGGACTCGACGAACTGGTCATGGTCCGCGCGCCGGTCGCCGCCGCGCCAAACACCATATTGATGGCCGCGACTTCGCTTTCACTTTGCAGAAAAATCCGCCCTTCCTGGGGCATCCGCCGCGACATATAAGCCGGTACTTCGTTCTGGGGGGTAATCGGATACCCGAAATACGCTTCGCAACCTGCTTGTATCGCCGCCTCGGCCAGGGCTTCGTTACCGCACATGAGTGTCATCTGACTCAATTTAACTATTTCTCCACGGCAATGGGGGTATCTGTCTCATCCAATGGTTCGTCCAGTTCCTGGGTAACCACAGCCACGGTAATCGCGACATCCGGACACATCAACGCGCACATCTTACAGGCGATACAGCATTCAGCATTCTTAGGCTGGGCCGGAAAATACCCCTTGGTGTTGGGATCTTCGTTTATGGCGATACAGCCCGGCTTGCATACCGAAATACAAAGACCACAGCCTTTGCATCGTTCGCGATCAATAGTGATTTTACCTTTCATTTATCGTTGCTCTCAATAAATCTAATAAGTGATTGTATTCACGAAAATCGGAAGTGTAAAGCAAAATGAACTTTTTCGTAAGGCTTTTGTTAGAATTTTACCGGCACTTTATATACCTGCCGCATCCCAACCACCATTATCTTCAGTATTAACAATAAGTTAAGTCAATTTATACTCATACGCAGATACGTATATTTTATTTTATTTTACCGGGAATCTTTTTACAAAAACTTCCCGGATATCTCATAACTAATTGCAAATAAATACCTTGCATTGACTCACGTCCCGCCGCCTCCCATCCACTCATTTGACAGCCATATTACATTCTGTAATAACTTCACCCCAACTGCGTCGATCAGCCAGATATTCATTCATTGACCTTGGGGTACCTCTAAAACAAACACTTTTAGAGGGCCCCTGATTTTTTAAGTTATAACTGACTTGAATCATTCTGGAGAGCCCAAAATGACCGAACATCCAAACAAAAACAACCCCGTCACTCTCGGCTGCGGCACCCTCATCCTGATCGGCCTGATCGTGCTCATCTTCGGCAACAACGGCACCCAGGAATTAGACCGCAAAATCGACCAGCTCAACAAAGATGTCCAGGAACTCAAAACCCTCAACCAGCAACAGAACGAAGAACTCCGGCAGCTCAAAAATATGGTCGAAACCCTGATCAATTAGTTTGCCGGATGTATTTCATTGAGGGCAATTAAATCCGTAAAGCTGGCATCAGCTTATGAATGAAACTCACTCGCCGTCAGATTTAGGTTCCAGTCACAATTGTTAGTGTAATCTCACAAAAATTATTATCCGAATATCACAACGTTTCTGATTTTTATTTTCCTCTTCGCTTTTCCCAAATAGTCGGTATTTAATCTATAATTAAATGGTCTGATGAAAACTATTAAATTTCTGGCTAAACTTTGGCCACCAAGTGTTCAGGTTCCATTTAAATTGATTTTCATGAATCATAGTAATAATAACGTCTATACGCTTTTGGAGGATTCCCAATGAAACACAATAAAGAAATGCTTCATTCAGTTTGTCTGCCGGCCCTGGTGATTATCCTGGTTGTAACAGGGGTTTTATGCTCTCCTTGCCAGGCTGGCCTGACCGATATTCCCACACCCGCACCCTCCTGGTGGGGCACTACCGAGGGCCAGACCGCTTCAATGTATGCCGATCTGACCGATGAATCCGGTTCACTGGATTGGGATGAATCGCTTGTCGGTGAAAACCTCGATCTGGCGGACTTTACTATCTCGGTGGAAGACATGGTCTGGGTGGACGGTGAGGGCTACCAATCCAACAGCCCCGGAAAGTTACAAATTATTCTGGGCAATTATCGTGTTCTCACCAACAAAAAACATCTTCATAGTAAATTTAAAATCACCCAGGGTACCGAACCCATCAAAGACATTAAAAGCATTCTAGTCGAAGCGATCTGGGCCGGAGATGGCACCGGCGATGAATGGGAAAAGGGCGGTGTTTTGGGATCGATTAACTATGATTGGTCCTATGAAGGCCCCGTAGGCGGACCGTTCATCCTGGAGATAGATGGCTGGGTTAATCCTCAGCCCTGGAAGGTTAGAATCACCGTGGAAACCATCGGGGGTGGCGTCGGCCCGACCATCAAAGAAATCTGGTGTGGCGAAAAGTGTTCACCCGTCCCGGCTCCCGGCGCTCTCGCCCTGGCCGCCATCGGTCTGAGCCTGATCCACCGTCGCCGATTGAACGACCGAACGTAATCAGCCCAGTCAGTTGCTCTGATAAATCGACTTGCGATCCCGCCTGCGAGCCAGTTCACTGGTATAGTGTAAGCCAAGTGTCGCCGACCGTTCAGCAGCCCAGTCGGTCAGCTGTGTTTTGCCCGTCGGCGGCGAATCAGCATACAACAGATTGGCCATCAGGCCCGCGATCTCTTCTTTGGTCACCATAACATCCCCCACCAGCTTACCAATCACCCAGCCGGCCGCGTAACCAACCCACGGCGGTACGGAAACAACCGGCCGTTTTTTGCCTATGATCTCGCCCACCGCCTCAACCAGTCCCCGGTAAGTAAACGTCTCCGGCCCGATCGCGTTAATAATCCGATTCTCCCGCGATTTCCCCTGCTCCACCGCCAGTTCCGCCAGATCATCCACATAAATCGGCTGGATTTTGTAATCGCCATCTCCAAACACCCCAAACACCGGCAGATGTCGCAACGCCCACGCGATATTGTTCACCAGGATATCCTCCTTACCGAACAACACCGTCGGCCGCAGAATGGCATACGACAGCCCGCTTTCAACCAGCGCCCGTTCCAGTCGCGCCTTACCGCTGAAATATTCCAGCGGGGAATCTTCCGATGGATTGGTAATACTCACATGCACAATCCGCTCCACCCCGGCCGCACGGGCCGCCTCGAACAACACCAGCGTATTCCGCACCGCGTCGGCATGGGTAAACAGCCGGTGATTGAACCGGACCCAGTAGGTATTATAAAGCACTTCAACTCCCCGCAGGACCTCTGTCAGCAACTCCGGCCGGTCAAAATGAAACGGAACCGCGCGTAACCGCTCACCAAATGGATTCCCCCGCCCGCCCGAATTAGTCAGCGTCATAACCGTCTTGCCCTCCGCCAACAACCGCCCGGCAATATACTTTCCCGAATACCCGAACGCCCCCGTCACCGCATGATACACTTTTTCTTTCGTGGCTGGTTGATTCACACATTCACTCCATTATCAGTTCAACATTGAATGGACTGTTTTTTTACTACCTCACAAATTCACGGTTCAATCACATAACTATCCTCATCAAAATTAACCCGCACCTTCGTTCCATCGGCAAACACGGTCTCCTGAATTCGGTAGTTTTCATCCAGGTAGCGGTGATCCACCATCTCAACCAGCGCCAGTTTCCGGTTCAGCTCGCACATCACCCGCACCTGTTTCAACTCCTCATCCGAGGGCGTAATCGACAAATAAGGCAGCCCGCCATGCGCCAGACCATGCAGGTATCCCCAATCCTTTTCCGGAATCCCCCACGCCCCTTTTCCCAGTGACCACGGTACTAAAAGGGCGTCATGATAGACCAGGCTGAACAGCGGGATCGGAATCCCCATCGCCGGTCCTCGCCCGGGGTTGGGATCCAGCGCGAATGGACCATGATGTACCAGATCCAGATGCGGTATCGCCCAGTCTGCCGGCTCTTCGGAACTGACCACCCCCACATTGGTACGGATAAAATCAAAACAATCGCCCCGGTTTTCCAGACACCGGCTCCGGGTCACTGGATGCTCTGGATGATAACATTCATCCGGAGGCACTACCGCAAACACATCCAGATAGGCGCCTTTCACATCAACCCCATGTTGTTTCAACTGCTCGTAATTTTTCCTTACATGCCCCGGCGCCAGGCTGGAACACAATATCGTCTGCTTGCCGCCATACCAGGTGCTGCCATACCATCGGGTTCCGTTTTCCGCCAGCGCCGCATGTTGTTCATTATATGATCTGGCATCCAGATAATAATCCCGATATTGATCATGCAGGGCAAACAGGAAATTCAATTCCTGACAGGTTTGGGCCAGCTGTCCGATCCCCTCCCAGCCACCCGCTTCCGGAGAGGGCGGCAAAATATCAGGATGCAGATTGTCATACCCGCAAAATCCCCAGCCATCCAGATGGACATAGGCTTGCGTCACGCCTCTTGCGGCCAGTTGCCGCAATTGTTCGGCCCGCCGGTCAAAGCGCGTATAATAATGGTTCTTCTCCGGATGCTCCTTGTCGTAATAGCTGGACTCCGGCTGAATATTCACCAGAATACCGGTGTGGATCACCGGAGATCCGATCAGCCGTTCCACCAGCGGATTGCGGGCGATCTTCTCGCGCAGACTGACAAAATGCCCATTGTCAATAACATACTGTCGATAACGCCTGGCCAGGGTCACATAGTTCCCCTTGGTAAAAAAGCACAACCGCGCCCGCCTCGGATAACTGAGTTTTCCCAGCGAATGCACCCAGCGCGCGCCCAGTCGGGTCGGCCCCCCGGCCGGATGCGAAAAATGACATCCGCCATCAACCGGTGTCTCCAGAATAACCATCGCGGCGGCTGCGCCATTTTGATAACCCCACCACGGCATATAAAGCCCCCGGCCATAAGACAGGGTATCATAAAGCCAGACCCGTCTGGGCCACTCCTTCGGCAGCAGCATCCCCTGCATGAATGGCACAACGGTAAAATCAAAACTGTTGGCTGCCAACGGACCCGGCCACTGACAGTCCTTCACCGAAACTACCGCCTCCTCGGCCACCAGTTCACAAATCAGCTCTTCCTCAACCCCTTGCAGACCAATGACCAGGGTAATCGCCAGTTCCAGGGATTTAGTCTCATAAGTGTATTGACTCAAGTGGATCTTTATTCCCGTCAGGTATCCCGTTTCATAAGGAGTGACCGTTACTGTCTCAGCCTCATTCAGCCCCAACGCAATCCTCTGTCCGACTCTTTCCACAATCAGGTCCCCTTGGCTCGATCCTTCCCAGTTCCAGACCACCGCGCCATCCTTCACCTGAATAGCCAACGTATCCTTATCAACGCTCACCGTCAGCCGCTTGCCCGCAATATCCCATCGCCCCCCTTCCTGTCGCACTACCACCTCGGGATTCCCCCAGTCCGTCTGCACTCCATTCTCAGCATAAACCCAGCCGCAAAAACCAAGCCCCGCTAACAGAAACCAGAAATATCGAGTCATCATCAAACCATCTACCTCAGCTTATATCAATAGTTCGGTAACAAAATCCCCCTTTTCTCAGCATTTCTTTATAATACACATTTATAATACGCAGGGATATTTATTTTGTTGACAAGCAGCATTATGGCTATAAGTCTATAATATATAAATCTTTACAACCAATACTATCTGATCCGCATCCCAGCAAATAGCAATTATACCGAACCGCTTCCCGCCTCTTCTCAAGATCCCATGGTTTTTACTATACCAGATTCGAAACTTGTTATCAGGTTCATTTAATGCTGTACATTGGACAGGCTTGATCCTGAACGATTCTAACCTTGTTTCAATTGGAATAGTCTGGTCTGAATTATCGTTACAATAGTAATTGACCTTGATCCCATTACCATGACCACTCAATAATGGAGTATATCCTATGCCCTTGAAAACACTGGAATTGGCGAAACGGTCCGGCGTTATCTTCTTTATCCTCACTACGGCCGCCTTGGGCCGCCCACAGGCCGCCGGCGCGAACGAATCCATCTCATTGGAAGAAACCGCCCGGCGCGCGGCCCAGGTCACGCCCACGCCCCGTCAGATGGCCTGGCATGAAGATGAGTTCATCGCCTTCGTCCATTTCGGCGTCAACACCTTTTCCGGCCGCGAATGGGGGACCGGATTCGAAGATCCGGCCGGCTTCAATCCAACCCAACTCGACACCGACCAGTGGTGCCGGGCCATGCAGGCCGCCGGAATGAAAAAGGTCATCCTGACCGTCAAGCACCACGATGGCTTCTGCCTCTGGCAAACCCGTTACACCAACCATTCGGTGGCCTCATCACCCTGGCGCAACGGTCATGGCGATGTTCTGCGGGATCTGGCAGCTTCCTGCCTGAAATTTAACCTGAAACTGGGTGTTTATCTCTCCCCTGCCGATCTGTACCAGATCGAAAATGCCGGCGGATTGTATGGCAATCTCAGCGCCTATACCGAACGCACCATTCCGCGCCCGGTCCCCGGCCGGCCCTTCAAGGACACTCGCACCTTCCGCTTCAAGGTCGATGACTATAACGAATATTTTCTTAATCAGCTGTTCGAACTGCTCACCGAATACGGCCCGGTCCACGAAGTCTGGTTCGACGGCGCCCATCCCAAACGTAAGGGCGGCCAGACCTATACCTATCAGCAGTGGTACACACTCATTCACGAATTGGCGCCCATGGCCGTCATTTTCGGTAAAGGACCCGACGTCCGCTGGTGCGGCAACGAAGGGGGTGGAACCCGGGCCAGTGAATGGAATGTGATTCCACTGCCGACATCGGCCAGCCAGTTCGACTGGCCCGATATGACCGCCAACGATCTGGCCTCATTGCCCAAATTACAGCAGGCCCTCAACCAGGGCGGCGCTCTCCACTATTACCCCGCCGAAACCAACACCTCCATCCGTCAGGGCTGGTTCTGGCGCGATGAGCAGCAGCCGGTCAAATCGACCGGCGAGATCCTCGATATCTGGTACCGTTCGGTCGGCGGCAATTCCGTCTTCCTCTTGAATATCCCGCCCAACCGGGATGGGCTCTTTCCCCAGCGGGATGTCCAGGTACTCCGGGAAGTCGGCCGCATGATACAAACGACCTTCGCGGTCAATCTGGCCGAAGGCGCGACGGCTTCCGCCTCACAGGTTCGCTCCGGCCAGTTCGCCGCCCGCTACGCGCTCGATGGCAACACCGCCACCTGCTGGATGCCCAATGACGGCACAACCACAGCCGAACTGCTAATCCAGCTCCCCCAGCCGGCACGCTTCAATCGTGTCATGATCCAGGAACAGATTCGCGATTACTCCCAGCGGATCGCCCGTTTCGCGATCGACGCCGAAGTTCAGGGCGCCTGGCAACCCATCGCCGAAGGCACCACGGTTGGCTACAAGAAAATCTGCCGCACTTCAACCCTCTCAACCGACAAACTGCGCGTCCGAATTCTGGACGCCCGTGTCTGCCCCACAATCAGCAACTTCGGCCTCTATTTCGAACCGGTCCCGGTTACCGTTCCCGACATCCGCCGCGACCGTCTGGGTAATGTTACGCTCAGTTGCAATCCGCCCGGCCCGGCCATCCACTACACACTCGACGGCAGCGAACCCACAATCGATTCGCCCGGCTACCAACACCCGATCCCCCTGCCCGGCGGCGGCACAATCAAAGCCCGCGCCTTCCAGGGCGATTCACCGCAATCCAGCGGTATCGCCACGGCCCGATTCGACCTTTGCCCGGCCAGATGGCACATCGTCAGCGCCTCCAGCGAACAGGCTCCCGACGAACCCAAAGAAGCCGCTATCGACGGCAATCCCGATACCATCTGGCATACGCGCTGGAATCCCGATACTCCATCACACCCGCATGAGATCGTAATCGACCTGGGCGAATCTATCACCCTGCAAGGATTCAGTTACACCCCGCGCCGCGGCACCCTCAACGGCACCATCAAAACCTACGCCTTCTATATCAGCCCAAACGCCACCGATTGGGGCCAGCCGGTCATCCAGGGCGAATTCAGTAATATTCGCAACAATCCCATCCAGCAAATCATCTATTTCCCCGCCCCACAAACCGCCCGCTTCATAAAACTTGTCGCACTCAGCGAAGTCAACAACAATCCCTGGGCCTCCGCCGCCGAAATCGGAGTTATTACCATCAAATAAAATATTTACCCCCATAAAATAGCCGGGATATTAATCAGAAAGCCAGGGCCAACGGCAAGCACCCCAACCAACGTGCGACTGGCAACCTGCCCGTGATTCTTTCCACCACTCTCAATATAACCAGAAATTTAATAGAAATAGTCAATTTTTGACTATTTATATGATTTATTCTTGATTTTGTCCCCGCAAAACCCTATATATACAATAGAAGCTGTCATAATATGACTACTTCTAATATTTTTCATATGAACAAACTGACAGAACACTTTTTTAAGGCCTCTATTGGGGTTTTCACCCAATTCGAAGTCGCCATGACTATCGACGGCTCAGATTTCAGCCGCCACGGTTTAGTCAAACGGGCGCTGGCAGCCGGCGAAATCATTAATATTCGTCGCGGGCTCTATTGTCTGGCGCAGGAATTTCAAAAGAAACCCATCAGTACTTACAGCCTGGCCCAGCGAATTTATGGCCCCAGCTATCTCAGTCTCGAAACGGCTTTAAGTCACCACGGCTGGATTCCAGAAGCCGTCTATACCCATACCAGTGTCAGTTACCGCAACTCCAGGGATTTCGAAACACCATTTGGCATCTTCAGCTACCAGCGCGTTCCGCAACTGAGCTTCTTTACCGGCGTCGAACGGCGCACCGATGACAATGGGAACATCTTCTTCATGGCAACCCCGGCCAAAGCCCTGGCGGATTATGTCTACCTGCTTCGATTGAACTGGACCACGATTGATGAAGTCAGGGCCAGCCTGAGAATTGAACTGGAAGACCTGATGTCTGTTACACACTCAGAATTAAACGAACTGACGACCAATTATTCCAACAGCCGGGTTAAACGATTTTTGCGCGGCTGGCAGGAGGCGAGGTTATCATGAGTATCCAGATCATTCAGCAACGCCTGATGAACTATCACTGCAAGACTGACCTCGAAGAACAACAGGCTATTCGTGAGATCACGCAAGAGGTGGTACTGGCGGCATTGGGCCGCGGCTCCTTCTTTAAACACGCCCTCTTTCAAGGCGGGACATGCCTGCGTATTTTTTACGGCCTCAACCGATTCTCTGAGGACCTGGATTTTATTCTTCAGCAGCCGGACCCGGATTTTCAGATGAAAGATCATATCGGCCTGTTGTCCGATGAACTGGCGGCCTGGGGCTACCGCCTGGAAATAACCGACCGTAGCAAAGCGGATACTACCGTCAGAAAAGCCTTTCTAAAAGACCATTCGCTGGGCAAAGTACTCAACCTGCAACACCGAAACCAGACCGGTCCCCCGGCCAAAATTCGGATCAAACTGGAAGTCGATACCAACCCGCCGGCCGGAAGCGGACATGAACTGCAATACCTGGATTTCCCCTTCGTCTCTGCCGTAAGCGTCCAGGACAAACCCAGCCTCTTCGCCGGTAAAATCCACGCCCTGCTTTGCCGAGAATATATCAAAGGCCGCGACTGGTACGATTTTATCTGGTACACCAGCCGCCTCACTCCCATCAATTACCCGTTTCTCACCGCCGCCCTTAACCAGGCCGGCCCGTGGCAAAATCAGAACATCACCGCCAATAAACAGTGGGTACTCCATGAATTGAAAAACAAAATCGTATCCATCCCCTGGCAACAAGCCGCCCGCGAAGTCCAGCGCTTCGTTCGCGCCCACGAACAACCCTCACTTGACCTATGGAGCAAAGAACTGTTCCTCAATCAACTGAAAAAATTAGAAACCGTATGAATAAGCGTCCATGTTAATTAATTCTACCGGACCCTAGAAGCATGCATGTTCAGCAACATATTTCTGGTTCATTTATCTTTCAATATCTTCAAATAGGCTTCCATAAAACTCCCCTTTTGGGGTTCGATCTCTTTTTCGTGGAAATATACTGTCACGTCTTTTATGGCAACAACAATTTTAGTATTTTCCGGCATAGCCAGATAACGCACTAAGTTTAGATGCCCTAAAACGGCCTCATACAATGAAACTCTTATCAAATTGCCGGGATCATTATAATCGAGTTTAGTGTGCAAATTTCCAAAAAACCATCCTGAATCATTATCGTGAATATCAATTCGGTCCAATATAAACTCTTTGGCGTGCTGATAATCCGTTCCAATTAACGCACTATACCCTATGTCCGATATTGACATTTGATCTAACAAGCCATAACTTTTAATTGTATCTTTTTGGGCCCGTAGAAACTTGATCGTATTTGTAAGGGTATCGCTCCATTCTATCGGCATAGAACACATATCAGGTTCATGAAGCGTTAAATATCCATCTCCATGATCCACCACCTTACACAACATCATGCCAAATTGAACTATTTCATCGACATTAAAACCTTTCCCTGAAATTATGCTTCTTTCAAGAAAATTCAATATAGGCTTTATATCATTTTCGATCACACCATCCATATTAATTTTGAGTATAAAATCCTTATGATGATATTTTTTCGCAAAATTATTTGTAAAAACACTTCGATTCACTGCTGCCTCCTGATAATATCTTCAAATGCCTTCTTCATCGGTCTGATATGGATAGGGTTCGCCTGCTTGAGAATTTCTAGCCCACACTCAGCGAATGCTATTGCTTTTTCCTTGTAACCTATATGTTCATAAACTTGAGCAAGTAACAATGCCATCCCTTTTTTTGTCATATTAGGTAATATCGGTATTGAATCCTCTAACATGATAGATTCAGTCGTAATAGAATCAAATAATCCTGGAAATGATCTATAAGTCTCAAAAAAGGGAAATCCAATTTCTGATAACATTGCCTGAATAGAAACTATTTGTTTCTCAACAGGTCGTAGTGGCCACCAATAATCATTCATCCCATTAGGAGCAAGTCGTCTTCTAATTCGACAATCTGGTTCTTCAATACAATCAACCATCTTTATACCTTCAACGGCAGACGCCAAGAAATCAAGATGTACCCCTAAATTAACACATACTGCTGCATTATCTGATCGTTTCTGTACCCAGATGCAATGTATAAAGGGCTTGTAGTATCTTTGATAATTATCAATAGTTCTTTTCACAAAACCACATGAGCTCAAAAATGGCACTAATTGGTTTTCGGCAAGCTTAGCAAATTCATTCGTAAGTTGAGACATAACCAATTCTTCCAGATAACGGACACCAAAATAAATATCAAATATGAGTTCAGACACTGATTCCTTTATCAAAATCCCATTCAACGTATTTCAATAATTTCAATTTCCCTCTCATGCAGACCATCTCTCATCATATAGTCATAACACTGGCGACTTGTCTCTGCATAACTGTTGAAAAAACTATGCACTTCACCTTCAATATCTTCCCCCTTTCTCCAGCGTTCATATAATACTGCCATATCTTCAATTGTCTTCCCTTTAAAATAACTGCCATCCATCGCACTCCCGGCTAAAGTTACAAACTCTTCTAACGAAATTTTACCTTCGAGATATCTAAGATACCAAAAGCCTATTTCTAAATTGATCAAATCATATTCAATATTTTCATAATGAATAAAGACTGATTGAGCAAAACTAATAACACCGTATTTATTTTTACTAAGTGATATATCAATAAGCCACATCTGAGGTTTTTCGGCTTTCATAATCAGCTTGTCCGCCCATGCAATAATTTCATGAAGATCCAGATAATATGAATCTACTACTGATGATACAATTATAGGTAATTGAAACATAACAGATACCTCTGTTTCTATTTTTACGGTCTTTTTAGATAACGTAATATGAAATTCTGATTAATCAGGGCCGGTCTAAATAAATTGACTTCATTGATATCATTTATTATGACATCTGCTGAAACACTATTGGTTGATTGATTCTTTATAATGATTTGTATAATTTTTGAGTCCATTTAATACAGTGTATTTCAGCTTAATATAAAAACAAAGTTTTAAATGCCTATAAGCCCTATAGAATTTATAGAATTCATATTCACAATCGCATCACAACATATTATTTAACATAAAGTTAGCGACTTTTCACTCCAACAAAAACAGCCCCTGATCAACCCCAGGCCGCCCAACGAATCCTATCAACCGTCAACCAATTCCAGTATCCTCCGCAATCCCCCCTTTACAACCGGCTGAAATGTCTTATGATGGAATCGTGTACATTGAACGATAAAGATGATCCGTTTCAGCCTGTGTAGAGACGCGATGCTTCGCGCCTCCAATCATAAAAGTATTCGGAACAATATTAACCCGATGGGTAACAACAAGACTTACCTGTTTCTATTGAGAACTCTATCATGCCTTTATCCAAATTCGAACTGACCCAGGAACTGGAAATCCGCACCGCGACCATTGACGACCTGCCCGCTATTTTCCACCTGGGTGAAATGGTCTTCACCTCCCAGGACTACTCCAATCTGTACCGCACCTGGGATGAATTCGAAGTGACCAGCCTGTTCAATTCCGAGCCCGAGTACATGCTCGTCGCGGAGTTCGACAACAAAGTGGTCGGGTTCGCGCTCGGCACCACCATCGAAAAAAACCGGTCCGCCTGGAACTATGGCCACCTGCTCTGGCTCGGCGTCGACCCGGACTTCGCCGGCAAAAAAATCGGCAGCCGCCTGTTCGACCGCTTCCGCGATATCATGACCAAAGCCGGCATCCGTATGCTCATGGTCGACACCCAGGCTGACAACGAGGAAGCCATCCGCTTCTTTCGCCGCAAAGGATTCGTCGATCCCATCGAACATGTGTATATGACGTTGAATTTGAATCTGAAAAAATAACCAGCGAAAGGACCGCCCGTGGCACACCGCAAGACCGGCATCCATCGTAACCGCCTGAAAAGCCTCTTCCGGGAAATGGTCGATATCTACAGCCCCTCCGGCAAAGAAGAAGAGATCGTCGAGTTCCTGGCGTCTTACCTGCACGATAAAGACCTGCCCGTCACCCTCCGCGAAGTCAGCGAAGGCCGGCGCAACGTCGAGGTGGTCTTCAAAAACGCCATCCCCAGGGTCGCCTTCATCGGCCATGTGGATACCGTTCCCGCGTTCGATATCGACGACTACGAATCCCAGGAAAGCGAAGGCCGGATCTGGGGACTCGGCACCGCCGATATGAAAAGCGGTTGCGCCGCCATGATCGAAGCCTTTGTCTCGCTGGTCGAACAGGATATCATCCCCCGTCAGGCCGGCCTTTATCTGGTTGTCGGCGAAGAAGAGTCCGGCGATGGCACCGAAGCCCTCCTGGCGGCCCGCTCCTTCGAATGGGCCCTGGTCGCCGAACCGACTGACCTGATCCCCTGCCTGGGCCATTACGGCTATATGGAAATGCTCGTTCGCGCCTTCGGCAAACGGCGTCACGCCTCCATGGCCTGCCACGAATACAACGCCATCATGGGCATGTTGAAAATGCTGATCAAAGTCGTGGAAGACATCGAAACTGAACATCCTGATGTCATTTTGAACATCCGCGACATCCACAGTTCCGAAGCCGGTTTTGCCGTACCCGGCAGTTGCGAAGCATTTATGGACCTGCACCTGCCCCCACCCGTCGCCCCGGCCGGCCTGGCGCGTGAACTGAAATCCCTGGTAAAAAAGTGCCTCGAAAACAATAAGCTGAGCAATTACGAAATCGAATTCCCCCTTAAAGCCGGCGGCTACCAGCTGAACGATAACGGCTTATTACCCGAAGCGCTGCGCAAAGTCTATGCCGGCCAGAACCTCGACTGGAATCCCGGCGCGTTCAAGAGCCATTCCGATGCCAATCTGCTCTGGGAAGCGCAATGCAAACCCATCATCCTCGGCCCCGGCCAACTGGCCATGGCCCATACCCGCGATGAATCGGTGGATTTCGAACAAGTCATCTCCGCGGCGGAAATCTACCGTGATTTGTTGATCACCCTGATGGAATAAACCCGCCGTGCGTGTAATGATCTCATCAATCGGACAACTCAGATGAAACGAGAACTACAATGATAAAACTTGGTTTAATTTTCGCGTTATTATCAGGACTGGTTGTTATTTTACTCGCCGTCGATGACCACACAGCAACCCCACCGCCGGCCCAGCCCGACCAATACCTCAATGATCTCTGCCGGCTCTTGCAGGCCCAGTGGCCCAAAAATCGCCTCATTAATATCGTTTGCCATGGCCACAGTGTCCCGGCCGGCTATTTTCGTACGCCCATCGTTGACACGTTCAATGCCTATCCCCATCTGCTGCACGCCGGATTGAAACAACGCTATCCCTATGCGGTGATTAACACCATCGTAACCGCTGTCGGCGGCGAAAGTTCAGACCAGGGCGCCAAACGTTTCCGCGATGAAGTGCTCTGCCACCGCCCGGATGTCATCACCATTGACTACGGCCTGAATGACCGGCGCATCGGCCTCGAAAAAGCTCGCCAATCCTGGCAGGCCATGATCGAAATGGCGCTGGCCAGCAATATCAAAGTTATTTTGCTGACTCCGACCGGCGATACCGGCGCCCACCTGGACGATCCCGATGATCCGCTCAACCAACACGCCGAACAGATACGACAACTCGCGCGGCAATACGGTGTCGGACTGGTGGACAGCCTGGTTGCCTTTAAAGCCGCCATGAATGACCAGTGCCGGTTGCATGACCTGATGTCACAATCCAACCATCCCAACCGCCGCGGCCACGAGTTGGTCACCGAACAGCTATTAAAATGGTTTGAAATCCCTTCAGACAAAACAAATTAATTGCCCGGATCAACCGGTTGTGCATCCGCTCGCACCTGGCATAACCTGTTAACCACCAAAGCGCCTAGTGCTCTGTAAAAACTAAATATTCTTATATAGCATGTCCGATAATAACTCCATAAACCGAATATTTATGGAGTTTGTTATGAAAAAGTACACCGTTCGTCTCACTGACGCAGAGCGGAAAGAACTGCTTGAAGTCGTTACGAAACTCAAGGGTACATCGCAAAAAGTCAAACGGGCACAAATCTTGCTTAAGGCGGATGCGGACGGCCCCAACTGGTCATGCAATCAAATCGCCGAAGCTTTCTTGTGTCGCCTCAGGACCGTAACAAAAGTTCGTAAATCGCTGGTAGAAAGAGGGTTTGACATCACATTGAACGGTAAGCAGCGTGACACGCCGCCTCGCGCCAAGCTGCTGGATGGTGAGCAGGAGGCAAAGATCATTGCCCTGAGGCTGAGCGATCCGCCGGAAGGTTACAGTAACTGGTCGTTGCGTTTGATCGCCGACAAAGCGGTGGAATTGGGAATCGTAGAATCCATCAGTCACACCACCGTTGCCACGACGCTTAAAAAAATGAAATAACGAACCGAAAGATACAGTACTGGGTGATACCGCCGGCGCAAAACAGTGAATTTGTCGCGTGCATGGAAGATGTCCTGAATGTCTATTCCCTGCCGTATGACCCGGATTTTCCGGCGCTCTGCATGGATGAACAGCCGGTGCAATTGCTCAAGGAAACTCGCACTCCGATGGCCGCGACCTTACATCATCCTCGTCGAGTGGACTATGAATACGAACGTGCCGGAACCGCCAGCCTATTCATGTTCACAGAACCGAAATCCGGCTGGCGTGGGGTGAGTGCTCGTCCACAACGGAAAAAAGCTGACTGGGCCGTTGAAATGGCAGAGTTGCTGGAGGGCCGCTATGCCCAAGCGAAACGAGTGCTTCTGGTGTGCGACAATTTGAATACGCATACCAAGGGAGCTTTTTACGAGGTTTTTCCTCCGGAGCAGGCGCGCCGGTATGTGGAAAAAATTGAATTTCATTACACGCCCAAGCATGGCAGTTGGCTCAATGTGGCCGAAAATGAACTGAGTGCGATGACCCGGCAATGTCTGAAGGATCGAAAAATGACCGACATGGATAGGCTGAAAAAAGAGACGAAAGCATGGGCCACCCACTCCAACGAAAAGCAACGAGGCGTTAACTGGCAATTTAAAGTGGAAGATGCCAGGTGTAAATTGAGATCACTATATCCGAATATTTAATCTTTACAGAGCACTTGGCCGTTCGCCGCAAATCCCGGCACAATCTCATAAATAATCCGATCCCCCAGCCCGGTCTGTTTCCAGATGACCAGAACAACCGTCCCGGTCAGCAACCCGGCCAGCGCCGCCTGCCAGGCGACCCGCTTGCTGTAAAGCGCAAACAATACCAGCGGCCCAAACGCAGCCCCCAACCCACCCCAGGCGTATGCCACTATTTCTAAAATGGTCTCCTGAGGATTTAAAGCCAACCCCATCGCAATCGCTGAAATAATAATCACACACGCCCGGCTGATCGGCACTATCTGGCGTTCCGATGCGCTTTTCTTGATAAAACGCCGATAAAAATCTTCCGTCAGCGCCGATGATGATACCAGCAATTGCGAATCGATTGTCGACATAATCGCCGAAAGTATCGCCGCCAGCAGGATACCCGCCAGCCACGGATGACACAATTGCTCGATAATCCCAATAAAAATCTTTTCCGGATCACCATAAGGCGGCTGCTCAAAAATCGCAATGCCAATAAATCCCGCCAGCACTGCACCCCCGAGCGAAATCACCACCCACACAATGGCAATCACAATTGATTCGTGCAGTTTTTTGACCGACGCCACGCTCATAAACCGCGATAAAATATGCGGCTGACCAAAGTAACCCAACCCCCACGCCATCGCTGAAACAATCATCAATCCCGGATATTCTCCCGATGGAATTATGCTAAACGATAAATCCCGCGCCGCCAGCGCCGGTCGCAATCCGGACATCCCATCGATATCAATCCACGCCAACACCGGCACAACAATAATCGCCAGCACCATTAACAGGCCCTGAAACAGATCCGTCCAGCAAACCGCCAGAAATCCGCCCATAAAGGTATAAAACACAATCACCCCGCCGCCAATGAGAACCGCCCGGCTATACAGAATATTGAAAACCGCGTCAAAGAGTTTGCCCGCCGCCACCAGCCCCGCACTGGCGTAAATCGTGAAAAATAATAAAATAATCAACGCCGACACAAAACGCAGCCAGCCGGTTGGATCGTTAAAACGTTTTTCCAGAAAACCCGGCAGCGTAATGGCTCCTTCTACCTCACTCTGGCACCGCAAACGTCTGGCAACCAGTAACCAGTTTAGCACGGTGCCAATCAACAATCCCACCGCAATCCATATCTGTGACAATCCCGTGGCAAAAACCGCTCCGGGCAATCCCATCAACAGCCAGCCACTCATATCACTGGCCTGGGCCGATAGCGCCGTAACCCAGGCGCCCATCTTCCGGCCGCCTAGCAAATAATCCTCTATCGTCCCCGAACGCTTATAAAACCAGGCCCCGATCACAAACAATACCATAAAATAAACAATAAATGTCAAATAAACAGGATTCATATCAGGTTAGATTCCATTCGCGAAAATTCTTTCTAGCCCGGGGAATTGCCGGATACAGGCTCTATAAGGAAAGCCCTGATTACGGATTATTCATTATGACTGGGAGCCGACACGGATGCGGTCTGGAATGATCGAACCGTTTGAGCGTAAACTTTTGACAGGCGACTGACCATATGGGAAACCAGAAAGTGTTTTTTCAAATACTGTTGTGCGTTAATACCCAATTGGCGACTTGCCGGACGGTCATGAATCGCTTTCCGTAATACCTGCGCCAGTGACTGGGTATTGCCCGGTTCAAAATTCAGCCCGGTCTGTTCGTGCCGGATCAGGTCGGGCGCCGTACCCCGGGGCGCAACAATGGTATTGCCGACACTCATGGCTTCAAGTAATTCGGGTTGCCAGATCGGACTTTTATGCGGCACAACGAAAATGTCATATGCGCTTAGAATCGCCTTGAGCGCATCACTTTCTTCCACCAGCTTATCAATGGGATCGATAAAATGAACACATTCATTCAATTTGAGCTGATTGACTTTATGACGCAGATGTTGCTCCAGGCGCCCGCTACCACTTAATGCCACCGCAAAATCCTGGTTACTGTCTGCCAATATTCTCAAGGCATTAATTAACATATCCAGATCCTGGCCATGCTGATACGGACTGCAGCACACCAGTTGCGGCATACAATCCGGCCGGACAAAACTGCTGGTGGTTTCGGTGATATGAGTACCGATCGGCACAAAATAAATATGACGAGCCGCGCCAACATGACGCTTGCGCAAACGGCGTGCCACGTAGCTGCAAGAGGGCAAAATGCCTTCAGAGAAACCCGCGTGATGAAAATGCGCCTCACCGTCCCGGGCCAAAACGGATACCAGCAAGGGAATATTCAGGATTCGGGCCAGGTTGCGACCCTGATGGGCCAGATGATCCTGCAGGGCATGGATCAGGGCCGGCTTATATTCCGCCAGAACGCCGGCCAGACGAATATCTCTCCGGTGTGGAACCAGCGTTTCCAGAGTCGGCAAACGGGGACTGGATATATCTACGCGCCGTTCAACACATTCTGTCCGGGGTGACGTTTCATAATACTTCCGGACTTCCCGGATCACCCGTACCGGCGGACAGGGAGCGAAATCCAGATAGTCGCTTTCGCCCAGGCAAAACAGATTCAACTCCTCGACTTCATCCAGCAAACCAATACATAAGCGGCGCATAACCGGGCCGTAAACCTGTAACGCGGCATCATCACACAGCAAAACAACGCGCGGTCGCCTTACGACATCCACATTGCTGCCTTCAGTACTGGTCATTGGCTGGTCCATATTTGCTTATTGTAAAGACCTGTCCGGCCGCGTCAATCAATTAAAATCAACGTCGGCATCGTCGCGGTTACCTGCTCCTGCCGGATGAGGGTCCAGAAATTCAGATAATAATCCGCCAGAGAATGATGACCCATAGTATGGCTGCCAGTCATCTGATTGGCCAGAGAATATAACGTGTTCAGGGCGGCCGCGGCTGTGGGCCGGGTATTCTGGCCGCTATCAGCCAACAGGCTTTCCAGCAATTCCAGCAAGCTCTTGGGCCGGGGCAAATGCACCAGATTCCACTCTTTCAGATCCGCCTGTTCCGCGGCGTAAGCCACAGCCTGATCCAAGCCGCCGATTTGATCAACCAGACCCAATGCCAATGCCTGAGCGCCGGTGTACACCTTGCCCTGCGCCAGCTCTTCGATATCATCAGTCAGCCGATCACCCCGCGAATCGGTGACTGCCTGCTTAAAAGTATCATAGACAACTTCCATTTCGTGAGTCAGCCAGAGACGCTCTTGTTTTGTAAAAGGTTCGGTTGAACTGAACATTCCAGAGTTTTTCCCACGTTTGAAACTAAAGGTCTTGATTCCAATCTTATCAAAAAGCTCTTTCATGACAATTTTGCCGCCCACCACGCCTATTGAACCGGTCAGGGTGGATGGTTCGGCAAAAATTTCGCTGCCGCCACAGGCAATATAATAACCGCCCGACGCCGCGACGCTGCCCATGCTGACTACCACCGGCTTATCTATCGCTGCGTCACGCAGGGCATGATAGATGATATCACTGGCGGTGGCGCTGCCACCCGGAGAATCGATTCGAACGACCAATGCTTTCATTCTCGCATCCGCGCGTGCCTTCTGGATTGCCAGTCGTAATGTCCGAGAACCGGCTGAAGCGCCCACCCAGCCTTCGTCGCTATCGCCTGAAACAATGGACCCATTCACATGGATCACGCCGATCAGATCGCCACTGGGTTCTGCCGGCGGCTGCATCATCTGGCCCAATACGGTAAATAATGATAAAGGATTACTCAAATCCGCGACATCCCGGCCTTTTTGTTCCTGATCGACATACATGGCAACCGGTTTGCCAAGATCTTTCTCCAGATATTCAACAAATTCGCGCCGGTACATAACGTGATCCACCAGGTGAGCCTTCAATCCATCCATGGCGTTATATGGCCCCTGGTCAATAAGCTTTTTAACGCGTTTCACCTTTAAACCACGCCCATCAGCAATACTCTCAACCATATGGTCGTACAAACTGTCAAAAAGCCGGTTTGGTCTGATCCATTTCCGCCTCCGATGGCTCCGTTCGGGTCAGCGGCTCAGCGGCTGATTTATAATCGCCAATACTAATGAAATCCGCTTCTAATCCCACCATATCCATTAACCCCTTTAAATAGATCGCTTCACCCGCCAGCCCGGACAGGGGCAGGTCGCCTGTCGGTGTGATCACAATTTCATCGCAGACACAGGCAGTCAGATATTCCTGCAAGGTGGGACTTTCAACATACGCGTAAACCTTCAATCCTTTTTCACGAGCATCCCTAATGCCTCGCCTCAGATGATCGGCATGAGCCCAGCTGAGCGGACACTGTTCAAAATTTAACAGGACGGCATCATAGCTTTTTTTTGTGGCATATTCTTCAAATTGATGGATCAGATCAAATACGCTGGTCGAGCCCGTTCCACCCAGGGTTAAAGCCATCACATCGGGCCGTTCAGTCAATATCCCCTGCATCTGGATGAGTTTCACCCGATAAGGTTTTACTGTTTCCGCCTGACTGTTTTCCGCCTGTTCCGGAGCCGTTTGTTCATCCAGGGCAGGGGATGCCATAATCTGAAAAATACCGCCCAGGACCATTAAAAAGAATACACCCAGCGCCAGTTTTTGTTTCCACGAATTGGCCATAGTTAAGGCTCCTTAATCAAACTATTATTATAACAAAAAGAGTTATGACTTCTCTCAGCATCCAGTTTACCGAAAAGCCGGTTAAAATTAAAGACGATTCTTAGAGTGCCTGACAAAATGATTTTTCTAGCGAGACCGGGCGAAAAAGTGGTCAGCAAGGTCGAAGATCCGCCTCAGGAGGGCCGCAGGGGTCAAGCACCCGCAGGCAACCCTGCTATGGGTTGTCGAGGAGGGTTGGCCCCGAGAACGCAGATGACGACATTTGCAGCCGGCCGCAGCAGAAAATTTATTTTGTAAGGGGCTCTTAATCGTATTTATTATATCTCTGCGCATAAAAAAAGCAGGCAATCAGCCTGCTTTTTAGCGAAAAAAACTAACAACTACTCCCAATTATGCTCCTGCAACAGTCTGTCGAGAGCTTCGGAGAGTTTTCCTTCTAAATCGTAAGAGCCATCTGCCAGTTGCTGACGGATTTCCTGCACTTTTTCCTCACGAATGTCAGGCATTGAGGCAATCTGGCCTAATAAGCGGGCACGTTCAGAGATCTCGACCCGGTCGCCGCTGACCTCGTTTGAGCGAGAGGACTCCGTCGGTCGGGCCGATGGCGAGTTCATCTGCGTTTTATTCAACGCCGATAACTGGCCATAGCCAATTTGGTTAATTTTACTCATTTTTACTACTCCGGTTTTAAAGGTTGTCTATTCTGCTTAAACTACCCTATGGTTATCTCAATAACAATATATTGTATTTTTGAAAATCCATTTTCTTCCTTACACCTGCTATATCGACGGAGCTATTCGTTTTTCTTGAGAAAATCCATCCAAACCGCAAAGTTTACCAGTGCCCATTTTTCACTATTGTTAATCTGATTCTGAATTGATTATAGGACGATATTTATACGTAAGTACCTGTATTTAACCATTTTATAACTGAGACGCCTCGAATCTGTTTCGCAGTTTCTTTCTGTTAAGTCTCATAACCTCAACCACAATATATTGTGGTTGGCAGATTCCTGATTCATGAACATATTAAGCGTAATTTCCTATATCTATTTAAGTTATAAAACCAGCGGAATCGTCCTGAATTGGTGGCTGAACTTTAAAGAATTTTTTTTACTAAATAAAAATTTCTGATTTTCATGCGAAATTTTCTTTTGGGCTCATTGCGGTTCTCCCAATTCGCTTCCAAGGGTTATTATTCATAACCTGCTATTTGTAATAATGTTACAAATCTTTTCGCCCCAATAATGTTTTAAAACTTTTACTGGAAGTCTGTTATAGTTTATTCCTATAATTTTTTAGATATTCGGACCTTTAGTGATTCAAACGTTCCGAACCTGTTCAAAATGAAATATTAAGCGGTTTTTTCATCGAAAGAACCTGTTTTACTCACGTCGATTTCGAAGTGAGACTGTAAAAATTTGACAATGATTGTTTCTTGCCATTTCAGGCGGAATATCAATCCATATCCAAAGTGGAGATTAAATGTCTTGGACAATTCCTCGGGCAATAAACTATTCATTATCTTCTATATCAACAAATACCATTGACTATCTGGATCGGATCTGGTTGTATTGACCGGTCCGTCTTCTATTCACCTTTATGTCTTCTACTCTTTGTATCGAAAGGAAACCAACCATGAAAAATCGCTATATCAATCTATGGACAACGCTAATACTGATGCTCGCGTTACCGGCGACCGCCTTATGGAGCTATTCCATCACCAATATCAAAATGGTTCCCGGCTCTCCCGCATACCGGATACACAATGACAAAGTCAATCTGTCATTTGACTATTCCAATACCGGCCGGGATGATGTTCTGATATTTGTGGTACCCTATACCAAAGGAAGTTCAACGCCTGGACTGATTGACAGCCCTTCACCTTATTATCCCACTGGTTCCAGTTCCGGTACCGGATGGTTCAGTGTCACCTATGGCAATACCACTGTCGATCAGGTGCGGGTTTATATGATGGATAGCGCAAAAACCAAAGTACTGGTCGATTATTATCTCGATGTCCAATATCATTTTGGCAACAATCTCTATAATATTCAGTTTAATCCTGCCTCACCCAATAAACTCAATCTGAGTGAAACCATTTATATCAGTTTTAACTATGCCCTTTCAGAGTCGGATAATACCTATATTTTTGCCCGTCCCATGACTCGCGGCAGTTTGACGCCGGGTTATTCTGCCAGCGGCGGCTCTCCCGCGTCCACCGGGTACGGCGCCGGTACCCAGGATTTTGAACTGCATGCCCCATGTGTGGTGGATGCCGTTTATTTCTACATCAGAAAACAATCCAATAACGAAATTATCTATGAAAAAATTGTCCCGGTAAAATATCGCTACTGTGACGGTCAATGCATCTGGTACGTTAAAAGCAACGCCGCCGGCAACCAGACCGGAGGAAGTTGGGTCAATGCCTTTCGTCGTTTACAGGATGCTCTGGACGCCGCCGAATCCGGTGATATGATCTGGGTCGCGCAAGGCACTTATTATCCTGACGAAAATTTCGATAATCCCACCGGCAGCAATGACCGCTCGGTATCGTTTAATCTGAACAAAAACGTGTCAGTCTATGGCGGCTTCACCGGTACTGAATCTTCCCTGGATCAACGAAACTGGCAAGCCAATCCATCCATCCTCTCAGGTGAAATAGGCACCAGTGCCATCAGCGATAATAGCTTGCATGTTGTTTACAGCTCAAGCAATGCATCGGCTCTACTGGATGGCTTTACTATTACCCGGGGTTATGCCGAAGGAACCAATCCCAACTACCTGGGGGGAGGGCTGCTCATCATGAATAGCGAACCCACCGTACAAAATTGCCGCTTTGAATATAACCGGGCCGGCAGTGGCGGAGCCGTGGCAGACTGGTCCGCCAATGCATCCAATTTTATTAATTGCCAGTTTATCGAAAATTCCTCCTCAGGCGCCGGCGGAGCGGTCAACATTAAGTATAGTGGACCAATTTTCCGGGGATGTACCTTCCTGGCCAATTCCAGCGATTCCGGTGGAGCCGTTTTCACCCTGAACAATCTTTCCCGGCCGATTTTCCAGAGTTGTTTATTCAACTACAATATTGCCGCCGGCAATGGTGGGGCCCTCTATAACACGGCTACGGACGGCAACAATGAATTTTCTCCCTTAATGGAAAATTGTACTATCGTCAATAATATGGCATCAAACCTGAGTGGGGGCATTTTCAATTCAGGCTCCTCCAGCACACCGGTTAACAGTTGCATCTTCTGGGACAACACCGATCCCGGCGGCAATGACCAGGACGCTCAGTTTTACGCCGATCATGTCCCGCAGGTAAAATACACTTGTATCCAGAATTATACCGGGGGATTCAGTGGCCCGGGTAATATCGACGATTTTCCATTGTTCGTTCTCCCCGAAGGACTGGATATGGTGCCTGGAACGGCCGATGACAATTTCCACCTGCTGCCCGGCTCACCTTGTATCGATACCGGCGATCCGGCGGTCAGTATGAACGATCCCGATGGCACCCGTAATGATATGGGCGCGTTCGGCGGCCCCTGGTCCGGCCTGACCGGCGGCTCCGGCGTCATTCCCGGCAGCGGCTATGTCTTTACGACCATTGGCAATCTCCCCTCAGCATTCATCACCCAGAGCGCCCTCAATCCATCCTACCTGCAGGGAACCGCCAATGTCTCCACCACCCAGGCGGCAAATTATCAGATCCCTCAATATCAAAACTCTCCGTTCGGAGCCAAACTCTGGATTCATGGACTGTTTGGTGTTGATGATAATGTGACCCATTATAAAGTACAGGCCGGCCAGTGGGATGGCGCCACACCGCCAACGAATGCTGACTTTGTCGACATTACCGATAGTCTGTACAAGATATTTTATCTTTACAACATAATCACTGGAGAATGGATCCCGGTTTCAACCAAAGTTGGGCCCAATGTCGTGGAAGGCGTCTCGAATCTCTATACCTACACCGATACCGGTTTCTGGTCCCATCTCGATCTGCGCATGATCTGGAACACCGCGGCCCGGGCCAATGGCAAATACACATTGCGTATCAAAGGTTATCATGTAGAATCCGGTTCGGTGACGGATGTTACGCCGGCCAACGCCCAGGAACTGATTGTCCTGGTCGATAATTCACCGATGACCTGTGAACTCGAAGCGGTTAAATATGACCCGGCCAGTCCGTTCTGGACAGTTTCAACCGATGGCGAAATCCAGGAATGCGCGATTATTAACCTGGGTGATCCCCGCGAAAATCTGCGTTTCAAAATCACTGCCAGCCATCCCAACGGTTTCCTCCGGCAGTTCACCCTGGACGCCATCGCCGGCAAAAACAATCATCAGGGTACCATCGAGAGCAGCAGACGTATAACTTCGCCGACGGCCCCTACTGGCTGGGAGCCAGTGGTCAGCATTTCGATTCGGATGTCGCCACCTTCGAAGACTGGATCCGCTGTGCCTATCAATTCCGCCTGCGAACCTGGTCACGCGTGAACAATGGCTATTACTACATTTACTCCCGCGAATTCAATGACCACTATTTCATCGACCTGGGTGATGGCGGTTGTACGGCTGTGGATGTCAACAAGGATGGCGCCGTCCAATATCAGCGACATCTACCAGATCAGCCTGCACTGGCTGGAGGAATGCGGTAACTGATTATAATTCAATTCTCTTCTTCTATATCACTATTGAGGCCGTGGGCAATGATACCCGCGGCCTTTTAGTAGGTAAGGCTTTCCAAAATATCAAAGGAATCTGCCCCAGTCTGGTAAAACCAGAAAATAATATCATAAACACACTGTTTAAACCTTTTAAAGAGACCTGCTGACTACCTTTCTTTATAAATCACTTCCCAGACTCCAACAATCCATTCACCAATATCAACCGGCTCATATAACCACCGGATTTATCAATTGAATTGATTGATCTCAACAGTGGAATTTCCTTCCCTATTTGATTACAATCTGTTGTAATCCGCTTACGGCCACAACACCGTCTAACAAAGGAAATGCTCACACTATGGAAAATTTCTGGCTCTGCTTCGTCCGTTATTTGTCTCCGTCGACGCCATCGGTGTCCTGCCCTATTTTATGACACTGACCGATGGATTTGATAAAAAAATCATCGCCAAGGTCGTGATCCAATCGGTGATTACGGCTTCAGTCGTAACCCTGATATTTCTATTTTTCGGGCCGGCCCTGCTGGCATTTATGGGAATTACCATTGAAGATTTCATGATCGCCGGTGGCATCCTGCTGGGTGTGCTGTCGCTGACGGATATCCTGACCGGCGAGAAAAAACGCCGCCAAACCGCTTCCGATTCCGAAAGCCTCGGCGTGGTCCCATTGGGTGTCCCGTTGCTTTCCGGCCCCGCCCTGATCACCACGACCATCTGATGGCCAATACCCATGCAAAACCATTACCGGTTTCGCCGTCGTACTCAATCTGATGCTTGCCGGGATCATCCTGTCTGCCTCCCAACCGATCACTCGCCTCCTCGGCCGCACCGGCACCCGCGCACTCTCGCGCATCTCCTGCCTCCTGCTGACCGCCTTCGCGATCATGCTCATCCGTAAAGGCATCATGGGAATCATCGGCCAACAGTCATAATTAGCACAGTCATTGTAATGCTGTTTCCTTATCTTATATTGGCATCGTTTCTCACAATCTTATTAAGCCGCTTGACATTTCTGCCTCGTTTCACTATACTTGGTACATGGGCCATTCATAAAAACTCCGTACGTACCTGACTGGCAAAGGCAGAATTGCGTTGTTTTATGGATTGCTCCAATCTATCACTCCCGACCCCAATCCATTTAACTTCCTCCCTGCAATAACCCTTGATCTAAATCAACCCGATTCCCGGAGAAGTGACATGCCGTCTAAGTTCTTGTCCTATCAGAAATTATTTGTTATCCTCGCCCTGGTAAACCTGACTTCCGCCGCGATTGATCCGGCCAATCCGCCAGAATCGATGCGGGTGACCGTCAACAAAGGATGGCCAGACCCGCACATTCAATCTGGACCGATATTCCGTACGTAGCAATAACTTTGAACTGGTCCTGATCGGTACCGATGGAACCACCAAAACCACCATCGATCCCGGCCCGGTCCGCACCTACCGCGGCTGGTGCGAAGAAGAGTCCGATAGTTATGTCGAGGCGATGCTCCTGCCCAATGGCGACTTGCGTTATCACGTTTTTCAAGGGCCAGGCATCCGACTGGTGGCAGACACCGCCCGGCGAAACCAATCCTAACGCGGCTCCTTCCAATAATTTTACCCTGATTAATGGCACGCCCAACCAGCCCGCCGGTACCCCGTACCCGGGCGCCGGCTTTGCTGCTCCGGCGGCCACTCTGGATTCCTTTTACCTGGATACCTATCAGGCCGATGTGGGTTTCGACCTGCTGGTGGAATATACCAATAAATTTCAATACAGCGACTGGGCTACCTACGGCGTCAAGGCCGAAGGCACAATCAGCCGCTTCAACGCCATTACCTTGCGCGACATTCTCGGTGAATTCAAACTGGGCAAAGTCGTGATTCGCCAGAGTCAGGCCGGTCTGGATTACAGCAATACCCAATGGGGGATCAACTGGCCGCAACTCAATACCTGGTGGGAAACGCTCTTCCCCAACGACGACCATCACTTTGTCGGTCTGGTCGGCTCAGTCGGCGGCGGCGTGGCCTTTGTCTGCGATTATGGCGGCGCCAACTGGGCGGCGCGTTCATTTAATGGCTGGAGCAGGCGATGGCTCCTGGTGGCATGTCTGGCGTCACGAATGCGGCCATAACCTGGGCAGGCGGCGATTGTGTCGAGGGCTGTCCTGGTCCCGATGGCAGCACGATCAACAGCGGCAACAATCTCAATCTATCTCGTTTTTCCCATCCCGAAATCAACCAGATCATGAATTGCCGCCGCCGTTCCGATCGCTATACCGTTCTGCGCAATCTGGGCGCCTATTCGTACCCGGTTCCCCCGTATGCCAATCTGGACCGGGTTTCCGCTAATGTCATGGAAGAAACCGTTCTGATCGATGTACTGGCCAACGATTATGACACCAATCGTGATACGATCGCGATTGCCGGTTTTGATGCCACCACTCCGGCCGGCGCTACCGTGATGCTGGGCGCGGGTCTGGGGCCCCGGTGGACGCGATCTGCTGGTTTACATCCCGGCGGGCAATACGCTCGGCCAGGATAAATTCACCTATTCCATCGTCAGATAGCACTGGACGCACCTCGCTGGGCAATATCGCCGTCACCCTGGATCTTTCCAACACCCTTAAAGGCTACTGGAAACTGGATGAAACTACCGGAACCATAGCCGGCGATTCCGGTGTTTTTGACCATGATGGTATTCTGGAAGGCTCGGCATCCTTCGATAATAATACCACTACCGGTAAATATGGCGGCGCCCTGCAACTGGATGGTGTGGATGAACACGTTAAAATTGATGACCTCAATCTTAATTCCAATACGGTAACCATTTCCGCCTGGATTAAACGCGACTCTACGGTGAATCCCTGGAGCCCTATTCTGTTCAACCGGGCCGGGGGGCGCCTCCGGGCTCAATTTCGGTTTCCGGCGCCGAACTGCGCTATCATTGGAATGACCAGAACTGGAGTTGGAACTCCGGCCTGACAGTTCCGGCCAATCAATGGGTCTTTGTCGCGCTGGTCGTAGAACCCGCCCGCGCGACCATCTATCTCGATGATGGCGCCCAGTTACGTTTCCGCCGTTCGCTCTGCTACGCACGAACCCGCCTCTTTTATTGGCAGCAGTTATATCGGGCTGGACTCCAACAGTTCCAGTCGCCACTTCATGGGCGCGGTCGATGAAGTGCGTATCTATAATTCCGCTTTGACTCGAACACAAATCGAACGGATACGGGATGGCGGCCAGGCCGAAAGCCCCATGCCCTTCGATCAGGCCACCCAGATCGTCAAACCCATTCTGACCTGGGTCGGCGCCGCGCAAGCGACTGCCCATCATCTTTATCTGGGGCTCGATCCCGATGCCGTCGCCGGCGCTACCCCCGAATCGTCCGAATATCTCGGGGCAGTCACCACGCCCCGGTATGTCATCAAAAACATGCAGCCGCTGACAACCTATTACTGGCGCATCGACGAACAGTCTGACACCGGCACCGTACCAGGGTCCGTATGGAGCTTTACCACTGCCGAAGAAATTGGCAGTGGGGCCTGGGCTCACTGGAAATTCAATGAAGGCTCCGGCAGCACTGCCTACGATTCTTCCGGCAATAACAGCCACGGCGCCATCACCGGCGCCGCCTGGACCACCGGTAAGCAGGACAAAGCGCTCTATTTCGATGGCAATGACAAAATCGAATTTGGTACCGGCCCGGCCCTGAAACGGTCTGACCGATTTCACCCTGAGCGCCTGGATCAAAACCACCGCCACCCTCTACCGGCGTGATTGTCCAGCAACGTAACGGGGGCTTCAACGGTGAATACCAGCTGACTGTCAACAGTAGCGGTTATCTCACCTTTATGCTCTTCGGCGATATGGGCTATCAGTTTAACTTTTCCTCCAATACCAAAGTCAACAATGGGCCAGTGGCATTTTGTCGTGGCCCGCCGCCAGGGGAATCTCGGCACCCTCTATATCGATAACCAGCTCCGCGGCTCGGCCAGTGGTACCGCGCGCAATCTGGCCGGTTATATCGGTGTCGGCGCCGGTGCCGATATCCGCGATAATGTCGCCTATTTCCGGGGCGTAATGGACGATCTCCGCATATACGATTTCGCCTTGACCGAAACTGAATTATCCGAGTTGTATAACTATTATTTCCAGGACCTGACCCCGCCCACTCCCAATCCAATCACCTGGGCTACCCCGCCAACCCCGGCAGCCACCCATGCGATTACCATGACTGCCGCGACGGCCACCGATCCCTCTGGTGTGGAATATTATTTCGATTGCGCCACACCCGGTTGTCACGACAGCGGCTGGCAGAATGATCCAACCTATACCGATATCGGCCTGCAAGTCAACACGGAATATTATTATAAAGTCCGGGCCCGAGATAAAAGCGCGGCCATGAATCAAACCGCTGACTCAGAAGCGGCCTCCGCCATCATTATCCTGCTTGACGGTCAACAGGGACTATCCGACTGGCCCCGACTTCTCCCGGCAATGGCTGGATCAGGATTGCGGTTACTGCGGATGCACCGATCTGACCGATGATGGCGCCGTCGATCTGGCCGATCTGGTCCTCTTCGCCGCTGGCTGGCTCAACACCCTGCCCTGATCAATAAAACCCTCTCCGTTACTGAACGCCCATCACCGGCTCTGGACAGGTCTGTTTTAAACAGACCTCGCGCCAGACCCGTACCCAGTCCACCTGCATGGTATTGCGTCTGGGATCATTCAGCGATTCCAGATCCGGCAAGCCCTCCCAGGTAAATATTTCGGTATCGAAAAACAGGTACATCGTTTCAGTAAAGGCGCCGCCCGGTTCAACTTCAGCCACCTTCACACCATCGTGATAAAACACCATCTCATCCGGGCCCTTCCACCACACACCATAGACATGCCAGGCATCAGCGGCCCCGCTGGGCATCCGCCATTGCCGGGGTGTTGCCCGGTCCTGCTTCCAGCCGCCCTTGAAATAATGGGTGTTCATCAACATCAGGTTGCCCCGCTCGGGCTGTTTCGCCGGACGGCCAATCTGCTCGACAATATCGATTTCGCTGAACCGGCCCTGCAGCCAGAACGAACTGGTCATCGATAACGCCGAGGCTTTGATCCGGGCCTCATAATAACCATAACCTCCGCTCGGCCCCAGCGAACTGACACATGCCGCGGCCACCCAGATATCTTTCTCTGGATTCGCGACCGACGCCATATCACCAATCAGCGCCGTCGATTTTAAATACAGGATCCCATCCCGCACGGCCACATTATTCGGATCGAACCGGCTGGGTTCGCGGCCCTGCCAGTATGGGATGCCGGGCCATCCACTTATTGGGATCGAGCCGTTCCCCACCAAATTCATCTGACAACCCTGGCGCCAACTGCCAGGCTTTACCATCTGTCAATTCCGGCAGCCAGGCCACTGTTGCATTGGGATCAGAGGCAGACCATAAATTGACGCAAATCCCGGTTAACACGATACAAATAATAAAATGATTCTTTGTCATTACGACCATAACGATCTGGTCTATCCATTTCTTGCCGGCGTTTCGCCCCCACCATATTTTTTACCCTTGACGCTTATTTATTGACCGGATACATTAAACCGTATCAATACGGATCGCCATTCAGACCCATTGCTTGATAAGAAAGGATCGATCATGCACAGAAGACAATTCCTCAAAAAAGCGTTTGCCTCGTCCATCTCTCTTCCGTTTTTGACGGCCGGATGCCAAAGCATTTTTGCCGGCCCCTCCTCACGCAAACAGCCCAACATCCTGTTTATCTTCTCTGACGATCATGCCTTCCAGGCGATCGGGGCCTATCGATCCTGGCTGCAGGATTTTATGAAAGAGCAGAACCTGACCCCCAATATCGATAAACTGGCCGAAGCCGGCGCCATTTTTGACAACAGCTTCTGCTGTAATTCCATCTGCGGCCCCAGCCGCGCCGTCATCCAAACCGGGGCTCACAGCCACATCAACGGCTTCAAAACCAACGAAAGACCCAATTTCGACGGCAGCCAGTGGACCTTCCCCAAGGTTATGCAGCAGGGCGGCTATCAGACCGCCATGCTCGGTAAATGGCATCTCGGTACCGATCCCACCGGATTCGATCACTGGGAAATCCTGCCCGGCCAGGGCCAGTACTACAATCCCGACTTCATTACCAGTCAGGGCCGAAATCAAAAAACCGGCTACGCCACCGACCTGATTACCGATATGGCGATCGACTGGCTCGATCAGCGCGATCCGGAAAAACCCTTCCTGCTGATGTGTCAGCATAAAGCGCCCCACCGCAACTGGATGCCGCCGGAGCGCTATCTGAACCTGCTCGACAATGTCAAAATACCCGAACCGGATAACCTCTTCGATGACTACTCCGGCCGGACCTCGTCGGCGGCCGATCAGGAGATGATGATCGATAAACACATGACTCTCAACTCCGACCTGAAAGTCACCCCGCCAATCGCCGACAATCCCGGCAACATACCCGGGTTCCTCAAACGACTCACCGACGAACAGCGGGCCGCCTGGGAAGCGGCCTATCAGCCGAAAAACGATATCTTCCGCGCTGCCAATCCGCAAGGTAAAGACCTGGTGCGCTGGAAATATCAGCGCTATATGAAAGACTACCTCCGCTGTATTAAAGCAGTGGATGACTCCGTCGGCAAACTGAGCCAATATCTCCAGGATAATAACCTCGCCGATAATACTGTGCTGATTTATTCATCCGACCAGGGCTTCTACCTGGGCGAACACGGCTGGTTCGATAAGCGCTGGATGTACGAAGAATCGCTCCGCATGCCCTTCATCATTCGTTGGCCAGGCGTGATCAAAACCCGGTTCACAGCCCCAACAGATGATCCAGAATATCGACTACGCGCCCACCTTCCTCGACATGGCCGGCCTGTGAGCCCGGCCCGTCGGTACAGGGGTGCTCCTTCCTGCCGATCCTTGAGGGTAAATCACCCCGCGATTGGCGCACGAGTATCTATTACCATTATTACGAATACCCCGCGCCACACCGCGTTCAGAAACATCGCGGTGTCCGCACAGAACGCTACACCCTCATACACTTTTATCCGGTGGATGAATGGGAACTCTACGACCTGAAAAAAGATCCTGAAGAAATGCACAGCGTCTACGATGACCCGGCCTACGCCGGTATCAAAGACGCGCTCCTGATGGAACTTGAACGGCTTGAAAAAGTTTATAAAGTGCCGCCTCTGGAAAATAACCAATAAAAAAACGAAAAGCAACTTTCGTTTCACCTACAGGACCGCCAACATGTTATTCCGCACCATGCCGAAAGATGACACCCGCATCTGAGTATTCTGGGGTTTGGCTGTATGCGCCTGCCCCAGAAAGAGGGCAAAATCGACGAACTGCGTTCAAAGGCCCTGGTCCGCGACGCCATCGACCGTGGTGTCAATTATATCGATACCGCCATGCCGTATCACATGGGTGAAAGCGAACCCTTTGTCGGCCGTACCTCTGGCCGATGGTTACCGTGATAAAGTCCAACTTGCCACCAAACTGCCGCCCTGGCTGGTCAAAGAGCCGGTCGATATGGACACCCTGCTCAACGCCCAGCTCCAGCGCCTGCAAACCGACCGGATCGATTACTATCTGATCCACGCCCTCTCGGGCGAAAGCTGGAACAAAATGAACAACCTGGGCGTGGGCCCGTTTCTGGACCGGGCCAAATCCGATGGCCGTATCCGGCGCGCGGGCTTTTCCTTCCACGGTGTTAATCAGGACTTTATCCGAATTGTCGATAGCCACTCCTGGGACTTCTGCCAGATCCAGTACAACTACCTCGACACCGAATATCAGGCCGGACGCGCCGGATTGAACTACGCCTTCGATAAAGGCTTGGGTGTCATTATCATGGAACCGCTCCGCGGCGGTATGCTGGCCCACAAAGCCCCGCCCGCCGTCCGCCAGATCTGGGATCAGGCCCCCACACTCCGTTCCGAGGCGGCCTGGTCGCTGCGCTGGATCTGGAATCATCCCCAGGTCTGCGTGGTTTTATCCGGCATGTCTCACGAAGACCAGGTCGCTGAAAACCTGCAAATCGCCGACGAGGGCCACCCCGACTCCCTGACCGATGCCGAACTGCAATTGATTACCGAAGCCGGCAACCAGTATCGCCAACTCATGAAAATCGGCTGTACCGGCTGCGGCTTACTGCATGCCCTGTCCGGCCGGCGTTAATATCCCCATGTGCTTCGAGTTTTATAATTCATTGTTTTTGTTCGGCAACAGATCCGCCGAAAAAATCCGCTACACCTTTCGTACCGGCGGCGTTGCCAGCGGTGGCAAACCCTGCGGCGCCTCGCTCTGCGTCCAGTGCGGCAAATGCCTGGAACACTGCCCGCAAAACCTGGCCATCCCCGACCTCATGCAGCAGGTCAAAAAAGAATTCGGCGGCTTCGGCCAGGTCCTCCGTAAAACACTCGTCAACCTCTTCCTCTGGAACCAGCGCCGAAAAACCATCAAATAGCGCTGATTAACACGGGGTTACAGGTGTCTCATTTATAATCATCATTCGTTCTCACCCAATCTCAGCCACACCGTATCCGAAAATCCCGGTTCAATCTTCGACGTCCGGTTATAGTTGCCCCAGCTCAGGTCATAAGCCCACTGCCGATTGATCGCCACCTGAATAGCATCGGTCTGCCGCGCCTCAAACCTCTGGACAAACGCGTCACTCACCACAAAACAATCGCTGGCATCCGCATTTTTCCGCCCGGTCACCTCAACCCGGATAATATGCTCTCTGTCCGCCAAGATTATCCCGCTCAAAGAGCGGCTGCTGATAGGTCTTCGAGGAAGCATACAGATCAACCGTAGCCACCCGCTGCCCATCCAGATAGACATCCGCCAGCCCGCAGTTATGATTCTTCACCGACAGCCAGGTAATATTCCTGCCCATAAACCGATAGCTGATCGCCGCACCCGGCTGGTTACTGTATCGTTCACCCCCGCCGCTATCCCGGCCATCTTTCATACTGTGCCATTCGCCTTGATGAACCACCGCCTCATGGGTCTCTTCCACCGTGCGCCGCTGATACGGCTCGGCCTTTTCCAATCGCACCGCGTGCGACTGCCCATCCGAAACCACTTCCATAGCCGCCCCGGTCTTCGCGATCCCCACCTCGGCCCGATAGATATATTCCTTGGCCGAACGAAAATCCTGTGTCATCCCATATCCCGCATGGTCCTTGCCCCCACAGCAGGGTAATCCTCCATATCCAGGCTCCAGGACCAGGTCGGCTCCTGTCGATACACCGCCGCCGGTCCCGCCCGGAACCGCGCCGCCTCACCCACTGGCCGCCCGATATGATCCTCCGGATACACTGACCACAAGGCCCGCCGGTCCCAACGCAACCGATCCGTTTCACCCGGCATCAGAAAGGATACCCCCACTTCGCTGTAAGACCCCGCGTCCGCCGGCGGCTCCGGCAGCGTATAAGTGGTCTCCATCCGCCCGGCGCCATCCACCCGTATGGTAAAACGCACCGGCATCTCGCCATAAGCGCCGTCAATAGCAATCTCCACATAATCCGCATTCTGAATCGCGCGCACCTCTTCCGCCTGCAACGGCGGTAAATCATACGGACACAAATTCAACTGCGGCCCACCCGTCAGAACCACACGCCCTCGATAGCTCGCCTCGACAATCTGACCCGCCGCCTTGTCCACGACCAACCGCACATTCTCGTTTTCCACAGTAACCATCTCGGCGCTTTCTACCAATTGCAACTTCGGCCCGGCCAAAATTGGTAACGCCACCTCACGACCCTTTAACGGCAGTTTGAATTCATCGATCAAGATCGGTTCAGATGGCGGCTGACTATAAAACTGTAAATGCATCACATCATCCGCCCGCCAGTTACGTCCCGGTATCACCAGCTGCCCTTCCGCACCCGGCGCCAGCTCCAGCGCCAACCGCCCCTGATCCATCCCCACACTCCAGACCATTGTCAACTCATTGAAATTAGTATGGTCGAACCAGTTTTTTACCGGAATCATCAGCGGCTGACCCCCCATCCGGCACACCCAGCGGTTTGTTTTCGATACGGATCGGCGAATACGCCTTCTTGGTCAGCCAGAACTCCGGCTTGCGCCGCCGCCAGCCATCAAAGATCCCCCAATAGCCATACCCGTTTGATCGTTGCGGCGCGAAAAAGATATCATCCACCGTACCCCAGATGGCAATACCTGCCGATCCACTCGAAGGATAAATTTTCTCCCAGAACAGCTTGATACTCTCACCCCAGAAATTACGGATACCCGGATCACGATCGGCAATGGAATTGCGATCGTAATAACACATCACATGGATCCCCTCATCGAACAGCCAGGGCTTGCCTTCCTTATCAAATTCCCACGACCAGCCCGGATAATGAAAACTGTCCAGATCGGTATAATCATCCGTATCCCAGTTGCCGCGATAGGCGTTGTGCCCGGTCTTCAGGGGCCGGGTCGGGTCCGCCTGCCGGGCATAATCACGTTCTGCCTCAAAGTTACTGCCCCACTTGACATTTTCGTTGCCCAGCGACCAGATGATAATGGATGGATGGCTCCGGTCCCGCTCGATCATTTCACTGATCGAACTCATGAACCGCTCTCGCACATCCGGATCGTCATGCAGCCCATCCAGCTTACCCCGTGCGGCATGATGATTCGTCCAGCAGATCGCCGCTTCCTCTTCCACATACAAGCCATATCGATCCGCCATCTCCAGGAACCGTTCCGAAGTTGGATAGTGCGAGGTCCGGATGTAATTCAGATTGGCCTCCTTATACAGCCGCACATCCTTCTCCGCCAGTTCCCGCCACATAAGCCCGCCCGGCCAGCGGAATGAACGCTGTGACGATTCCCACCCCGCAGCTTCGCCTCCGCGCCATTCACCAGCAGACGATTCCCCCCGCACCTCCACCTCCCGGAACCCCACCTGCTTCGTGACGGTTTCCACAACCTGCCCCTCCTCCCTCAAACTCGCCCGCAACCGGTACAGCCATGGATGCTCCGCGTCCCACAACCTGGGCCGGCGCCACTGGAATCAACACCTCAGCCTCTGGCTGCCCGGCCGATAGCGCCACAGATCCCGGCTCCAGCGCCAACCCATGCCCCTCTGGATCGGTTAATTCAAATTCCACCCGGCCCGACACTCCCTCTCCAGCAAGCCGCAACAGCAACCTTCAGTATCGCGTCCTGATAATTCCCATCCAGATCCGTCTCCACCTGCACACGGGTCAGGCAGTTCATCGGCGTTTGCCAGCAACGTCACATCTCGCAGGATCCCGCGATAAAATGATCGAAATCCTCACCCAGCATCCGGCTGGCATAGCCGCTCGCGAACGACAGGTCATCCGTCAGATCGGTCACTCCCACCGTAATCGTCGCCGGCTGACCCGGCGTGACCAGTTCGGTAATATCCAGATGCCAGCGGGTAAATCCGCCATAATGCTCTCCGGCATAAACACCATTCACCCCACACCCGTCCGATGCTATACACCCCGTCAAACCGCAACCAGATACGCCTGCCGCAAAATCCGCCGGGATCGATATCATTTTTTTATACGGATACTCCACATCCCGCCGAATCTCCAGCCCCTGCATCCATGGCTCACCCGGCACCGGTACCTCAACCCATTGGCTTGTATCCACAATATCCCGGTAAAACTCCACCGGTGGTTCCAGGGTAAATTTCCACAGTCCATTCAACGACATCACCGGTTCTTTCACCCCGGCCGTCATCTCCGGCGTCGGTACTAGCACGCCGCGCCCAGTTCTCACCCGCCCACAACCAGGCCGAACTTAACATAACGATTCAGACTGCCATAACACAGATTCTTCATAACGTCTTCCTGTAAATACAGACAGCGTAACAATACATTCACAGGTATGGCCCAGACAAACATTAAATGTTCGCCCATTATAATCCTCCTATCGTCTCCTGTAAACACTTTTTCCCGCTTTGATTCAAAGCCAATATCAGAGAAATCCTTGCATATCCAATCAATCAAAAGATAATAGATCGAAGATGTTATAAATATGTTTTATTCCAATGGAGATGCCATGACTACCTGCCAGAAAATCATCGCCTGCTTTGCCTGTCACTCGCTGCACTTACCGGCTGCCAGGCCCACCCGTCAGGCCCGGCCGGCTTACTGTCCTGTCCTACAATATCTATCACGGCGAAGATGCCAACGGCCAATCCAACCTGGAGGCCGTCGCCCGGATTATTAATGACCTGAAACCCGATCTGGTCGCCTTCCAGGAAGTGGACCAGAACACCACCCGCGTCGGAGGCAAAGACCTCATCGCCATCCTCAGCGACCTGACCGGCATGCGCGGCGTGTTCGGCAAGGCCATGGACTACGCCGGCGGCGGTTACGGCGAAGCGGTGCTCAGCCGTTTCCCGATTCTCCAGTCCACCACCCATCCCGCTCCCTCATGAATCCGGCTCTGAACCGCGCGCCGCGCTCGAAATCTTGATCGAACTGCCCGGCCAACAGAAAATCCTCTTCGTCGGCACCCACCTCGACCACCTGCGCCCCGACCAGAACCGCCTCGCCCAGATCCAGGAAATCAACACCCTCTATCAGGATTCCGAGCTGCCGGTTATCCTCGCCGGTGATTTCAACGCCACTCCGACAGCGAACCCATCGCCATCCTCAAACAATCCTGGTCCGACGCCTCCGCCCAGCAGCCCGATCCTACCTTTCCCGCTAAAAATCCTGACAAAAAAATTGACTACGTCTTCTATCGCCCGCCCAGCAATGGCGCGTCATCAGCTCTCAGGTTATCGACGAAAAAATCGCCTCTGACCACTGCCCGTGCTGGTGGTTCTGGAATTAATCTCCGAGCCGTGAATCCAAATCAATCGCAGAACGATATTGAACGTACCCGCAATCCAGCCATTCACTGCCATCATCGCCAGATCCAATATATTAACCTTGCAGTCATTATTCAGATCGGCAACCGGCCGGTTCACACACGCGGCGCACGACCCGGCGTAAGCGACATTGACCCCGTTCATCGCCGCCAGACAGGCATTGGCATACGTCATTCCATCACAGCCGCACAACCGGATCATAATATTCCGGACACAACACTGGTTTCAAGACGCAGATCCCGATACCGTCGCAATCCCCCACCTCCTTTTGACAAAAATACAATATGCCGCATTCGCCTTCACCCGTTCACGGTGTCTGCCCCCAGACAAATGAAACCAGCGCACAAAACCACTATCAGACCTGTCTTATAGCCCCATGATATATCCTTCTGATCCGCGTTACTTAGAGTTCCTGACAAAATGATTTTTGTGGTGAGACCGGGCGAAAAAAGTGGCCAGCAAGGTCGAAGTATCCGCCTCAGGCGGGCCGCAGGGATCAAACACCCGCAGGCAACCCTGCTATGGGTTGTCGAGGATGTTTGGTCCCGAGAACGCCGCGGACCACTTTTGCAGCCGGTCGGAGTAGAAAACTCATTTTGTTAGGGGCTCTTAAAACTCTATCGATAATTCAAGTATATCATAAGAACCACAAACAACAATTAGTTTTTTATCAACAAACCCGGAGCCACCGCCACAGGCCAATCGCTTTACCGATAACTATAGACATATACTATTGTTAGCGGTTGAACGGATCGAATATGATGCCTATGGCAATCCGCACTATCGGTTTATGCCGGATTTCGATGATAATGGCGAAGTGGATGCCCGGGATTTCGATATCTTTACTGCGGCCTGGGGTTCCTATGACTGGCGTTGCGATCTGAATGGCGACGGGTATATCACGAACCAGGATACGGGCATTCTGATCGATTACTATGGCGCGGCGGCCGATCCGGCGCGGGGTTTCAGCGGCAATACCGTCGGCTTTACCAGCCAGCGGATCGACCGGGTCCACCCCGACAGCTTCGGCCGGCCGCAATTGACCCTGATGCACTATAAGAACCGGGCCTATTGGCCGGAGTTGGGGCGGTTTGGACAACGCGACCCGCTGGGCTATGTCCGATGGCATGAGTTTGTATGAGTATGTACGAAGCCGGCCGGTGACCGAGTCTGATCCTTTGGGTCTATTCGGCAATGGTTGCGGTGTTTATGTTGGGCCACAAGGTTCATGTTGGACATCCGCGCCAACAACCCCGGAAGAGTTCAATCAATTATGCAAAGATAAAGATATTGTCGTTGACTGTGGCAAAAATGCAATATGCGATCAGATTTGACAATTTGCAGGCGGATATATCGCATTACTTTGATCCCTGTTTGGGCGCAATAGTGCATGATGCATGCGATCTTCCTGTAAAGGTGGGTTATGCCGCATTAAATCCGATGGATTTATCCGGTGCGTGTTATGATAATGCGAAGACGCTGTCAATAAGGTCAAAATGACTATTGCAAACGGCGGAAGCAGGTCAAGTAGCCGAAACCTGTAATCAGTTTCTTTATGATCATTCTGCAGGATATTTGCTAGAATTATTTAGACGAATGATGAGTGACGATCCAGAGGAAAGCGGACACGCCATCTTTGAATTCGCTCAGTTGGTTGCGGCTTGCAATGGTGTGGGAAAAGCGATATCGACAGCGGATGATTTTGCCCTTAATTTGCATTGATGATTGTGTAAAACCGGCAGTAAGTGTTTGTGATGATTTAGCTGTTATACGATATGGCGATGACTACGCAGTTATTGAAAATTCACGAAGGTTAGGTCTTAGCAGAGGCGAACAAGTTATTTGCTTGGGTGATGACATGAGCCATATTCTACGGGACGATATTGTTTATCTTGTAGCTCATGGTAAGGAATTAATGAAAATTTCTCCCGAAGAATTAGCTAACATATTACGGCAAAGTGGTTATAATAATCAGAAAATTGCGCTTGTGGCTTGTAATGCAGGCAAACATACTGCTCCTGGATTAGCAAACGAATTAGGTGTTATCGTTAGTGGACCAACTAGAAAAATTCAGGTAAATGAATGTGGTGAGTTTATGTATAGGCCTATCAAACTCCCTTTATTACCTAAACCCAAACTTAAGCCCTGCGGGCCAGAAAACTTGAAATGGAATGCCTGTGTCCCCCAAAAAAAAATGAAACAAAGCTACAAGAAGTTGGATTTTTGGTATTCAGCAGATTGAAGAGCCTTGGTATCCTCATCCAAGTATTTGATTGATTCCAACTGGAGGCAGAAAGATAAACGACAGATTATTGAATATTTGAAAAAAGGCAAAATAATATGTGCTTGGCTTGATTATGCCGAATGCCGATTTGATGGGGGTGCCATACAATGAAATGGGAGCTTGCGATTTAACCGATGCGTCTGGATTTGGCCAGAAGGATTATCCGTATATGTTGAAAAGTTCAATGTTATACTGCCCGAGAAATTTGTTGAGCATATGATTAAGAATCATTTTGAAATCCCAGAAATTCCAGATTTTAAATCTGATCAATATAGGGAATATTCCGGTTTTGGATAAGATGGGGAGCTTTTAATTGTAAAGGCGATAATCTTTTACGCAGGCTCGTATTATTACTGTCACCATCAGCATACATGATATATTACTATTGCAAGGTGGGCGTTCTATGGTTATGCTCAAAATTATTTGGCAGGAAAGATGAGAATAACTAGAGAATAACTAGAATAACTAGGGACAGTCACCAATTAAATTGGAATGAGCCATAGTGAATAAGCTATAAAACGGTGACTGTCCATAGTATTTCCTAGTATTCCCCTGATAACCATGGTCAGTCACGGCAAAAAATATCAATGGTTATGGTTGGCTGTAAACTCCCACTGGCCGGGTTCGGTTTTCATAAACAGATAGTGTCCCGTGCGTTCAATAAAACGTACCCCGGTGATATCATCCACAAGCCGGCCATTAATACGTACCTCTGGCAATGTTCCGCCGGCGCCAAAGGGATCCCAACCCGTGCCACAGTTGCCGCCGGCGAAGTCAGGCAGAGGGTAAATTGCCCCGGATTACGGTGCATCTCCACGTGAACCGTCCCCTTCACGGAAGGACGGTGACCGCCAGACTGTTCAGGGGGCCCATTTGCGGCATAACCTGATACCTCTCAAATCCTGGCCGGATTGGGGGCCACACCCGCGATATACTGCATCATCAGCGTCAGAGGACCGCCGGACCAGCCGTGGTTGTAGCTGCCGCCGCCATATCCCTCAGGGCCAATGCCCCAGCCTTCCCAAAGTGTGCTCAATTCGCTCTCCACCATTTTACTGTAACGCAACTTCATACGATCAACGCGGCTTCCGTATCCCCCATTTGAAACAGGGGACTCAAGGATAGCTTTTTCCATATAGGGACTGGCCTGGAAGCAACGGGTAAAAACCGTTGTGATTGCCGGCCACTGTTCCGGCCGCGCCAATCCCGCCAGCACCGCCAGACCGTGCCCGCGGTCATCCGTCTCACCGTTATAATTGGGTGAACGGTATTCGCTGCCGGTCCACAGGATCCGGTTAAAATTGGCCGCGATACTCGCCCTCATTTTCTGATAGCCCGCCACATCGGGCCTCGTTGCCTGTTAACCGCGCCATATTAATGGCCGCTTCCAGCGCCTGATAAAACAGGGCATTGTCCAGTACCGGCCGGTCGATGTTGTTGCCCCAGTCACCCCAATCCCAACCGCCCGGACGGTGTACCACCAGACCGTCCGAACCCAGTTCCCAGAGCGCCAGATAGCGCTTCACCGCCGGATAGGCATGGGCCATTGTCGCCCGATCACCCGAATAGCGGTAATAATACCAGAATCCATGCATACCGATACTTGCCAGCATCTGGCCGGGCAATTCCCGGTCCCAGCTTCCGGCCGGTACCGGTGAACTAGAGCACGCCGTCCGGCTTCTGCCAGTCCACCAGATTGAGTATGGCCTTGCGGATCAGGGCCTGACCGCGCGTATCGCAGGCATAGACGATCTCTCCCATGACAATCGTGGCATCGCCCCACCACTGGGCGCGTTCACGATCAGGATCCTGATGGCATCGCGCATATTGACATTCATGGTATTGCGGCACTTCAGCCAGAGTTGATTCAGGAATGGATCGTCACATTCAAAGCGGCCGACAAAATCGGTATCGTAACGGGTCTCGCGATAACGCAGGGCGAGAATCTCCACGCCCGCCGGAATCGAATAGATCATCCAATGACCATTCAGGTAGGCCAGGCTCTCGAACTCCTGAACCCCCTCACGCGTGACATACTCAGAACGGTAGTTGTATTCGCTGCCGCCTTTGCTAGTTGTCGGTGCGCAGATCGATAGTCAGCCCGGCCCGGCGCCTTGATCCTGAGATAGGGCGAGATGGTCAGGTTGCGCGGCAACCGGGCAATAATTGGTTTGCCGTCGCTAACCCGGGGCAGTTCAGGATCATTTTCATAACGACTCAATTCCCCGATCCGCCACAGCGGTGTGGGACGCTCGACCAGATGGTTCCACGGCGCACAGGGCGGCGTACCCAGAACAACCGCTGGCGGCCATGCAGCATCGTCAAAAGTCGGGGCGTCCAATCGCCCAGATCGGCGCGCCCGTCGAAATGGATGTTGTCATCCGGCATGCGATAATTCGGGTGCGGATCGCCTGTCGTACCGTATGCCGGGTGGCGCAGCACCTTCCAGTCTTCACCCGTGCCGATCCGCCGTCCGTCCAGATTCAACTCCGCTACCAGACCCGCCTTGCCGCTGCTTTTGTGAGAGTAACCATCCTTGCCCCAATACCAGGCTAAAATGGCCAGGGTATTGCTGCCTTTTCGCAGATGCGGTGTCAGGTCCACCACATCGTAATAGGTGTCCGTTGGATTGGGGCCGCGTTTGAGTTCGCCCTTCATACACAACCAGTTGCCCGTAACCCAGAGCCAGTACTTGGAATCTACCGCGATCCGCGCCACCGCCGACAGGGGTGTTTTATCCAAAGCAAACTGTTTCCGGTAACACGTCCATTGATTCGGCGGGGCAGTGGTTACCGCCGCCGGAATCCGCCATGGCGCGAACGAAGCGGGTCCAGCACGTGTGCCGCCGGCCAGTTGTTGTCGGCATAATCCGGCGAAGTCCACCCCTCTGGAGTACTGGCCACGGAAGACCAGGATCCATCGGTTACACAGACCAGCGGGGATTGTCCGGTCCGCAGGATGGTCACTTTACCCAACCAGTCCGGCGGCGTTGATACTGCGGCGGCCGGATCGTTTTCGCGCATACCGTAATGACATTGCGGCCGGAACCAGCTGGCGGGTAATATTGATTGCCTGAGGCCGCTCCCAACTGTCGCCCCGGCCCGCCTCATTCCCGTTGACGAATAATACAAACCGATTATCAGCCGTCATATATACTGTGGCATTCGCCACGGGTGCATTACCCGGCAATTCGATCGACCGCCGAAAGAAACGCACGCACGCCGGGGCGTCCTGGAGCGGATTCACGTTGGCTTCCTGTGTCCAGATCCATGACGCTCCGACCAGGTCCCGGCCCGGTTCCGGCGTCGCACTGATCCAATGCGCCGACCAGTCTGACCCAGGGGCAGCCTGACCCATGGTTACTATCGCTGCCATCAGCAGCCATATGATGATTAATTTATTCATAACACATCTTTCTGTCAAATTGAGGCATAGCTATGGAATGTACGCCATTTAAAAAAGAATCAAGGTTTTTCAACACTCCCACAGTCCACCATTAAAATTAATAACATCTCCACTATCATAGCTATCTATCCCCGCTTTCTTCTCAAATCTCCCGCTCATACCGCAACGGACTCAACGTAAAGCCGTAATGATAAGCCCGGTCGCCCGGCACCGTGTATTTATCCATGGTCCGCTTGCCCCAGCTGTTATCGCCGCCCACCCCGTGCAGCTGATAATCGATATTGACCGTCATCGTATCGCGCCGCCTCAAATCGCACATCCGGGCAGCCTCTTCAATATCGGTTTCCGTAAACGGCCACGCCCGCACGATCAGCGGCTGCATCCCCTGTATCATCAACCCCGCCCGGCTCACCGGATCGATACACAACCAGTGCCGCACATCACAGCGCGCGCCGTTATCCTGCGGATAGATATAATTCGTCCAATAGTCATCCAGCGCCATGGTATAAATGCCAAAAAACGACCCGCTCTTGCGGTCGGGATAATTCTCCCACGGCCCGCGCCCATACCAGGCGATCTGGTTATAGTCGCCCGGCACTCCCATCCGCATCCCGAACTTCGGCATCAGCGGCGCCTTCTCACCGGCGCCCGGCTGATAGTCCGCCTCCACCGCAACACCGCCATCGCCAGAGATACGATAAGTCAGGACATAATTCGCCTGCGCCACCGGCAATTTGAAACCAAACGCAAGTTTGATATCCCCACTATCCAGCCGTTCCAGTCGCGCCGAGGTCAGTTGACGATCCTTCCCCGCGTCGCGCCACGCGCCCAGCCGCTGCTCATATTTGTTCCGCGCCTGGTTGCGATTGGTCGGCTTCCAGAAATAAGGCTCCAGCGGCGCGCTCAACAGCAACCTCTCGCCAGACCAGTATCCTGTCATAGCCCCGTTACGCCGATCCCAACTGGCCTGGAAACCCGCTCCCGTCACCACAACCGTCTGTTCATGCTCGACAACCTCCAACTCGCCGCTGCGATCCGTACTCAACCGGTCAAAGTCCGTCTCTCGCACGATAAACTGTTCCCGCACGACCACATGCCCGCGCTTCGCCCAGGGCATATCCTCCCGTAAACTCAAAGCCAGGTCATAAATATATTCACGTCGATCATTCGGCAGCTCATCCGGCCGGGTAATCTGGATCATCGCCGTCTCGCCCGGCGCCACCGCCACTGCTTTCATCTCACCGCTTTTCACCGTCTGACCATTCGCCAGCAAAGTCCAGCGCCAGTCATAGGCGTTCAAATTGGTAAAGTCCAGATGGTTCGTCACCTTCACCTTACCCTCAGTCGCATCCACACACTCAAACCATGCCCCCTGGTACACCTTCACCACTTCATAATAATGCGGATGCGGTACCCGGTCCGGCCCAACCAGGCCGTTAATACAGAAATCGTTATCGTTGGGCTGATCGCCAAACTCACCGCCATAAGCCCAATATTCACCCGGCCGCAATGTCAGCGATTCCGGCGACTCACCATAGCGCAATGTCCGGCCGCCGATCGGCTTGGCCAGCCCCTGGTCCACCCAGTCCCAGATCGCCGCGCCCACATGCGCCGACTCCTGAAAAATAAAGTCCCACTGCTCTTTCAAATTCCCCACCGAATTGCCCATGGCATGGGCGTATTCACGCACATTCGCGCCCTTTTCGCGCTCCACCGAGAAAAACCGCTCCAGATCCCTGATCGACGGATAATCGATATCCACCCAGTCCGACACCGATTCATCCGCGTGATAAAAATAGGGCCGCCGCTTGTCCACCTGTTCCATCGCGCGCCGCATCGCCGCCAGGTTCCGGCCGCTGCCGCCCTCGTTGCCCAGCGACCAGATCGCCACGCAGGGGTGGTTCTTGTCCCGCTCCACCATCGACACGCCCCGGTCCACATGCGCCAGCTCCCAGGCTGGATTATCCCCCAGCACCTTACTGCCCGTACCGAAATTATGCGACTCCTGGTTCGCCTCATCCATCAGGTAGATCCCAAACTCATCACAAAGTTCGTACCAGCGCGGATCGTTGGGATAATGACTGGTGCGGACATAATTGATATTGGCCTGCTTGATCAACTCGGCATCCTTGCTCATCGTCGCCAGGTCCACATGCCGCCCCATCCGAGGATGATGCTCATGCCGGTTCACCCCCTTCAGCTTGATCGACCGGCCATTCACCCAGAACTGCTTATCGCGCATCTCATATTCCACAAAACCGATCCGGCTCTCGATTACTTCCTGATTCGACCCGGCGCTGTCCGCCAGCGTCAGTTTTAACCCATATAGATTCGGAGTCTCCGCGCTCCACAACGCCGGCCGCTTCACCTGCCCCTGCAATACCACCCGCGCCGGCTCACCCGCCGCGATAGTATTCAGCTTACCTGACAGTCTGGCAACAGCCTCCCCTTCCAGAGTGGTCACCTCCGCCTGCACCGCCACATCCCTGGCCGCCTGCGTGCCCAGGTTCCGCACATCCACCTCCACCGACAACGCGGCATCCACATACGCCGCGTCCAGATCGGTCACCACATGATAATCGTGGATATGCACCGCCGGCCGCGCCAGCAGCCGCACATCCCGGAATATCCCGCTGAACCGCCACATATCCTGATCTTCCAGATAGCTGCCATCCGACCACCGATACACCTCCACCGCCAGCACATTCGCCCCCGGCGCTACCGCCCCGGTGATATTAAACTCCGCCGGCGACATACTGTCCTGACTATAGCCAACCTTCTGGCCGTTCACCCAGACATAAAACGCCGACTTCACCCCTTCAAACTGGATAAACACCTGCTGGCCTTTCCAGGCCTCCGGCATGGTAAAATCCCTGCGATAGCTCCCTACCGGATTCCGCAACAGATACTGGGTATAATGGGCCGGCGGATCCTTCATGATATACGGGGGATCCTTACGAAACGGATAGGTTATATTGGTATAAATCGGCACCCCGTACCCCTGCGTCTGCCAGTTGCCCGGCACGACAATCCGGTCCCACTGCGACACATCATAACCCGGCTGATAAAAATAAACCGGCCGCTCCGCCGGCGTCGCCGACCAGTGAAATGACCACCGCCCATTCAAGTCCATCACCATCCGCCCCCGGTCGCCCGCGCCCAGCCACCCCGGCACATACCCCGCCCGCACCGGCTCACGATTGATCTGCACCACCCCCGGATTCTCCCAGTCCACCCCCTGACCCATTAACCAGCCACTCAAACCTGACAACACCGCCAGCAAAATAATCATACCGCGCATAATTTATCTCCATAACAAAGCACCCGGATATAGATGACATAATATCCAGGCACAGATTAAATATGACATTATCATTGATTTAAGATTGTGCTTGCCATTTTAAACTTCACGTTACCCATCAAGCAAGTATAAAGTAATCGCTTAAGCTACATAGACTGCGCACGGATACCGATTTATCGCAAAGTACTTTTACCAGCGGTCGCAGTAGAATGCTTTTGATGTCGGGTACTCCAGATGTCAGGGCCAAATTTTAACAACAAATTTAAAACTGGATCTTATGATGAAAAGGGAAGAAAACGCATCCCATTACCTCAGGCAGGCACCATACTTGATGAATCAAATTGTCGATTATCGCCATGCTTATCAATATTCGAATAGAAAAATAGCCCAACTTAACGGACTTGAAAAACTTTTGTTTATAGTAACAAAATTGTGACGTTTTGTCTAAAATTCAAATAGAAAAATGTTGTATGCGGAACGATTATCCGAATAAAGTCATATTTTCAAAGAACAATATTTGACTATTGGGTGAGCTGATTTATAATATTGATGTAAGCGCTCATTGAAGCAATTTTATCGAAGGAGTTCTGTTGCGATCGAGCGCGTAAATATTACATCTGACAATTATCATCAAGAGGTATCGATGAACTTTGCAGGGTATGACGCAGGACCGTTTTACGATGAAATGTTTACCCGTTCAGGTGAACCGCGACCGGGAAATCATCTGCTCCTTGAGCGAGTGGAAGCCCTGGGTGCGGGTGAATTGACGATCCGGCAGAAAGCGGCGGAAAAGGCGTTTTATGATTTAGGGATCACATTCAATGTCTATGGAAATGACGCGGATACCGAAAAAATTTTTCCGTTCGACATTATCCCTCGCATCATCCAGGCATCCGAATGGGAGCGCCTGGAAGAAGGCCTGAAACAGCGCATTTATGCCCTCAATCTGTTCATCGATGACATCTATCACGACCAGAAGATTGTCAAGGATGGCATGATTCCCGCCGACCTGATCCAGTCGTCTCAAGGCTTCTTTCCCCAGTGCGTGGGCATCGATCCGCCCCGGGGTATCTGGTGCCACATTACCGGCACCGATTTGATCCGGGATGAAACCGGTGCGTTCATGGTGCTCGAAGACAACCTCCGTTCGCCCTCGGGAGTGTCGTATGTTCTGTCAAATCGACGGATTCTCAAGCGCACCTTCCCGCAGGTGTTCGAGGCCTTGGACATCATGCCTGTGGAAGATTACCCTACGATGCTGCTGGATATGTTTCAGGCGATCGCCCCGGTGGGTGTCCAGTCGCCCAAGTCGGTTTTGTTAACGCCCGGCAGCTACAACTCCGCATACTACGAACACTCCTATCTGGCAACGCAAACCGGTATCGATCTGGTCGGCGGTCAGGATCTGGTCGTTCACGACGGGGTTGTCAATGTCCGGACCACCAAAGGGTTGGTCCGCGTCGATGTCATTTATCGTCGTATCGGCGAAGATTATCTTGATCCCCAGGTTTTCCGCAGCGACTCCGTGCTGGGCGTTCCGGGGATTATGGAAGTTTATCGCGCCGGCCGGGTCGCGATTGCCAACGCCCCGGGCACCGGCGTTGCCGATGACAAGGTAATCTATGCCTATGTGCCCCAAATCATTCGGTATTATCTGAACGAAGACCCCATTATCCCCAATGTGCAAACGTACTTGTGCTGGGAAAAAAATCATCTGGACCATGTCTTGAAAAATTTAAGTTCGCTCGTGGTGAAAGCGGCCAACGAAAGCGGGGGTTACGGCATGTTGATCGGACCCGCTTCGACACGCGAACAAATTGCGGAATTCGCGGAAAAAATCAAAACCAATCCGCGTAATTACATCGCCCAACCCACCCTGAAATTATCGCGTACCCCGGTTATTGTTGACGATCATTTTGAAGGTCGCCACGTGGATCTCCGGCCGTTTATCGTTTACGGCGAAGAGATCAGCGTTCTGCCCGGCGGCCTGACCCGGGTGGCGCTCGTCAAAGATTCTCTGGTGGTCAACTCATCTCAGGGTGGGGGCAGTAAGGACACCTGGATCGTGACATGAACAACTCGCAGAGAAAGGATCCGATTCAATGCTAAGCCGTGTAGCTGACGCTATCTACTGGATGGCCCGTGATCTCGAACGGGCTGAAAACATCGCCCGCTTTTTAGATGTCAACTGGAACCTGGCGCTCGACCTTCCCAATACCAGACAGGATCCCTGGGGAGCCCTTATTACCGCGACTGGGGATGGGGAGCTTTTTCGTCAGCATTACCGGGAAAGGTCCAGAGAAAATATTATTCAGTTTCTCTGGTTTGACAAATCGTCTCCCAATTCCATTATTTCATGTCTCCTCAGGGCCCGCGAAAACGCCAGGACGGTGCGGGAAATCATGCCGATTGAAATGTGGGAACAAATGAACAAATTATACCATTATGTCGCGGATCAGTCCAGAGAGGGTCTGGAAAACAGAGACGCTTTAATTCAGTTTTGTGATGCGGTAAAATATGGCACGTTGGCCATCGGAGGATTGGCGGACGCAACGATGGATCACAACGAGACCGGGATGTTCTTTCATATGGGACGATTGATCGAACGGGCGGATAAGACATCTCGCATCCTTGACGTAAAATATTTCATCCTGTTGCCGGATTACGAACGAGTGGGCAGCAATATCGACCATGTTCAATGGACCGCGTTATTGAAAGCGACCTCGAGCCTGCAAGCCTACCGGCAACGACACGGCCGGATCTTCCCGTACCTGGTCGCGGAGTTTCTCCTGCTGGATCGATACTTCCCCCGATCGGTCTACTATTGCTTGTGCGGCGCGCAGAGTTGCCTGCACGCGATTACCGGAACGCGCAAAGGCTCGTTTTCCAACGATGCCGAAAAGCAATTGGGGCGGTTGTGTTCGGAACTGGCCTATGTTAATATTGATGATATCTTTGAACAGGGATTGCATGAATTCACGGATCAATTGCAAATCAAAATGAACACGGTTGATAACATGATTTATAATACCTTTTTCTCGAGAGTTCCTGCGGTGGAGAACACCCAAATCTCACAATAACGGAGAATACTATGACATTTTGTTTAGGTATCGTAGTCAAGGAGGGGCTGATTGGCATTGCGGATTCCCGGATCACTTCGGGCAATGAGGTGATCACCGCACGCAAGATTAAAGCGTATCAGACCGAAACGGGATCTTTTTTTCTGATGACGTCCGGCTTGCGGTCTATTCGGGATAAGTCATTGACCTACTTTGAAGAACAGTTGGAAAGGGATGATTGGATTGAACATGACAAGCTGTATAAAGTCGTCAACACGTTCGCGTCGCAAATACGCAAGGTAGCGGCCGAGGACAAGGCCGCGATCAAGGAAAATGGCTTGAATTTTGATATCTTCACCCTGATCGGCGGGCAGATGAAGGGCGACCCCGAACACATGCTCTATGTGATTTATCCGGAGGGCAACTGGGTTTCCGTAACCAAGGGCACACCCTACCATATCATTGGCGAGCGCGGCTATGGCAAACCTGTTTTAGATCGAACCTTACATTACAATGACCCGATCCGGTTTGCCCTGAAAGTTGGCTGTCTGGCCTTTGATTCAACTCGGATCAGCGCCTCTGATGTTGACTTTCCTGTTGATGTGGTGATTTATTTTAATGGCTCTAAGGAAATGGTTGAGCACCGGTTCATCTATGATGACCTCGCCGAAATATCCATGTGGTGGCAGGACCATCTGCGCCAATTGGTTCATGAACTGCCGGCGGAATGGATCGACAATATCGCCGAGATGTTGAAAAAAGTTTCCGATGACGAAATTCCTTAATTTGAGCTAATCATGCGATTTCATGTCCGCCACACCACGCAATATACCTATTCCCGGCCTGTTTTTATCGAGCCGCATAGGGTTCGATTACATCCCCGTTGCGATGCGGCTCAGACCTTGGAGCGATACGAGTTTAATATCACCCCAAAGCCGGCGGGTTGGGCGGAAAGTCTCGATGCTGAAAATAACACCGTTATCCAGCTTTGGTTCGAGGGCTTGCATGATCATTTCAAGATTGACATCGATGCCGAAGTGACAACGTTGCAGACCAATCCTTTTAGAGGTTTAATTACTGACGGAATGGATCGACTCCCATTAACAGGTTTGGATCAGGATCCGATATTGCGCGCGTATTTAAAACCGGAGCATACACAGGATACCGATGAGAAGACCGGCAATTTAATCAAAACCATTCTTGAGCAAGGCCAATATCGTATACTCGATTTTCTTGGCTGCCTGAATGAAACGCTGTATCAGTCTATCGAGAAAGTAGCACGGCGCGAATCCGGGATTCAGATGCCGCATCATACGCTCAGTTCGAAAAAAGGGGCCTGTCGAGACCTGGCCGCGGTTTTTATGGTTGCAGCGTCCCTGGTGGGTATCCCCGCTCGTTTTGTCAGTGGTTATCAATTGGGCGATCCGGATGAACCATATAACGATTTGCATGCCTGGGCAGAGGTATTCATCCCGGGATTAGGATGGCGGGGCTATGACCCAACGCACGGTTTGGTGGTTGCGGACCGGCACATCGTGGTTGCTGCATCATACACCCCGGCGGGAGCGGCGCCCCTGACCGGGACATTTCGGGGAACGGGCGCAATCTCGACACTGAAACATACGATTCAGATAGATGCTTGCTGATTTAAGGCGCTTACGAGTAAAATTTTGCTCAAAATGGCAAAGAAATCACAATATGAAGACCTATACAGCTGTGGCCCTGTTTAGATCCGGCGTTGCCGGTTTAGGATAGGATTAAAAGAAGCAGGAACTTGAAAACCTTTTAATCAGAATCCCTTGCCCGGTCGTCAGTTACACAATGCCCCCGGAATAGTCTCCAGAAAAATTCCATTTTAACCGTTAACATCCCCCCCTGCCACCCGTTATAACATAAACAGATCTGATCCGGCCATTTAGTCTCAATCGTGATTATGAAGCTGCGCGAAAAACTGACCATCCTCCTGATCCACCCGGCCGCTCCCCTGCTGGCAGCCGCCGTCGGTATTCTTCTGGCCCTGCCTTCCCTGGGCGCCGGCTGGCTGGCCGATGACTATTGGCACCGCGCGGTCTTTTCCAATACCACCAATCAGGACAAAAACTTTCCCGGCAATACCGGCCGGCCGCTCGACCTGTTCCATTTCCTCTCCGGCGATCCCCAAACCAACCACGCCCTCATGGACGCCGGCCACCTGCCCTGGTGGGCCGATCCCAACGCCAAAGCCGCCTTCTGGCGCCCGCTCACCTGCCTCACCCATCTGCTCGATTACCGGCTCTGGCCCGGCCACCCATCGCTCATGCACGCCCAGAGTATCCTCTGGTACGGTCTGCTCATCCTGCTCATCAGCCTGTTCTATCGCGATATCATGGGTCCCACCCTCGCCGCCGGCCTGGCCGCACTCCTGTTCGCCATCGATGACGCCCACGCCATGCCGGTTGCCTTTCTGGCCAATCGCAACACCCTCATCGCCGCGGTCTTCGCCCTGCTCACCCTGGCCGCTCACCATCACTGGCGACGCTACAATTCCATCCCGGCCCTGTTCTTCGCGCCCCTGTGCCTTTTGCTCAGCCTGCTGGCTAAAGAATCCGGCCTTGCCACCTTCGCCTACCTGCTGGCTTACGCCCTGTTTTACGACACCACCTCACTTAAAAGCCGCCTGCGCTCCCTGTTGCCCTACCTGTTCATCATCATCTGCTGGCGCATCGCCTGGTCTTATCTGGACTACGGTGTTCACGCCATCGGCTGGTATATCGATCCACTCCACGAACCGGGCCGCTTCCTGCTGGCCGCTACCTGGCGGATCCCCCAACTGATCGCCGGTCTATTGACCCCCCTCTCAGCCAACCTGGTCTTTATCCTCGGCCCTGCCAATCCATTTCATATCGCCGCTGCGGTCATCTGCTGCCTGCTGGTGGCCGCCGCCTTTTTCAATCTGATCAAAACCGACCGAACCGCCCGTTTCTGGGCTGCCGGCGCCTTCCTGTCCATCATCCCCCTGGCCACCACGCTCCCCTGCGACCGCATGCTGCTGTTCGCCTCCATTGGCGCCCTGCCCCTGATAGCCCTGTTCCTGACCCGCCTGCCAGACTACGTTCAATCCGCACGCCGCTCCTTTGCCCAACGATTCAGCCGCCGCCTTTTCGCCTGGCTCCTCATCTTCACTCACGGCATCGCGGCGCCGCTCATCCTGGTCATCAGCGCCGCCGCGCCCATGGGCCCGCCCTCCCTTTTCCAGAAAATGACCCACATCGAAGCCGACGATACGGCCATCGCCCAACAGGACCTGATCGTCGTTAACCCACCTTACAGCCTGTTGTCCGCCTATTTCCAGGTTGCCCGCCAACTGGACGGCCGGCCCGCCGCCCAGCATCTCCGTGTACTCAGTTCCGGCTTCTTTCCCATCACAATCACCCGCGCCGATGACCACACCCTCATCGTTCATCCCCAAAACGGTTTTACCCCGCTGGTCTTCGACCACATCTTCCGCCGCCCGGAAAACCCCATGCGTCTCCACGAAACCGTTCAACTCACCGGTCTGACTATTGAAATCACCCAGGTCAACACCAACCACCAGCCCACCGAAGCCCGCTTCACCTTCCAGCACCCGCTCGAAAGCCCCCACTACTGCTGGCGTTACTGGCACCAAGGCCGGTACCAGCCCTTCACCCCGCCCCAACCCGGCCAGTCCGTCACCATCACACTCACCGGCAATTAAATTCCACCCAACCCAATCAAGCCTCCGGCTTTTATTGGCGTTTATACGCGTCCAATCGTGGTTCTTTTTTGACTCCGGCACTGCCGGCCCGGCTGTTTTCTTTGCGACTTCTATGATGCCACTATTCTGCCTGTTCAATCCAAAAAAAAAGGCGGCCTTCAGACCGCCCCATGTACATCGCTTTGTATTAACCGGCTATTTCAACGATTCCAGGTAAATATTGCGGAACTCAATCGCCGACCCTTCCGATTGCAGACAGATCGGCCCCGAAGTCAAACTGGCGTCAGTACCGTAGTTTTGCAGCTCGCCATTGACATACAGCCAGACATTATCCCCCAGGCAGACAATATCATACTTGTTCCATTGCCCCGGCTCTTTTTCGTTACAGGGATTTTTCTTGGGCGCGATCTTGAAAATCGTATCGCCTTCCGGCTTGATCACCTTGCCATCCACAGTAATCGCCGCCCCATGCTGTATCGTCACAATATCCCCGGCGCTTTCATGCTTGAGCTGCGCCTCAATACAGATCGGCCAGACCTGATCCTCGCCGGTCGCATGCAGCAGCACCCCGCTATTGGTCGGCTCATCCACCCAGCGCCATTCCACATGCAGCTTGTAATTACTGTAACTGTCAGCCGTCCGAATATACCCGTTGGGCTTACCCACACAATGCATCACCCCATCGTCCGTCACCGACCATACCTGATCCGGCGTCGCGCTGTCATCCACCAGACAAGTCTTCCACCCACTCAAATCCTTGCCATTAAACAGCATCGTCCGCTGTGATGAACAACCCATCAAACCCATCGCCATCACTAACAACCCTAACATCAGTACTTTCTTCATGTTATGCTCCTTAAACTGAAATGAATTAACACAGGTTAAATTCGATACGATTCTATTTTCCATTAGACACAAGCTACCATTTCTGGGCTGCCCAAACAAACGTAACTGGCCATCATAGCCCATTATTATAGGCCGCTGCTCCATTATATCAACCCGGATCATAACCGATTATTGCCTTCAGGTAAAACATTTACCTCCCTACCGGATCAATAAGTTCCCGGTATCTGGATTTTTATGGCTTCAACAGCGCCTCATGCCTTAAACTACCAAATACCTCAAGCTGACCAATCCGGCCATATTTGCCAGCTATCGTCGAACCTTTTATCAATGGATACTGTTGTGTCATTTTCAACGGAGCCGTTATGAACAGACGCGAATTTCTCAAACAGACCTCACTCGCCGCCACTACTGCATTCCTGGCCGGCCCAGCGGCACTCACCGCCGCCAACGCCAAACGCCCCAACATTCTCTACATCATCACCGATGAATGGGGCTATTACGAATTATCCTGCATGGGCCACCCCATCCTGGAAACCCCCAACGTAGATAAGTTAGCCGCCGAAGGAATTCGCTTCACCCAATGCCTCGCCGGCAGCAGCCTGTGCGCCCCCACGCGCAGTGTTCTCATGACCGGCCAGCACCCCGGCCATACTACCGTGCGTTCCAACGCCGGCGGTGGTGCCGCCGGTTCACTGCGCGCCGAGGATATCACCATCGCCCGGATACTCAAGGATGCCGGCTACGTCACCGGCGGCTTTGGCAAATGGGGCCTGGGCGACTGCGGCACCACCGGTGTCCCGGAAAAACACGGCTTCGATACCTTCTATGGCTATTACCATCAGGTCCATGCCCATTGCTATTTCCCGCGCTATCTGATCCGCAACTCTAAACTGGAATACCTGCCCGGCAATACTGGCGATACCTACCAGGGCCAGACCTTTTCCCACGACCGCATCTATCAGGAAGCCCGCCAATTCATTATCGACAACAAAGACCGGCCCTTCTTCTGCTACTGTCCCTGGACCCCGCCCCATGGCCTCTGGGGCATCCCCGAAGAGGAGCCGGCCTGGCAGAAATATAAAGACAAACCCTGGACTGCCGGCCAGAGAAACCAGAACGATGCCAAAGTTTACGCCGCCATGATTCACATGGTGGACCGCCAGGTCGGTGAACTGCTGGCATTGCTGAAAGAGCTGAAAATCGATGAAAATACCATTGTCGTATTCTCCGGCGATAACGGCGGCCAGCGTTACTTCGGCAACTTCTTCGGACCCAATGACAATCCGGTTACCCAAAAAACCTTCAGAGGCCAGAAAGGCAACCTCTACGAAGGCGGCCTGCGCGTCCCTTACATCGTATACTGGCCCGGCAAAATCAAACCCAACACGACCACAGACCACCTGTGCAGCTTCGCCGATGTGATGCCCACCCTCGCAGAACTCGCCGGCGCACAAGCACCAAAATCAATCGATGGAATTTCTTTTCTGCCCACCTTACTGGGCGAATCGAAGGCCGGCCACTCCCAGCAGCAGCATGAATACCTCTATTGGGAATTGACCGGCGCCCAGGCCGTTCGCATGAATAACTGGAAAGCCGTCAAACCCCGCAAGGCGGCTCAATGGGAACTGTATGACCTGTCTGAAGATATCGAAGAATCCAACAACCTGGCCCAATCCCAGCCCGATATCCTGAAGAAAATGATAGCTTATGCTCAGCAGGCCCATACTCCCAACGTCATCGGCGAAGTCCTCGATCCATCGCTGGCCTTCGATCGCAACTTCTGATAAACTGCTTCAATCTTAATGGCAAGGTTCAATAGAAAGAATCTCGATAATCCCCTCAAATTGTTTTTGCGGAAACGTCTTTTGCCAGGCATAAACAGTATTGACCTTCAGTGGCACCGGCCGTGTTACACGCGTATCCGGCAGGTTTAGCGGCAAACCGATCTGCTCAAAGTCCTGGCCCTGACCCGGATCGAGAATAGTTAAATTGCCAAACAGCCCATCGATATCAGCCGTAGTCCCTTGCCAGTCACCGATTCGAAATATCGGTATCGACAAATCCTCCCAGAGATCATCCGCCCGCCAGGTCGCGCTGGTTTCGACAGCGCCCATACATGACCGCACTTCCCCGGTTTCGTGATGATAGAATCGGTACCGAAAACGTACCGTTTGCATTTTATAAGCTGCAATCGTAACCGTCTGGCTCCGGCCCGCCGCCACCTCAACATCCCGACGGTTGCACTGATACCAACCCGGCCGCCCCACGCTCAACTGATAGGTGCCCGCGGCAATATCACGGAAGACACAGCCCGATGATTCATCCAGCGCTTCACTGGCCAGACCATGGTCAAGCGTAACCAAACTGCCTTCTGCCGATAGCCCTTTTTCAAGGGTTACCTGAATCTTCAAACTGCCTTTCTGCTGCGACGAAATGGTTCGGATATAGATATCACCCAGGTCGCTGACCCGATCCTGAATCATATCAAAATCGATTCTGACCGGATAATGATACAAGCTTTTAATAGCAACATACCCCGGCTTTACAGAATCACGCATCGAAGCGATCCGATCCTGCAAAACAACCAGATCGCCACTGTTTATCAAACCACCAGTCGGACGCCCATCCCTGTCAACAGGATCAAAGCTGCTTTCCAGACGAATTCGCTTTTCAAGATCTTCATCTTCCAGAAAAACCCGGCATACCGCCATCCCTTTTTGAGTCAATCCCATCGACGGCCCCAACCGACCGAATTCATCAGGCCGCTGGAAGTTTTTAGCGTTATCCGTCGATTTATCAATGACATAGGTAGCCTGTGTTACCAGGCTTTTGCCCGCAAGCGTAGTTTGAATAATTTGATTAAAAGTATCGATCTTGGCCTGCTGTGTTTTAACCACATCAGATTGGCCGAAGTCTTTCAGCAGCTGTTCCATTTTGAACCGGGCCCGAATCATATCAGCCTGAGACACCGACCGGCTGAGACACTCAAAACAGGCCTGCGCCTGCCGATCATCACTTGTTTGTGTCGTCACCGGAGAATTGATCACCTGTCGGCTATCAGGTGCTTGAGTTTTCAATTGCTGACCATTCGGAGAACTACCTTTCTGCACCAGGACGATTATTAACCACAATACCGCCACTAGCCCGATACCGGTATAAACCACCCGCTTGACCGTCTGCCTTTTAACAGGTTGCTTTGTGGTGGTCTCAACGGGAGCTTTTTCAGGCAACGCCATTCCCAATTCCCCCGCCAACGTATCAGCCAGCGCCCGGACCGATGGAAACCTCTGGTCCGGATCGCGCTGCAATGCGGTTAGAATAATGGTATTCAGCGATTGAGACATTCGCGCATCACGCTGGATGGGAGGAACAATTTTCCCTTCGACAATGGCTTGCAGGCTCTGATAAAAACCATCAGCAGGCAGATAGGGGCTGTGGCCCGTCAACAGCCGATAGAGTATCACGCCGATACTATAAATATCGCTGCGAAAATCGATAACATCATGTTTCCCCTCAGCCTGCTCCGGCGACATATAACCCAGAGTCCCGGATATCTCGCCCGCAATCGATACCGACACGCCAAACGTATCATCCTTCACCGCCTGCCGGGCCAGTCCAAAATCAACAATATGCGGCTCCCCATCTGCGGTCATCAGGATATTCGAAGGCTTCAGGTCTCGGTGAACAATCCCGGCCTGATGAGCATAAGCAACAGCCTGACATATTTTGATAACCAAAGCCAGTATCTGGTTACTGGACAGCTGGTTTTGCGTAACATATTGATCCAGGTGGATTCCCTCAACCAGTTCCATCACATAATAAAGCCGGCCATGATAAAGACCGCTATCGTAAACATGAACAATATTGGAATGATTCAACCGGGCCGCCAACATGATTTCACGTCGGAACCGTTCGACTGATTTTTGCGATATTAGTTGATCCGTCTTCAAAAACTTGACCGCAACTTCGCGGTTCGTACTTAACTGGATCGCTTTCCAGGTAGCCCCCATTCCTCCCGAGCCCATAAAGCGCACAAACTTAAATCCCTCCACCACCGGAAAAGAATCCCCAAAGATATCTCTTGTTTCATCATTGGCCATCGGACACTCGCTTCCGGCAGTATTGACCGGCCTGACAGAGCAGATCACGCAGTTCAGACCGAATCCAGGATTTCCCCGCGAGCCGGTCAAATTTTTCTCTTAACTCCTGATAGGACAACCGGGAAAGCTTGTTTTGATGACTGACCAGCGCGCGGGCGATCCCGCAATAATTAATCAAACTGCCAATTTCACGTAAATTGGCTGACTGCGCGTGCAGGGCCTGTTCCTTGCCGAATTCTTTAATCCGTTTCAATATATTCAGGTCAGTGTTGTCATCGATCAGAAAATCCAGTACGTTACGGTCATTAATGATTCCAACATGTTCGCAGGCATGCCGGATGATCTCCGGCAAAAACGCCAGCTGCTCCCGATCCGGCGGCAGTTCATTGAAAAGCACCCGGCTTAATGTCTCTTCTTTATCAGGCGGTGAATCCTCCGGCAGGTCACGCCCTAGCATCAAAAGCTGCCTGAGACTTTCCGGGGTCCATTGAATAGGTTGTTTTCTTTCGTCCATTATATTAATAGGATTTATGTGTGCGTCGGCATATTAGCTTTCCAGGCTGGCTAGCAACATATTAAATTCGTCATCAATTTCGGCTGGTTGATTGTCATCCATACCAAGATGTTCCATTAGAAATCGTCGAAATGTCCGCTTAACGGTTACCACCATATTGGAAGCCTGCGATTCACTGGCAATTTTTAAAGACATACACAGGGTTTTCAACGCCGGTGGTTTTGATTGTGTTTGAATCGGCTTAAGAATGCGTTCATTAAACAGGGTCCAGTAAAGCTCGCGCCCGGTTTGAATGCAATACTGCCGGGTTTGGTCTATTGTACGCTCGATGATCTCCACAGCCCATTGATAGTGAAATACCTTGTCAGGATCTGCCTGATCGAACGCGCAAGGCAGTTGACCTGGCTCCAATAAGTCCAGGTCAACCTGCTGTCCGGCCGGACACCGGAATTTTGCATTTCTTTTTCGATAGTCATCCGCTAGAAAACATTTAAGAGCATGAAGCAAAAACGTACGAAATCGGCCTTTACTTTGGTCGGCCCGTTTGAATAAATCGCGATTAAGAACCACTTCCGCGATAAATCCCTGGGTCAGATCAGAAGCCTCATCGTGACGATGCCCCTGCTGGCGAATGAACCGGTATATCGGTTTCCAGTACCGTTCCAGTAACCGGTCCATGACGATCTTCTTTTTTTCAGTATCACTGGCCTGGGCCAGAACAATCTCAGACCAGCGGGTCGTCTGAAACAGTCCCGGCCGGGTATTGTCACTATCTTTCTGCATTCAAGACGTTTTCCGGGCTTGTCATATTCACGTTTTAAACCTGTAGGATAGTGACCATTAAAATTTAATCAGCAGGTTTTGTCAAGAATTACTCCGGTCCGACGATCAGCCCCCTTTTTTCCTGTAATCCACCATGCCCCCAACGCCAGCAAACTCAACGTCGCCGGTTCAGGTATCGGTCGCAGTTGCAGCGTAGCGGTCTCATCCCAGAAATGCAATTCATTATCCAAAACACTGCCGTCAGCCAGTGTGCCGGTAATTTCCTGCCAGAAATCGCTAAAATGATAATCACCGTAATCATACGACTTGCCATCAATGCGAAAATCGCTGCCTACCAGCGTCAGCACACTATTGTCCGCGGCATAAAAACTGTCTTTAATCTGACCGCCCATCATCGTGAAATGGCTATTCGCTTCGATTCTCAGGTCATCCCCCAGCGTACCGCCAGTCATAATGATACGGCTGGAATCACGACCGTAAAATCCCTGAACAACAGTACCGCCACTGATTTCTACGGCGCTATTCTGATAGGCACGAAATGGACCATCAAGAGTACCTCCCTGAAAGGTCACCTGACTGGCATCCCTGGCATCCAGCCAGAATCCAATCAGCCCGCCTGAAATATCAACCTGGCTATAGCCATTAGCTTCGACGCTGGCTTCCACTACGCCGCCACTCATCTTTACTTGACTATAATGATGCGCCTCGAGCCACATTCCTATCGACCCACCCGGCCGGATTTCAACCATGCTCCCCGGCCCGGTCACATTATTCGTATCAATAAACAAAACTCCCGAGACCGGATTGGAGGCGTTAAAAATATGGACCTTGCCATCATCGATATAAGTGGAGGCCGATAATAGGCTTAGCATCGAGAATAACATAATTGCCGCGACGAGGAGAATCAGTGACTTTTTCATAATCTTTCCTTTCTGGTATCGATTTTAGATAAACACATCCAGCCTGATAACAACACCAGGCGCCTGATTCACCGATACCTCCGCAAGATTTAGTAATATCTTGCGCGGAAAAATTGGAAAAAATCACATTTCTTTTTTTATGCCGACTAATATCATCTGATTAAGAAAATCCCGATAAATCAAGGGGCGATTTTCGACTATTAACAAATGGAAAAATTTAATCTGCTCCCTATCTGCTCATATCATTTAACCTGAAATTCCTGATAAGCAGTATTTTCTTGTGCCTCAGTTACTGGCGACACGTTCCATTCTAACCAGCGATAACACCCCAGTGAAGAACCATCGCTGGTTTTTATCCTGCTTACTGTAAACAGGCCATCTGAATAGCCCGCCGTTTCGACCGTTGCCAGTGGAATCCGAATCCGCTTTGTTCCGGGTGTACTCGAATTGCCCGGATCAACCCCAAACAAGCTAAAACACTGCCGGCCGCGATTCCCATTCTGGTTAAAGGACCAGGTGGATATCTGTTTCATCTCCACCTCATGGCCCAGGTCAATTTCATAAACGCCGGATTCTACCCCATTGCGAAAGACCGGGCCATAATTGCGCGCCAGCCGGCCATCACTGAGTACCGATAACGGCTCGTTGGCTGTATCAGGAGTGCTTTTTACCGCTTTAAATGGGAGCGTATCTGCAACGGACAGGATGTCGGCCATCTCTTTATTCTCTTTGTCATCAAAATTTAACATAGTGACATAAATATAACGATCCATTGCCAGCGCCCGACTTTGTTGCCCGCGCACATAGTTTATCTGCAACGAACGACCCGCGGCCCGATTGGTAGCAGCATAAAGTTCCATTACAGTTTTTACTGCCTGGCCGTTAACCGCCTGGATCAGATCTCCCTTTTGGAAACCACACCTGGCCGCAAACAAACCGGAAGGTACTTCTTTTAAATGTACTCCGCCATCTTCTTTATTGACGCCAAATGCCGAAAAGGCCTCGCCGGTAATCGCCTCTACACTCGCTCCCTGCCAGTAAAACGCCGGCCCATCCTCGTGTTCCAGTGCCTGCGATTCCTGCCACCGCAATCGGGGTAACTCAGGGGTTCGGGCCAGTGCGCGTAAAGCTGGTTTCATAACACCAAACTGGTCCATGGCAAAATTTTGAAAACCCAGTTTCAGCGCCGGTGAATCCTTTTGCACCCGGTAATCGCCCTTGGCCGGATTGATAAAGCCCGGATCGCCAACTACTGAATGGCTATCCCAGCCATATTGTTGAGCTTTCTTCAACGCGGTCTCGCTGGTGAACAAGTTATAGTCATTTTGAATCCCCCATTTGCCTTTCGGCATCGAAATCGGATTGGGATACGCCTCCGTCCAGATATTACGGTTCAATATATCCATGCTCTGGGGATACCAGACATGCGCGTGCAGTGAACAGTTGATCCCGATATTGTTCCAGACCCGGCGATGGAATCCCTCACGCAGCTTCAACCCACCGTGTAGAAAAACGTTGTTATAAATTTCATAATTCGAAGAACCATCATCCAGATCCACATCCCAACCATGATCGCAGCGCCAGCGGCTGTTCCGAATGGTATTGGTGGCCACATCCAACAGCGCCAGACCGGCCAGTTCATCAGCCGGGGCATCCTTCAATCCCCAAAAACGGTCACGACCCCAGGAATTAAAACTACCATGATCCCCGGTTTCGCGAACCGTATCAAATACATCGCAAGAGTCAATCAAATGCCCGCCAAAGGTCCCTTCACTGATATTGATCCCGGCCCGTCCCACATCATAAATCGAACAATGCCGCACGGTAATACGGCTGGACATGGAGATCTGTACCCCGGTGGCCTGTTTCTCCATTACACTCACGTTGTGGATCAGGCAGTCATCCACCTGGCAATCCGCCGGATAATGATCCGTCTGGGGCCCGGGCCGCAGGTCGATCTCATCATAACGCTGCCGCTGGTTATATTCAAACAGTGGATTGCGGACAGAATCCGGATTGCCCACAAAACAGACGCCGCTGGCGCCGCAGCCATGGATATGACAGCCCCGCACGATAATCCGCCGGTTATAATTACTGACAAAAACCGCGTTGCCGCCCAGCTGATCAAATTCACAATCGCTGATAATACAATCTTCAGCACCATCCAGCAGAACCCCGCCCCCTCGATAAATCGTCCAGTCACTGCGCAACAGGGGTTCCCGGGTATCCATAAAGGTCCGGGCCGCGTGCCGAAAAACAAAACCTGTCAAAGTAATGTGATGCACCGGCCGGTCGAGACTCCCCCGAAACTCCACCAGATGTCGCAAGCGCACCACCTCAAAAGTGGCGGACGCAATTTCTTGCCCCGGCGCAGGCCAGTAATATAACGTCCCGGTACGTGCGTTATAATACCATTCGCCCGGCGCATCCAGTTCTTCGAAAATATTCTCGACAAAACGGTCCTTCGGATGCATACCCATCTGCCGATTGTTCTGCCAGCCCCCTTCATAGCTCACTTCATTTTGTGCGTTTTTACCCGTAATGCGATAATGATAGCCGCCCCAGTGCGCCCGGTGCATCGCGTGGATATAGCCGCCGGTTGGATCAGACCAGCGGGCCGCACGTTCCGGACTGAAGGCATCCGCAGCCGCGCCGTTATAAGGCCGGGCCTCAGGATCATAATTCGGATACCGCGCCATCGGCTGACGCTGGCCATTGACAAAAAGCTGATCGATTTCAAATTTGTCAGTTTGGCTCAATACCGCCGGGACCTGAGCCTGCATGATCCCTTCGCGATACAGTTTCCAATTGAGCGTCAGCCTCATTCCACCGCTGATCACTGCACCGCCCTCCTGCTCCGCACGATACACCACTGGCGCCGACTCGGTACCACTATCTTCCGGCCCAAACACCAGCGGCTCATCCAGATAATACACCCCATTCTTAACCATTACACGTATCGGCTCATCCCCACGCGCGGCCAGCTCCCGCACTGCCCGCTGAGCCCGTTGCAAAGTGGCAAACGGCCGCGCTGCACTGCCCGGATTCCCATCATCACCATCTGGCCCAACCACGTACTCATACCCCGATGCACTCGACCACGCCATTGCTAATATCAGACACATCGCAATCGCTCTCATCATATCTCCAGAATTTTGATTTTTGATCTCAAGAGATTCCCACTGTAATCAGCCTCCCTCTACCCCGGTTGCACCATCTTATCCGGCTGGACCCACTGGTCAAATTCTTCCGCGGTCACATGCCCCAGTTCCAGCGCCGCCTCGCGCAGGGTACTGTTCTCACGCCAGGCCTTCAATGCGATTTCGGCAGCCTTATCATAACCAATACGCTTATTCAAAGCCGTTACCAGCATCAGTGAACGATTGAGCAGTTCGCGAATCCGCTGATGATCCGGCTCGATCCCGATTACACACCGGTCATCAAACGATTTGATTCCTCCCGCCAACAGAATAATCGATTGCAGAATATTATACGCAAACAACGGCTTATAAACATTCAGCTCAAAGTTGCCCAGCGCCCCGGCCATGCCGATGGCGGCATCATTGCCATAAACCTGGCAGGCAATCATACTCACCATCTCACACTGGGTTGGATTCACCTTGCCGGGCATGATCGAACTGCCCGGCTCATTTGCCGGCAGGATCAACTCACCCAGTCCACTGCGCGGCCCGCTGCCCAGCAACCGGATATCGTTGGATATCTTAAACAAAGCCGCTGCCAGCGTCTTCAGCGCCCCCGAAGTCGCCACAATCGCATCATGCGAGGCCATCAGCGCGAACTTGTTATCCGTCAATTGAAACGGCAATCCCGTAATCCGGCAGATCTCCTCAGCCATTTTCTTGTCGTAGCCCGGCGGTGTATTCAGCCCGGTCCCCACGGCTGTTCCGCCTATAGGCAGTTCATAGAGATGTTCCAGATTGCGGCTTACCGTTTCAGTTGCCTTGCGAATCTGGGCGGCATAACCACTGAACTCCTGCCCCAGGGTTAGCGGTGTTGCGTCCTGCAAATGTGTGCGGCCGATCTTGACAATCGATTTAAACATATTCGCTTTCAATTCCAGCGATGAATGCAATTCGCGCAACCGTGGTAGAAGATGTTCTACCAGCGCCGTCGCAGCTGCGATATGCATCGAAGTCGGAATCGTATCGTTCGTCGATTGCGACATATTGACATGATCATTCGGATGCACCGGCGATTTTGTGCCCATCTCACCACCCAGGATCTGGATCGCCCGGTTGGCAATCACCTCGTTCATATTCATATTAAACTGGGTACCGCTGCCGCTCTGCCAGATGACCAGCGGAAAATGATCATGCAGCTTGCATCCGATCACCTCATCAGCCGCTTGAATAATCGCCTCGGCCAGATCCGGCGCCAGCAATCCCAAATCACAATTCACCCGGGCCGCCGCCCGCTTCACCACTCCATGCGCCCGGATAAACTGAGCCGGAAAGCGTTCACTGCCAACCTTGAAATTTTCACGCGCCCGCTGGGTCTGGGCGCCGTAATAAACCTCATAGGGCACTTCCACCGGTCCAAAAGCGTCTTTTTCGAGTCGCATGTAGTATCTCCTGAGAACTAAATGTCATAATAACTTATATTTAAATCAGTTACAATCACTAGCATCCAGCCGTTCAGCCGGCACGTTAGCCCCATCAGTGTACCGATATTTCCCCTTCCCGGCAATACCCGGTTTTTCTGGCAAATAACGAGGTATCAGTTAAAATACTTCTGGCCTTTGTCATTAATCTTAACTAATCGGAGCCCATGATGAATTCTAAAGAACGCATTTATGCCACATTAGCCGGCCGGCCGGTAGACCGAATCGCGGTTACTCCCATTTTCATGGCCTGGGCCGCTCACTATATTGGCCGCAGCTACCGAGATTATTATCTGGATGGTGAAGTCCTTACTACCGCCCAGTTGGCCGTTACTCGTGATCTTGGTATCGATCAGATCAGCGCCATCAGCGATCCCTGGCGTGAAGCCTCCGCCTATGGTATGCAGTTCAACTATCCCGAGGAAGGAGTTGGCATCCCCAGGGATACTATCCTCAAAACTCCCGAAGATATTGCACGCCTGGCCCCGCTGGCCATCGATCAGTATGAACGCACTCGCCAGCGCGTTGAAAGTGTTAAAGCCATGTCAGCCGCCATTGGCCAGACCCACAGCGTCTTAGGCTGGGTGGAAGGCCCACTGGCCGAATATGCTGACTTGCGCGGCTTGGAACACGCCCTGATCGACCTGATGGACAATCCCGAACTTTACCTCCAGGCCGTTGAGCCGATTGTTGAGACTGCCATTGCGTTTGCCCTGGCCCAGATCAACGCCGGCGCCGATATGATCGGTATTGGCGATGCCGCCGCCAGCTTGGTTGGCGCAACCCTTTATCGTGAGTATGTCCTGCCATATGAAAAACGCCTGATCAATGCGATCCACGCTGCTGGCGCCACAGCCAAACTGCATATCTGTGGTAACATTTCCGCTATCATCCACGACATGGCCCAAACCGGCGCCGATATCATTGATGTCGATTGGATGGTCCCGCTCGATCACGCCCGCCGGCAGGTTGGCCCCGATATCACTCTCTGTGGCAACATCGATCCCACTTCCGTCATCCTGCAAGGCACTCCCGAATCAATCCGCCAGGCCGCCGCCAACTGCATCCAGCTAGCCAGCCACCCTTTCATCCTCATGCCCGGTTGCGAAGTCCCCCCCGATACCCCCCTCAAAAACCTCCTCGCCCTCTGCCCCGCCCAATAAACCCCACCACCCCACCACCGCTAATTTTTCACCCATTATCCTTCAACTATCCAAAGCCCTCATACCAATCATTAATTAGTATATCGTATTTATATAAAAGGAGTTACGTTATGTCCTGCCGCCTTCGCTTCAAGCAAACCCGGTTCGCCGCCTTCTACCACGTCTACAGCCGCATCGCCGGCTCACCCGCCGACCGCCCGCTCCAGCAGCCCAATTGCCGCCGCAAACTCCTCGCCCTCATCCAGCACTACACCCGCGCCTACTGCTGCGAGGTCGCCGCCTTCGCCCTCATGGGCAACCACTACCACCTCATCCTCCGCTTCGACCCCAAATCCCAGCTCCCGCCCGCCGAACTCGCCCGCCGCGCCCACCTCCTCTACCCCGGCCCCCATTCCCAGGAAATCATCGCCAACTGGTCCCCGGCCCAATGGCAGCGCTTCAACGACCGCCTCTTCGACCTCTCCGAGCTCCTCCGCAACCTCCAGGCCCGCTTCGCCAAATGGTACAACCAGACCTTCGAACGCCGCGGCCGCTTCTGGGCCACGCGCTTCAAGTCTGTATTCCTCAAAGACTTACGCGCCGTCCGCGACTGCATGCTCTACGTCGATCTCAACCCTGTCCGCGCCGGCCAGGCCGCCCACCCCGCCGATTACGAGTTCTGCTCCTACCACCAACGCACCCAGCGCGGCCACACCGCCGCCTGGCTGCTGCCCCTCCATCAACTCTTCGACCAGCGCACCACCGAGCCCCAGGCCCTCAAAGATTACACCCACCGCCTCACCTACCGCGGCAACCTCACACCTTCAGACGCCGACTCCCAGGCCAAGCACCCCCCAATCCCCGCCGCCATCCTCGAAAACGAGCAATCCCTGGGTTTCGCCCACCCCGGCCTCTTCCTGCAACAGTTCAAACACTTCATCGACGGCCTGGCCATCGGCTCCGAAACCTACATCCGCCAGCAACTTCAAACCTTCCGACAAACCGGCCAATACCACCGCCGCACCAACTCCATCCCCCTCCCCACCGGCCTCTTCGCCCTCAAAGCCGTCCATGCGGTTGGTGTAAAATAAAAGTTCCCTGTCTCACAATCATTCATCATATCTCTTGACAAACAATCACAACTTACCAGAAAGCGAGAAAGCGCCGTTTGTTCCTACTCATCACAAACTCCCCAAGCCACTATCATAACTGACCTTTTTCCCCAAAAGATTTAAAATGAATTTAATCTTATCCATCTCAGCCTGCGAAAGTTTAACCAAGCCATTATCCGGATCAGCAACAATAGAATTCGGCGAATAGAGTCCAATCATATCGCCACTTAACGCCGCCCAATAATATGTCAGTTCTTCAACGCTATTAGCGCGAATCGCATCTCTTCGGATCTCCTCTACCAATACCTGTCTGCTCGGCATCGGAAACAGATAATATCCAACTTCTACCCCAGTATCGATCCGGGCAATATGCATAACGTTGGAGACCGTCCAATCCAGATTGGATTCATAATCCGGCGGCTCCTTATAAACCGATTGCTTACATCCTGTTCCAACAAAACAGATTGCCAGTATAACAAAACATCGAATCGCAATTATCATTGCCCGCATCTTCACCATCTGCATCTGAATAAATTCCTAAAAGTCTAACAAAATAATTCTATCTTCAAAGCCAGACTAAATCCCCGGTATAAGGATACAAAGCGGCTGTACCGCCGGTATGCCAGAACAGTACGCGGTCTTTCTTATCGATCTGACCGCTTCGAATCATATCGATCAATCCTGCCATCGCCCGCCCAGTATAGACGGGATCCAAAAGAATTCCTTCTGCTTGCGCCATGGCTTTGATTGCCTCACGGTCCCCTTCGCTCACCACCCCATAACCGCTATTCGAATAAGCGGTCCTGATGTCAATGTCAGACCTGCTGATATCAATATCCATCTCCAGATGTTTGATAGTCTCCCGGCTGATAACCAACACCTTTTCCGCTAAAGTCAGCTGGCCGTACTGCTCCTTCTCAATGCCAATACCAATAACTTGATATTTGTTTCCCAATAATCGATTACCAACCACCATGCCGGCCTGGGTCCCTCCGGAACTGGAAGCAAAAATAATCTGTGAAATCGATTGCTTCATGTCAGTCAACTGGGTATCCAGTTCCTTCATGGCCTGGACATACCCCATCGCTCCCAGATAGTTAGAGCCTGTCCGTAGCTTTAACCCTATAGATTTCAAAAGATTATGTAAAAGAGTCGGAGTTATAGCGTGCTATTTTGGGTCAAAACCGTAAAATAGGTGTGTTATAAAATGTTTTGCGAATCATTTTTCCTTAAAAAAGGGAACACACCTATGCCAGAGATTTTACCCGTTCAGCAGTTGTTTGACAAAGGTATTCCGGAAGAATTTGGCTGTCTGGAGTATCGCCAGGAACGCCAGCAGTTGCTGGCCATGGACCAGATCATCCGCCACAGCGATCTGGAGCAGTTGTTTCTCCAGTATTTTCTCGACAAAGCTTACGCTGAAATGGCCATCGAGCACTTTGGCACTGACACGCCGGTTAAATTAACCCATACGGATCGCATGAATATTCGTGCCCAGGCCGTTTGGGCGTTACGGATGTCGATCCTGCGTAAGCGGCTGGGTTTGTCGTTGCGTAAATTTGCCGTGGCCTTGTCTCATAGCGAACTGTATCAGTGGTTTTGCGGCATTAACCGCTTTGATCTGCCCCGGATCCCCGGCAAAACCAGAATCAACGAGTTGGAAAACGCGCTTTCGCCTCAGTTAATCGCTCAGGCGGAAGAACTGTTTTTTCAAGTGGCCCAGGGTTCGGTTGTTTTGGAGGCCCCCCTGGATTTCAGTCAGGCTTATTTTGACTGTACCTGCATTGGCGCCCACATTCATTATCCGATCGACTGGCTGCTGTTTAGAGATGCGACCCGTACCTTGATGAAGGCGACGGCCCGTATTCGTAAAGCCGGGATCCTGTGTCGCATGCCTTGCGAGCCGGCTAAGTTTATTTCAAACATGAATAAGCTCTGCATGGAGATGACCTATGTTAACCGCAAAAAGGGCGCGAAAAAACTGCGTAAAGCGGTTTTGCGAAAGATGAAAAAACTGATCCGGCGGGTCTTGAATCATGCGGAAAATCATCTGAAAAACCTGGAAAACCACTGGAAAAAGGCCGATATCGCTCTCGGTTCCGTCCGGCAAATCGTCAAACAGATTACCGGCGTGACCTGTCAGTTGGCCGCCGTGGTCAGGCAGGCTCACGAACGCATGATCGGCGAACGCAAGGTTGCCAATCCAGACAAGATCTTGAGCCTTTACGAGCCGGATATCCATGTGATCGTGCGCCGCAAGGCCGGCGCGGAGACGGAATTTGGCAACCAACTTTATCTGGCCGAACAATCCAATGGCTTAATCATGGACTGGAAGTTATTTCGTCAGCAAGGTCCCAGCGATGAAAAAATGCTTAAAGCCAGCCACCGGCGTATGGAAGAGAAGCTTGGTAATCAAGTCAAGCTGTTGGCCGGCGATCGGGGCTTCGACAGCGCCGGGAATCGCCAATACATGGAAAGTCACGATATTTTTAATGCGGTTTGTCCGCTCAGCCCGGCCTTGCTGAAGGAAAGGCTTCAGGAAGAGCCGTTCCGGCAGGCTCAGACTCGCCGCAGTCAGACCGAAGCCCGAATCAGCATCCTGAGCCATGGTTTTTGCGGGGCGCCCATGAAACAAAAAGGCTTTGATCACCGCCAAGTCCATATGGGCCTGAGCATTTTATCGCACAACCTCTGGGTATTGGCCAGAATTAAGCTGGCTCAAGAGGAAGAACGGGAAAAAGAACGACAAAAAGTGGCTTAAAACCACCCCGGCTTGCCCTGTTTATGGGGCTACTATGCGCAGAAATCGGAAAATCACCCGCTGAACGAAAATAACCTGGACGCCAGCCGTCATCTACTGATGATACGATTGAAAATCCGTCCTCCCAAAACCGCGGCTCACAAAATCCAAGAATTGCGGACAGGCTCTAACTACCAATCATTGCCTGATCACCCAACCCCATATTATAATCCAGCCCAACATCAATCCCCCGGCCCATAACCTCAACGCCCCAGAGACATTCCCCCCCCAACTAAACGAACCCATTTCTAATATTTTCGAGCTTAAACTGGTTGATAATAAGGGTACCTCTAATAATTGCTTTAGAGGCGAAAGCGAGGATGATTTTTCTCTGGCAAGGAACAAAGAACCGGGCATATTAGTCAATATTCACGGTTTTTTGTGACGCCGTCCAGAGGAAAATCAGACCGCTTGCAGCCCTGAATGAATTATTAGAGGTGCCCTTATATTAAACCACGATCCCAAACGAATCAAATTTAGCGGCAAGCCTCCTTGCCGCACACAGACTCCCCCCCCGGTGAGTACTCCTTCATCCGTATCATACTACCCAAAAACCAATCATTCATCCGCCTTGGGCTTACCGATAATCGTACTCAAAATCACCGCCTGCCGCATAGTCTTTGGATTAAGAGGGATCCGTTTTCGATCAGGCCTGGATGCCTGCTGAGATGAGCTGATTTCCGACTGGCTCACCTCTTTACGGTTGTTCAATACTCTTTTAACAGATCCAACCGTCCCAACTCCCTGCCCCCTCATCGGTTGAGACTTTACCGCGCCAATGGATGCCTGAGAGGGAACTTGCTTGTTCATGGGCCTGGTCTTCACCACGACAGCCGGCCCGCTGCGCGGAATGGGCCGGGATGGACGCTGAACAGGCGCAGGTTTAATTTCAGGTTCAGAGGTCGCCGCGTACTCCTCATTGCGATTGTCCGGCCATTCAACCGGTTTTTGCGGCGAACGGTCGGGAGGAGGCGCTTTCTTTTTACGCTGACTCAATCCGCCCAGCGCCGAAAGAATAATAAATATCAAAACCGGCAGATACTCAAATAGATCAAACGGTCCGCGGTCCTCCAGGATCATCATGTCATAAATAATGGTCATATCAAGCCTTGGTTTCACCTTCTTTACCGATGGAATCCCGCATATTGGTATCGGCAATAATATTCTTCATGCGATAATAATCCATCACTCCCAGGTGACCGCTGCGAAACGCGTCAGAAATGGCCTTGGGCACTTCCGCCTCAGCCAGCACCAGTTTGGCCCGGTTCTCCTGAACCAGCGCCACCATTTCCTGTTCACGCGCCACCGCCATCGCCCGGCGCCCTTCAGCCTCAGCCTGCCGCATTTGCTTATCCGCTTCAGCCCGTTCGGTCTCCAGCAACGCCCCCACATTAGCCACATCCCGCACCGAGGCCACACTTACATCGGCAATATCAATGGAAACGATCTCAAACGCCGTCTGGGCGTCGAGCCCGCTTTCCAGTACCTTGCGCGAAATCCGATCCGGATTCTCCAGCACCTCTTTATAACTGGCCGCCGATCCGATCGCGCTGACAATCCCCTGGCCCACACGGGCAATAATCGTCTCTTCCGTGGCGCCCCGGACAATCTGGTTGATATTGGATCGGACCGTCACCCGCGCCTTAACCAGGAGCCGGATACCATCTTTCGCCACCGCGTCCAGCATGCCCGTCTGGGTCGACGCCGATTGCGGACAATCGATAATCTTGGGCTTGACCGTTGTTCTTACCGCATCCAGCACATCCCGGCCCGCCAGGTCAATCGCACGCGCAACATCCAGAGAAAGATCAATTTTCGCCCGATGCGCCGCGATCATCGCCTGCACCAGTTCCACCACATGCCCGCCGGCAAAATGATGGGCCTGTAATTCATCAAAATTAATCATTAATCCCGCTTTATGGGCCAGAATCATCGCTTCAGTACAAATCAGCACGTCTTTGGGATTACCCCGCACCAGAAACACACTTTCCAGCGCCGGCGTTTTCAGGTCCAGAATACCGGCTTTAACCGCCGATATCCTGGTCTTGACAATCAGTTGCGGCGGCACTTTCCGCAGCCACATCCCGATCAGATCCAGAAAACTGACACTGGCGCCACTGGACAGGGCCTGTATCCAGATACTTAAAAACCGGGCCATCACCACAAATATGCCCAATACCAGTAGAATTCCGATCGAAATGGCAACTAACCAGCCATTACTAATATCCAGCAGCATATTCATAATCGAACCTGCTCCTTCCTGATAATATTACCGTTTATGCATGATGAACTCAGGCAACCTCATAAAATTCATAAGATTACCAAACGATTCTTAATCTACTCAAATTATAAGGCCATTGATAAAGATAGCAAATTAAATCCCAGATATCGATTTGCCATAGATTCTCAAGATAAATATAGGGCGATTTTCCATTCGATATCTGGCTGTAAGTTATTATAATAGCATAAGTTTACTTTCTATATATGATAATGAGTACCATTCGTCGACAAATTACCATTACCGGACAGGTCCAGGGCGTAGGCTTTCGACCGTTTATCTATCTATTGGCTCACCGGCTGGGCCTGACCGGCAAGGTCTACAATTCCGGCCTGGGCGTTATCATTGAAATTCAGGGAACGACCAAACAGACCGCCCAGTTTGTTCGGGACGCCATTCAACAAGCACCGTCGTTATCATCTCCCAATCTTGAAAAAGATCAGATCATTCCAATCATACCGGATGAAAGCCATTTTTATATCGCCGGATCGCAATCCGGGAACAACCGGGATCTTTCCATTACTCCCGACGCCGCCATATGTTCCGATTGCCGCCGCGAATTACTGGATCCCAATGACCGACGCTATCGTTATCCATTTATCAACTGTACGCAATGCGGCCCACGTTATACGATAATCTCGGATGTCCCATATGACCGGCCGCATACGACTATGCGTGTCTTTAAGATGTGTGACGCCTGTCAGGCTGAATACGATAATCCGGCCAATCGCCGGTTTCACGCCCAGCCCAACGCCTGTCCGGAATGCGGTCCGCATGTCTGGTTAACCGATGCAACCGGCCAGATTATTGAGGAGGAAGATCCTATTAAACTGGCGGTTCAGTGGCTGGAAGATGGCAAAATTCTGGCAGTCAAAGGCCTGGGTGGTTTTCATCTGGCAGTCAGAGCGGATGATAACCATGCCGTTGCCAGTTTGCGGCTGCGAAAGTTACGACAGGCCAAAGCGTTCGCACTGATGGTTCGCGATCTGGAAGCCGCGCGACAAATAGCCACCTTTGATTCAACTGCGGCAGATCTGCTCCAAACTTCAGCCGCTCCCATTGTTTTATGCCCCAAACTGCCCCATCACAAACTTAGCGATCAGGTGGCGCCCCACTCGCGCGAATTTGGCATTATGCTGCCTTATACCCCCTTGCATGTCCTGTTGATGCTGGGAAACTACCCGGCCCTGGTCATGACCAGCGGTAACAGTACCGACGAACCCATCGAAGCGGATAACACCCACGCGCTGGCGCGGCTGGCGGAGATTGCCGATGGATTTCTACTGCATGACCGTGCCATTTTTACCAGTTGCGATGATTCCGTTGTGCGGCTGGTTCAAGGCCGGCCCATGCTGTTACGTCGCGCCCGTGGGTATGTACCCCGCATGTTGGATCTGGATCGTCAGAGTAAACTGGATATTCTGGCTCTGGGCAGTGATTTGAAAAATACCGTAACTATTTTAAAGGAAGACAAGGCTTTTGTCGGCCAGCATACCGGCGATCTCGAAAATGAAAACACCAGCCGGGTGGCCTTTAACTCCACAGAAAAACTATTGGCGCTCAGCGGAGCGCAACCGGCGGCGATTGTCTGCGACTTACACCCGGCTATGGTGAGTTCCAGGCACGCCCGCGATTTCCAACAGCCGGTTGTTCCAGTTCAACATCACCATGCCCATATTGCCGCGGTGATGGGCGAATATCAAATCAACCATCCAGTCATTGGCCTGGCGCTTGATGGACTGGGTTATGGCAGTGACGGTTCGATCTGGGGTGGAGAGCTGCTTCTGGTTGAACGAGCCCGGTTTCGGCGTTTGGGCCACCTGAGTCACTTCCAACAACCCGGCGGCGACATGGCCGGCCGGCAACCCTGGCGTATGGCGCTGAGTTGCCTGCATGCCGCCTTCGGAACGGAACTGGCCAGAAATCTTGCCAAACAATTCTTGTCCTGTTCAGCGGAAGAATCTGATCCAATTTTAACTATGCTGGAAAAGGGAATTAATTGCCCGGCCACTTCCAGTCTGGGCCGGCTGTTTGATGCCGTCAGTGCCTTGATTGGAGTCTGCCGACAGAATACTTATGAAGCCCAGGCGGCCATCGAACTGGAATTCATCGCCGATCCAAACCCTGAATCTACCTATCAATATCAATGGTTGGAACAGGATGGGCTAACCATCCTGGATAATCGCAAGGTCATTCAACAAATCCTTGACGACTTGCAGAACAAGCTGCCCACGGACCGGATTGCAGGGCGATTTCACTCCTACCTGATCAATGCTCTTAGCGATGCCGCTTGTTCGCAGGCCAGACAGCATGAATGCAAGACAATCTGCCTGGCCGGCGGTGTGTTTCAAAATAAACTCCTGCTGGAAGGAATAATTAACCGTCTCGAACAGCAAGGTCTGACCGTACGATTCAACCGTAAGCTACCGGTTAATGACGGTTCGATCTCGTTTGGTCAGGCGGTTGTGGCGGATGCCCTGATCGCCGAAGGGGCTATTCCTTGACAAATCCCGCCTGACGGCCAATATGCTGTGCAGGTTGTTCCAGTAACCAGTTCAGCCATTGATCGAAATTTTCACCGGTTTTGCTCGACACCGGTACTACCGGCGCCGTTCCATTTAATTTACGAATATCGGTCATCACCCGATCCATATCAAATTCACACACCTGCTTGATATCCATCTTGGTCAGCAAGACTATATCGGCCACACGAAAGATCGTGGGATATTTGGCGACCTTGTCATCACCTTCCGGAAAACTGTAAAGAATCGTTTTGACATTCTCGCCCAGATCAAATTCGCCCGGACAGACCATATTGCCCACATTTTCAATAAATAAATAATCGATCGTATTTAAATCCAGGTTTTCCAGCGCCGCGGCAATCTGATTGGCGTAAAGATGACAACTTAATCCGGTATTAATTTGAATCGATTCGGCCGCCATTTTATCCAGCCGCTCGGCATCACGGGCGGTTTCCAGATCACCAACGATAACCGCGCAGCGTTTACCGCGCTCATTCAGGGCGGTGATGGTTTTTTCCAAAAGTGTCGTCTTGCCGCTGCCCGGCGAACTGATGAGATTAACTCCCAGAGTCCCGGCCGCTTTGAGTGTTTCACGAACCTGAGCGGCAATTTTGTCATTATCCTGCATGATATGTTTGATTGCTTTGATCTGCATAGGTGCCCTTTCTGGTTTTATTCATCATTCTCCAATGAAACCGATTTCAGAATAATCTCATCGCCGGAAATCAGATCCATATCCACTACTTGACATTGTTTGCACATAAAATCATCCACCTCGGCCTGCCAGCTTTGACCACAGGATTTACACTTAACGATAATCGGAATTTCAGTCATGATCAGAATCGATCCTTCGGCCAGAGTCTCTTTGGTAGCGCTTTCCCAGGCTGTCTGCATGACCTCCGAAACAATCTGCTTCAATTGCCCGACATCCAGCTGCACTTCGGTCACTATCCGGGCGTTGTGTTTCTGGGCCAGGTCCATAACCTGTTCCATGATCGCACTGACTATACTGAATTCATGCATTGCTGTTCTCTTTAGCAGATTCGTGGCAATTCTTCGCCATAAGGCCTTAATATGACCCGGCGTCCCCCGATTTTGGTTATCAAGGTAGCGCCCGGCCGGCCGGTTTTGACTTCACCGATCATTGAAACATTTTTTCCTAATGGATGATTTTGACAGATTTTGACAGCCTTATCGGCATCTTCCGCGCTGACAACGATCACACATTTGCCTTCATTGGCAATGGTCAGTGGATCCAGACCCAGTAATTCAGCCACATGTCGCGCGGTCCGGGTAATTGGTAACCGGGCTTCTTCGATCTCAATCGCCAGGGAGCTGCTTTGCGCCAGATCCGCCACCAATCCCGCCACTCCCCCACGGGTGGCATCCCGAATAAAACGAATGGCCAATCCCGCCTCCAGCAGTTCAGCAATTAATCCATTGAGTGGTGCGGCATCAGTGGCCAATTCGCTTTGCAGGTTCAATCCTTCTCGCACCGCCATGATTGCCAGGCCATGCTCAGCCAGGTTGCCGTTGATCAGTATCTTATCCCCCGGTTCGATTTGTCCGGGTGACAGATCTAGTCCTGCCGGCAAAATACCAATCCCGCTGGTATTGATATACATATTTCCGCCGCTGGTCCGTTCGATTACCTTGGTATCACCCGTGACCACCTGGACTCCGGCTTGCCGGGCAGTCCGGGCAATTGAATCGACAATCTGTTCCAGGGTGGAAATGGCCAGACCTTCTTCAATAATAAAACCCAGTGACAACCATTTCGGCACAGCTCCCATGACTGCCAGATCATTCACCGTGCCACAGACCGCCAGTGTTCCGATATCACCCCCGGGAAATATCAACGGCGTAATGACATAAGAGTCGGTGGTATAACAGATTCGGCCACCTTTGGGATCCAGCACGGCGCTATCCCCCATTGCGTCCAGTATGGTATTGGATAACCTGGGCGCGATGATCTCTTCAATCAATCGATGGGTCAGTTCACCCCCACCACCATGCGCCATTAATATGGTATCGTGTTCCAAATCCTATCTCGTCTCGTCTTGAGTTTCTACATTGCCATATTTAAACCAGGCGGCGCAGGTCCCTTCAGAGCTGACCATGCAGGGTCCAACCGGATTCCCAGGAGTGCAACGCTTGCCGAATAAGGCACATTCAGGCGGTTCGATTTTTCCCATAATCACTTCACCGCAACGACATCCTGGCAAACAGTCATCCGTTTCGGTATCTACCTGATAACGCAAGGCCGCATCTAATTCACGATAATCTGGTTTTAAACGCATACCGCTATTGGGAATAGAACCAATCGCCCGCCAGGGCGCCGGGCAACTCTCGAAAACGTCTGCCAAAGCCTTTTGCGCGTAAGGATTACCTTCCGGGCGTACCACCTGAGGATAAGCATTCACAACTTCAGGTCTTTTTTCAACAACCAGGGTGACGGCTTTTTCAATACCCTGCAAAATCTGGAGCGGCTCGAACCCGGTGATAACACAGGGTTTATGATAATCGTGGGCAAAAGTCTGATAGGCATCTGCACCAATCACGATACTCACATGGCCCGGACATAAAAATGCGTCAATCGCCAGATCAGGCAGGCCCGCGATAAATTCCAGGGCAGGCATCACCCATTTATGAGCACACAGAAAACTGACATTTTTCAGATTGGCCTGTCTGGCCTGTAAAACCGCAGCCGCCGTAGCCGGTGCGGTTGTCTCAAAACCAATCGCCAGGAATACGAATTCACGGGCGGGTTCTTTTTGCGCAGCTTTGAGCATATCCAAAGGGGACATGACGACGCGGATATCCCCGCCGACGGCCCTTTGACGCGCCAGACTGCCATGATGTCCGGGAACACGGACCATATCGCCGTAAGTGCAAATGACCAGATCCTTTTGCTGACTTAAAGAAATGGCAGCATCGATATAGCCCTGGCAGGTCACACAAACCGGACATCCCGGCCCGCTGATTAATTTCACTTCAGGGGGCAGAAGAGATTTGATGCCATGACGCATTATAGAAACGGTATGGGTACCGCATACTTCCATGATCCGAATGGTTGCTTTGTGGGCTGTCTTATCCCGGATCGTATTCAGGAGGACTTCAATTTGCCGGGGTAATGTCTTCATCGAGACCTTCGGTGATTTGGCTGAGATAGTCCCAGATTTCACGGGCATCTTCTTCTGTGACAATTTCCAGGGCCTGGCCGGCATGAACCAGAATATAGTCCCCGACTTTGGCCTGGGGGGTATAGAGCAAGCTGACTTCAGTGATCGTACCGTTCAGATCAGCCTTTCCAATAGGCCCGATGATATTGTCAGCCGGTTCGATAATCTCGGTTAACTTGATTGGGACAGCTAAACACATGCGGCGAGAGCCTTTCCGTTGATAAGAATTATTGCCGGGAATCTGTAGCGGTCAGACCCGGGAACAGAACCAGGTAATGTAGTCAAAAGGGTTATTATATATAAGGATAGCCACAAATACAACTATTGGGGCAGATTTAAGACTGAATATTACAAATGGCTTTGTTTAGATCAGGCCTGATTCGCTTCCATTATGAGGCGCCTGAATATCTGACCCAATCCAATCATCCGGTCCAATCCTCCAAATGGAAATATTGGCAGATATTTCAGCATTCATAACTAATTTTAAAATATAATGTTACAATTAAAATCGTCAGATTTGGGTTCGTTTGGTCTTGAGTAGGGTTTTATTGTGCCATCTGGGCTGTCCATATTGGGCCGATTCAACACCCTTTTTCAGGAAATCAGGAAAATAGATACTTGAATTTCAGACTGAAGTTTACAATAATGGAAATAAAAGAGCGAGTTTATCGTTGACAAAAAAGATGAAATTTCTGAAAATAGATCGTCTATTGGACAGTTAATTTAATGAAGCCCGGGTTAAGTGTCCGGGGGGACTTTGGTCATTTTTTGAGGTTTTGCGGAAAATGGTTAGCCTTCTGGCTGCGACTTTAGTTTTCAGCCCGCTGAGACTGGGCGGATGCGTTTTATGGTTTTATTTGTGCCTGTATTGCATTGAGTATTCTCAGCATTATCCCTGGATGGCACAAAAGAACCGGCGCTTTACCCATCTTCTCATGCTGATTGCAGGACCGCTGGTCATATTCACGCTCTATGTTACCTATGCCGCCAGGCAGACAGCGGCAATGAATGGTAATCTGTTCGATTTTTTTGAGATCTTAACAGGTCGTGTTAAAAAAATCGTCACGATCAAGGACAATACCGAATATCCAATCAAATTACTGGACATGCATGGGCGGGGAATGGCCAGTGTCCTGGCAGCCGATTCCCAGGATCGTCAGATCGGTAATGTGTTAAAGACTACGGAAAACCTGGTGCGCCATGCCCTGCTGGATAATGCCAGTGATATTCTGGTCACACCAACCAATGACGGTTATCATGTCCGGCTTCGGATCGATGGGATGATGTCGCCGCTGGATGAGTTGGAATATAATGACGGCCTGGCGGTGGTCAGCAGTATCAAGGCCATTTCCGGCCTGGATATCGCCGAGAAACGCCGGCCCCAGGATGGCATGTTTTCGGCCCTGACTCCGGATGGCAATGTTTCATTTCGCGTGAACAGCACTGGAGTACTCAACGGCGAAAAGGTCTCCATTCGCGTGTTGAGCAGCATGTGCCGGCTGGGAAAAATTGAAAACCTGGGCATCAGCGCTGAAGAACAGAAAATCATCCGTTCCACGCTCCAGCGCCAGAACGGTATGATCCTGGTCTGCGGACCAACCGGCAGCGGCAAGAGCACAACCATTCACGCCATGCTGCGTACGATCGACTGTCAGCTACGCAATGTCATTACGATAGAAGATCCGATCGAATATGTTTTACCCGACGCCAGCCAGATCGAAATCAATCCCAAAGCCGATATTACCTTTGCCTCGGCCTTGCGCAGTGTCATGCGTCAGGATCCCGATGTCATCTCCATTGGAGAAATCCGGGACCAGGAAACGGCCGCCATTGCGCTACAGGCGTCACAAACCGGTCATCTGGTACTGGCCACCCTGCATAGTAACAGTAATTTGTCGACCGTTGTGCGACTGCTCGACTTTGGCATCAAACCCTTGCTGCTGGCCAGTTCGCTGGATATCGTCATTTCGCAACGGCTTTTGCGCCAGCTATGCCCGGATTGCAAGGCCCCGGCCAAGCTTTCCCGTAACAAAGCCTCCACGCTATCCGCGCGCGGTATCGATCCAACCGTGGTCATGGGTCCGGTGGGCTGTCCCAAATGCAACCAAAGCGGTTATCGGGGTCGAACGGGAATTTTTGACCTGCTGGTCATCGATAATGAAATGAAAAACCTGCTCTCTCTGGAAAGTTTTACCAGGGAATCGCTGATGGATAAATACAGCCACGACCATCGAAACCGATTGCAGAAAAGGGCCATCCGGCTGTTGCTGAATCAACAAACCTCGCTGGATGAAATAAAACGGATCATTACAAATGTGGGATGACACACGAAACCTCTGGCCTAGGACTGAATCCTATACAGGACCATAACATGCTATTTACGATTACGCTGATTATCGGGGGCTTATGCGCCTGGCGGCTGTCAAACCAGGGCTTTATCGCTTTATGGGCGCATTTTTTCAACTCCCTGGTCTCGATTTACCTGGGCATTATGAGTTATCCAACCGTTCGTAACTTTTTCCCGGAATCCGTACAAACACCCTGGCTGCAATTCATCGGCACCCTTGGGGTGGCGGCGCTGGTATTTATCATTACTCATCAATTAGTCAATTTATATCTGGCCGGCGCGTTCCGGCTGGAAACACCCGCAATCGTGGAAAAATTCGGCACACCCATTCTGGGTTTTCTGGTCGGTTATACCCTCAGCGGTTTTGTATTATTTACGACCGGGTCATTGCCTATCGTTCGCTATGGCCTGGCGGACACCAGCACGGTCAATTTTTCCGAAAGTCGCCAGAATGTCCTGTTTACCTGCAATCTCGTCAGCCACCTGTCCCGACAGCATATCGACGGCCCGGAAAACAACCTGAGGATTATCAACGCACTAAGCGAAGGGGTCTATTTCCTGCCAACCAATAAAAAGGCACCCTCCACCGTAAATACAATCCCGACTAATCAATAATCACTCGGGATCAGATAACCGTTCGGACGATCTTTGCGATTAAGGGTGTCCAGAATATACCCATCGGTTATGGAAAGGGCCGGGCGCAGTCGACTCACTCCAATACCCTCACCCGCTCCTGAATATAAAGCAATTTAATCCGCTTTTTGATGTAATCTTTCTCCATGAACGCCTGTCGATACTGAATCTCCTGTTCATAGGATCGCTCCCGGCCGGGCTGTTGATGGCGGGCGATATGGTTTTGGATAGTCGCATCGCTAAACAAACCAAGCCGGGCTTTACAGGCGTCGCAGATCGGGTACCCAAACAGTTCGGTCCCGGGCTGGCCGCATTGGAAACAGGGGTCTGATGTGCTCATAGAATATCCTCTTTAACTGACTGAGCTTTTTGTGATCTGAAGTGAATAGGCTCCGTCACAGTCTCCCGACCCGTTAAATGAACCGGGTTCTGAATATAACTTGCCAGAATTTTTTTCAGAGCCTCTTGCTCAATGGGTTTGGAAAGAAAGTCATTGAATCCGGCCTTCAGACACCGGTCCCGGTCCTGGGGCATGGCGCCGGCCGTAATGGCAACAACGGGCGCGGTAACGCCTTTTTCCCGGAGTTGTTCCAGCGCTTCATAACCATTCATATCCGGCATTTGGATATCCATAAAAACAAGATCATACCGGTTCGCCAGACATTCCTGGACCGCAAGAGAGCCATTTGGGGTAATAGCAACGTTGATCCCCATTTTCTCCAATACTTTTCTCAGGTAGATTTGATTAACCGGATCATCTTCCGCCACCAGAATTCTGGCGGCATCATTCAGCCGCTTGCCATCCCTGATGTCATCCGGCCGGAGGGTTAAACCGGATTGGTAGTCGCGGGGCGATTGAACCAGATCCACTCCTGCAGGTATGACCAGGGAAAACACCGAGCCCCGGCCCACTTCACTAGTCAGACTCAAGCCCCCTCCCAACAATTCGGCCAGCCGCCGGGTAATGGTCAGGCCCAGGCCCGTTCCGCCATATTTTCGGGTGGTGGTCCCATCGGCCTGAACAAACGGATGAAAAACCGCTTCCTGCTTTTCCGGCGATATGCCAATGCCGGTATCCTCTACATCGAAGCGAATCCAGGGCGTATTATGTCTTTTTTCCACAGAGACCCTGACATAAACATGCCCCCGTTCGGTAAATTTAATGGCGTTACTGACCAGGTTGATCATACACTGATTTAATCGCGTGGGATCGGTTCGTATCTGTATCGGTAAATCCCCGGCCTTGATCACCTGAAAATCCAATCCTTTTTCTTCCGCCTCGGGCCTCATCATGGATTCGATCGAATGGATAATTTCATCCAGCGTGCAATCCATCATCTCAATATCGATTTTACCCGCCTCAATTTTGGATATGTCCAGTATGTCATTGATGAGCCGAAGCAGATTCCGGCCGGAAAATTTGATAATATCAACATATTCCTTTTGTTCCGGCGTCAGGTTCTCTTCGGATAAGATATCGGAAAATCCAATAATCCCATTCATGGGCGTGCGAATTTCGTGACTCATATTGGCCAGAAACTGGCTTTTAGCGGCATTCGCCGTTTTCTCCTGTTTCTCGGTCAATATCTTTTTACGCAGCAGGTAACAAAATATCGCCAGAATGAAGCCGGTTACATGAATCATGATTACGCCGATATAATCCATAATACTATTGGCGGTCGGATAAGCGGTTATTTGACTTTGATCTGTCGGCGCCGTCACCAGATACCACTGCACCGCATCCAGGATGTCCAGTTTGACCATCGAGTGGGGATATCCATTGAACTCCGGCCGCCCCGTAATATCGGCCACAATATTTCCTGCTTTCCAATCTTTAATCTGCGTTTCAAGCCATGTCACTACATTCGCATTCGCCACTCTACAGGAAAATAAATCGCCCCGTTCATTGAGCAAGGCCGCGGTATCGCCGAAATCGCCACTTTCAAGTACATTGGCCAGCTTTTTGACAGGAATCATCACCGACACGATACCGGCGAATTCTCTGTCGTGATATACCGGTACGGAATAGAGAATTCCAAGCTCATTCTTACCAGGTGTAATGGGGGAACTGATCTGGACCTTCAAGGTGGGATCATCGGCGAACTTACTGATATGCTCAATCAGCGTCTCATAGTCTTCCTGCTCGCTTTCCAGATCGTACACATTCTCTGCGACGGGGTTCGGTTCCCCATACTCATAAGCAATCAAGGGGGGAGCGGTCCCATCAAAATTCCGTTTAACAATATAGATCTTCGTTAATCCGTGTTGACCATATTGCTCTTCATAGATGGCGCCGACGAACAATTCTGCCGTCTGGCTCATTGCTTTGACATCTTCGTGCAAACTGACAAACCCGGGAAACGATCCAATGTTATCAAAATAATCTTCGATCCGCTCCTTCAGATTAATCTCTTTTAAAACCCCTACCTGGTGAATCTGGTCTTTCAGCTGCTGATGCTGCATCGTACTGCTCAATCCAAAATGGGCGGCACAGACCACCGAGATGATGATCACTCCCCATGAAACCACCGGTAAAAAATGAATCGCAATGTTTTCTCTTCGGTTCATCTCTAAGCGATCGATCATTCCAGAATTTCCAATAATGACATTTTTGACTCAATTTTTCGCCTGACGCATGAATACAGCCGAACTGAGATAATTTATTTTATCCAGCATCAATTTGTCCGTCAATTGGATTGCAATTAACTATTCATAAAGCCGTTTAATCGGTATAAACTGTTTCAATCTTCAAGCCGTCCGGGAATTACCGGCCGGTTTAGATTGGTACCGCTGACCAGAAATCGACACCATCATGGCTTTATACCCAATGGGTATGAAAATTCCTGATCGCTCGAAAGATAAATTTTTACTCGTATAGAACTGATATCACGGCCCAGCGGGCATCTTCAATTGTAAGCTGTATGATCCAAATGCTCTAAGATCTGTTATAATCATAACATAAGGCCGTTAAAGCAAAGACTGGCAACCTGGTTGCTCAGATCTTTTTAATTGATTCAATGAAACAATGAGTTAGTATGGATATTTTATGAACGATGGCATTCAATCTTGCCCATTTTAACCTTTACCCGTTTAAACCTGAGGAAACCAATATGGAAAATTCCAACCAAACCCTGTCAAGAAGAGCCTTTATGGGCGGTGTCGCCGCGGTGGCGGCGTCGACTGCCATGCCGAAAATCGCCCTGGCGGCCGAGGTTGCCAAGCCCAACTCAAAATTCAACGGTGTCCAGATCGGCGCCATCACCTACAGTTACCGCTCCCTGCCCGGTTCGGCCGAAGATATTCTCAAATACGTCACCCAATGCGGCATCAGTTCCATCGAATTAATGGACGGCCCGGCCGTGCAATACGCCAAGGCCCATGCCAGCGGATCCGATCCCATGAGTGGTTTCAAGGCCCTACGCCAGTTTTATAACGACGCCGGCGTTAATATCCACATTATCAAGTTCGGCAATATCGGCGATAAGAACATGAGCGATGAGCAGATCGATTATTGCTTCAACGTGGCCAAGACCCTGGGCGCCCAAGGCATTACCCGTGAATTATCCGAAGAGGCCGCCAAAAAACTGGGCCCCATCGCCGACAAACACAAAATCTGGATCGGCTTCCACAATCATACCCAGCTTAAACCCGATACCTACGATGGCCCCATTCTGTCCTACGGCAAATACCTCGGCATCAATCTGGATATCGGCCACTTCGTCGCCGGTACCAACTGTTCGCCGATCCCCCTGATCGAAAAGTATAAGGACAGAATCCTCAGCCTGCATATCAAGGACCGCAAAGTCAATAACGGGCCCAATATGCCCCTGGGCCAGGGCGATACCCCGGTCGCGCTCGTCCTTCAGTACATGAAGCGGAACAAACTGACCTTCCCGGCCGATATCGAGCTGGAATATAACGTCCCTAAAGATTCCGACGCGATCAAAGAAGTCACCAATTGCGTGCAGTTCTGCAAAGATTCGCTGAAATAAACATTAAATTGACCATTAAAAAAATCAGGCCGGTTATGCTTCCCCGCCTGATTTTTTTGTGTAACTATCTATTAATAATGAAGTTAATTAAGTTCGGCTAATCTACCACATTAACCACATAGAATATATTGTTAATGTTTTTTAATTCATAAAACATAAAATATCCATAATATTCTTTGAGATGACACAGTCAACTCTGAGAATCTTTGAAATTCAGAAAATTCAATTGGTGTTTCGAAGAAAATATGGTATAAAATTAGATGGAATTTCACATTTAAATATTCTGGGTAAATGACTTTGCTTTTAGCATAGGGAATACCCGGTATCAGTCGATTTTAGCAAGGAACGCGTGGTGGCGTTTCTGCAAAAAAGGTATGACAGAATTTTATAATCTGTTGCGTACGAACAGCAACCTGTAAAGTGTATTTTTTACACTGGACCAATCAAAGGAGTTGATTATGCGGAGACTTTGACGGTCTTGAAGGTTATTGCGAGATAGAGATATTGCTTATCTAATATATCCCAATCAATTTTGAATATACCGTTTGGGGTCAGACAGTTCAACCAGGTTCCATCGTTATCCTTTAGGTGGGTATGTATAGTATCAGGAGACATGATCACTTTCCCTGCTTTCAGGAAGCAGCTGCTTGCATGGCAGGATCAGTGGAATATCAGTCGCAAGCAATAATCAATATCGATATAACCGGCAAAGGCTAACATTAAATCACCCTGCTGGAGAAGGTGGAAGAGTGAAATAAGTGAACGGCTGACGCGGTGGATAAAGCGCCCGCGTATTATCATTGTGAATAAAACGACAATAGTATTTCAGCCGGCAAACGGAGCCAGAAAATGAACAATACCCCTTATAAAAATGATATGAATAATGGATCGGAATTGAATCAGGATAATTTAACTTTTGTTACTATTTTTTTCCAGTGGGATATTTTGAAAGGAATTTCACTCAAATTTCGCCATAATTAAATTACAGGTAACAAATCAAAAGGAACTGTCTTTTCACTATAAAGGAGAATGCTACTCATGAAGTAACTATGGTGTCGCGTCTTGTGTGTTCTAACCGTAAACTTTACTTATTTCAGGGATTTCAGACGATGAAGAAAATATTAACCAAATTCGCAGCAATTGTGATCTGTATCTTGATAACCACAACGGTATCAGCAGACCTGATCGGTTATTGGAATTTCGATAACGCCAATGCCATCGATTTGTCTGATAATGGCAACGACGGCGTATTAGTCGGCCCCGGGGTGTATTCCTCCGATCAGCCGGCCGGCTGGTCAGGCAAATCGCTGGATCTTACCCCGGGCGGCACATATGTCGCGATCCCCAACGAGTCGGATTATGACGGGGCGATGTCGGCGGCGTTCTGGCTGAAAATAAACGCTTTTTCGGGCGAATGGAATGGCATACTCACCAAGGGCGACAACGCCTGGCGCATCCATCGCAGTGGTACTAGTGATTATGTTAATTTCACCATCACGAGCGATGAGAGTGAGGTCAACAACAATAGTATCGACAGCACCACCGTCATGACCGGCAATGTATGGCACCATGTGGCGGCCACTTTCGACGGAGTAACGATGCGATTGTATATCGACGGCGTACTGGAAGCCTCCCGCGCCTATACCGGAAATCCGGTTACGAGTGATGAGGCGGTTTATATCGGCAACAATTCGACGCAAGGCGATCGTTACCTGCCCGGTTTAATCGATGAAGTCCGCATCTATGACAACACCCTGTCCCAGAATGATATCATCCTGTTAATGACCGATGGCGAGATTGGCAGGGATCCGGTCAATCCTGCCGACGGTGCAGAAGACGTGGCAGTCGATACCGACGTCATGCTGGAATGGGTCGGCAGCCACGATCCCAATATCGTCAACTACACCATCTATCTCAGTGAGGTGGCGGATGATCTGAACGATCCCAATATCTCGAAATTAGCAGACACCACCGATACGACCTATCCCTTCAGCACCCTGAGCGACAAAACGTATTACTGGCGCGTGGACGCGGTCCGCAATGACGGCCTGGCTTACACGGGTCGGGTCTGGTCCTTCTCGACGGAACTGACCCTGCCGCAGATATCGCTACAACCGAAGAATACCGTCGCCCTGGTTGACACTGACGCGGTCTTTACCGTAATCGCAACCAATCCTCTGCCCGGCGACCTGAGCTATCAATGGTATCAGAGCTTTGACGGCAGTTCAACCCTCATGGACGGCGAGGTTACGAATGAGCTGACCATTGCCGTGGCCGAAGACAGCGACCAGAAGATGTATTTCTGCGAAATCAGTAATGAGGCGCCCCTGAGCCCCGTATACACCAACATTGTCAAGCTATCCGTGGGCAAACTGATCGGTCACTGGCCGCTGGATGGCGACCCGAACGATATCAGTGGTTTTGATAACCACGGCACCATTTTTGGCGATCCGGTTTTTGTCGAAGAGGATGTTCCGGGTGTTCTAATGCCTGTTACTAAAGTTCTGGAATTTGACGGCGACGGCGATATTATCCAGATCGCCAACGAGCCGTTCTTCCGGGAGACTTATAATACGCTGGAAGCGTTAACCGTTTCCTGCTGGGTCAAAGATGATGGCTCCGAATCATGGAGAGCTTTTGTCTCGAAAAACGGCGAAGATGGCGGCTGGCAGTTAAGACGCTATGACGGCAATAACGCCATCGGCTGGACGACCCGTGACACAGACCCCGAAGATCTGGATAATTACTATAACAGCGATATGACGGGTCTCAAACCTTATCAGGATGGGGCATGGCATTTAGTCACCGCCACCTATGACGGTTCGACCAAGGTGATCTATCTGGACGGTCTGGTGGATACCATCCTCACCGACCAGATCGGCCCCATTCGCTACAACGAAGACCCATTGGCGATCGGCGGGCGGTATCGGCCTCAGGCTGACGGATATACCAAAAGCCGGCTCTCGGATGTGCGTCTCTATAACTACGCCATCACCGCCGATGATGCCCTGCAGCTCTATCTCGAAGCGGTCGGCAATGCCATTCTGTTGCTTTCCGAACCGGCTAATCAGGTGATTGACGCCGGACAGACCGCCACCTTCGAGGTGGTCACGGGTGGTGTTCCGGTCTCTTCTTATCAGTGGTATCAATATGTGGACGGCGAATACGATATCGCGCTGGAAGATATCGAAGGCGCGATATCTGGAGCCAACGGTCCGGTCCTGGAAATACTGAATGCGGATGACAGCGTTGATCAGAACCAATATTACTGCTTCATGGAAGCCGTTGATTTCGGTCTCCAGAAGAAGACCCGCGTCGCCAGACTGATCATCAAACATCTGCTGGGGCATTGGCTGCTCAACGGCAACGGCAACGACAGCTCCGGCTATGACAAGCACGCCCAGGAAATCCGCACGGTGGATTACACCTACGATGTTCCGGGCAACGCCACCGGCATGTCCCTGATGGCGCGGGGCCAGAACGAGAGCCTGCTGATCGTCGATGACAACACCGACCATTTCGTACCGACCTATAACGCCCTGACCGTTTCGGCCTGGGTGAAAAATCGCGGCACCTGGGGCTGGCATGCCTATGTCTCCAAAGGTGGCGAAGGCGCTGAAGGCTGGCAGTTGCGTCAGAACGGCGCGGACCAATACCCCGACTGGACCCTGCGGAACAACGGCGGCAACGATATGCGCGCTCCTGACGGCGCCGAAAATGTCACCAAGGATGCACAATGGCACCTGCTGACCGGCACCTTTGACGGGTTGACAACCCGATTGTATATCGACGGCACCGAACGCGTCAGTAGAGAGGTCAGCGGCCCGATCGGCCCATCGCCCAGTCGAGTCACCATTGGCGGCCGGGATAACGACTGGGGCAGCGGCGCCCGGGCTTATATCCATGACGTACGCGTCTACAATTACGCCCTTGATCCTGCCGATATTTTGGCGATGTACACCACGGTCATGATCGATTGCGAGAATCCTCCGGCCGGCGACACCAACCATGACTGCGCCGTCGACCTGCTCGACTTTGCCAATGTCAGTCGTTCCTGGCTGGAATGTTCGCTACCGGACAGTCAGTTGTGTCCCTGATCATGGATATCATCAACGATATGCATACTATTGAACAAGGAATTAAATTAATAAAATTGAAAGGGCTTCAATTATGAAAAAGCTACTTATGGCATTGACTTTAATGATATCCCTGACACTGGCGGTCACCGCTTCAGCGGATCTGATAGGATACTGGAATTTCAACAATGGTTCCAGCAGCGACTCTTCGGGCAACAACTATCACGGCACCGACACCAATGTCACTTACTCGTCCGACGTCCCCTTTAAGTTTTTCGGCCAGTCGGCGGATCTTAGAAATAATGGCTATATCCTGATCAACCATTCGATCGAGGCCGGATCGGACCCGTTTTATGTACCGGCTTTGACCGTATCCTGTTGGGTCAAGGGCTGGCCGGATGACAGTTGGGAGCCGTTTGTCTCGAAATTAGGCGATGACGAAAAGGGCTGGCAGATTCGCCGGATCAGCGGGGATTATACCCTGAGCTGGACCCTCCGGGGTACCAACGACCCAGACTGGTGGGGCGGCGCCACCTACACGCCCGCCGACATGTGGAGCGGCTGGCATCAGATCACGGCCATTTATGATAATGCCAACGGCCGTCGTGAGATCTGGGTCGACGGCGTGCAGAGAGCCAGCGCCACCTATACCGGCGCGGTCAACCACGCGGCCGCTCATGTCTGTATCGGCGCCCGTCAGAGAGAAAGCGGCTCGATCGATGGTCAGTCGAACGTCATGATTGACGAAGTGCGGATCTATAATCACGCGTTATCCGCATCGGAAATCACCGCGCTGCTCCTTCCGGACAAGTCGCCCCTGACTGCGACGAATCCGGTTCCGGCTGATGGCGCCATCGATCTGGATGTCGACGCCGGTCCGATCACATTACAGTGGACCAACAGCGACGATCCATCCATTGCCTTTCATCAGGTCTACCTGGGTACCGACTGGATGAATATGGGGCTCGTCACGCCTGCCGGCGGCGATCCCAACCTGGCCCCGTCCGTGAATAGCATTCAAGTCACCCTGCAAAAAGACAAGCATTATTACTGGCGCGTCGACGAGATCACCACCGATCCCAACCATTTTTATGGCAGCCTCTGGCAGTTTGAAACCGAAAAAACCCTGCCGAAGATCATCAGCCAGCCTGACGACGCGCTGGCCGACGAAGGCGGGATCGCGGAGTTTACCATTGACGCCATCGACATTTTGGGGAATGACCTCAGTTACAGCTGGAATAAAGGCAAGCCGGGCGACCCCCTGGACCCGGTGGGCACCGATTCGCCCAAACTGACCATCGAAAATGTCACCTATGCCAATGACAACGGCGACACCTATTATTGTATCGTCGAAAACGCCAGCGGACCAACGGCTTCACAAACGGCGAAAATCATCGTCAAAGCCATGCTGGGCCACTGGTCGCTGAATGGCAATACGAATGACCTGACCGTCTTCCAGAATCACGGCATTGCGATTAACGGCACAGCGGTTTATGCCAATGACGTGCCCGGTGATTTCGTCACCCAGTCCCTGAACCTCACGTCCGCCAATTACCTGCTCCAGATTCCCAACGAAGCGCATTTCGACACAACCTATGAAAATGTGACGGTAATGTGCTGGTATAAGGATAACGGTTCGTCCGACTGGAGAACCTTTGTTTCTAAAAACGGCGAAGCCACCGCCTGGCAGCTGCGCCGTCATGGCGGCAGCGCGACCGTCGACTGGACCCTGCGCGGCGCCGGCGGCGATAACGAAGGCAATGGCGCCTTTAACGATGGCAAGTGGCATCACCTGGCCGGCACGTTCGATAGCAGCAGGAAGGCCATTTATCTCGACGGCATCTGCGATTCGATGCGCATCCAGCCCGGCCCGATGAGCCCCAACGACCAGCCGGTCGCCATCGGCGGCCGCTTCAATCCCGATCCCGAGAACTACTGTCGGGGCTGGATCTCCGAGGTTCGCATCTACAATTACGCCATGACGCCGGAAGAAATTGCCACCGTCTACAACTTGTATACCGGCAATTGTATCATCAATCTGCCCGGTGACACCAACGGCGACTGTATTGTTGACATCAATGACCTTCAGAATGTGACCGAAACATTCCTGGGAGTCAATTAACAACCATTAATATGGTAGTACGCAGAGAATCATTATCTGTGTAAACGTCATTGAAAACCTGACAGGGTTCAGGGCTGACCAATCAGTCCTGAACCCTTTTGTTTTTCTACCATGATTCAGCGTTGTTCATAAACATTAAACTCTTCTGATTTAAACTCGATTTAAATACTGCGGTTCACGATCCGATTTACATTATTTTATTTTCACCTCCGATTCCGGATTATCACAATGTTTATGATTTTTCGCGTTGCTCTTGATTTTCGAAATTAGGTATCTCTTTAATTCCTATATCAGGACCCGGGATCCATCAAATGTTCCCTGAATGACTGTTAACGGATAATCAAGGAGTGAGCCATGAAAAACAAACTGCTGAAATCTTTCATCTTAACCAATCTATTCCTTCTCATCTGGTGCCCCCTGGCGGAATCTGCAAGTGTAAAATGGCACGCCGAGGCCGAAACGCATGGGATTGTTTCGCCTGGCAAAAAAGCGCATATCATAATTAAAATTGGCGATATCGAAAAAGAAATTATATTGGAAAACCATGGCCGATTTGAATATTGGGACCGCAAAACCAAAGGAGGCGAAATTGAAATCGATCTCCAGGAGATCAAGGCCGTCGTTGTCGGTGATATCGGCGTGGGGTCTTCCTATTCACTGACTCTCGAAGATACCATTGCCCAGACAAAAACCACCGGAACCGCGCCGATCTCTGGCGCCTTCGAGGCCTGGGCCAATTATGACAACAGCGCTTATGACTGGACAATTACGATGGGCGGACATATGGATGAACCCATCTATTTTTACCAGGAAGGCGATGAAACCGGATACGCCACCCTGGGAGATTTCTCGTTTACTCGCGCTCCCGCGCCAAGCGGCTATCCCGATCCTTATCTGACCATTAACACTCTGGATACCAATACCCTGACCGGTGAATTTGAAATGCTGGAATATCTCTATCTGGTAACTGACAATTTATGGCTGGAAGATGAAAGTGGCAATAAAAGCTACTTAATTATGGAATCTTTCTCCACTGCCACCTTGATTCCAGAACCAGCCAGCGTCCTTTTACTACTGGGCGGGACGCTGATCCTGTTTCGAAAATAAAGGATGCCGGGTAAGTCACCGTTCCTTAACCACACCACCATCAACGCTCTCCGGGATGATCTGCCGGGGAGCATTCGTCTCCATCGCCTCAGGATCAATCTGGTATATTAACAGTGATAACAATAAGCAGATCGCCTGTACGCCCGACACTCCCAAGCCGATCCGCGCCATATCCGCAGAACTCCTCAAAAGAGAATAATAGATAAAAAAATTGGGCGCCATCAGGCCCAGGGTCAAAATGGCCCATCGAACCCGGCCGGCCGCCACGGCATAAACCGACCAGAGAAACAGGCAGACATATAATGATCTGCTGAAAACCTGGGGGAATGGATAATCATTGTAACGCTGCATTTCTTCAAACGCGTTGGCGGGAATAATCAGCAATAAAAACAGGGATAAAAATAAAAACCAGCGCGATTGGACAAACAGTGAGCGCCAGATTTTCCCTTCCGCTTCCACACAACATCCCGCCATGGTTTCTCCCGGGGTACAAAACCGCACGCGGCCGGCAACGGCCAGATGATAGATTAATATCGCCAGTAGATAACCCACTGCAGTAACGATCAGAATCGGATGATTGTCTTCAGGTTGGATTAGGGCCATCAGGACACTGCTGCCCACCTGAATCAACGAACCAATGACCATCATATCGAAAATAAAAGCAATAAAACGACGGCTCTTTGCTGGACGCATGAATTTCTCCTGTCTATCATGTTGCTGCGCTTCCCAGGGAACGGATCCTTATCGCCTGCCGCCAGTCCGCGCTTTCATTCGGCCATCCAATCAAAACAGATAACTATTTTAGCTGACACCCATCCTTCCCTGCAATGGAAATCCCCTCCGGCTTTTTCACACTTTTTACAACAAAACGATAGACGATATCATCCCCGTCTCCCCCGTCATCAGTCTTATTCGGGCCATAACTGATCAGACAGATATCTTGTCCCTGACACTGATAAATAATCGGCTCATCCCAGTAATCATGAATTTTACCCCTGGTCCAGTCTATGGGGTACCCCATATTATTCCAGGACGGTTTTAATATTGGATCATATTTCAAAAACCATTCAAGTAAATCTGTCAAATCATTGATCTGCTCAAAATCAACCTTTTTGTTCTGTATGATATGTTGAATAGAGATTTCAAAATCCTTGAACATTGCTTCCGTATTAGCAGCCTTATGACCATCTGATTTATGTCTGTCCCACTCATCCTCATTAATACAGCCTGAAGACAACAACATAATCCCGCTCCAGATCAATGCCTGAATCCAAATTGAACCTTTCTGAAAATGATACTTTGTCATTCAAAGATACCCTGCTAACTTCTAAACATTATCAATTGATGGAAGCATGACACAGCCCTGTTATCTGTCCTCAAACGCTTTAACAATATCGTCACCCTGAAGATTATCACACCTTTTATTCGGACCGTAGCTGATCAAGATAAATCGAATGTCCTCCACAATCATATCGATAGGAGTTCCCCAGGGATCTCGAAACACCGAGTCATTCCTGACCTCATCGTTGCCAAAATACATGGCATACCGATCCAGATCACAAATATTGTTATCGAGCAATACTTTCAGATTTTTCGTTCGAATGATCGAATCATCCGAATAATCACTGATGTACGTCAAAATATCATGTCCCAGTTCTGTCAGACCGCTCTCCGTACCAACAATCAACTTATCCTCCCAGCTGCATCTCGGTTTGCCATAAAACAGACGAGTCACAACCGCATCAAAAAATTGAGGCTTAATGAGAAAAGCTGTCAATAATCCTCCCACGAATATCAGGATCATCACAATCAAGATATGTTGGCTCGTTTTCATTTGAATCTGCCTCTCATCAAAATAGATGATTACCTCATATCAAACCCTGTTCGAACCGGATCAATCCGAACGGCTCCATCCTGTCAACCGGTTTTCTTCCGTGTGGTCCGCATAGTCTGTGGTCAATAACGACTGTTCTCATCAGATTGGGCGTCGCCCATGCAGTCTCGTTTAAATGATCCATCATTCCCTGATCCATCCTGTCTATCCTGTGATCCTGTCTAAAATATTTTTCTTTATCTGCTCATCGATCCCGTTACCATAGACGAACTCACGCCGGGTCGCCCCTTCTTCATCCGTCTCCATCATCACCTGCCAGCGGTCATTAAAGTAATAGCGCGTCACAGTATCCACCAACTCGCCCGGCACCCGCATAGATAGCCATAAACTGGGAGAACCATTAGTTCTTTTCCAATATTTTTATAATTTCTCTGTAATTGTTTTTTGACGCATAGTCATAAGGCGTACAATTATTTTCATCTTTTAAGTTTCGGTTTGCCCCCAGTTCAACAAGCAATTTTACTATCTCAACATTTTTGTTTATTACTGCAATATGAAGTGGCGTATAACCTTCATAAGTTTGTTGATTAATATCAAAATCGAGCTTAATTAAATATTTTACCCAGTCTACCTTATTTTCAAAGGTTGCAATATGTAAAAGGTTAAATTTAGATATGTAAAATTCAGGATTTTCTTCAAAGCACCCGTAAGACTCTATTTTTTCATAGATATCACTGGTGTTCTTGAACAACTTTTTTGTTAAATTAATATTTTTACTTTTAACGATTATAAGCTAAGTTTTTTACCCTTACGGCAAAACATCCGGTATTGAGTAAAGATTGAAACACAACATCCATATAGTCTTTACTTTCATAAGGTATATTTGCCATCTCTATATTTATTGAGTCGAAAAAAGTCTTTGCGTCATCATTCAAAGTAGATGGCAAAGCTTTTTTACTGACATATTCAAAGTGTGTCTTAAAACCCGCCTGATAATTATATATTTCAAAATAGTAACTCTTTCTTGTTTTAGGATCACGCTTGTAAGTTACAATTGCCTTGAAGTTTTCATTCTCGACAAATTTATATTCGTCATATTTTGATATCGATTGTTTAAAATACCTCTGACTGAGATATTTCCTTCTCTTATCTAACGGCAACAGATCCAATTGGTTATAACTTAGTTCTTGGATCGCCATTACCTCTTGATACCATTCGTAGGGCTCACAAAAATACCGTCGCCAATATTCGAAACATTCTGGATCGTTTTCAATGATTTCAAGCTGGGCGGGAATGACGCCGGTAAAGTTATTGGGATCGTATGGATTAAACTTATCGATATTTTTTAATTGGTTGGCAATATATGTTTCCTTATTAACTATCAAGTCTGATCGAAAATAGTCATAAGATAGCTTGTATAAAAAAATCGATTGCCAGATAACGATCCCATTATCACATTCATATTCAATGGAAGAATTACCATTAACTTTAATCTCAACTATTTTCCCAGGCGGAAGAAAAGAAAGGAATCCATTAGATAGTCTGCCCTGTTTGAAATCTTTATCTGTGATTCTATGATTTTCATTAGTAATAATTTGTTCTTTTTCAAAATCATCAAATTGCCCCTTTGTCATAAGAGCTCCGATTACAACCTCATAATTAGCGCCCAGCATACTAACCGTTAAGACTAAAATAATTAATTTCATGGTTATTCTGTCCATTCTTTGATATTAAATTCGCCTGGTGTGTACCAATCCAATTCATTGAATTTATACTCTCGTTCATTATTGTCAACATTACTCCAATGTACTCCATGTCCAACATTCAGTTTAATATTATATTCCCATAATTCATTGTATTGTATGATTTCTTCGTTATCTTCCCACAGCAAATTTTGATACTTGCCTCCATTATTTCTGATCCATACAGGAAGAATTTGGTATATTTCTTTTTGAAGCAACCTTATACTTCTCTCAAACTCACTGCGCCCAGATTTTCCACCCAATACTTGTTCCCCTCCAATCCCTTCAGTGCCAACACATGCAACGGTTACAGGAATATTCAATTTTTTCCATCTATATAATCTGGGATTATTTCTACATTCGAAATGCATAAATCTTATATCAAATTCATATTGCCGTATCAAAGTCGGCAACTTTTGACTTGGTGATGTTGCAAATGTTGGAAGAGTACCTTTTAACATGTTTTCAAGAAATCCAATGGCAAGATCACCGGCTATATCTTTTAATTTACTCCAATTATTATCGCTTCCGTCTGATGTAGTTACGATTTCGGCGTATGAATATTCATACTGTGCACCATGGATATAATCTGCAGAAAGATCACTTTTGCTTTTCACAAGTTCTTGAGGGAAATTCCGTTTTGATATAACCCTACATATCAAACCAAGAGGGTCAGATTTCCCGCATGGATTTTCGGTAACGTACTCATACCCATTCATTCCATCTACATATCCCAGCGGATCGACCGACAGCCACCGCCCGGTACGATAATCATAATACCGATGCCGGTTAATCTGAATCAGCTTCGCCCCGCCATCGAGGATATCCAGCCGCCGCCCGGTGAAGTAGTACGGATTGCCGATAACCGACCCCACCGCCGACGCCGTCAATTCACTGGTGGGCCCCGCCACACTCATCGCCAGCATCTCCAATCCTCCCAGCGACAGTCCTTCAGCATCAATCACCGTATTGGGATCCAGCAGCATCCCCAACGAATCGTTCGGATCGTAAACCGGATCATACTCCGGCAACTCCGTCGCATACAATACCGGCGCAAACTGCCAGTCCCACGGCTCCATCCGCCACAGCGACTCCTGCGCCAACTCATCCTCCGTCACCCCCGCCCAGGCCGCATCATACCCCCCATACGCCGGCATAACCGCCCCGGCGATCAGATCATCCCGCACCCAGACTGATTCTTTAATAGGTTCCTTAGCATTTATATCACATTGTTGATAACCCAACATAACTGGAATTTATCATTATATTTTTTATTACCTACAGATTTAATCCGACCAAGTTACACATAACAACAAAACTTTGGTTGGATAATTTTTAGTACGTTGACATTTTTCAATTAACGGTTTATCGCTCAGATACCAAGAATCATATTCCTCATGAATGCCCTGATAGCCCCATTGCAAAAGTCCCAACACATTCTCTTCACCATCGTGAATATCAATTTGCGATAAGCAACCTGTACTGTAATCACGAAAATCTGACGTGAAGCTATTCTTTTCACCTTGACTTTTTTGGTACGAAAATATTTCTGGAGCAATGTTCTTTCTATGAGCAATTAGCTCAATATCTGCAGTATAACTTTTATCTTCAGAATTATTGTTGCCTATATAAGCTATTAAACTACCTTCATCTATATTGCCTTGAATAGAATTTAATTGTGTTTTTGTAATTTCTACGACTTCTCCATTTGATATATAATAGAATGATGCTGCTAGCGTTTTAATATCATTACCTTTATAGCTAAAATAAATTATACAACTATTCGTATTGTTTAAATAACGAATTTCCCCATTTTTAACATTTAATATTTTTTGTTTGCTGAGTAGATTTTCTTTGTCTTCAGTGTGGCATCCTGTATTGCAAAATATGATAAATATCATTAAAAGTATTTGTAACATATATATTCCATTCTTAATTCTAATTAGCCCATATTAGCTCTTGTCCTTCTTTAACCATAATACTCCAACATTTACTACGACTAAATGAAATTATTCTACGATAGTAAATTTCATTCCTAACATGAATTTCCCATTCCAATGCTTTCACTAGATAAGCGCATTTTCCTAAGCTATCTGCTCTGGGATATCGTTCTATAACTCTGAATTTTGTTCTATGTTCAATAATTTCTCTGCTAACTTGCCTATCATAACACACACCATTTACGTCATCCCACATTGTTAAAGAATCATGATTCACCCTTGTCGGATAAGGGTTTCCCATAAAATCTACTGTTTCAATAACCGTTAAATCTCCTAGTACTTTTCTGATATAATCTGCCTTTACACACCCACAATCATCCCAGTAAGGTGGGATTTTACTTTTAAGTTCATCATATAACCTTGGCTTTTTGGGTGCATACCTGATGCCCCCATTAAAATTTCCTGGTTGGGTTGGATTTTTTATCCACCTTGATCCCTTAACTTCATATTCAACCTCCCACTGACTGGGCTGTGTATCAGGCACATCGTTTGCTATAATACTAAGTCCAAATACATCTTTACTTATATTCGGCATATTTGCAACATATTCATACCCATTCATTCCATCTACATATCCAGCCGGATCCACACTCAGCCACCGCCCGGTACGATAATCATAATACCGATGCCGGTTGATCTGAATCAGCTTCGCTCCGCCGTCAAGGATATCCAGCCGCCGCCCGGTGAAATAGTACGGATTGCCGATAACCGACCCCACCGCCGACGCCGTCAGTTCCGAAGTCGGCCCCGCCACACTCATCGCCGGCATCTCCAATCCACCCAGCGACAGCCCTTCAGCATCAATCACCGTATTGGGATCCAGCAGCATCCCCAACGAATCGTTCGGATCGTAAACCGGGTCATACTCCGGCAACTCCGTCGCATACAATACCGGCGCAAACTGCCAGTCCCACGGCGGCATTTGCCACAGCGACTCCTGCGCCAACTCATCCTCCGTCACACCCGCCCAGGCCGCCTCATACCCCCCATACGCCGGCATAACAGCCTCAGCCTCATTTAAATTTGGACCAACCTCCCCCACCCCCTTTTCTTCCGTATATTTATAGACGGTGTATTCAGTGGAAAAATACGGCCGTTCCTCCGGCCACTCCGATTTTTCTCGGCGACCTCGGTGATCTCTGTGGTAAAATTCTTTTCTTAAATCAGAAAATCCGACAAACATCCTCCCTCCAACAATCAAACCAAATCCCAAACTTCCATCTCCTGACAACAATTCCCTGTCTTGAACTCTTTCCATATCAGCCACTCAAACCAGTTCAATATCAAACCTGCAAACACCCACCCATCATACCACCCCGCCCGCTCCCGTCAATCCCAATCCGCCACCACATCTGGGCCGCCCAATTTCGCCCACACATATCCCACCATGCCAAACGAAGCCAATCCTGCCTATTTTAACAGCCCACCGTCCACTCAGCCATCCCCATCATCCGCCATCTCCCACCCAGATAAAACAAACCCAATGCTAAAATCACCAATTTTTAAACCCATTGGGGTAAGGCAGTTAACCCCGGTTCCAAACGAACCCAATTCCCCCTATTCCAACGTTACAGATTTCCTATAAAAGCACCATCTATCCTATGGATTCCCAGCGCGCCCTCGAGTACAATACCAGCCAGAATAGAATCTTACCCCTTAACCATAAAGCAGTTATTAACAGGGACTACCCCATGCTCAAATCATCATGCCTCTTTACCCTGCTGGCGCTTATCGCTTCAATCACCCTGGCCCAACCCGCCACCCTGACCTCACCGGACGGCACGGTCCGGCTGACCCTGACCGCCAACCCCCAGCTGTCCTGGTCTGTCACCATGGACAATCAGCCCATCATCCTCGATTCCCCCCTGACTATCGAACTTACCGACGGGACCATCCTCGGCAACGACGTCCAGATCCTCTCCCGGCAACCAGCCCAATCCAGCCAGACCTGGCGCCCCGTCGTCGGCCGCAAATCCACCATCGTCGATCACCACCACCAACTCACCCTGCGCCTCCGGCAAACCAGCGCCTCCAATCTGGAATACACCCTTATCTGCCGCGCTTTTAACGATGGGGTCGCCTTCCGCTACCTGTTCGACCAGCCCGCCACCCTCGCCATCAAAGAAGAACACACCCAGTTCACCTTCCCCGGTAACTATACCTGCTGGCCCGCCTTTCTCAACAGCTACAATACCGAACACCAGGCCCTCTACCCCAAAGAAACCCTCTCGGCCATCTCTCCCGAAGACATCATCGGCCCGCCCCTGACCATTCAGATCGCCCCCAACCGGTTCTGCTCCATTACCGAAGCCGCCCTCACCAACTGGTCCGGCATGTACCTCACCCGCCCCGGCCAGTCCCAACTGCTGGTCCAGTCCGACGCCTTCGTCGGCGGCGGCCAACCCTTCAACTTCCACCAGACCATCCCCGACAACGCCGACAAAATCCGTTTCGTCATCGAAGCCCTCGACGGCAACAGTCACGACCATGTCGATATTGCCAACGCCCGCCTGATTAATCCCGCCAGCGGCAAGTCCATCTGGCTCAGCGACTTAAAACCCACCGTCGCGCGTCAGGAATGGGGCAGCCTCAAACTGGATCGCAGTGTCGATAACAACCCCATCACCATCGCCAACAAAACCTACCCCAAAGGGCTCGGTACCCACGCCGGCGCCGTAATCACCTACCCAATCCCCGCCGGCTACACCGAAATCGCCGGCAGCGTCGGCATCGACTCCGAAGTGGAAAACCGCGGCCGCGCCCGAATGTTGTTATACGCCGTCCCAGAACCCACCGGCGACCACATCACCCTGAAAACCACCCTCTCCCGTACCACCGACAATCCTGCCTCCGTCACCGTCAAAACACCCCAGGCCTCCCCTTGGCGTGTACTAATGCTCGGCCGCACCGCCGCCGATCTGGTCAACTCCGACATCGTCCTGAACCTCAACGAACCCTCCCGAATTGCCGACACCTCCTGGATCCAGTCCGGCGTCTCCAGCTGGAACTGGCTCAGTTGCGGCGGCGATATGGACATGGCCCTGCTCAAAAGCTTTATCGACCTGTCCGCGTCCATGGGCTGGGAATACACCCTCATCGATGATGGCTGGTACCAAAATTGGAACTGCACCACCAGTATCAACAAGCTCAATATCCCCGCCCTGGTCGATTACGCCCGTCAACGCAACGTCAAACTCTGGCTCTGGGTCCATTGGCAGGCCCTCGACCGCCGCCTCGAAGAAGCCTTCACCCTCTACCAGCAATGGGGCATTGCCGGCGTCAAAACCGATTTCATGGCCCGCGATGACCAGTGGATGGTCAACTGGTACCAAAAAGTCCTGGCCTCCGCCGCTGAACACAAGCTTATGATCAACTTCCACGGCTGCTACAAACCCACCGGCCTGCGGCGCACCTGGCCCAACCTGATGACGCGCGAAGCCATCTATGGCGAAGAACAGAACCTCGGCTCCCGCCAGAACGATCCCATCCACAAAACCACCCTCCCCTTCACCCGCATGCTGGCCGGCCCGATGGACTACACTCCCGGCAGTATGCTCAACGAAACCAGCGATACCTGGTCCGCCGGCCGCCCGGTTAAAACCCTCGGTACCCGCTGCCAGGAACTGGCGCTCTGTGTGATCTACGATAATCCGATCCTGTCCATGGCCGATAAACCCGAAAATTACGCCAACCAGCCCGGCGTCGATTTCCTCAAAAACCTCCCCGCCACCTGGGACGACACCAAAGTGCTTAACGGCGAAATCGGCCAGTACATCACCACCGCCCGCAAATCCGGCAACACCTGGTATCTCGCCGCCATAACCAACTGGGACAAACGCAAATTGAACATCCCCCTGTCCTTTTTAAGTTCCGGACGCCACCAGGTAACTCTATACCAGGACGGCCCTGACGCCGCAAAAAACGCCCGCGATCTTGTTCGGTCCGAACAAACCGTCACCGCCCAGGACACCCTGTCGATCCCCTTGGCGCCCGGTGGTGGTTTTGTGGCAACGTTCCAGCAACGCTGATAAAACCTGCTACTTACCAAGGTTAAGCCGGATCAGGTTGATAAACATCTCCGCGTCTACTACCCGGACATCCGGACCCAGCAGTTTGACCGCCTCGCTGATATCATCCAAACCCTTGCTCCAGGCATGTACCGTGACAAAGGTATACCCATCCGGGCTCTCCGGATTCTTCGGCATGGCGTTGATACTGTCCGCCAGCGCCTGGGGGCTCGATCTGACCGCTGAATAAAACTCTTCACTGCGGAAATCAAACCGCGCCGTCACCATTGGCTTGCCATCGAACCAGAATATCCGCCCGCCATGCGGCGCGTATCGAACATATTCCATATAAAACAAACCCCGGAGCTGTTCCATCCCGGTAAACCACTTTGCTTTTTCATAATAACTCTCATCCAGTTCCGCGTCCGGCATCACCCGGTCAATCAGCAGGAGCGTCCGCAGATCGGCCCGTTTCAGAAATCCTTCCAGCCGCTGCGTATGAGTCTGCAGATAAGGCGCCACACTGGGATAAAAATAGCCCAGACCACAATACGCCACAAACGCCTCATTGGGCTTGGCGTCCCGATACCACATATCCACTCCCGCCGGTGACAACTCCACCAGCGACGGCGCCATTCCCCAGCTCATGGGAAACTCGCCCCGATGCGAATTACGATAAAATTTCCGGGTGGAATAAAAAGAATTCGTCCCGATCTCAGTTAAAATATTATCCATATCACTCATGATAAACGTGACATAATGAACCCCTTTTTCCCGCTTCGGCGGTTGACGGTCCAGCTGATGCGAAAAGTTTTTTTCTTTCAATACCGGCCCCATCGCCGCGTGCACCGACAGATTCAGCATCCAGTCGCTGGGCATCTGAAACAACCCTTCCTCCGAGTGAAATTTGACCGTCAAACCTTCATCACTCGTCGTCGGGTCCTGCCAGCCATACACCGGGCTGCACGGCGCCGTCTGGCGATAAACCGCGCGCGAGGTGTCTTTATCCCGATACCACCAGTCCAGACATTGCAGCGCCGGCCCCCAGTCCCGCAAATGATAAGCGCTGCGATGCTGACGCAGATCGTTGGTATGTACAATAATCGCGTCATCATTTAATTTTTCGCGATATGTTTCATAAACCCAGCGACAATCCTTCCCCCGTACATCCGCTGCCAATGTATAACCTTTCTCGCGGGCGGCGTCCTCCAACCGCACATCGATCGCCACGCCATCCAGCAAACCCGCCACCGTGGTCGCCGCCGTAATCGATGGCTTGTCATAAATATCGTACAATACATACGTTCCGCTGGTACAGGACTTCAATTCACCGAGAATCGCAGCAAAATCACGGGCAAAACGACGGTCAAAGCGAATGCCATAATTTTCCGTTAGAAAATCAACAAAAGTATTATCACCCGCGTCAATCCAGACTCGCGGCCCGGTTGTCCGCGCCGCTACCCCTTGCAACGTCTGCATCGCGATCGCCTCACCACCGGCCCGGCTGTTCATCGTATACACCAGCAGCGTATCCCCTTCGGACATTGGCTTGATTTTACCATACAACGGCTGATAACAGATTTCCCGATACACAGCAATATTATCCAAAGCCATCGAATCGGCATGGGTCGTATTCTGTAAACCGAAAACCAGTTCGATAAAATAAGCATCACTCGCCGCCACCATTTCCTGCCGGCAATGCTGCCACTGGCCTTTGGTATTGGTAAGTTCAAACCGGGATTCACCCGCGAAACTCCTGTCATATTGATAATACCGAACCGCCACCGCCGCTCTGCTTTCCCGGTCAAAACCTTGCGCCGGAGTTTTCAGATCATATTCCACACAAATCGTTTCCGACCGCCGCACCGGCATCCACTCCGAACGGAGTTCCGCCAGCGCCCCTTTACCCGGTGTCAGTTCAAAACAGGCTTCACCCGCCGAGCTGCTTTTTCCTAAAGTAACCGCCCCATTGGCCGTCCATCCTCTCAACCCGGATTCCGCATTGCCATTAGACAAAGGACTGTATGAAAGATCAAATTCAACGGCCGACACTATACCGGTCAGCCCAAATAACAATAAAACAGCCAGTAAATGGTTAATGTTGTTGAATTGGTTTTGCCTGATTGAACAATGCATCATAAAACTCCTGCTATTTGACGGAATCACTTCTGTTTGACAAAAAGGGCGCCCCCAATCAATTGAGAGTCGCCCTTAATATTTTTCTGCGTGTTATAACGTGAACTGGCTATCAGATATTGCTGATTTTCAGCAATTCCGGGTAATCCTGATGTACATTGACAATCAATTCGCCAAACAGGGTGTTGGCCCAGGCAAACCATTTGCGCGAGAAGTTTTCCGGATTGTCCTTATTAAACGATTCATGCATAAACCCAGTGCCGGCATGGGTCGCCTTGAGCATATGCAGGCACTGGCGAATTTCATTTTTATCCCGGCTGGTCAGGGCTCGTAAAATAATACCCATCGGCCAGATCGAGTGTTTGCCGGTATGCGGACTGCCATAACCTTCGGCCGCCTTGCCGTGTACGTACCAGGGATTGTCGTCACTCATCAGATACCGCCGGGTACGCTGGTAAATGGCATCACCTGGATCATGCACACCCAGATACCCCATCGACATCAGACTGGGCACATTGGCATCATCAATAAACAGCATATTGCCATAGCCATCCGCTTCATAAGCATAGATTTGACCATAATTCAAATGCTCAGCCGTACCCCATTTCATGATCGCATCTTTGACTTCCGCGGCGAGTACAAGGCATTCTTTGGCAAATTTGGGCTCTTTCAGGGCATCGGTATAAATCTCCGCCAGCTGGGTCAGCACCTGTACCGCAAACAGATTCGACGGAACCAGAAACGGCAATACCGTGGCATCATCCGAAGGACGGAACATCGAACAGATCATTCCAACAGGTCGGGAGGGCCGTCCGGTACCATCAAAGACCGGCGCGTCTGTCATACGCGAAGTAACCCGAATGAACCGGTAAGGGCTGGTGCCATCCTTGCGCTGCTCAGTCTTGAAAGTCGCAACGATCAGTCGCATCGCCCGGTCCCAGTCTTTGTCAAAACTGGTAATGTCGCCGGTGATCTTATAATAGCCATAAGCCAGCCGGACCACATAACAAAGCGAATCGACCTCGAATTTGCGCTCATGAACGCCGGGAGTCAATTTCGGACGGTCATCTTTCCATTCCGAAATCCGGTTCACATCTTTATAAAAGGCGTTGGCGTATGGATCCAGCAGCACACACTTGGCCTGGCGGTTAATCAAGCCTTTAATCATCAGACGCAGTTTTTCATCATCATGCACCAGCGGCATATACGGCCACACCTGGCAGGTGGAATCCCGCAGCCACATGGCATCGATATCGCCGGTAATGATAAACGTGTCCGGTTTGCCATCGATCACTTCATAATCGGTCGTGGTATCCAGCGTATTGGGATAGCAGTTCTCAAACACCCAGGCCAGCTCCGGATCCTTCATGACGGCTTTGACCTCTTCGATTTTCTTATCAACAGCCTCACTGACAAAGGTGCGTTTATTTTTCGGAGGACGATTAGACACAAAATCACCGGCCGCTGCCTGCGCCAGCATGGAAGTTCCGGCCAGTCCCAAACCCAGGGTGGTGGCTGAACCGGTCTTTAAAAATTCACGTCGGGTAAACATATTGGCACTCCTGTATTAATTAGATTTCTTATAAACTTTTTCACTAACTGTCCAGCTGCTTCAATGCGAAAGCGTAAGCCCCGATTGAAACCGCCTGGCTGGTATCGAGCACAGCCCGGCCAATTCCCAGCCGCTTGAGCGAATCGTATTGCATTGTCTTCTGGGAACCTGGCACTTGAATCGTCTTGACTTTGCCCGTAATAAACTCTTTGCAGGCGTCTGAATTTTCCAGATCATAACTTTTCTGCACGATACGCGGCAGTTTGTCGCCGCTGTAACTCTCAATCGTACCATTCATCAGATCCAGTATCGACTGGATAAACAGCGGATAGGCATTGGCCAAACCGCCGCCGATGACAATCAATCCATCCAGCAGGGTAATTGCGTTGGCCAGCGCGTCACCAATCACTTCGCCCATCTCGGCAAAGGCCTGCAACGCCGCTTCTTTGTTGCCTTCCTGTTTGCCCAGTCCGATTTCGTAAATATCTTTGGGCTCAGGCGCCTGGGCAACATCAATCCCGGCCACCCGGGCATAGGTTCCCTTCACCGCGCGGATACTCACGCCTTCTTCCGCAAAACACTTGGGATGAAGCTTGTTACGGGTAATCCAGATCTCGCCCGCCGCCGAATTGTCGCCGATATAGAGCTGGCCATCCGCCACCAGGCCACCGCCAAAACCGGTCCCCAGGGTAATACCAAACAGCTTGTTATACTGCTTGGGTGAGCCGGCATCCTTCAGCATCTGGTTAACCTTCGGCAGCAAGCCGCCAATCGCCTCGCCATAGACAAACAGGTCGCCGTCATTGTTGATAAATACCGGTATCCCGAATTTATCCTGCAGAAACGGACCCAGCGCAACTCCGCCGCCATAGGCAGGCAGGTTGCCCATATTGTCAATAATCCCATTGGGATAATCCGCCGGACCCGGAAACGCAAAACTGATCGCCACCGGCTTTTGATCCAGTTGCTCGATCACCTGACTGAAACCCCGGACCATCGAATCCAGACTCTTATCCAGCTCTTTAGCATGAGCCGGCAGGCGAACCGGTGTTGCCACTTCTTTCATCCCCTGGATGGCCGAAAATACAAAATTCGTACCGCCGGCGTCAAGGGTTAAAACAATGCGTTGATCATTCATATTACTCATGTTAGTTTATCCTTTCATGGCAAAACAGCCTGATATGGATGGTAGATTATTCTGATTGACAACAGGAACAAGAAGAATCCTTGGCTTTACTGCCTTTGAGCGACAGAATCAGTAAATATACAAAGCAGATGATGGGTATGACAAATGCCTTGGTTCCCCACTCGATATCAACCAGCTTGCCCATCACCAGCGGTACTAAAGCGCCGCCAGAGATAGCCATGCACATCAGACCGCTCAGTTCACTGCCACGATCCGGGTCTTCTTCTACCGTGATCGAAAACAGCATGGGCCAGATATTGGCAAAGCCCAGACCGGCCGCCAGAACACCCACAAGCGCCAGACCCGGATTGCCAAGCATTAATATGATCCCGCCGGCCAGACCCAGCGCCGCCGATAACCTGAAAAAGGTGCGGGGCGTCATAATCGTCAGTACGACACTACCCAGCAACCGGCCGGCAGTCAGCATCAAGAAGAAAAACGGCGCGCCAAATTTTTTCGCGGTCGCTTCTTCCACTCCCATACCTTTTAGCATGGGCAGCAAAAACCGCCCCATGCTCGCTTCCGCGCCCACATAAAGAAATATACCCAGTACCGCCAAAGCAAACACCGGCTTTTTCAGCAAACTCAGGCTGGATCCGATACTCGGCGGCACATCGGCGCGCGTCTCTTCAATTTTAAGAGTCGCGACCCAGAAAAAAGCCACTGTCATCAGGATGAAGAAAATCGGGAACACACCACGCCATCCCATGCCTTGAAACAAGGCGATTCCGACGATAGCGGTAACCAGATAAGACGAAACCGTACTACCGACGCCCTTGAAACCCTGGGCGAAGCTCAAGTTGCGGCCATAGTTGCCCTCGGCGCTGACATCGCGCATAATCGGATTACCGGCTACCTGCAGGAAGGTTGTCCCCACGCCCAGCACAAAAATACAAGCTAATAACAGGGTGAAGCCCGGACTCATCAAACAGGGAATCAACATGGCCACGGCATTTAAGCCCAACCCCAACAGGAGCAGTTTCTTTTTGCCGATACGGGCTGCCAGAATGCCGCCGGGCACACTGAATACTGCAAAAGCAATAAAAACAAAAAAGGATAGCAAGGTAGCCATCACATTGCTTAATTCATAATTCTCTTTAACAGCGTCTGACATTGGCCCCATGGCATCAGCGACGCCCATAACGAAAAAGGCTAACAGGATGGGTAAAGTCTTCATAAGTTTCCTTTCAAAAAGTTTTTAAAGCTAAAAAACAATTTATTTGATTTCTTTCGACATGGAATAAGGCGCGTCTTCCGGCGCGACTCCCCATTTTTTATTTGGCTCATCGTCCATCTTGAATTCCAGGCTGCCGCCTTTAAGCAGGTCTTCATGACGCACATACATCTTGGTATATTTACGACGATTCATCTTAGCCGACTGGATATACAGATTTTCTTTGGAGTTATCCTTGGCAACGATCTTGAAGGTTTTGCCATTCTGTAAATGTAACGTCGCTTCTTCAAACAACGGGGCTCCCATCACATATTCGCCCGAACCCGGACAGACCGGATAGAAACCCAACGCCGAAAAGACATACCAGGCCGAGGTCTGCCCGTTGTCTTCATCGCCGCACAAACCGTCCGGTGTCGGGGTATACAATTTTTCCATCACCTCACGCACCCATTTCTGGGCTTTCCATGGCTCACCGGCATAATTGTACAGATAAATCATATGCTGGATCGGCTGATTGCCATGGGCATACTGGCCCATATCCATTACGGTCATTTCCACAATTTCATGGATCGGAAAACCATAATACGAACAGTCATATTTCGGTGGTGTGGAAAAAACCGCATCAAGCTTAGCCACAAACGCCTTTGGCCCGCCCATCAGGTCGATCAGACCCTGCGGATCCTGAAAAACCGACCAGGTATAGTGCCAGGCGCACCCTTCGGTAAAGTCACCGCCCCATTTTTCCGGGACAAACGGACTGGACCATTCACCATCTTTCTTTTTGCCACGCATAAAGTTGGTGGATTGATCGAACATATTACGATAATACTGGGCCCGCTCCCGGAAACGATCAATCTCTTCCTGGGGACGGTTCAATGCCTGGGCCAGCTTCCAGATGGTAAAATCGTCATAGCTGTATTCCAGGCTGCGCGCGACACTTTCATTGATCCCCACATCACAGGGCACATACCCCAGCTTGTTATAATGTTCAACTCCCAACCGGCCAACTGAACGAAGGGGACCGGCGTTTTCCGAATTCTTCAGAATCCCCTCATATAAGGTTTCGATATCATACCCACGTATCCCCTTCAAATAGGAATCGGCAATAATCGAGGCCGAGTTCGAACCGATCATACAATCCCGGTGACCCGGACTGGCCCATTCCGGCAGCCAGCCGCTCTCTTTAAACGTATTGGCCAGCCCTTCCATCATCAAGGCGTTCTGTTTCGGATACATCAGGGTATTCAACGGAAACGCCGCCCGGAACGTGTCCCAGAATCCGTTGTCGGTATACATCGGCCCCGGCAACACTTCCCCGTTATAGGGGCTGTAGTGAACCACTTTGCCATCCTTATCAATCTCATGCAGCATACGCGGGAACAATAAGGTACGATAGAACGCCGTATAAAAATTCTGATACTGCGCCAGGGTACCGCCCTTGACCTCGATCCGCCCGAGTTCACGGTTCCAGATCGCCTTGGCCTGCTGGCAGGTGGTATCAAAATCATCCTTGCCCAGTTCACGCTTCAGGTTCAGGCGGGCCTGTTCCAGGCTGATAAATGAGGACGCCACCTTGACATGAACCTTCTCGCCCTTTTTCGTTTTAAATTTGACGACCGCGCCAACATGCTCACCCTGGTTTTCTTTACTGTCTTTCTCGACCTTCCAGTCATTCCAGGTGCACACTTCGTCAAATTCCTTGTCGAATACGGCAATGAAATAGTTATGAAAATTCTTCGGTACGCCGCCGCTGTTATTCCGGCAATACCCTTCGATTGTACGGGTGGCAGGGTCAATCTTTACCGATGAACCTTTATTGAACGCGTCCAGCAGCACATACGAACTGTCTGACTCCGGAAAGGTAAACCGGAACTGGGCTGCACGCTCGGTCGGGGTGATCTCGGTAGTCACATCGTAATCGGCCAGATAGACCCGGTAGTAATATGGTCTGGATATCTCCGCTTTGTGCGAGAACCACGCGCCACGCTTTTCCTGATCGACAATCAACTCACCGACAATCGGCATGAATGAAAACGCGGCGTAATCGTTGATCCACGGACTGGGCTGATGGGTCTGCTTGAAGCCGCGGATCTTGTGGGCTGTATACTGATAACCCCAGCCATCACCCATCTTATTGGTTTGCGGAGTCCAGAAGTTCATACCCCAGGGCAGCGCAATCGCTGGATAGGTGTTTCCGGTTGAGAAATTAAAAGTCGAATCCGTTCCCACCAGCGGATTGACATAGTCGGCATAAGGATCAGTCGTGTTTTGCGCGGCATCGATGCTACCTGACACGATAGCAAAACCGAGCGCTGCCAACACCATAATCGTTTTGATTGGTTGTTTCATCATAATGGCTCCTGTCAGTTTCTAAACATTATCAATTGTCACAGACCGCCACTCCGACATAGGAATCGGCAGTCCCATAATACAAATACCATTTTTTCTTAAAATAAGCCAGACCTTCTACAAAAACCGTTCCGTCTTTATATTGGCCGCTCTTTTCAAAGTCCAGTTCCGGCCGGAAAAAATAACTCTCGCACCGGTCCATCACCCGCGTTGGCTCATTGCCATCCAACAGTAATTGCCCGGCCGCATAAGCTCCTTTGGCAATTGTGGTATCGGTTCCGCTGTTTTTCCCATTGTAGATCAGAACAATACCCCGGTCTGTAAGTACTGCCGGTGGCCCGGCTTCTGTCAACAAACTGTCAAATTTATCCGCTCGAGGCCGTATTAATACCTGCAACTCCCCAGCAGCATCTTCTACCGGGTTCCAATGAATCAAATCATCAGACTTCGCCGCACAGATCTTGTCTTCACCCCAATACATCCAGTAAGAACCGTTGATTTTCACTGCCTTCAATCGCCCCTGCCGCACCTGGGTCACAACCGAAGCCGCCTTGTGCCAGGTATCCAGATATTTGCCCTGCCCGGCCTTCGCAAAAATCGGTCCGTGCTTTTCCCAATGGACCAGATCTTTGGAACTGGCCACGCCAATCCGCGCGGAGCGCGGGGTACCCACCGGATTATCCCGGTTCCACATCGTATAATAAATATAAAACCGGCCGGCCGGTCCTTCCACCACCCGTGGATCCTCACAGCCTCCCATCCATTCGTAAGGCTTCGAGGCGTCGTCATCAGGATAGAGTACCGGTTCTTCATTTCGTTCAAATGACAAACCATCCGATGACTGCGCCAGTCCGATTCGCGAGGTATGACCTCCGATCCCCTGGCCGCTGCCATCTTCCGCCCGATACAACACACAGAGCCGACCGCGAAAAACCACTGCCGCCGGATTAAAGGTATCACTGGCCTCCCAGTTCACCTGACGCCCCGTCATCGGACAATGAAAAATAGTATCTATCCTTGGACTGATCACCGGTTTGTCTAACGGCCGCCCAAACGGCCCTAACTGCCAGCTGGTGTTAACGCGAGTCTGTGACTGACTCGCACAAACCGAGTCTGACCGCATATCACAGGTTTGACAGCAACCCACTGCCAGATACAGCCAACAGGTTAGACAAATTGTCGAAAAAATATAAGATAAAGATGGTTTTTTTGTCATCAGGTCCTATCCAGTTACTCAGTTCAGTTTCAGCTTTTCCTTAAGAAAAGCAACCATGTCGTTTTTATCCGGGATCGCGCGCAATCCTTCCCGGAACTCTTCATGCATGATCAGCCGGGCCAGCTGCGAAAAGATTCTCATATGGGTATCGGCCGCCTCCCCGCCATCCCGGATGGTCATGGCAATCACCACATCCACCGGTTTATCATCAATCGATTGCCATTCAATTGGCGCCTGCAAACGAAAAACACCAATCGAATTAGCCTTGATATGAGCCGTTTTACAATGGGGAACGGCAAAACCATGCCCCAGTCCGGTGGAATAAACCGCCTCACGCCGCCAGAAATCCCGTTCCAGTTCCACCCGATTGCCAGTTCGCTGGTCCAACTCCAACGTATCGGTCACATATTTAATGGCTTCTTCCTTGTTGATGCAATCAACCTGAAGATCAACCAGTTCAACATCCACAATATTTCGTGATCCACTCTCCACTTCGAAATGTCCCAAGCAGGGTTTTAACACCATCCGCATCGTCTGCCTGCTTGGCTCTGGCCAACAACTGCCGGCAGGATTCTCGCGTATATTGCGAACACGCCGCCTTGGTGTTCAGCACCATTGGAACAGCAACACTCACCTCATCCAGCCCCATGCCAATCAGCAGTGGCAGGCACTCCGGTTGGCCGGCCATTTCGCCGCAAAGTCCTACCCATAAACCATTTCGATGCGCTTCATCCACGATTTTCTGAATCATCGCCAGCAAACCCGGATGATAAGCCTGATACAAGTCGCTCACCCGGTCGTTGCCCCGGTCAAACCGCCAGAAAATACTGGGTCAGGTCATTGGTGCCGATACTCAAAAAAGTCAATCAATCCGGCCAGTTGGGGTATGATAAAGCCTATCGAAGGCACTTCCGCCATAATCCCCAGCGCGATCTGTTGATCGTAACGAATCGATTGAGCGTCCAGTTCCAACTTGACCGTTTCCAATACGGTCCTGACATAAACGACTTCTTCCCGGCAGGATACCATGGGAATCATTATCTTGATTTGCCCGTATGCCGACGCGCGTAAAATCGCCCGCAGCTGATTCTTGAACAAAACTTCATTCTGCCGATAAACCCGGACGCCGCGATTTCCCAAAAATGGATTTCCTTCACCATCCCACGGGATATAATCGATCGCCTTGTCTCCGCCAATATCGAAGGTGCGTATCATAACGGGATAGCCGCCCGCCGCTTCCACTGCCTGGCGATAGACCTTAAACTGCTCCTCTTCACCGGGCGCCCGATCCCGGTCCATAAACAGCATTTCCGTTCGAAATAATCCAATCCCTTCCGCACCGCGTTCCATGGCCACAGACACCTCATCTGCTGTTGCCACATTGGCCATCACCTCCAGCCGAATGCCGTCATGAGTTTCAGCCGGACAGTTCTTAAATGCCATTAAGCGCTGTTGTTGAATAAGGGACTTCTTCTGTTCGCCATCGTAAAAGCGCTCGACACGATGATTGATTTCAGGGATAAGTATGCCAATATTAGCGTCAACCACTACTTCCTGCCCCTCCGCGACAAGGCCGTCCAGACCCCGGATTCCGGTCAATATCGGGATATTAAATGAACGCGCCAGAATCACGGTATGCGAGGTTGATCCCACCTGTTGCAGAATCAGCCCCCGCAACTGGCTCTTATCCAGCGCGATAAACTGAGACGGAGTCAGACTGTCAGCCACACAAACGGATGGTCTGGTTAGTTGAATTGGCTTCTGAGTCAGGTCACCATAGATTTTTTGCAGTAATTGAGAACAGACATCATACAAATCGATGGCCCGTTCACGGATTAACTCACTCTGCGCATTCTTAAGCTGATCTGAAAAATAAAGATACGCCCGGTGAATTCCTGCTCCCGCGCTGCATGCCCCTCCGGTTATTTTCCATTTTTACCTTATCAATTAAACTCACATCTTTAATAATGGAAAGATGAGTCTCAAGGATCTGGCTTTCCAGCGAAGAACTTCGACCCGATTTTAATTTCAGGGTTAATTCTCTCTGCAATTCAGCCAGAGCAACTTCCATTCGATGCAATTCTGCAGTAATGTCAACGTCTTCTGAATCGTCCGTGACTTTGGGCAATGCCAGCATATTGACGCGTACAACATATCCCCGTCCCAGACCGGCTACCACCGGCCTGCCCAAAAGCAGAGGGATACCCGCTACCTGTAAAACCGGGGGAACCACCACCTCATCTGGCGATTCGCAGGTCTCGGGCAACGTCTCATCACAATGGGGAAATTCATCTGTAAGAAACCGCACCAACTCGTGATAAGCCGTCTGACAATCCTCGCCGTTGACCGTCATGACACACACATCGCCCTGCTTGATATCCGCTCCGACCAGCGCCAGAACACTGTGGGCATTGGCAATTTTCTGATTGGTCAGGTTTTCAATCAAAATCTCACTGGTAAAATCCGCTGGCTACCTGCTCCAGCCGGCACGCCGGCCGGGCATGCAGACCGTTCGGTAACGGACACACAAAGCGATAGTGATAGGTTTCATGAATTACAGACATGCATCACAACCCTATCAATTGGGAGTTTTGGCAAAAATACTCTCTGGATCTTTCAAGGCCAGTTGGACCGGAACCTCAATTTTCGGAATCCCTTCAAAGCGCTCCGGCTGCTCGATTACAATATCCGCGGGCCAGTATCAGCACATCGGCGTTCTTGATATCGGCCGGACTCAATTCATTTTCTATGCCCATCGCGCCCTGGGTTTCCACCTTGATCTGATGCCCCAGCTTTTTCGCGGTCTTTTCCAGATTCTCCGCCGCCATATACGTATGAGCGATTCCGGTTGGACACGCGGTTACTGCAAATAAACTTCATTGTACTACCTCTTTTTTTAGACTGATGCTTTTAATCATATTAATCGCCAGGGCCGTCACAACCGTTCCTGCTGCAATGGCTACTATATACATCAGGCGATTATCAATCACAAACAAAACGATCGGGCCGCCATGAGGTGCGTGATCGCCAACATGACCCAGCATGGCGACTACCGATGCCACCATGGATCCCAGCATAATACACGGTATCACCTTAATCGGTTCAGCCGCCGCAAACGGAATGGCGCCCTTCGGTAATACCAATCATTCCCATACCCAGCGCCGCGATACCGCTTTCCCGCTGCTCTTCGGTCCATAACTTCTTCTGCAGGATCGTCGCCAAGCCCATCCCCAACGGCGGGGTACAGATTGCCGCCGCGGCGGCTCCCATTATCGCCATAGTTCCCCTGCTCAATCATCGAAGCGCCAAAAAAGAAGGCCGCCTTATTGACAGGGCCGCCCATATCAAAGGCAATCATTGCACCAAGCACCAACGCCAGAATAATCGCACTCGATTGCTGCATGTTCACCAGCCAGTGCCCCAGTTTAACCATAATATCGGCAATCGGCATATTGACCAGCGTCATGACGCCGCCAATCGCAATCGAGGAAAAGACCGGGATAATCAAAATCGGCATGATCGGCCGGATAAACTTATGAGTAGGAATTTTCTTGATCCAGTTCACCACATTGCCCCGCGATCAAATCCGGCCAGAATCGCCCCTAGAAATCCGGCGTTCGCCGATTGATCACCCACTTCTTGCGGCATCGCCGCAAACGCACCCCCAATAAATCCGGCAACCAATCCCGGTTTACCCGCAATCGCATAGGAAATATAACCCGCCAGAATCGGCAGCAACAAATTAAAAGCCTGCACGCCAATCGTGAATAAAAAATTCAGAACCGGTACCTGCGAGGGATCCGGCGCGTTCTTGTCATTGACATACCCACCCATTTGCGCGATTCCCAATGAAATGGCGATCAGAATACCGCCACAGGCAATAAATGGGATCGCAAAGGAAACGCCGCTTAATAGATATTGTTTCTGCTTTTCAATAAACTGCTTCATGACGCACCTGAATTCCAGCTGACAGGAACTTACCAAAGATTAAGATTGCGCAAGCAAGATGGCAAAAAGCCATACAGAGTGGTGGATACACCTGTGATCCTGCTTTGTGCCGGCTCTGCCGGGATAGGATTAATCTACCCTGAGCATTTAAGAACTTCGAAAATTATAACCACCAAAGCGAAACTGACACAATAGGAATAATGAATCATATATAGTACAATTGTAACATGTTCCGATAACAATTAATTCAATACCCGAGATTATAAGCACCCTTGTTCCCCTTAATTTAAGTTAATAAATCTTGACGCTCTCGCAATATCGATTTAAACTGTCCCGCAAAGATATGAAATTTGTAACATATTTCGGTTTATGGACACACAAATCCGCATTTTAGCGATTCTCAAAAACGCCATCCTTAACAAGGGCGTTACCCAGGTCTTTTTTGCCGGCAACCAGACCCCGCCCCCGCTCCTGGCTTTTGCGGTCCATTTCCCCAGACTCACGTTTCTGATTGACGGCCATTATGAAACCCAGCTGGAACTGAACGATAAGGTCTCCAACCTCAGTATCATTCCCAACCAGGCCATCTTTATCCCGCCCAACTGCTGGGATAAACCCGATATGAACATTAAATCCAGAACACTCCACTTTCTCTTTGGCAAGCGCCATACCGGTAATCAGCCTGGTGACCGCCGATCGGGAAGTCACCGCCGAAAAAATCGCCCTGCAGCACAGCATGGCCGGCTCCGAACAACGTCTCATCGATACCATCCTCGACCTGAACCGTAGAAACGACAGCTTCCCGGCCTTCAGTCAGTTGATCACCGCGTTAATGGCCTGCTATATTCAACGGCTGGAAGAATATGACAAACCCGCCCCTGTCCCATTCCAAACCTGTTGTTTCAGGAAATCTGTACCTACATCCAGGAAAATTTTCAACACGATATCACGCGCGCCTCCGTCGCCGAACATTTCGATATCTCTCCCAACCATTTATCCCGCGTCTTCCGTACTGATGGCTATATGAAATTCTGCGACTATGTGAATTATGTCCGCACCAATCGAGCCAGGTTCCTGCTGCAGAATTTCGATCTGCCGCTTTATCAGATCGCCCGGCGCTGCGGTTATAACGACGTGGTTTATTTCTGCCGTATCTTCAAAAAAATCACCAAAAAAAACCGCCAGAGAATATCGCAACCAGCTTCTCTACGAACGGAATAAGATAAACTTAAGGGGCCGTTCATAAACCCATCCTATTGATAAGGAGCCTATGATGATTCAGCACAAAATAAACTCGCGTAACAAACGCATTACTTCTGGCCATCACCCTATTGCTGTCAGGATCGTCAACTGGCTATTGCGAAACGACCAAACCGCTGGTCGATTATATCGACCCCATGATCGGCGCCATCACCCTGGGCGGCTACGGCGGCCATGGCCTGGGCAAAACCTTTCCCGGCGCCGCCACCCCCTTCGGCATGGTCCAGCTCAGTCCCGATACCATCACCGGCGGCGACAATGGACCGGGCTATTCCTCGCACCACGAAACCATCGAAGGCTTCAGTTTCACCCACATGTCCGGCATCGGCTGGTACGGCGACCTGGGCAACCTCCAGGTCATGCCCACCCGCGGTCCCTTGCGGTTCCGTAGCGGCAGCAACGAACACGACCTCTATCAGGGCGACACCGACGGCTGGAAATCGCCCTACCGGCACGAAGCCGAAAAAGCCGCCGCCGGTTATTACGCCGTCACCCTGGATCGTTACCAGATCGACACCGAACTGACCGCCACAGCCCGCGCCGGTATCCTGCGTATGACGTTCCCGCAGGCGGATGATACCTGTATCCAGATCGATCTGGCCCGGCGCGTTGGCGGCCGCTCCCGCAGTCAGACCATCGAAGTGATCGACGACCACACCATCCAGGGCTCCATGCGCTACGAAGGCGACGGCCAGGGCTTCTCCTCGCGCACCCGCTATACTTTCTACTTCTACGCCCAGTTCAGCAAACCCTGGCAATCCCACGGCCTCTGGAACCTGGACAAAGACCTCGGCCCGCAACCAAAAGCCGAAAATAACGACCTGGGTTTTTATGCCCGCTACGCCACCGATCCGGGCGAACAGATTCTCATGAAAGCCGGTATTTCCTTCGTCAGCCTGGCCAACGCCAAAGCCAATCTGGAAACGGAACTGCCCCACTGGAATTTTGACCAGGTCCGCAATCAGGCCCGTGCGCTCTGGGCCGACGCCTTACAGGGCGTTGCCATCGAAGGCGGCTCCGACGAACAGAAAACCATTTTCGCCACCGCCCTCTACCACTGCTCCATCGATCCGCGTATCTTCGTCGATACCAACGGCGAATTCTTCGGCTCCGACTACCGTACCCACCAATCCGACAAATTCAATTACCGCACCATTTTCAGCGGCTGGGATGTCTTCCGCAGCCAGTTCCCTCTGCAAACCCTCATCAATCCCGCCATGGTCAACGACGAAATCAACTCCCTGCTCCATATCGCTCAGCACGACAGCAAAAACCAGGCCCTGCCCCGCTGGGAACTCCTCAGCACCGCCACCGGCTGCATGCTCGGCAATCCCGGCATCTCGGTCATTGCCGACGCCTGGACCAAAGGCATCCGGCAATACGACCCCGAACTGGCCTGGCGCTATTGTGTCGCCACCGCCGAAAAATTCAAAAATAACGACCAGGGCTACACCCCCGGCAGCGTCTCGCATACCCTGGAATACGCCTATACCGACTGGTGCGTCGGCCAACTGGGCCGGGAGCTGGGCAAAACCGCAGAAGCCGAAAAATATTTGCAGCGCTCGCTCAGCTATCGCAGCCTCTGGGACCCGGCCATTCAATGGTTCCACAACAAAAACGGGGATGGCTCCTGGACCGACTGGAAAGGTAAAACCGTCCACGGCCAGGGCTGCACCGAAAGCAATCCCTACCAGCAGGGCTGGTTCGTCCCGCACGATGTCTACGGCCACATGGTCCTGATGGGCCGCGAAAGTTACCTGCGCGAACTCACCGTCTTCTTCGATAAAGTACCGGCGGATTTTCTCTGGAACGACTATTACAACCACGCCAACGAACCCTGCCACCATGTCGCCTTCCTGTTCAATTACACCGGTACCCCCTGGCTCACCCAGAAATGGACCCGCGCCATCTGCGACAAGGCCTACCATACCGGCGTCCGGGGCCTCTGCGGCAATGAAGATGTCGGCCAGATGTCCGCCTGGTATATCCTGGCCGCCATGGGTATGCACCCGGTCTGCCCCGGCGACGGCATCTACCAGCTCACCAGCCCGGTCTTCGACAAAGTCAGTATCCGGCTCGACCCGCGCTTCTATCCCGGCGGTACCTTTACCGTCATCGCCCACAACAACTCACCGGACAATGTCTATATCCAATCCGCGACGCTTAACAAAAAACCGCTCGACCGCGCCTGGCTCCGCCACTCCGAAATCGTCGCCGGCGGCGCCCTCGAATTCATCCTGGGCCCCCAGCCCAACAAAGCCTGGGCCACCCCCCCCCAGTCCGCCCCACCAGATAACTGGCCCCGTTAATAACCCCCATATTACCCCCCGTACTACCCGTACGGAGCCCACGCTTCAGCGTGCTTAAATTATTTTAAATAAGCAAGACAAAAAAAGGGCATTGTGCCCGAAACAGCAATAGCCAGCGCAGGCAACATGGTGATATCGTATGACCAACTGCGGTAATGGCCGTACGGACATATTTCACCAGAATCCTATGTATCTATAAACGACAGGACAATTGCCTCGTTCGTTTTCCATTCAAAATCAAACCTGCTGCCCTGGCCAAGATTCTGCCCGGTGCGTTCATCGCGAAGATCACTGACCGGATGCCCGAATTTGACGGTTATTTTTGATTCGCTGTCCTTAAGGCCGGTTGCATTGCCGCCCCCGAGGCTGGTTACTTTGATCTCAGGATTGTAACACACAAAAACCAGTGTCCGCCCATTATTTTTCCAGTATGTCACTTCACAGCCGTAAACATCGTCGCCTTCCAGGGTGATCCATCGGTTCACACCGGCCTCCTTGACCGGGGCCATAAATACACGTCGCTTTGCCGCCGGCCCGGGCCCGTCCATCCGGTAGGCATTATACCACTGAACGGAAAGATTCATCAGTATCGCCTTGCCCTTGCCGAACGGGTTGGTATTCACCACCGGCATATTGCGAACCGCCTTGTTGAATCCGCAGGCATCGGTCATACAGCTGTTATTATTGGTCAACAGTTCCCGGTAAGTTTTATAGGTGTAGTTGGCATCCTGATCGGTTTCTACCCAGAGCCGGTTCTGGAAAATGTCACCGGCTTTCATGCCCGGGTCATGACGGATACCGAACATATCGTCCAGGACCCCGCCGTTATTACGGCCTCGCCCGTGCTGATCCCAGAGTCCGGGCATATAATCGGCAATAACGGTCCCGCCGCGTCGGCAGAAATCTTTGATCCGTCTTGCCTCAGCATCCGACAGACACAGAACCGCCGGCAGAATCAGCACCTTGTACTGCTCGGGTATTCCTTCCTGGATCACATCGGCGTAACTGAAATAAGTGTACTGCAACCCTTCGTCGCGCAGCATATTTTCCCAGGCATGTCGAACAAGATGGCTGGACCCGAGTCTGGCATCGTTATTGCGGTTGCGCCAGGTCTTGCGGTGTGCTTCGGCATCCAGTATCCAGCCCAGTTGAATCGACGCATGGCTGTAATAGATGGCAATGCCGTCGTCGATCCAGGTTGCCCCGGTCATCAGCGGCCCGATCTTCGAACCGGCCTCGCTATAGTGCGGCGCGACTTCGTCATGCCAGCTTTCCGGCTGCCGGCCGTCGAACCAGCCTTCGACCCATCCGATAAAGCCGCGGTTTCCATGGGCCAGGTAATACCACGTCTGCCATATCGTATCGGCCGTGTTTTTGTGAAAATGAGTGGTGACAGTCGGCATGGCATTGCCGGGATTGAACGATCGTATGATCGCCTGCGATCCGCCGATATTGTAGGCCTCGATAAACTGGATCTTACGCATGACTTTGGCATAATCATAACCCCCAAAGGCATTGGGACTCTGGCCGCCGACATATCCAACCGGCGTGTCAGGATCGATCGAATTGCCGTATTCGACGAGGTCCCCGATAAAATTATTCCAGCAGGAATCATTGAACGTCCACTGATCCATCAGCGGACTGCAGTCAAAATCCCTGATCGTCCATTCCGGCAGCATGGTCAGGATGTCATCATAACTTATCCACCCTTCATGTTCGGGCGCGTTTTCAGGTCCATAGATCTCTTTAAGCCACTGGTCATATTCCGTACGTTTGTCCGTAACGCACCACATGGTTGGATGAACAAAGTGCCCCCAGGACAATTCATCATCCAGTGCGTATCCTGCCCGGAATGGTGAAGACATGACCTGGGTTATCTGGTCTTTCATCAGGTCTTTGAGCTTTTGGGCCATCGCATCGTTGACCGGCCGCACACGGATACCGGGCGCATGCAGCTGATCGTAGTGGCCTTGCACCTTGTCGCCGTCCCACAGGTGAAGATCACCTTTACCGGCAGTGTGATCCATATAAAAGCGCAGCCCGAATTTGTTGATCCAGTCCAGCTTGTCTTCTCCGTTTATAAGGGTATATCCGTGATCGATAAAAGCCCCGTTGTACCCATGATCGAGGGACCACCTGCCCGACTGATCAGTATAGCCGATGTTCCACCGGTAGCTCCACGGCATATACGTCCAGCCGGGCCAGGCCTGCCAAAGCCAGTCCTTGTCCTGCCTGACACGCTTGAAGTCCCTGGAAGTCATCACATACCGTTCATAAGCATCCTGGGCCATGGAAGAATTTGCAAAAAGGGGTAACAATAATGCCAACAAGACAGCAACTTTTACCGTTTTCATAACCACACTCCTGAAATAATGCTATGCTGCAATTATAGACTGAAAACTCCTTATTGACCAGAATATATACCGCAGATTCAATCCATAAGTGCAACTGAGCTGCGAAAATCATAGTGAGATGGTATACGATCTCATCATGTCAACGCAACCTCTAACGCAGGAGTACCTGCGAGAGACTATGGCCGGCTCACCGAAGAACCAGTGCAGGCAACATAAGTGATCATATGATTTGCCGCGGTAATGAGCGTGCGGACCTTTCCATACCCGATGGGAATAAAACAAAAAAGCTGCCGACACATATTCGGCAGCTTGGATATAATATAGAAAATACGGATATCGTGATAGCGGATTAATTCAAATTCATCGTCATCAGGAATTCAACGTTGGATTTAACCTTCTGTAATCGAGCTTTCAACAACTCTACTGCTTCTACCGGATTCATATCACTCAGCACGCGGCGTAACCGGTAAATCAGTTCCAGTTCCTTGGGATCCAGCAGCAATTCTTCCTTACGGGTACCGCTGCGGCTGATATCGATGGCCGGATAGGTGCGGCGGTCCACCAAGCGGCGGTCCAGGTGCAATTCCATATTACCGGTGCCTTTGAATTCTTCGAAAATTACTTCATCCATTTTCGAACCGGTATCGATCAGGGCCGTGGCCAGTACGGTCAGCGAGCCGCCCTTTTCAATGTTACGCGCGGCGCCGAAGAATTTCTTGGGTTTCTGCAGAGCGTTGGCATCCACACCACCCGTCAGAATCTTACCGGAATGCGGCACTTCGGTGTTATAGGCACGCGCCAGACGGGTAATCGAATCCAGCAGGATCACCACATCCTGGCCGTATTCCACCATACGCTTGGCCTTTTCGATCACCATTTCGGCAACCTGTACATGACGGCTGGCCGGCTCATCAAAACAACTGCTCACCACTTCGACATCGCTGGCCGTGGCGCGTTCCATTTCAGTGACTTCTTCAGGACGCTCATCGATCAGCAGAACAATCAATCTGACTTCCGGATGATTGGTGGAGATGGCATTCGCAATCTTCTGCAGCAATACTGTTTTTCCGGTACGCGGCGGCGCGACAATCAGACCACGCTGGCCTTTGCCGATCGGCGTCACCAGGTCCACAATCCGCATATTGATTTCCTGCGCGGTGGTCTCCAGCACCAGCCGCTCATTCGGATGCAACGGAGTCAGTTCTTCAAAGAACGTCTTTTCCGTCAGCGACTCCGGATCTTCGTAGTTGACCGCTTCCACCCGCAACAGCGCGAAATACTTTTCCGATTCTTTCGGAGGACGGATCTGGCCGGCAACAATATTACCATTTCTCAAGCCAAAACGGCGTATCTGGGAAGGCGAGACGTAGATATCATCCGGTCCCGGCACATAATTGCATTCGGTGTTACGCAGAAAACCATAACCATCCGGCAGCAGTTCCAGCACACCTTCTCCATACATCAGGCCGCTTTTGCAGACGCGTTCCTTGACGATCATAAAGGTCAGATCCTGCTTTTTCAGATTGCTGTATTCAACCAGACCTTCATCTTTGGCAATGGCGCGCAGTTCCTCGACCGTTAATTTCTGCAAATCGACAATGTGCAGATCGCCTCGCTTGACTTCTTCATACTTGGCATGGGTCTCATCGTCCAGTTCCTGCATATCGGGCGCTTTGTTAGGGTCTTTTTCCTTTTCTACCACCTCTTTTTTCTTCTTTTTTTTCTTTTTGCCCGGTTTTTGTGCCTTTTTCTCGCCAGTTCCACTACTGGCCGGCGTATCATCTTCCACGTCACTCACCGGATCGTTGGCGTAAAGATCTTCATCATAAAGCTCGAGTTCATCTTGCATGGGTTCTAACTCCTGTTCGGCCACCGCTACAACGGCGGCCTTCGATGATGTTTCAGGATTCTCCTTGGTTTTCCTGGTTCTTGTTTTACGGGGGGGCTTCCCTGTTTCTGTGGCTTTAGCCATTTATAACTCCTTGCATATTAACATCATAAGACATGCCTACTTGAATCTCTCTCAAATTTAAATCTATTTTCGAGTAACTATTATTTTCCTGCCTGATAACGGCCAGACTCGTCAGATCATAGGATCTTGCGTCTGTATGACAATCAGATGACTCGTTACCTGACAGCTACTTGTTTGTTCTGATCCGCAAAAGTATTGGAAGCGGCGACTTAACACGGCAATAATCATAAACTATTTTATTTAAAACAATTATAAATTACCTGAGGTCGGCTTCTAAACGATCGGATATAGGTGCTAATCCTCGTTGGGATTAAATGCCAGCTGGGGATTAAGATTTGGCCCGGAACGAACTTGCCCGTCTGAATTCAGTTGAGCGGTCCAGCCATCTAAATCAGGTAGTAACTACACATTTAAAGACACCAAAAATCCAGTTGGATTGCAAAAAAAACCTGATTTTGTGTTGGATTCATATCCAACCTGCTGCTGTGACGAGCATTTTAACCCCTCTTTGTGATTATTTCAAGGAAAATTTTTTCAACCTGAGGAATTAAACTGCTGATACAGGAATTGTTACTGATCGTATAATCGGCGATTTCACGCTTCCTGTCCAGTAAAATCTGGGAGTTTTCGACATTTTTTATCTTCTGGTCGTCCCAGCCGCGCCTGCTCCGAACCCGCTCATGACGAATGGATTCATCGGCATCTACATAAATAATATAGTCACAGCGGCTCTCCCAACCCGTCTCTATCAATAAAGGGACATCCAGTATGATCGCCTTGATGTCAGTATCTTCCTGATAACGCCGGATCATCAGGTCCTGCCGGTCCAGAATTGCAGGATGCAGGATCTCCGTCAGTTTTTTTAACTGACCAGGATCAGCAAAGACAATCTGCCCCAGGGCGGAACGGTCAATTGCACCCTCCCCCGTCAGAATATCATGGCCCCAGATCGCCGCTATCCGGGCAATTGTCGATGGCAATGACAGAATCTCATGGTTGATCCGGTCGGCATCTACCACACCACATCCCACTTGCGAAAAATAATCCGCCACACTGCTCTTACCGGAACCAACAGCGCCCACCAGGCCAATAATCGGTTTTTGCAATACTGAAAGGAGTATTCATTTAACCTGCTTCTAATAACAAAAACATCAGCTTATTTTATCAGCACCTCGTAACAGAAAATAAAAGACAACAGGCAATTATAATCCAATTCGATTAATTGAAAACATTTAAAATAAGATTAAAAATTTGATTACCCCAAATTACTCAAATTACCAATTTTTTAAACTGACACCATTCAGCCATAATATTATTAAAAATTTTCTTAAAATATTTGAAATCCTATTGAATTTCATTTTTACCCGGATCTATTATCTTGTATCAAGTAGAATTGTTTTGAAGGGTAATCAGACGTTTTACAAGGACGTAGACATCTTCTTTTTGTCAAGAGTGGATGATTGTGCGCATATCTACTCGTCTTGAGTAATAGTAAACCTTTTAATTCAATCGTATGGAGGTTCGAAAATCATGAAAACACGTTTAAGCCTGTGTATTCTTCTTGTTCTGATCCTTTCTCAAGTAGTCGGTGCGGGAATCTGTTACAACGTGACGGATCTGGGCGGAGGTAGATGGCAGTATGACTGGACAGTCACCAACTCTGCCGATCTGGGAGTCGACCCGTTGGAAGGCTTCACAATCTATTTCGACTATGATAATTACAACAACCTGGTAGTGGAAGGTGATTTGGCTGATTGGGATGAACTGGTCTTTCAAAGAGACAGCTTTTTTGACACCAATAACATACTTAATAAACTCGATGGTATCTATGACGCTATGGCCCTTGGTTCAGGATTAAATGTCGGCCAATCCCAATCCGGCTTCAGTTGTTCATTCGACTGGCTGGGAACCGGAACCCCGGGAAGTCAATACTACGAAATCTATGATCCCGATGATTTTAGCGTACTGGCGGATGGTTATACCCAACCGTGTACCACCAACGTCATTCCGGCGCCGGCCGCGTTGATCCTTGCGCTCATTGGTGCGCCAATAGCCGCAAAAAAACGGAATTAGCATAGCTTAGTTAGTAAATTAGCATGAGATAAGCAATTATCTCATGCTTTTTGTGTTTCAGGTCTGTCTTTATTATCAATTCTTTTCAAGGAGGTAATCTTATGAATTATCGTCTCAGTACAATTATTATCGGACTATGCATGTGTACATTTATTTTTAGTCAGGCTCCGCCCCGGGTCAATGTCATGCCTGATGGAATACGCTCAGCCACCACCGACACACTTTATGCCTGGGCCGGCCTGAGTCTGGAGGTCTGGGGAAATGTTAAATGGGGTGATTCCGGCTCGGGAACTTATGTCTGGGATTTTGGCGACAGTACCCCCAATACCAGCGGCGCCGTATCGAATGCCAAAAATATCTCCGTTTACCACACTTATGCGACCTCGGGCACCTACTATGCCACCCTGACAGTCACGGATGGTAATAGCAAAATGGATAGCGATATTGTCCGGATCGATGTCCTGGCAGCTGCGGATAAATCCGCGCAAATTAATCGCGCCATCGAAAGAGGTTTGAAATGGCTGTATCTGAATCAGGGAACATCAGGCAACTGGTGGCAGGCAGGCTCCAGCGGTTCTTATTATCCGACGACAACTTCTTTATCGATTCTGGCATATGAGAACCGTGGTCATCTTCCCATTAATGATCCGGATAAAGATATTTATGTCGACTCGGTATTGGCTGGATTCACCTATCTGTGCAATAATCACCTGACCTATTCCACTTGTGACAACCAGACGTATGGAAATCCAGATATACACGGGGTCTATCCAACGCCTGATACGCCGGATGGAATGATGGTGGATTTAAGAGATTCGGGGCGAAGCAACTATGAACATGGGATCGTCATGCTGGCATTCGCCGCGGCAGGCCCCTTTAATGGCGGCGATCGCTATAATGCCACCCTGAATCCGGCCTTAAATATCACTTGCCAATTAAAAACCGGCCAGATCATGCGATTTTATGACATTCTGGCCAATATGGTGGATTATGTCTCCTGGTCACAAACAGAATATGTCTCGGGTTACATCAACGGCGCCCGGGGCGGCTGGCGATACAGTAGTAATAATAGCGGACACGACACCTCCGTGGGACAATGGCCTGCCATCGGTTGTGAAGCGGCTGAAGGCTGGAACCTTTTTGTGCCACCCTTCGTCAAAAGTGAAGTACTGAATCAGCTGGTGCCTACCATTTACCATAGTAACGGGGCATGGGATTATACTCCCGGCGATGGCAATTATAATATCACCCATGGCGGCGCCGGAATCTGCATGCTCTCCTGGTGCCATATCCCTAAAACCGATTCCAGAATAGTGAATACCCTTAGCTGGCTGAATGGCAACTGGGCAGGAAATAGCAATTGGTACCCCTGGAACCAGCATATGGGGGGCGGTTTTTATACCAATTACTATGGCATGTACGCTGTGGCTAAAGGATGCCGTATTGCCCGTGATGGCGCCGGACATATCTCAGAAATCGGTCTGATTGGCAGCCGGAACTGGTACGATGAATACTCAACCCATATCCTGTCACAACAGCAATCCAATGGCAGCTGGCCGACGACAATGAACAATTATCATTATAATAATCTCAATACGCCTTTTGCCATCCTGATCCTGGAACCCACTATCTCCAGTCTGAAACCGGTTGCGGTTCTGGACGCCACTCCCAATCCTTCCCCTGCCAATCAGGCCATCGCATTTGACTTCGGCGGATCGTATCATCAAGATCCCGGCCGATGGCTGGCAACCTGGCAATTGGATATCGATAACGACGCCATCTGGGACGTCAGTGGTACTTTTGCCGATCCTACCTATTTGTTGTCTGGCGGCTATCCGGATATTGGCTCGGATTATACGGCTCAAGCAGTATTAAAAGTCACGGATAATATCGGTGATACCGACGAAGATGTACTGATGATCCAGATTACCAGCGGAAATGTTCCGCCTGTTGCGGTACCCGGCGGCCCTTATAGCGGCTCTGTCGGACAAACGATTACATTCGATGGTTCTGGATCTTATGATTTGAATGAAGGGCCGCCGCTCAACGATCAGATCGTTTCATGGGAATGGGACCTGGACGGTGATGGTCAGTTTGATGACGCCAGTGGTGAAATTGTCCAATCCGTCTGGAATATACCCTACGTCGGAAAAGTGTACTTGAAAGTCACTGATTCGTTCGGACTTTACGACATATCCGAAGCCGGGGTTCGCATTACCGTAACGGACCTGATCCCTCACTCTTATCCTCTGATAAGCGTCACCAGAATTACCAGAACTGCCTGGGAATATACCTTTAATTTCAATATGACTAACCGGGGGACCGGCAAGGCCTCTAATATCCTGGCCGTTCTGAATAACTGGCCGGCGAATGTCACTGTCATTGATGGCAATGCCGCCTGGTCCGAAATTGGCGCTGGTGCGACTGTAACCGCCGGCGATACTTTCGTTATCAGAGTGGATCGACGAATTACAGTATCAGATAACAACTTGTCCTGGATCCTGGAATTCGATGATGAGGCCGGCAAACATTACAAATTGGTTAATTTCCCAGTCTCTCCTTAATTTTCCTTCTAAAACCCATCACAACGCCACTTTATTCCAATAAGGTGGCGTTTTTATTTTCCCTTGCCATCCTGGCAGATCTATACGAATCGATAGATATTCGCTCTAACGCTTTTTTTATTTACACTCCAGCCAGTTCTCACCCACGCCGGTATCCACCACAATCGGCACCTCCAACTGCATCGCACCGCTCATTGCCTCGATCACCAGCTGCCGGGCCGGTTCCACCTCATCGCGCGGAGCCTCCAGCACCAGTTCATCATGCACCTGTAACAGCAGCTGATACGGCAGTTTGCCGGCTTTGATCCGGCGGTGAAGATCGATCATGGCTAGTTTGATCAGATCCGCCGCCGAACCCTGCACCGCGGTATTCACCGCCATACGTTCAGCCAGTTTACGCTGACTGAAATTACGGCTGGTAATATCCCGGATAGGTCGTTGACGCCCCAGAATGGTTTTAACATAACCGGTTCGGGCCGTTTCGGCGATCACCCCATCCATAAATCCCCGGATACCCGGATACCGTTCAAAATAGCTGTCGATAAACTGCTGGGCCTCCCCCTGGCTGATGCCAATCCCTTTACTCAATCCAAAAGCGGTCTGGCCGTAAATGATCCCGAAGTTAACCGCCTTGGCCTTGCTGCGCTGATCCGAGGTAACCTCATCCGGCGCGACATTGTACACCTGCGACGCGACAAAACGATGAATATCCGCCCCGCTGCGAAACGCCGCCAGCAGTTTTTCATCGCCGCTCAGATGCGCCAGCATCCGCAACTCGATCTGAGAATAATCCGCCGCCAGTAGCACATGATCCTTATCGCCCGGCACAAACGCCTTACGAATCGCGCGCCCCAGTTCCGTACGCACCGGGATATTCTGCAAATTGGGATCGCTGCTGCTTAACCGGCCGGTCGCCGCGCCGGTCTGATTAAAGCTGCAATGAATACGGCCGGTGCGGGAATTGATCATTGTCGGCAGTTTGTCAATATAGGTATTCTTCAACTTGCTGAGTTGGCGATATTCCAGAATATCATCGATGATCGGATGGCGTCCCTGCAATCCTTCCAATACTGACTGATCGGTTGAATAACCGGTCTGGGTCTTCTTGCCCGTGGGCAACCCCAGTTTGCCAAACAGCACCTCTCCCAGTTGTTTGGGTGAATCGATATTGAACGAACAGCCGGCATGGCCATGGATCGCGCGAGTCAGTTCTTCCAGCCGGTCGGCCACCTGGCCGTTCAGCGAACGAAGCGTCGCGGTATCCAGCGCGATCCCGTTATGTTCCATCTCCGCCAGTACCGCAACCAGCGGCATCTCAACCTGGTCGAACAACCGCCGCAGATCCGGATCGGTCAGCCGCGCTTCCAGATACTGCCGCAACCGCAAGGTAATATCCGCGTCTTCCGCCGCGTAATCCCGCGCCAGCGTCGGCTCCACCTGATCGAAAGTGATCTGCTTTTTACCCTTGCCGATCAGCGAGTCCAGCTTGATGGTTTCATGGCCCAGAAAGTCCCGCGCCATCGCGTCCATATTATGCGCCCGCTCGCTGTCCAGCAGAAAGCTGGCCAGCATGGTATCGAACTCCACCCCTGCCAGCTGAATACCCGCCTGACGCAGCACGATCTGATCATACTTGATATTCTGCCCGGTTTTTTTGATCGTTTCCGACTCCAGGGTCGGCCGCAACGCCTCCAATGTTTGGGCCCGGTCCAGATGCTGTTCACCGAACGGTGTCATAAACGCCAGGTAATACGCCTCGCCCGGCTGCCAGGCAAAACTCATTCCCACCAGTTCCACCGCCATGGCGTCCAGCCCGGTGGTTTCGGTATCCACGGCAAAATGGTTCTGTTGCTCTAAAACCTGCATGAAAGCCGCAAAGCCTTCCGGCGTGTTCACCAGTGTATAATTGGTCTCTGCCACCGGTGCCGCTGCCGGCCCTTCATCAAACAGGGTTCCACCGGCTGACGGAACCGGCGCAACATCTCGTAAATTATATTGATCCAGTAATCGGCTAAAACCCAGCTCACTGAAGATCCCGGCCAGCCTTTCCTTGTCCCATGGCTTCATGCCAAACCGGTCCCAGTCAATTTCCATCGGCACATTCCGGTCAATCGTCACCAGCTGCCGCGATAATTCCAACTGGTCCAGATTCGACCGCAGGCTCTCGCCCCGTTTGCCCTTGATTTCATCTTTACGCGCCAGCAACACCTCCAGCGAGCCATATTCCTGTATCCATTTCGCCGCCACACCCGGCCCGACCATCGGCACCCCCGGCACATTATCCGAGGTATCGCCCGCCAGCGCCAGCACATCCACCACCTGGTCCGGCCGGATCCCTTTTGCCTGCTCCAGGCTGGCCGCGTCCGTCTCTTCATCTTTACGTGGATCATACATCTTCACCCCGGCGGTAATCAGCTGCTCCAGGTCTTTATCCTTCGAACAGACCCACGCCTGATATCCCTCCTGGTCAGCCCGTGTCGTCAGGGTCCCGATGATATCATCCGCCTCGTAACCCGGCAGCCGGATCACCGGAATATTCATCGCCGCCAGAATCGTATCGATCCGGTCAATCTGGGCGGGCAGATCCTCCGGCATCGCCTGACGATTGGCTTTATACGCTTCGTACATCTCATGCCGGAACGACGGCCCCGGCGCGTCCATCGCCACCACCAGCATATCCGGTTTCCGCTCGTGTATCAGCTTGAGCAGCATAGTGGTAAAGATATAGGTCGCCTTGGTCGGCTCACCCCCCGGCGCCGTCAGATTCGAGCCCATCGGCGCGTAATAAGCCGCATAAATCTGGGCGTGCCCGTCAATGATATACAATGTCTTACTCATCGCCCCAGTGTAATCACAAACGTCGCCCGGATAAAGCGAAATTTTATCCCCCACATTCAAAGACCGGTCTGCTGATCCATAAACCATCATTCTTTAATAAAAATCAGGGCGTAATCTATCAATTATAGTTACGCCCTGAAAACCATTTTCAAACTATCGATATTTAAGGTTTATTCAACCAGCCAGTCCTGGGCCATCAATTGCAAGTCAAGTGCATCGACTTTGCTATCACCGCCCAGCGGCATGATATCCTCTGGAATAATCGTACCCGTCATCAGCCATTGCGTACTCAATCGGGCAAAATCGATCAGGTTGACAAAACCATCTTCATTTAAATCCGTAATCCGGCCCAGGTTAAAATAATCGACCCGCATCGAAACATTGATATCGTCGTAGCTGGCGGAATTACGGTAGTTGATCTGGCCCAGCCTTACTTTGACTGGAGTGACCGCAGCGTCATCCAATAGCGTCAACGGCGCGGACCATTCCGTTTCGCCCTTGATGCGATAAACCATCTGCATGACCTGACCATCCCAGTCGATGTGAATATCATACCATTGGGTCTGGTCGATATTCGGTCCGGCTATCAGTGAATCCAGCAAACCATACTTAAGGTCTGCCATCATTTTTATTATCAAACACGCAGGATACC
>CAXXFK010000021.1:0-160217 GCA_963663965.2 Sedimentisphaerales bacterium
TCCACTCCAGGCCGTCAGGGTGCGATAGCGTTTTTCCGGCGATTCAATTACCCGCAGATATTTAACCGCTCCAGGCTCCACCCCTTCCATGTGCGTTCCCTCATACACATTAAATATATAGAATTTACCTGTGGCGTTTTCGGTGTCATACTTTCTCAGGGCGGTTTTTACCTGTGGCCGGTCACGGCGCCCTATGGGCATTGGATCATAACAACCATCCCCTTCAGTATGTAGAAGCGTCTCATTACCGAAAACATCCAGCAGATAGATTCCCATCTGTTCACCGGAGCCGGTCTGTCGGGCACACAGAAAATATTTATCGCTGAGCGGCCAGGGATCTTCATACTTCGGGTTGAGTCCCATGTAGGTGTCCCATTTGTTGGTGCCGGCGGTGCTGACCAATTCCCGGGCGCTAGCCGGCCAGGTATGAATCACCGGATCTTTACCATCAACGCCGAACCGTCGGTCCACAATTGCCAGCGCGCCCCACGGGCGGTCATGACAGGAAGTAAAGGTACAGATTACCTGCTGGGTACCGGGAATCGCCCGGCCATCAACCACGGCGCCGGGTACACTGGTATTGTTGCCGTAATAAATGGCATGGTCAGTGCCGTCAGGATTTACTGTCCAGAGTCCCTCGGCGTCCCCGAAATTCCGATCGACATATTCCCAGCGATAATACAATATTCTTCCATCAGGTAGAAGCGAGCTATGGCCCTCGAACAGAGTGCTTTTACCGATCTGATGGATATTGGCGCCATCCGCCTCCATTTTAAAGAGGTTACACATGATATGCTTGTTGCACATGCAGTATTTCGGCTCACGTGTGGATGAAAATATAATGCGATCATCCGGCAGATAGAGCGGGTCCAGATCATCCACGCCGGCGGCGCTGGTCAGAGCCACCAATCCCGATCCATCGGCATTGATTTCGTAAAGATGGTAACTGTCATCCGGATGGGTTCGCATGGAAAAAATAATTTTGTCACCGGAAAAATTCACTTCCGGATCACGCGCGACCCCTTGAGGCAGATCCAGCAGGGTCGTGATCCGTCCGCCCTGCCCTAAATCAATGGTTTTTAACGCTCCACCACCCTGAAAATAGCCATCGTTGTATTCACTGTCATAAGCAGGGAAAAAAGTGGCTGTGTTATGATGATCGGGACGATACTGTTTACGAACAACAAACAGAATGGGATGGTTGGAAACCAGGGGATTGGCTATCAGCGCCTGAGGTTTAAACTGATCAATATCTGTTTTGAGTTCTGCCAGACGGTCAGAAGCGGTGGGATCACCCTGTTCCAGATCGGAGACAATTTCAGCAAGCCTTTGCTGAAACTGTTGAATTTGCGCCAGATGGGCCGGCCCTTCGGTATATTCCTGCGGATAAGTGGCGATGAGATCTTCAACCGCCAGACGGAGCGGTTCCAGTCCGATCTGCTGTTCATATACTCTGGCGCGCTGACGATTGGTGGCGCTGAGATCGATGACACCGCGTGCGGAAAAATCGTCAAAGGTAATATGGCCCCAGCCGCCGGTATTGTAATCGATCAGTCTTAGCTGGATGGGCTGGCCGACTAAATCCGGACGGTTCCAGTCAACCCGCTGCATGATTTCAGTATTGGCGCCATGCGCGGCGGCTACTTCGGTGGCGTTCAAGTCGTTATCCAGAGAACACAACGCGACATAGGTGGATGGGGAGTTGCCGCCGCCGACCAGAAACGACATCTGCGGTTCGGCAAGCAGGAACACCGGTGAATCAACCCGTCCGGTATATCCATCATTGGGAGTATAACTGGTCGTTTCGAGTGAACTGAGAAAATAATCGCCCTGTTTATTATAGGGAGCCCCGCCATTATGATAGGTACTGCGGTCGCAGACCAGCAGGCCAAAGCCCCCGTCCGCCACGATCCAGTTCTGTAAATCGCCGGTTTCAAAGTCCCAGAGAATATCCATGACCACAGCCTGAAGCCACTGGCCGGAGAGCAGGGAGAAATCAACCAGATCCGCCCGGCCGCTGTAATTGAAATCGGCCGGATCATCAACGACATTCTGCGAAACGGAGAGATGCAGCCAGCGGGACACAAATGCCGCAAGATCCTGACCATCTACCACATCATCGCCGGTTAAATCGCAACTCTTTAAATTCGGAGTTGTAAAACGCCATAACTCGCCAGGATACCACTGGCCGTCGGCCATACTATCCACCCGCCAGTAATATTGCTGCGACAGGGTCAGCCAGGGCAATGCGTCAGATGAATCTGCCGTGCCGGGCAGCGTGCCAACCAGCGCCAGACTGTCGGCGGCTGTGCCCAGATACACCCGCTGGCTCTGGGCGCTCGAATCGGCGGTCCAGCTCAGCGCCGCCGGCATAACCGTGCTGCCGTCGGCGGGTTCCGGACCAGAAGCGAGCGGAACGCTTCCATCACGGTCAAAGGCAAATCCCGTTATCCAGCCCGGACGCGAACCGATAATGGAAACGGTTACCTCGTCATCGCCCGCCGGGATGGCATATACCTGATAAACAATATTGGGGCTGGTCAACGCCGTAATTGTCTGGGTAACCGAATCGCCGCCTGCCGTAACCGTTGCGGTCCAGACAGGAATCTGACCATCACCGGTGGCATAGATAACAGTCAGACGAAACGCTTGAGTGCCTTTGCGCGACAAAGTGAAACCGTAAGGCGCAGGCCCATTGGCAATCACCGGAGTTTGGGTCAGACTGTTGCCGGCGGCCGGATGTTCGATCTGTCCGAAATTGCCGTTTCCCGACCACATGCCGGTTCCGCCCGCCAGAGTTATATCGGCCAGATAGGACGGCAGAACCGCCGCAGTACCGCTGTTGATCAGCGAGGCATCGTAGGAACCAGTATAGATACCGTCCGCGATATTCAATCCATATATCACATAGCCATCGGTACCATATTCACCATCGGCTTCCAGGCCGGCCCCGGTACGCCAATGGGACTGCGTGGCAGTATCGTTGCCGACAAAGCCTACGGCACCCTGACAGACAGCGGCCAAGGCAGGATAAAATGTCAGCGTCAACAGCAGGATCGGAACAGTATTCATTCGTTTAACGGGATTCATAATTCTCTCAGTTGTATTTAGCTTGTGTGAATATGGATCTGGCCTGTCCAGTCGAAATGAACGAATTGGATGTTTTTGATATGTAATTATTCTAACCAGGGTATAGTTACATCATAAGTTTTTACGAAACGCCTGTGCCAGTCCAGCGACCAGATGTCAGCAAGGTCCACTTTACGGGCAGTACCATCCATAAAACCCCAATTGACTCCGCGATTGTGACGATCCATACAAATCCGGCCCATGTAATGCTGCCAGTCACCACCGCCGGTGCCGGGTTTATGGTGCTTGTACCAGTCCTCCTCGGTGGGAATTTCGCCCATAATGCCGCCGGTTGAAATATCCTGCGGTTCCACCCCAAACCAGGCGCAATCACCGATCATCGGAATATTATTCGCCTGGTTAGGTGTTATACTGCCCCAGTGGCACAGTTTGTTGAATGTCCAGTTGGCAACAAATCCCCAGCCGGGCTGCGCGGCGGAATAAACCGGACTGAGCCAGAGGTTTATTCCGTAACTGCCGTTATTCAGCCGGACATCGGCATTAAATGAAGAATGAGTCCCGGTATCCCAGGCCTCGAACGTGCTGCCATGTTTGAATCCATTACTCTGATCCACCGAATCATATTCCAGCTTGGATGCCGCCGGGCACAGCCGGAACTCATGGATCTCACCGTAATATTTCTTTAAAACAGCCATCCAGAATCCCTGCGCCTGACCGGTACCGGTGGAGTTGGGGCCGTCATACCACAGTTTGTCGTCATTGTCGTTGGCATACATGACAATCGCAGTAGTCCATTGTTTGACATTGGACAGACACACAGAGGCCCGGGCCTGCTTGCGCGCTTTGCCCAGGGCGGGCATCAAAATGGCAACCAACAGGGCAATAATCGAAACGACCACCAGCAGCTCGATTAATGTGAAAGCTTTCTTTTTCATATGATTCATATAATTCATTCCTGTGTTCTGAAGGAGGGACCGGCCGCGAGCAACCGATCCCTCCATGTACTCAAAGGTTGTGTCACCGGCGTATTAATAGTCACAGGCCGTTATCGGATAACGGTTGCATGTGAGCCACTTGCTTGCCAAAATCGCCAGATCTTCCAGATTAACCTGACAGTCCGCGTTCAAATCGTATGAGCTCTTTTGCAGACAGACATAACCCCCCGTGACATCGGTGTAGAGCCGGGCCGCTTCTTTGTCACTCAACGAATAATTGTAGATACGAACATCATCGATCAGTCCGTTGAACCAGTTGCCTCCGGCCGGTACCTGGCCGATCATCAGATCGCCGGCCAGCACCGGTAGTTCTGCGTTATTATTCACTGAAGCCACCAGCAGGCCGTTGGCATAGGTTTTCTGGGTTACGTTGTCATAACAGCAGACAAAATGGCTCCACTGTCCGCTCGTCAGGACATTAGCCGGGGTGTTGCGTGACTCGGCGGGAAGATAGGTGCTGAAATTCAGCATGCCGTTGGTGGAGTGCTGGCCGATCCAGAAAGTATGCTGCCCTTCAGGGGCATTACGCCATTTTGAAATCATACCCTTCCAGTCGCCACTAACATCATCGGGGCTGGCCCAGAAAGCGACACTCATAGCGCCAGACTGCATAACGGGCACATCGCCGCAATTGATGTAGGCGGAAACGCCATCAAAATCAGCAGCCAGATCCCCTTCCGTGCCGGTAACTCCCGGCACCCATTGAATATCATTTTCCAAAGTACCGTTGAAAACACCGCTGACCACTTCTTCGGCGTTGCCATCCAGCGGCCAGTGCCAAACCAGCTTGCCGATTTGCAGTCGTGCCTTGGTCGTCTCGATGGTCGCGCTGTTGCTGACGACACAATAATAATAACCACCATCGGCATCATCCACGGCCAGTATCGTGAGTGTATCGCTGTTGGCGCCGGTATATCCGGCAGATTCCTGGGTCAAATCTTTTTCATCACCGCTGACGGCCAGATTGGGATCAAATATCCACTGGTAACTCAACTCACCTCCCAGCGGATCCACGGCAACTACCGTTAAAATGCCATCCTGGCCTTCGGGAACGGTTACCGATTGCGGTTGGGCGATAATCTGCGGCAGCGTTTTTTCAGTTGAGAATGAACGAGTGAAACCGGTAATAACTCTTGCGGTACCGCCATGATTCAGTTCTTCGTCTATTCGCCAATAGTAGGTTTTGTCTCGTTCGACATTCACAGCATAAGTTGTCGTCTCCAACGGCACTTTGCCGCCCTGCATGGTCAGTACGTCAGGCGCCTCGCCCATATAGACAAAGTGGCCGGTCACCCCCGGATTGGGCTGATCGGGATAATTGGGGTCCGCTGCCGTTGACCAGCTTAGCGCAACAGGATTGGCCACCGGGATATCGTCAGCCATATCGGCTGGAGATAGGTTGATGGCGCGAGGCTGAACCGGATCAAAAGCAAAACCAGTCATCCAGCCGGCTTGAGTGCCGGTCACTGACACAACCACCGGGCTGGTGCCGGCGGAAATATCGAAGACCTGATACAGAATGTTTGGACTGACAGACGCAGAAATGGAAGCCGTCACTGCGAATCCGCCGTCGTTGACCGTCGCAGTCCAGGTCGGGGTCATCCCATCACCAGTAGCGTAGATAATCGTCAAGCGGAAAGAGGCGCTGGATGAACGCGTTAGAGTAAATACATAAGGTTTGGGGCCGTTGGCAATAACGGGGGTGCTGGTCAGGGCATTGCCTGCGCCGGGATCTTCAATCCGTCCAAAATTGCCGTTACCCGACCACATACCCGTTGCGCCGGCAAGGGTAACGTTGGCCAGATAATCCGGAAGCAGCGAAGCGGTTTTGGCATTGGCCAGCGACGTGTCGTATGTGCCGGCATATACCCCCTCGGCTTCATTCAAACCGTAAACCACATAGCCGTCCGAGCCATATTCTCCATCGGGTTCCAGAGCGGCCCCGGTACGCCAGTTAGACTGGGCGGTGACATCATTTCCTACATAAATAACGGCGGCATATTCAGTGCTTACCGCACCTAAAATAATTGCTGCGATTAATAAGCGTGTAATATGAATATTCATGTTAGACTCCTTGAATCAGGGTTATCTTTACAATTTGATTATATGACTTAATCACACTCACCGGCAGGATAGCGGTTGCAATCCAGCCACTCAGAAACAAACAGAGCATAGTCAATCAAGTCAATGCGACAGTCCTGATTGAAGTCGCCCTCAATGGCCTCCAGACAGACGAATTCCCCGGTCCGAACATCGGTATACAATTGAGCGATCTCAATTTTATCCAGAGGATAGTTGAAGAACCGCAGATCGTCGAATGAGCCGCTAAAATGTTCCGTTCCGCCGCGAACATTCCCTATATAAATGAGGGAATCGAACCCGCCGGCAAACTCAACCGAAACCCGTTCGGTAGCCCATACGCCATCCAGATACCAGTTAGCGGTATGGGTGACTGAATCATAGGTCATCACATGGTGATGCCATTGCTGCTGCGCGACATAATATCCGGTGGTATAGTAGTTATCGTTGTCAAAACCAAACGAATAACGACTGTCTCCACGGCGGACAAATTCAAACACTTCCCAGCCATCGGTTGGGCCCGAAGCCAGCATCGCCTGCCAGTCGTCTCCACCCGGAAGGGCATAATCCCACCAACTGAGCGACCAGTCCGGATCGGTATAGGCGCCCGCCGCAATGGTCAGCGCGTCACTCGCGGTGAAATCACAGGCTTGGGCGCCGTTTATGAGACCGTCGCCATAACGAACGGATCCAGAAGCCCCGGCGTTATTGCCGCCGGCAATATCGTCCAGACTGCCGTCCAGTGGCCAGTGCCCCACCAATTTGCCAATGATCAGGTAGGCTTTTTGCGTTTCAATCAGATTGCCGTTGCTGACTACACAATAGTAAGAACCGGCATCGGCATCGTCAATCGCCAGCACCGTCAGTTCCGCGCTGTCCGCGCCACTATAACCCGAAGAGGTCTGAGTTAAATCCACTTCATCGCCCGATACGGCTTCATTAGGATCATAACGCCATTGATAGGTGAGCGTTCTAGCCAGCGGATCGATCGCCTCTACCGCAAAAGCGGCATCCCGGCCGGCCGCAACTGAAATCCCCCGGGGTTGAGCTATAATTTGCGGTAAAGTTTTTTCCGTGGCAAATTCCCAGGTGTAACCGGTAATGACCTGATTCGGATCACCCTGGTCATCCAGGGCCTCATCGACACGCCAGTAATATGTTTTATCTTTGTCAAGCGTTACTTCCAGTTGGTTGGTTTCCAACGCCAATTTGCCACCTTGCAAGACCAGTATGGCCGGGTCTTCGCCCAGATAAACCCAATGCCCGGTGACCGCCGGATTGGACTGGCCGGGATGATTGGGATCATCGGCTGTTGTCCAGCTTAATATAACCGAAGCTGACACCGGGATATCCACTGCTCGGTGATCAGGCGCGGGGCCATATGCCCTCAGTTGTTCGTTGCCCGCATCCCAGGTCATCGGGCCCAGATGAGGTATCTGGGTACGGTCGCCGACATTGAAACATTCCAGCGTGTAGATTTCACCCGGCTGGGCATCGTAAATGTCAAAGAAATAAATATCCGGATTCCAGTTGGCCTGGACCGTCATACACTCAGCGAAAACATGATCAGGATCGCTGTTCAGTTTCAACCGCATCCCCATGGGTTTGTCCGCCGCATTTTCCGCTTGACTCAGGCAGTCATGCATCACACCCACCCGGATTATCGTCGGGGGGGCGGTTCCTATCCGAAAAGTATGTTGATTCAAGGCAATAGCAGCTTCTGTGTCAGTGGCAGGATTGGCCAGATTGTCGATCATGGGATATCCACTATTTTTATACTGACTGCCGCTGCCGACATAAACTATGGTATTATCCGAGTATTTGCCGATTACCTTCCAGTGAACCGCAGCCCAGCTGCCATAGATATTATCTCCGTCTGCATCCAGCGGTTTTATGACTGAAGCGGTCTGCCAGGAAGCTGCGCCACCATCGATATCCGAACCCACGAACATGATTCCCGCCGCCTGAAGCATTGACACACCTGTAAACAAAATTACCGCCAGACATTTCAGGTTTAGTTGTCTCATTAGTAATTCTCCAATAAAATATCTTGATTTGAATGAATCCAACATTTTTATTTTGTTCTGACCTTGTCCCCTGACTCTGTTCCATCGGTTTGCCAGGTTCCTTTATTTTTCTTACTATTGAGCCAACCCGTTCGATCCATCTAAATGGTTATAGTCCCCCATCGGGCCGGTTCAATATAATCGATTACCCTGTTAGCCTATGTACTGTTCATTTTCCTGCCTCCAAAATAGTTGAATTATTATGAAAACAGTCATCACCTGCCAAAGGTATTGCCGCTCAAGCCTCTGGTTGATTCAAACTACATTTAATTATTAGCTGACAAAGATTAAAGGGTCTCTGTTTTACGACTCTCAATCAGCTTAGGTGGAATCAGCAACCGGGCGCCCTGAGGTGCGTCAGGATTTTCAATCCGGTTGAGCAGAATCTGAACTGCACGACGCGCCATCTCTTCAACATCCGGATCCAGGGTCGCCGGGCGCGGATCCATCTGACACAGAAATATTTCCAGATTGCGACGGGATATGATTTCAATATCCCGGCCCGGTGCCGATCCCCTGCTCTCTTAACGCCTGATAAGCCAATAGTGTAACTTCGTCGGCCGGAATGGCCCAATCCCGTGGGGCGCTGGTCAATCGGCATGGCGGCAATTTGTGCCACTGCCCGGGCCACGGACTCCCGGCATTTAATCGCATCCCATATCCCTAAATCATCCGATTCAAAGCCGGTACACAATTCTATTGTCTGTGTGTTCATCCGCTGCGCTGTCGCCCGAAACGCCCAGCCGATTTCCTGAAAGCCACCGTGATTGACAATCGGATTCATATAGGCAAGCCGGGTGTGGCCGCGCCGGATCAGATACTCCGCGGCCATACAACCGCATGCCGGATAATCCGAACCAATGCCATCCGCCCCAATAATCATTACCCAGATAATGCGGGCCGCCCAGCATGAGCACCGCATTCATTTTCTGCAAAAATGGCTGTATCACAGGATCCGCCTGTCCCATTACCAGCACACCATCCAAACGCTCCGATGAAACCATAGCCGGCAAATGACTCGGATCTGGAACCTGATTTAAGACCAGTTGCAAAATTGTGCTTCTGTAACTCGCTTTCAACCCCCATCATAATCTGAGCCATCAAAGGTTGTTGTAAATAGGTTTTCGACCACTTCATTAACAAAAGGCTGACATAACCGGTTCTGGCCTTTTTATGGCTGGCCCGACGCTTAGGTTGATATCCCAGTTTGTCCATCGCCTTTTGCACCTTATGGAGCACCTCCTCGGAAACATAAGGGTGGCCATCCATTACCCGTGCCACCGTGGTATCCGATACACCCGCTAATTTCGCTACAGAACGTATAGTCATAATACCTTTGCTCAATAATTTGCTTTGAATAACTTAGTATCGCAATTGAAATATACAACACATATTTCCATGCGTCAACATGATATTCATGTTTTTTTGTGATTCAATCAACATGTATTGGCAAAATTTTATAATTACTTATATATTAATGATATATGAGAATGTATATCGAATAAACCTTTGCGGTAAAACGTCAAATAAATGAAATCAAAGCACAATAACCTAGAAATTCCTGGTGAAATTCTGGACTTTTATGTCGTTATGTGGTAAATAAAACATGGTGATATTCATGTTGTTATATAATATCAACACAAGGAAACATAAATGTTCTCATGGTTAGAATTATTAATCAGCTTTTCCGGTGGAATTTTTGGCGCCGCATTTGGTGCTTTGCCTGCTTTTATTCTTTGCGGTTTAGCCGCCACGCTTGGGGCAACTGCCTGTATGGTCAGTGGTAAGAACGATTTTACCCTGCTGATTACCTGGGGGCCACTCCTGGGCCCTCACGTCTCATTTGCCGGCGGTGCCGCCGCCGCAGTTTACGCAAGCCGTAAAGGCGTTCTGGCCAACGGCAGAAACATCACGGAGGGATTAATGGGCTTGAACAGCCCGGATACGTTGGCAATTGGCGGGCTTTTTGGTTCGGTAGGATTCCTCTTTATGGTCCTTTTTAATCAAATACCAGACATTGCCGGACTTCCCTGGACCAATACCATCGCATTATCCGTGACGGTAAACCTCCTGCTGGCCCGCCTGCTCTTTGGAAAAACAGGGATATTTGGGAAAGTTGCACCGGGCCGGTCACGCTGGATTCCAACTTCAACCTCCTGCTGGTTGCCATACCAATCGCATCCTGCACAACTCCTCTTGATTGGACTGGGCGTAGGCTTGCCTTCCGCTTTCATCTTATCGCAAAAACCCGAATTAATGTTTCTCCTGTTCGGTCTTACCACGTTTTCCCTGATATTTCTTCAATATGGCACCCAGATCCCTGTCACCCACCACATTGCTCTTTCAGCCAGCCTGTTAGCCGGCGCCACCGGCAATATCTGGTGGGGCATTACCATGGCAATCCTGGCCGCTTATCTGGCCGAATTTTTCGCCTGCCTGTTCTTAATTCATGGCGACAGCCATATCGACCCTCCCACCTGGGCTCTGCTGGTTGTTTTCTCCCTGCATCCCTGGCTGAAAGCGGCGAATATTCTCGATTACCACCCGGCAATCGCTCCGGTTGCCCTGCTGATCGTCGCAGTCAGTGGCTTTGTTGTATTAAGCTGGTTGCGCAGCCCAATCATATTTAAATCCATCCCTGAAACTACCTACTCTTAATTGGCCCTTACTTCACTGGAGCACACAATGAATCCTTTCGAATTTTATAATCCCGTCCGCGTTCTGTTTGGCCCCGGGGTGATCGATACGTCCGGCCAAGAAGCTTCCCAATTGGGAAACAAGGCCCTTTTAGTCACCTATCGCGAACATGACTTCTTCCAGGAATTAATAACAAATTTGATCGCTTTGCTTGCCAAACACGGCGTAACAACCATTCCATTTTTCGAAATCGAAGCCAATCCCTCCATCGAATCTTGTGAACAAGGGACTGTGCTGGCGAAATCGGAAAAAGTGGATTTGGTCATCGGTTTAGGGGGTGGAAGCGCCATGGATGCCGCCAAAGTAATCGCTGCCGGCGTCAAATACTCCGCCCCGCTCTGGAACATGGTGGCCAGTCGTCACGATATATTTCAAGCCCAGTTCCCCCAGGAGGCGCTCCCCACACTGATGATTCCCACTTTACCGGCTACCGGCAGCGAAATGAATTGCTGTGCCGTGATCACCAACCAGGCCACCACGGAAAAATCCTATGTATGGGATCCATGTCTATTCCCCCGTGTATCTATTGTTGATCCGAAACTCTGTTGCAGTCTCCCGCCCTTTCAGAGCGCCTGCGGCGCCGCCGACACCATTTCCCATGTCATGGAATTCTATCTCAACGGCCAGGAAGACAGCCCACTGAACAATCGGATACAGGAAGGCATCATGCTGACGGTTATGGAAAAAATTCTCCGGGTTTTGGATAATCCTCACGACCTTTCCGCCCGCGGCCAGTTACAATGGGCCTCGATCCTGGCGCAAAATGGTATTTCCCAACCCGGCGACGCCTGGACTCCGATGCATCAACTGGGCCATGTCCTGTCTGCCCGCTATAATATCCCTCACGGCGCGTCACTCTCCATTATCATGCCGGCCTGGATGAAAACACTCTATCCTCGCCGTCCCGATCAGTACCTCCAGTTTGCCCGCCGTGTCTGCCATATTATATCAGAAAACAAAACCAGCACGGCAATTATCCTGGAGGGAATCGATTATTTCTCTTCTTTCCTGAAAATCATTGGCGTCCCCACAAGCCTGTCTGAAGTTGGCATCCCCCAAAATGAAATTGAAGCGATTGTCGATGATGTTACCCGGATCAGTTTTAATGCCAACCACATGCTCACCTGCACTCCACCCGTCAACCGTGACGATATCACTGCGGTTTTCACTGCGGCGATGTCAATGACTGAGCCAGAATTTAAATTCAGACATGAAAACTGCCGATGATAAAACCATGCGAATGATAACTTCTGAATAATATAATAACCTATGCAGTATAACAATAAAACCACCCCGATATGTTTTTCTTTGGCCAGGATACCTGACGTATATAGAGGCCATCAAGTCTATCCAACGTCTGGGCCATCCATGTAAGCTACCAACCATGAAAAAAACTGCTCCAACAAAATTCGACCTTTCCACCCTGGCCGGTATGATCGATTTAAGTGCTGTGCGCGCCAATAGCGACGAAGCTGAAATTCGCAAACTGGCCACAGCCGCCGGCAAACATCAATGCATCGCGGTCTTCACTCTGCCCACCTACACGCCCTTGATCAAAAAGTTACTGTCACCCCATCCATTTGTTAAAATCGGCGGCGTCGTAGGATTCCCTGGCGGCGCGACCACGACCCGCATCAAAGTGGCCGAGGCCCTCGAACTGATCGATCAGGGATGTTCGGAACTGGATATGGTGATCAACATTGCCCGGTTGTTATCCTGCGATACGCAATATGTCCAGAACGATGTCCGGGCCGTAGTGGAAGCATCCGCAGGAATTCCCGTCAAGGTGATTCTCGAATGCCACTATCTTGACGAGGACCAGATTCGCACCGCCTGTGAGCTCTGTATCGAAGCCGGAGCCAGTTATGTCAAAACCGGGACCGGCTGGACCACAACCGGCGCCACCATGGCCAATGTCTCCCTGATCAAACGCTGTGTCGGCGATCAGATCGGAATTAAGGCGGCTGGCGGTATCCATACTCTGGAAACACTCACCCAGTTGTACCTTGCCGGGGCTACCCGGTTCGGGATCAGCTTGAACGCAGGCGAAAAAATCTTCCGGGAACATGCCATGGCCCAACAAGAAACGAAGGTTATCACCGGTCCGATCGAATAGCATTCTCCCTCTTTCTGGAGGAACCATGCCAGACTATATCATTGCTTATGACCTGGGAACCGGCGGCAATAAAGCCTCGCTTTACGATGCCCAAGGTGTTTGCCTGGCCTCCCGGTTTGTCCCCTATGCCACCTTTTATCCAAAACCCGGCTGCCATGAGCAACGCCCGAATGACTGGTGGCAAGCAATCGTACAAAGCACCCAGGTCCTTCTGGCTGACAGTAATGTGAATCCCCGTCATATTGTTAGCCTGGGATTGTCCGGACACAGCCTGGGCGTTGTCCCCCTGGACCGGCAGGGCCGGCTCTTGCGCGAATTCGTTCCCATCTGGTCCGATGCACGATCGGCTAAGCAGACTTCCCAATTCTTCCGCCAGATAGAAGAAGCCGACTGGTATCTGTTGACCGGTAACGGTTTTCCCCCAGCCCTCTATTCGGTCTTTAAGATTATGTGGTACCGCGATAACGAACCCGATATGTTCAGCCAGATCGCCAAAGTCATAGGGACTAAGGATTTTATCAACTATCGACTCACCGGCCAAATCGCTACAGATCATTCTTACGCCTCCGGCTGCGGGGTTTATGACCTGGTCCAACATACTTACGCCGGCCATCTCATCGCCGCCGCCGGGCTTTCTCCCGAACTCTTTCCCGAAATTGTCCCAGCCACAACGATACTGGGAACGCTGACCGCCGAAGCGGCAGAAACACTGGGATTGTCACCCCAAACCAAGGTTGTGGCCGGTGGCGTGGACAATGCGTGCATGGCGCTGGGGGCCAGGGTTTGGCAGGAAGGACAGGTTTACAATTCTTTGGGCTCCTCCAGTTGGATAGCCGCCTCTTCCCATCACCCCCTTTTGCAGCCAAACACCCGTCCCTACGTCTTCGCCCATGTCGTGCCCGACATGTTTGTCTCTGCCACGGCGATTTTTTCCGCCGGCAGCAGCTTCCGCTGGCTGCGCGACCTGTTCTGTCATGACCTGATCGAACAGGCTGCGCGGGAAAACCGGGATGTCTATGAGTTGATGATTGCCGAAGCGGATCTTGTCCCAGTAGGCGCGAACCATTTGTTGTTCAATCCCAGCCTGGCCGGCGGCTCTTCGCTGGACACAAGCCCGGATATTCGTGGCGCTCTGATGGGGCTGACTCTGAGCCATACCCGGGGCGACATCATCCGCGCGGCGATGGAAGGTATCGCCTTGGGATTGCGTATTGCGCTGGATGCCTTGGGACAACTGGCCCTCTTGGATCAGGACATGGTCGTGGTGGGCGGTGGCAGCCGCAGTCCCCTGTGGTGCCAGATTTATGCAGATGTCTACAATAAACGAATTGTCAAAACCAATATTGATCAACAGACAGCCGCTTTGGGCGCAGCGGGTGTGGCGGCCGTTGGATGCGGCCTGTGGGATTCTTTTGATATGATTGAAACCATTCACCATATCGAGGATATTGTTGATCCCATTCCTGAACACGTCACCCGATATGAAGCATTACTGCAGGGTTTCAAACAGGCGGGACACCTTCTTTCTCAACTCCATATTCCTGAATGATACTAAATCGAGATTCACCTAGAGACCGCTGACGGTCAGGGCGTCCGAATGGGAATTGGGGTGATAATGCCGGCCATTGCCATCGTAAACCCGTACACCTTCCCGCAGCCAGTCGTTGAGTGACGGCAGCGGATAGAGCTCTTTATTGATGCAGTAGGCAATATATGTCGCAAGGGTGATTCACATCCTCTGTTTCATAGTCCCCAAAGTCTTTCAAATCAATAAAAACTCGCAATTAGGTTCGTCCAAACAATGTTTACGTGTCTGTTTTCAAATAAATTAAGGAATGTTAGTTTTTGCACCCTAAAGGGTTAAAGACTAAATTAATAGCAAACGCGGAATCCTGCAAAGTAATTCATATTATCTGCCAGGACGGATTTAAGCACATACGAAACCGTACAGCTATAGGGATCGCTAAACCAGTAGCCGCCCTTTAGAATGCGATAACTGCTGCCAAAATTCGAAGTCGATGATGTCCACTCAAAAACATTGCCTGCCATATCACACATCCCATAGCCATAGCTGCCATAGCTGCCAACAGCTGTAGTTCCGTCTGGATGAGTAGAACCATAATAGTTAGCTTTGCTATTATCAATAGTAGTGCCACATCCATAGGCATATGAGCCGCTATAGTCTGCCACAGCCTGCCATTCCCACTCGGTGGGTAATCGCCAACCATAATAATCTGCGAACGCCGCCGCTCCATACCAGGTGACATAAGTAACGGGATGGTTCTCAAAACCACTGTCAACAGTGAAAGATTTACCAGTCCAGTTAATCCGTGACGCACCTCCATTAATGGCTCCCTCCCAATCTTGTCCGGGCCCATTAATCCAGTAATAAAAATATCCGGAATAAGGACCGCCAGAGCCTTTGATATAGGTCCCCCCAATTAAAGTGACAACGATAACATGACCATTCAGAAAAGCCTGGTTCAAAAAATAACAATATTGGGCATTGGTGATCTCATATTGGCTCATATAACCAGTAAAACCTTCATGGCCACTAATTCCTGAATCGCTGATATAGCCCCATGTCATAGCAGGTTCATCTGTTCCTTCCGTAAGCCATTGAGGGATCATTACAACAAAATCCTGAAAATCAACTTTGCCGTCGTTATGTAAATCTGCACCATAACACCATTCATTGGACAGGTTACAATCGTTGAGCCATTCCATAGCTAACGAATAGAGATCATTAACGTCAACCCAACAATCTCCATCTAAATCTGCTGATGGACATTCAGCCCAAACAGGGATATGGCAAAAAACCAGAGAAATGATTATAAAAACAACTATCAAAATGCGCTTATTCCTGAATCGACAACTCATCACCGCACCTCACTGAAAAAATATTACCTTGCTATATTTCCTGACGTTTCCAACTAACACGTTTAAAAACATGATTTTTTCAATTTAGGTTCTTTCATAATACCAAAATTGTCTTAAACAATCAAGAATTATTATTCTTTTCCGCTTCTGCCGGTGAAATGGCTTACAGCGTAAAAACTCATCCACGATTAAAATCTTGTGTCTAAACGCTTTATACTTTTTGAAAATTCAGCTGTGACTTGACCTTTTCGCAAGAAAGTATATCATTAACAATTGATAACGCCCGCTGGGCCGTGAGATAAGCCGCCTGACAGCTTTGCCGCAGCATGGCCGGCGAGATAATAAACAGATACGCCAGAAAGACCGACATCCCGCGCGTGGCCAGACCGAAGCGGGGCTGGATATCACAGCCTTGGCCTTTGCGAACATGGCGAATAATCGCCGTGATTAACGCCGGCGCCAGCATCATCGCCAGTGTGATGACCAGGAGTAATTGCCAGATGAAACTGTCGATCCGGGTGGGCAATCCCATAGTGAACGCCTTAAATCCGCCAATACGGCCTTCATGCCCCGCCATGGTATAGGTGATGTCGCCATGATCATTGTAGGCGTAAACCTCTATCCAATAAACTTTAAACTCATTATCACTTCCTTTGACAGTTTTTCAAAATCATCAAGATCATGACCACCAGTGATACTTATCATAAGATATTTTCCGCCTAAACTGAATATCAAGTCCCAACGATAAAACTTATATCCAGTGTGGGGTTGAATAAATGATGTAAGTAACTCTAAGCCATCTTTTCCAAACTCGCATGGACCCAATCTTTCAACTTTATCCTTTTGGGATCGATTCTGAATAACCGTATTCTTAAATAACTCTTTTATGGCATTAACTCTTATGGTATTGAAATTAGTATCAATACCAATCGACATATGTGTTTCCGGTTTTCCTCGTTTAAGATTGCCTCGGAAAAAGAGTATTGGCCGTTTCTGTCGTAATTGTTTTGGAAGTTTAAAACAAATATCCTTATCAATATATTCTATTAATTCAGTCATTTCATTACCTCGAAATAACGGGTATTATAAAGGTATCGGTACTACTATAAAAGGTTGAGGAACACCTTTCAAGCAGGTTCAGAATGAGTAACTGAGGATTGCTTTTTTAATTATAGAATACTTAGTTGTGTCCACAACTCTCATTGTTATTAATTCTGTCAATTCTTTTTAACTTTATGAAATACCCAATCGCAAAAAAGCAAACCCCGTAAAGCCCTTATTTCTAATTTCTTTAGCAAGTTCATCACTAAGTATCACCGGGGGAAAATAGCCCTTAATACGAAATATATGATGATCTCCAACACAATCTTCTTTGATATGCATATCTGAACAGAATTTAATGTGTCCGTCATCCGCCCGCATTATTTTTGATTTACTTAAATCTAAACAATCAATAGAATGAATTGGATTTATGAGTTTATAGCCGTTTACCTTTGCTCCATCCGATTCTCTGAATATTGGAGGGTCAAAAACTTGCATATCATTTTTTATATAGGGATATGCATACTCCGTTAAACGTTCCGAGAATATCAGCCATGACACCGGATTGGGAAGGAGATCCAATTGCTTTTTATCTTCATCTTCTTTTTTAATGAAAAGTTTAACAAAATTGGGTATTTCCCCTTCAAAGGGTTCTCCTTTCCAAAACACTGTCAAATCGAACATTTTGTCTTCGAGGTCTTTTATTCCTTTCCAAGCAACCGTTGGAGGAATTAAGCCCATCACATAATCACCTATTACCTGTCCACCTTCGTAATCATTATCGTACATTATTTCATGGTAAGGCATTTATTATTCCTTTTCAACATCACTAAACCTCTTTGCTTCCATAGGGTTTAAGTTCGCCGCCTTCTATTTTAACTTCAATTTCTTCAAATGTCTTTCTTAAAGCATTCCTGGCGGCTTCTTGTCCTTGACCGCTCACTCTATTATAGGCCTTGTTCATCATTTCTCATATTTTATCATGATATTGATTCCAATGTCTACGAGGAATTGGGTGAATGATGAGTACTTATTTATGGCTAGATTTAAATATCTTGTACCCATCGCCACCACGGCCCCCAAAGATGCTGATAATTTGTTTCCGGGATTCCCGCCGGTCGCCCTTGTTCACAATACACAATACCGCCCATTAGACTGGGAATCCAAAATGCACTATTACCATCCTCTGTATGAAACCACACTGTTCGGTTTACTGAGTCAACTTTGTATATTCTAATCGCAAATAAGTCAACTGGCACTGGCCCTGTTTCGAATAGTCGCCCTTGGAAATCCACCTGCGTGGAAAATGCCTGATCAACTTCTTTAAGCATGGCTTGTTTGCTTATTATTAGCCGCAAACAAATACCAAGATTTGTACAAAACAACAGGATGATAATAAGTGTGATAAAACCTAATTGCCCCCATCTTACCCAAGCTTTCCTTGGAACATTGCCTTTTTTCAGCACTGCAATAAAAAGGATAAAACGTAAAAATATAATAAAAATAGCAATATATAAGGAAACTGTCGTGAATGTCACCCAGCAAAAGGGAATTACAGAATCTGTGGCCACGACAAAATAAAATCCCAAAAGCATATAAAGAATTGCAAGCTCTAAATCGCTTGGGTCCTTAAAACATTTTAAAAGTAAATTTCGAATTTTTTCCATGTTAAGAATTCCTATTTAGTTCTAATGGATATAAGCCTAATTGTATTATAATATATCACTAAAACAATTCAATTATGCCCCCAATATTGTTCAAGTAAAGGACTTAGCTGGTTTATTTTGTCTGGCTCAGGATAGGTTCCTCTGACCAATTGATCATTTTCAATCCAAGTTAACTGTAACCTCTTAAGGTAAAATATTAGAGAATTCCTCGGATTTTGTTTCTGATATTGTGCAGCAAGCGAGTTGCCTGCTTGATTATTAGCCCTGTCCATCCTAGCGTTTAGCCCATTCCCCTGTTCACGCAATTGAAAAGCTCGTAACGCATCACCAGGATTATCAAAAAGATCCGAGCCAACAGCAATTATATTTGCTGTTGCATGTGCCAAAGCGTTATCAGGACCCACATCAGGCCCGACATTGTACCAGCCACTACTCTCCATAGCCCGTCTTACCTCCGCAAGTAGCCTTGCCGCAGGTGCAGTAACAATCCTCCTATGAATGGCTCTCACAATTGGAACTATCACATGCATAACTAAGGAAACAATCAAAACCGCAATAAAAGCACCCATTAATAGTCCTATTTTTCCACTTGGATCAATACAGTTAACCGGATTCCCATGACAATACAAATACTTATGCAGCGACTGCGGATCTGTCATATTGCCGGTGTAGGGATCCATCCGGTTGAACCGGCCATTGGCGGGGTCGTAGTAGCGGGCGCGGAGGCAATACTGGCCCAGGGCACTGTCGTATTGCTCTCCGGTATAGCCCAGTGAACTGCCTTGCAGCGGATTCAGGCTGACACCGTAGCCATCATAATCGAAACTGTTATAAGCAATCGAACTGGCCGGCCCGTCGCCATCCGGATCATGGCTGTAACTCACCAGATTGCCGGCCAGAGTGGTATGCTGACGCACCGAGCCATGACCGTCATAGAGCATAACCCGCGTCTGGCCGCCGGAGGTCTGGGCGATCACATCGTCGCCGATCAAATAGGAGACGGCCGGCTCCGTCTGGCCGGCCTGCCATTCTTCCAGAACCTGGGCGTAACCGGTAGGGTTCGCCGGATCGATCAGGTAATCGACGCGAACACCGTCAGTAATGCAAGCCGTTCGAATCCCCGACTCGTTGTATTCATACGACACACCAACCGATGTCAACGGCTGACCCGCGCTATAAGGCGTTGTCATCACCTGCTTGAGACGATTTTGCAGATTATATTCATAGGTCACCAACTCGACCATCACTTCAGGATCGGCCTCATCCACCGGAGTCACAATTGTCTTTTTCTCAATCAGCGAGCCATTGTCGTCATAAGCGTATTGGATCGTCCGGTTATTTTTCCCCCAGATCGCTTCGGCACGGCTCTCTAACGCATCGTACAACTGCGACTGATCAGCCATAATCCGCATATCCCACGGAGAAATGATAAACAACAGTACCAGCAGACCAATCACCGATCGATGGAACAGCCTTAACCGCCCTCCGGGTACTTAGCTAGTCGATTTAAAATCCCATCTCGAATAATCAGTAATATTCAATAGTCGAATAAAATAATTGGTATGATTGCTTTTGAAACAACCAGTAATCAACACAGCAATTGAATTGAAGACAAAATATCCTCATATTCTGAAATATCAAAATCCTTACCAGATTTAATACTGTCAACAATCACATGTAGACTTTTTTCCCCATAGTCGAAAACATATTCATATCTTTTACCAATGATTTCTCCTTGTTTATTATAACCAAGCACCGATATTCCAGATCCTCTATTATTGCCAAAAACAATATTATTGAACTTTTCAACAGTAGCACTTTTACTATTTTTTGCATCCTGCATATTCAACAATAGACCTGTGTATAACTCCTTTGGACCATAATTGAATATAATATCAATAATTATATCATTTAAATAATAGCTATTCGATTTACGATTAATACCTGTTCTCATACTTTCAAAATATTTGAATACAATATTTTCGTCTTTATATTCTTCAAATTTGCTCATACAAACCTCCAAATATTTTTACTATAAAGATATAGGAACAACTAAAAATATACCTGGAGTCTTTTTCATGGAATACCTATAAAAATGGCCCAAATATGCTCCTTGAACTGCATTTTCTTGCCAAGGGACAGCTAATCCCCTAGCATATGGTGGGCCACCTTTCAAAGTTGAAGCATATGGAAACTCATCGATCCAATAGCCAGGCCTTCTTAGGTAACTATAACGTGCTATTACCCAGCTTCGATTTCTCCTTGTAGAAATTGGGGCAGCATGATATGTAAGAATCCCTTGGGGCAGGTCTTCAAGAGCCAAATAAGGTTGATTGGGAAGATGGCTTGGGATGTTATCGTTCAGGTTTATTTCCATACAATGCACAATATGCCATAAAAATAATTAAAACAATATATGCAAAAACGATTAATAAAATTACTAAATATTTTTTATTTTTCGTTTTTAAATATTGATTTGTTAATAAATATATAATAGCAAACTCAATGCAAAAAACAAAAATACGAACAATAAGTGCTGTAATGCCTCCACTTTCACCATCTAACCAAGATGCAATATTAAGATTTAGAACAGCCAAAGGCACACTTACAGGAGATAAAAGAAGCTGCCTTAGGGGTAATAAATATCCCATCACATCGCTCATCGCATAAGACAGTCCTGCAATAAATAAGGTAATGAGAAATAACCGCTTTGTTCTTATATTGCTTAACATAATTGCTCCAAATTAGTATCTATATTCATTAAATGACAATAGATGATGCTAAAACTTATATGATTTATATATTTCAGTAGTTTTATATGCTGCATTTTCTGTTCCCCACGAATCATTTACAACTGCTTCATAAAGATTTCCAACTGGTCGAATTGGAACACTTCCTGGATAGAAAAATAGAATATTTCTCTTATCTTCACTATCATACCAACTCGACCGTGAAACTTTATTAGATTCATTTAAATATTTTTCTGGAAGAAGTATTATTATATTATCTGGCTCACGGGCGTCTCTGCCTGTTTTTCTAATAGTAAAGAATAATGCGGCTGGAATAAAACCAATACCTTTTCGTTTTTCAGCAATGTCAGATGAAGAAAAAGTTTTTTTCAATTGGGAAGCAAGGTTATCAGCAGCATCTAAACATGCTCTTGATGTAACTCTTGGATAAAGCGTGGCATATTCCTCGAAAATATAATTAATATCAGCATCTTCATATACCTTCGAAGAATTAATATTACTATAATTATTAGTATCCGTTCGGTGAAGTACCCGTTGTCAGGTTGGTGGAGGGGTGTTATAATTGTTTGGGGTGAGTTTCGACCGTTTTAGTCTGGGGTAGCGGACCATTTATCCGGCAGCAGTTCACTCAGTCGGCTGACTGGGATATCGCTGATCCGGTCGAGGACATTCTTGAGATACACCTGTGGATTCAGGTCGTTGCGTTTGGCGCTCTGGATGATCGACATCAGAATCGCCGCGGCGCGGCCGCCCCGGTCGCTGCCCATGAACAGCCAGTTTTTCCGCCCGATAGCGACCGGTTTCATCTGTCTTTCCGCTTCATTATTGTCGATGTCAAACTCTCCGTCGGTCGTATAACGACACAACGCCTCCCAGCCGTTTTCCGCATAATTGATTGCCTTGCGGAACGGGCTTTCCGGCAGGGCCTGCCGGTCGGTAATCCCAGCCAGCCACTGCTTAAAATCAGCCAGGATCTTAACCGACTTCTCCTGCCGCACCGCGTACTTTTCCTGCGGACTCTTCTCCTTCAGCTGCTTTTCAATCTGGTACAACGGCTGGATAAAGGCGAGCGCAGTCAGGCTGAACTGGGGCGCGGTCTTTTCCGCCTCCCGGAACTTGCGGCGCGCATGGGCCCAGCACAGCAGTTCTTGCACCGACCGCTGGGGGTCGTTAAAAATAAAGTCGTACCCGGCATAGGCATCTGCCTGGATAAAGCCGGAGGTAAAATCCCGCAAAAACTCGGCCGGACCGTGACGGCTCCGGTCCGGGGTAAAATCATAGACATAATACGGATAAGACGGGTCGCCGGCATAGATCCACAAGCGCGATTGGCTCATGCCTTTGGGGTGGTTTTTATCCTGTTTACTGACCGGGGTGTCATCGGTTTTGATGACTTTTGACTGCAAAACCCTCGTTTTCATCAAGTCATACAATGGAACCAGCAAGTCCGCCGTATTCATCATCCAGCCGCACAGGGTCGACCGGCTGAGCTCGATGTCATGACGATGGAAGATCTGTTCAATGCGATACAACGGCAGGTGGTCGAGGTATTTGCTGACCGCCACATAAGTCAGTAATCCGGAGGCCGCCAGTGATTTTTCTAACGGCTGATTCGCCTTGGGAGCCGTCTCGATCCGGCCCTCGCATCGTTTATTCTTGCAGGCATATTTATAACGGATATGCTCATTAATGAATAATCGGGCGGGAATATACTCCAGTTGCTCCGATTTGTCTTCCCCGATACGCTCCATCGCAATGCCGCAGCAGGAACAGGTCTTCTCCGATTCATCCAGATCATGGATAATCTGCCGGCGTTCCATATGCGCCGGAAAGGTATTGCGCCTTTTCGGCTGGTTGCGGGTATAGGAGATGGTCTCTTTTTCAGGAGGGGTCTTTTCCGCTGCCTGCTCCTGAGCTTTCAGTTCGGCCAGATAATCCTGCATAAACGGAAGAAGTTGTTTGGGATCAATCTCTTCCAGCCGTTCCGATTTGCGGCCGAACCGCTGTTCCAGCAGTTTTTGGATGCCATGTTCCAGTCGGGTCACTTTCCGCTCATACTTCTCGATCGTTTCAAAAAGCGTGCGAATCAGTTCATGGCAAAGACCGATGTCTTCGGGGAGTTCCACTGGAGAGGTGTTGTTTGCTTCCTTGCTTATCACGAGTCATATCCTAAGCAAAAATGCTTGAAATTGCAAGTGTTATTTTAGCTTAAAACGTGCTTTTAATGCAGTTTTATGCGGTTTTAAGCCTTTCAGCATCATCGCCAGTTGACGATGATCCACGGCATGATCCGCGCCGGTTGGCGGGATGGAAAAGGTGCCTTTTTCCAGGCGCTTATACCAGATGGCATAGCCATCTTGATCCCAGTATAAACACTTGATCCGATTGCCGCGTTTATTGCGAAAGATAAAGATGTGGCCGCTGAGCGGATTCTGGCAGAGAACCGACTCCACCAGAACGGCCAGGGCATCGAAGCTCTTTCGCATGTCCGTGGGCTCCTGGCAAAGATAGATCTTGACGGAGGAGGGCAGATGCCACATACGCTACCTCCGGCACAAGGCGATGACTTTGTCGAGTTGGGCCAGGTCGCACGCTTCCGGCACATCGATGGATATCCCCGAGGGCAGATTGATTCGGAGCAGAGAAAGCGCATGGGTCCTGACCTCGATAAAGGACGGTGGGTGTTTAGCCGTTTGGGCCGGAACATCAAGATCACTGCCCAGGATCTTCAACTTGCGGGCAAAGGTTGAGGTCGCCAGGTGATGCTCCCGGCAGTAATCCGAAATGCTCTGGCCGCTGAGTCGAAATTTATCGATCTCGGCCCGCCAGAATTCCTTGCTGCGAAATAGCCGTCGCTTGCCTGTTCGGCTCATAATAGCTCCTGTCCTGATTAGAATATTGAATGTCAAATAACCTGGACAGATTTTATCACACCCCCGCTATCCCGCAACGGGGGGTTCGCCGAACGGATACAATTATTATGTAGATATTCACGAATTTTTCCAGGTCCAAATACCATTGCTGGGAACTTTAATGACTTTGACCTGCCTTGAATTAGAGACCGAAAAGCAAATACGCCTACTACTGCAACCATTGTCCATGCAACAATCCTAGTCACAGTTCCAACCATCCCTCCAATCAACATCCTGCCACTTGGATCAATCCCATTCACCGGATTCCCATGACAATACAAATACTTATGCAGCGACTGCGGATCGCTGATATTCCCGGCGTAGGGATCCAACCGGTTGAAGCGGCCGTTGGCGGGATCGTAGTAGCGGGCGCGGAGGTAATATTGGCCCAGGGAACTGTCGTATTGCTCGCCGGTGTAGAGCAGGTTGGTGGCCGGAGCGGCGGTGGGATTGCCGCCCAGTAGATTACCGTAACCATCATATGAATAAGCCTTTATTACAGTTTGGGCCTGATTGACCAGTTGCCGGGTCGAGCCCTGACCGTCATAAAGTAGAGTATCCGGCGTCGTATCGCCATCCAACGGATTGTCATCCTGGGCCAGCACATCATCACCGATGGTATAGGACCGGATGGAATCCGGACTGGCGGTTGCCGGATCCGGATCAACCTGGTTGTAGGCCAACTCCGCCGCCACCTGGGCATACCCGGTCGGATTGGCCGGATCGATCTTGTCGTCACCTGCTTGAGACGATTTTGCAGATTATATTCATAGGTCGGTAGCGTCAAGAATCTTTCGCACATTTTTTATTAGTCTTTCATCTGGTAGAGTCTTTCAATGGAGGAGGGAGGGACAACTCCCTGCCCTGCCTCCCCGAGGGGAGGCAAAAATTTATCGGACGATCATGCCATGACCACCTCCTCTTTTTCAGCTTTTTTCTCCTTCTCCAACTCATACAAATGATCCATATTCAAATAACGCCTCGTACCCCATTGGGTGCCGGCAATATGTCTCAGGCGGGCCGTGGCCAGCATCAGGGCCGAGTGACCATCCGGGAAATTGCCCACCGCGCGCGTACGACGACGAATCTCACGCATGATCCGCTCCAGTGGATTATTGGTTCGCAACTGCCGCCAGTGCTTGTCGGGATATTGATAGTAAGTGAGTGTTTCGAGATAGCTTTCCTGGACCAATTCAGCGGCCTTGCCCAGTTTCATCTCCCGCAATTTGACAATCACTTGCTCGGCCTTCTGGATCGCCGCCTGGCGGTCTTCCTGGGCATGGATGGCCTTGAGCATGGCCGCTACCTCTCGCACCTTCTTGCGCGGCACATGACTGAACACGTTGCGATACCAGTGGACCGTGCAGCGCTGCCAGTCGGCCTCCGGAAAAACCTCGGCCAGCGCGTCCACCAGACCCAGGCATTTGTCGGAAACAAACAGGCGAACGCCCTGCAGGCCGCGGCGCTTTAAATCGCGTAAGAAACCGCCCCAACCGGCTTTATCCTCTTTGGCGCCCTCGCAGGAACCCAGCACTTCGCGATAGCCCTCCTGATCGACGGCAATGGCCACCAGAATCGAAACATTCTTGACTTCGCCGCCCCAGCAACGTTTCAAAACGATGCCGTCCAGATAGACATAGGGATACGACCCTTCCAGTTTGCGGTTGCGCCATTGGTCGATCTGTTGATAGACTTTCTGATTCAGATTGCTGATGGTGCCCGCACTGACACGGGCGCCCCACAGGCTTTCGGCGATGTCTTCGATACGCCGGACCGAAACGCCGGCCAGATACATCTCGATCAGGGCCTCTTCTACCGAAGACTCCCGGCGTTTATAGCGCTCGATGATGGCGGTTTCAAAGGTCGTTTTTCGCAGCTTGGGCATCTTCAAATTCACTTCGCCGGTCGTCGTATGAAACTTACGCGGATAATAGCCCGCCCGGGTATCGGTGCGGGCCTGGGTATGTTCATAACGCTGGGCGTTGCAGAGCTGGTCCGCCTCGGCGTCCAGCAGGGCATTGAGCGTGTCTTCCACACTCTGGCGCACCATCTGGCCCAACTGATCCTTCATCTGGGATTGGTCGATTTTTAAAATTTGGTTCAAGTTTCTAACGTCACTGGTCGATTCTTCTGTTTGACTCATAGTCAGTCCTTTCATTTGGTGGTAGGTTGTACCCCTCCCCATTGTCTAGACAAAAATATTGACTTTCTTAGATGGAGTTATCGCCACGGTGGGGGCTGTCGCCCCGGAAGGAGCCCGGAGGGCGACTGGAGGGGCGACAGCCCCGGCGAACACCTCGGCCGGGGTAAGGTATCCCAGGGCCTCGTGCAGCCGTTCATGATTGTAAAACTCAAAATAGCGGCCCAGGCCTAACACCGCCTCGGCCACCGTCTGGTAATCTCGCAGATAGACCTCCTCCACCTTGACCGAACGCCATAACCGTTCGACAAATATGTTGTCAAATACCCGGCCCCGGCCATCCATGCTGATTAAAATCCCGGCATCTTTCAAGGGCCGGATAAAATCCACTGATGTAAATTGGCTGCCCTGATCCGTATTGAAGATCTCCGGGGTGCCCTGGCCCAGCGCCTGCTCCAACGCCGATACGCAAAAATCGGCCTCCAGCGTGATCGAAACTTCCCAGCTTAACACATAACGGCTGAACCAATCCATGACCGCCGTTAAGTACACCCAGCCCTGAGACATGCGGATATAGGTAATATCGGTCGACCAGACCTGGTTCGGCCGGGTAACCACCACCCCATCAAGCAGGTAGGGATAAATCTTGTGGGCCGGGTCCGGTTGGCTCAAATGCCGCTTAACGCGCGGATAAATCGCTTCTAAGCCCATCAGCCGGAGCAAACGGCGCACGCGCTTCGGATTGACGATGTGGCCTTGACGACGCAGCCACTGCGTCATCTTGTCAACCCCGTAACAAGGGGTTTTGAGGTATTGTTCATCCAATAGCCGCATCAGACTCTCATGGTACTCCGTGTCCCGGCAGGGACGATAATAGTAACTACTGCGGGCCAGGCCCAGCAGTTCACACTGACGATCGATCGGAATCCGGGGATGGCCCGGCTCTATCGCCAGGCGCTTCTGCTCAAGTGTCAAGCCCGGATTTTTTTTTAAGCCAGTCCAACTCCATCGTGAGTTGGCCGATCTGCTGATATAACTGATCCACCAAAGCCTGCTGCTCGCGCTGATCCTGGTGGCGCCTCAGAGAAAAGATCTCCGGCAAGGCATTCAAAAGCTCCTTTTTCCACTGGGTAACCTGAGTCGGGTGTACCTGGTAAACCTTGGCCAACTCCGCCAGCGTCTTGTCGCCCTTCAGGGCGGCCAGGGCCACTTTCGCCTTAAACTGGGCACTGTGATTTCGCCGTTTGCCTTTCATTAAAACTGTCTCCTGAATACGAATTATTCAATCGGTTCAGGCGGCAATTCCATCTAAAAATCACCGTTTTTTTGTCCAGTTTTTGGGGAGTATTATAGGTTTCGGTTTCAAAAACTTCATCGACCAGATGAAGGACTGTTTTTACGGTGTCCTATAATATGTGGTCGCGGTAGGGACTGGGATTACTCCCAGCCCCCCGCACAGATCCGTACGAGCGGAACTACCGCATACGGCTCCTACCTCGGGTCATAACGAGCAGCTTGTAAGCGTGCCTGGGGGTACGGATGCAGAATTTTTAGGCTGCGGAAGCCATCTTGCTATCAGTTGGTACATTCGCCTCCAGGTCATGCGGCTTCGTTGACTGCGTCTTCTTAACGCTCTGAACCAAAGCCAGGCGACCCTACGGCGAAAGGTGCCAAGATAGCGAGATGTATTAGGAACGGCGTAGTATCGGTACCAGCCGCTGATAACAGAGTGAAGCCACTGGCCCATCTCCGGAATCGAGGTATAGCGCCGGTATTTGAGCTGTTCCTTGATTTCCTTTAGCTTGGCCTGCACCCGCTTTCTCATCGGCAACCGGAGCAACATAAACCGACCTTTACTTGACTTGGAACAGATGTGCGTAAAGCCAAGAAAGTCGAATGTCTCAGGCTTGCCTTTACCTTGAGTAGTCCTTCGTTCTGTCGCATAGCGGCCGAACTGAATGAGCCGGGTTTTGGCCGGATGAAGCTTCAACTTGAACTTGCCAAATCGATTCTGCAGGTCCGTATGAAATCTATTGGCATCCGATTGATATTGGAATCCGACAACGATATCGTCAGCATATCGAACGATAATCATATGCCCTTTGGCGTTACGCTTTCGCCATTGGTCAGCCCACAGATCAAATACATAATGAAGGTAGATATTCGCCAGCAATGGCGATATGCTCCCACCTTGCGGGGTGCCTTCCTTGATCTGCAGAAGTTTGTCTTCTTCCACGACTCCAGCATTCAACCATTTCTTGATATGCCGTACTACTCGCGGGTCTCCGATTCGGTGCTCGACGAATCTAATCAGCCAATCGTGATCGATGGCATCAAAGAAGCCGCTGATGTCAGCGTCGAGTACCCAGTTTATCTTACGCTTGAGTATGCCGACATAGAGAGCATCTAAGGCGTTGTGAGCACTGCGACCGGGACGAAAGCCATAGGAGAAGCCTTTGAAGTCAGCCTCATAAATAGCGTTCAATACCGTAGTCGTGCTACGCTGGACGATTTTATCCTCAATGGTAGTAATACCAATGGGACGCTGGCGTCCATCCGGTTTGGGGATGAATACCCGCCTTACCGGTTTTGCCCGATATGCCCCCTTTCTCAGTCGTTCTGCCAGGCTATTGAGATTGTTCTCTAACCCGGCCTCATACTCTTGCCATGTCTGGTCGTCCACACCCGGGGAAGCCTGCCGCTTAATGCGATAGAATTCTTCTCTCAGGTGGTCGACATGATAGACATGATGCCACAGGGAAGTAAACTTTAGCTGTTTATCCCGGGTGGCTGCCTGTCGTATTCGTTCTAATGCGTTTGGCAAGCTTTCCCGGCCCGGTGTCCGGCACTTGTGCAGTAGAGACGAATTGCCCTTGGTCAGGCCCCTTCCCTCTATCCTCTCCGCCAAGGCATGGCAACCAGCCTCTTTGTTCGAGAACTTCTTAGGTACTATGGGCCTGTCCGACTTCCCCTGTTCGTTCATCACAGCAGTACTCCAATTGGATTTTCTGTGCGGACCACAGGATAATGTGTCCTGAGGCCAAACAAGGGATCTCCCAGTTCCTGTGCAAGAAGTGTCCATGCGTGCCTGGGGTCTTCGACCGCGCGGAGTCCGGAATGTCTCTCGCGATAATAAGACATCCGGTGTTGCCTTCCGACATTTTCGACAGCGTCGGCACTCCGTTCTATAATGTACAAACTTACGCGGCTCAATACCCAGCCCGCATCTTCCCCTGTCAACGCTTCAAGCATACCGTTACCGGTATGCCCACATGACTCGGGGCCAATGTGGTTTGCTAAACCTTCATTGTACGGCTCTTGCATCCGCTACTCCTTGCCAGTTACCTGGCGCTACCGAAAAATATTTTACCTTATCCATAGGTCACCAACTCGACTATCACTTCAGGATCGGCCTCATCCACCGGAGTCACAATTGTCTTTTGCTCAATCAGCGAGCCATTATCATCATAAGCGTATTGGATCGTCCGGTTATTTTTCCCCCAGATCGCTTCAGCACGGCTCTCTAACGCATCGTACAATTGCGACTGATCGGCCATAATCCGCATATCCCACGGAGAAATGATAAACAACAGTACCAGCAGACCAGTCACCGATCGATGGAACAGCCTTAACCGGCCACTGGATATCTGACCGGGCCGTCCAGATCAACAAAATTCATGTTATTGTTTGATATTGCTTAAGTCAATAATCCGACAAATATCTTGCTTAGTATTAAAGCTAATAATTTAATAGTTGTCTATTTTATTTATCAAGCTGTTTCATAATCAATCCATTTTTCAGTAGACAATAAACACTGATTGCATTTAATTGAAATCCATATCCAATCGAACGAATCAGGCCAATCATTAATACTGAAATCACCATTAACTTCATTTAAAAATTCATTTTTACTAATGTATGATAATTCGATGTCAACTGAATGATAACACGAATAACATGATTGACAATCCCATTCTATCATTTGAAGTTTAGATGAAATATCTTGCATTTCATTGCGGCATATGTAACCATCCCATCCATGTTTATATTTATCAAACAAAATATATTCAGAATTACATTCTTTGCATCTAATTTTGATACGAAATACTGATTTATTATCAATATAAGATGCCGTTGGATGCTTATTTCCATTAACCATTTTGACATTACCAGGGTAAAATAAAATAAACTGTTCACACATACAAATACACTTGATGTGGTATTTATATATCAAATTATCACCAGCCAGTTTTATTGGATAAGCAATATTTCTTAAATGTTTCGGGGGTTCCATATTTCAATCTTTATTTCTAGTATAATTGTCCTATTTCTACAACTTCGAATTTGTTTAAACGGTCACCTAATATTTGTCTATAATACCAACCTTTTTCAAGTAGTTCAATATCATTTTGACCTGGACTAGGAACTTCAAATAAATTTAGTTTGCCATTAGGAAGAACTTCTGCCCAGTCTGGCATTTTCCTAGATTTTATCGCACCTTTTGTTATTCTACTTATAGATGAGTGAGTGTATATCTCATCCGCAAATCCTAATTGTTGCCTATTTACTACATTCCATTTTATTGTTGCCCAATGTTCATTAAATGTTGGATGTGGTTTAGACCACATGACTTTCGTTGTTAATGATTTCATTGTAGACATACCAGCCAAAGTGGAGCCTAAGCTCAAACCAGCATTTATTGTATTTGAAGCATGATATGCCATTTCGATTCCATCAAGGAACCTTTTCTCTGCTAATAGGCTATTATACATTACAACCTGGTTATTATAACCTAAGTTAATGTAGAAAGTTTCAGCCATAGCCCTTAAGTCAGGATCTTTGATTTCAAGCAAATCTTTCTCGTATTCATCTCTGACTTGACCAAGATATGATATCGCATCTGGTTTGCTACAAGATTCTATTGATCCAAGATCTTTTTCTAACTTGTTTCGATAACCGCTAGTAGCAGACAGAATTGTTCCAAAAGCAATAGACAATATAGTTGTAACAACCATTAATTCTGTGACAGTAAAATGCCCACTAGGATCAACCCCATTGACCGGATTCCCATGACAATACAAATACTTATGCAGCGACTGCGGATCGCTGATATTCCCGGCGTAGGGATCCATCCGGTTAAACCGGCCATTGGCGGGATCGTAGTAACGGGCGCGGAGGTAGTATTGGCCCAGGGCGCTGTCGTATTGTTCGCCGGTGTAGAGCAGATTGGTGGCCGGGGCGGCGGTGGGATTGCCGCCCAGCAGGTTGCCGTAACCGTCGTATGAATAGGCCTTTATTACAGTTTGATCCTGATTGACCAGTTGCCGAGTGGAACCCTGGCCATCGTAGAGCAATGTGTCCGGCGTCGTATAGCCATCCAGCGGATTGTCATCCTGGGCCAGTACATCATCGCCGATAGTATAGGACCGGATGGAATCCGGACTGGTTGTTGCCGGATCCGGATCAACCTGATTGTAGGCCAACTCCGCCGCCACCTGGGCATACCCGGTCGGATTGGCCGGATCGATCAGATAGAATGTCATCTGAGGATTATTCCGTGCGGTTGGCTCATTATCGACCAGGGCGGGAGCCGTATATTTCAGCGCCGAAACCCGGATCCCTGCCTCATTGTAATCGTATTCGACAATCTCGAGTTCGCCGAAACCATCATTTGTGACCACCCGTTCCAGCCGATTCTGTAAATTGTACCGATAGCTCACCGATTCGCTCTCGGCGCCGCTATCGAGCGTGAGTCTGGAGATCAGCGAGCCATTGTCATCATAAGCATACTGGATCACCCGCCCATTCCGGCCCCAGTCACAAGCGCTGATCTGGTCATAACTCACCGCCGCCTGACAGCTTTGCCGCAGCATGGCCGGCGAGATAATAAACAGATACGCCAGGAAGACCGATATCCCGCGCGTGGCCAGACCGAAGCGGGGCTTGATTTCACAGCCTTGGCCTTTGCGAACATGATAAATAATCGCCGTGATTAACACCGGCGCCAGCATCATCGCCAGTGTGATGACCAGGAGCAATTGCCAGAGGTAACGGTCCATCCGGGTGGGCAATCCCATCGCGAACGCCTTAAATCCGCCAATACGGCCTTCATGCCCCGCCATGGTATAGGTGATGTCGCCATGATCATGATACGCGTAAATCCGATCCTCTCCAATATCATAAGCACAAACAGGCCCCGATTGTGTTTCATATTCCAGTTGATCACGATCGTTGTATGAATAAGTCGTTGTCAATTCCTGACCGCCAACGGTTACAGTTCGACTGGAGCGATTGCCGACAAGATCGTACCCATATTCGATTTGATACTCATCACTACCGCCCAATAACGAGCTTTCATCTATCAGACGATTCAATAAATCATAACTATATGTCACAACGCGATTTTCAGTGCTGCCGTTTTGTTGGACTTGCTCGGTCACGCTATGACGAAGACCATCCGCATAATGCGTATAAATAAAGCTGCTTAATACTCCGGGATTGGGATTGGTCAATGCGTCATATTTCGAGTCATAATTATGCAATCCCGTCAGGCGATGCAGGGCGTCATAATGATAACAGGGCGAAACGGAATTGCCCAATTCCATAGATTTTCGACTGCCCGCCTCATTATAACCATAGCGGTTATTCATTGCCTTAAGATTGTCGTTAGCGCTCTCTAAGCGATTCAGGCAATCATACTCATACTGAGTATCGCTATATACGGTAGTACTGTCATCCCGCTTATGTGTCCAGGTTCGATTCTTTTGCCCCGTAATCAGGTTATAGCCATAGTTTACCACACCCTGGGGCGTTGTGATCGATTCGATCTGGCCATCGAAATCATAATCAATCTCTTCCACCACTACAGGATCTTCGCCGGCAACGGTTTTGGTTGTTTGCCATAGTCGTCCAAGGTTATCATAATCGTAATGATATTTTTCCGACCAGTTGTCTTCAGAATCATCATAGTTCTGATTCAGATAATTGCCCTTATCGGTATCATCTTCGGCGTAATATCGCTTTTCTTCAAGCCGGCCGTCATTATTATACAAATACGCCACGGCCTGTTCTTCGTAATCGGTATGCAGCTTTAACCGATTCTGTTCATCGTACTGCCAGGATTCAAAGAGGGTGCTTCCGTGGTTCGTATTCAGTTCATTGTATATTTCATCAGCAGTATCCAATTCCTCAAATGCCTCAATGACCTCCACGTCTGAATAGTTATCTGAATACAGGAAAGGCTGATACTGGACTGTCTGCTGCTGGAACTCATTATATTTAGATACTGTTATTCTCCAAAGCGGATCAATTTTTGCAACCTGGTTACCGTATTGATCGTAAATATAACGATAGCTCGGATGTTCAGTTCCATCGTCCGGATCGGGCAGGGTAACTTTGATTAACTGACCGGTTACCGGATCATATTCATACTGCTTCTTATCATTATTTGTAAGCGCCCCAAGAGTTTTTATTGTCGGTTCGGTTTCCCATTCCTTCCGGCCATAGACATCATATCCAACATGAATAAATGTGATGCCAATACCGTCAACACTGGGCAATTGGGTCGTGATCAGTCGGCCCTGTTCATCATAAGAATACTCGGTTCGATGCGCATATCTGTAAATAGGGCTGCCATCCGGTTCTGAAATTCCGCCATTCGCATCAAAAGAGCCAGGCTCATAAGTATATTTTCGTTGATTGCCATCATAAGCCGTCCGCGCGGTATACTCATAATCATAATCCGCCACAGCGATCGAATTCAGATCGGTATCGATGACATGCCATTTGCCCTCGAGGCGATAGTCCGTTGTATCATCCAGATTAAAGGCCTGATGATCCAGCGTCATAATCTGGCGGCCGGCCAGGTCGTAGCGATAGCCGGTGACGCGTTCGTAGCCGCCATCATCGAGTACGACCGCTCTCGATGTTCTACCGGCGCAATCATATTCGGTCCGGGAATAAGACAACTCATTTCCCGCAACCGGCTGGACACGGGTCTGCCCATCCACCACCCACCAGGCCAACTCGGATTCACCCGCATCCTCACTCGAAGCCCAGGCGTTACCGGCGATGTAATTGGCTGGCACCCGTTTACCGGCAACCCGGCACGTCTTGTCGACAAAAGTTTCCAGGTGAATCCGCACATTGGCCCATCGACGGGTACGCTCAACCTGGCCCAATGCATCGTAGACGGTTTCAGTGGCGGTAGCAGGCTGGCCGTACTCGTGGGTATCGACCGACACTAAGGTCCGGCCTTCCACATCGTACAAGGTTTGCGATACGGTCAAAATATTGGCAGGATCATTTAAATAGCTATCAACATCGATCCCGGACGCAGGCGCCCGGGCCGTTACGGTTTCCACTACCTGGCCCAGTTCATCATAGTAATACCGGGTGAGATTCCGGTTTTCATCGATGGTATAATCAACCTGGCCGATACAGTTATAGACCGTTTCACTAAGCGTTCGCTCACTGACCTGGGTCATATCGCTTTCATCGTAGACTAACTGCTTCGTTTGGGTGGTTCGCCCTTGCCGGTCCAGGGTCGGTTTATTTAGAATCCGTTTAATGACCGACGTTTCAGCCGGATCTTGCCATCTCGTCCAGCTTTCCACCTGATTGCCATTCGCATCATATTTGCTGAACTGGCGATAGACAGGCGTCTCATTGTATCGATGAGGTTCGCTGACACTATAGGGCTGATCGAAGGAATTGCTTACATCTACATTATACCAATACGTGGTATAAATTTCATTTTCATTGGTCGGATTGTCATCGATATCCTGAATCACCTGACATATCCGGCCCTGTTCATATTCATACTCGGTCCGGGACAGGATGGCGCCGGGAATCTGCAATATCTCACTTACTGGTAATATGCCTGCGCTATTGGCAAAATACTGGGATTCCGGTTTGATCTGTGCAGTGGATCTCAAGAAGTCACGATTTTCAAGGTCCACACGATATTCATTTACAGTTACCGATACCGGATCGTAACTGACTAACAATCCGTCACCGTTCAGGGCAGCATTTTTTCCGGATATGGAAACGTCCACGCGCCCTTTTTCATCATAAACCGTAATCGAGACATTATTGACCGGATCGATTGTCACTTCATGGTACAGTTTGGATGTGCCGGGATAGTTATAATACTCATAACGCGTTACCGCATCAACCGGAACTTCCGGGTAATTTTCCGGATTGGGAACCTTTTGCGTCACACTGGTCGGCCGGTCCGGCTGCGCCACACTCGAATAACCATATAAGGTTTCTCGGGCAGGTGCACCCGATACGATTCGGGTTTCTGATACAACGTTGCCGCGTTCATCGTATGCGTAAATAGTTGGATTGGTTTTATCCGGGTCACTGCGCGAATACACGGTCTCGGTTTTGCCCGAGATAGCGTGACTAAGGGTAATCTGGTTGCCTTTCGCGTCGATGGTCCCGGTCAGCCGGCCCTGGTCATCATAAAGATAACGGATCGGTTTCAAACCGCGTGGATCGATAATATCGGTGATATAATGATCTTCCGGTGTAAACCGGGCAATCAACTGTCCATCCTCATTGCGATTTTCACCGTCATAACAATATTCAACCGTTTCCTCAGGCTCGCCGGTTTCATCCAGTTTATGAACATATTTCAGATTACCCGAACTGTCATATTCATAACTGAGCAGCGGCGCCTGAGTATGATTGGGAGAATTAACCTTGGATATCCGATTATCTTCCCAATCGAGTGTAATCGATTTGGAGAACGATGTATTACCATTTAAACAGGATTTAACCTCAACACAACGCGGATGCTCGCCGTCGGAATTCTCATCATAAATAAATTCAATCTTATCGCCACTGGTCATCTCGATAGAGGCCAGGAAGGGCTTGCCATATGCCTGATATTCAAACAAATCTTCTTCCTTTAAGGCATTATCATATCCCTGCACAAAATGACTGCCATAATCTTTCCGCTCAAAGTTATAAACCGTTCCATCTTGCAGGGTCAGTTTATACCCCGGGAAATCCTGAATACCAAGATTAAGTGGCGCATTGCTTATTAGAGGGATATTATATTTATTGCCAATAGCCCAGAAATAGCCGACTCCATACATTCCACCACCATAGCATAATTTGCAGGTTATGGATGTTTCTAAAACGTCATTTACTCCATCGGGAGCCTGATAGACGACTTTCCAGTTATTAGTGCCGGGACCGCTACATGGCAACAGTGTATAGGCAAACACAACTCGTCGGCCATCCGGTAGCGTCAAGGTCACATCACGATCAAAATCTCCTCCCATGCGGCACGTCCATTTGCCATTGTCTTCGCTTTTCGTTATGCGTCGCTCATTCAGTTGCATATCCAGATTGGCAAATGAATAGCTCCAGCCATAACCAAATTCGCTATCATAATCTTTATGCAGACTGTTATAGGTCCGCGACACTCGGATAGGGACTCCTCCAATTGGAATTACCAGATCTTCCTGGGTAAATTGCACATTACCTATCTTGAGAGAACTGCTTAATGCAATTTGCGTTTCGTCGGTATCATAATGACCGTGGCATCGGACAACCAGTTTCAAATTATAGACACCATTCGGTACATTAGTTAAATCCAACTCGCCCAGTATACCTGTGTCATTCTCATTTCCGATACGTTGTCTTCGATACCCATTGATTAAATATCCCGGTGTCAGATTTCGATAGAAGGTTCCATTATCATCAAAGATTTCGACCAAATATTCAATATCGCTATTGGCCGATCTATGATACGCCTTACCCATTAAGGTAAACAGACCATCCTGAATAATAGTGGGCGGCGTTCCATCTACATGAATATTCAATAAATTATTATCACCAAACAGATCATCGTCATCATCAACTGGATTCAAATTGCTGATTTTCGCCACCGGCTTACCCAATGCTAATATAAATTTCACTGTCTCGGCTAAGGGATTTCCAGAGACATCATACAATGTTGCAATCCAGGTGCCATCATCCTCTTCAGTCAAATCGCTCAGCCAGGCATCATCTGTAATATAGGTAGTTGCGTTCTGGTCATCCGCTTCAAATTCATATCCATTACTAAGGACAATTTTACTCCAGGGCACTGTCATATTGAAGGTAAGTACTTGTGGGTAGTCTTCGACAACTCGGGGAGATACTGAAAACTGATTTTGTACTCCAAACTGTTTAGTCGAACTGCTTCGATTGCCGGCATTATCAATCGCTTCAAGTGTTAATGTATAACTTGACCCATTTCTTAAATGAGCCGTACTGAATTCACATGTTAAAGCATTACTGTGTTCGACACAAAGTATTTGCCCATTGCTCAATTTCAAGATCATCACTTGAATGCCGGAACCGCCATCTTCATCATGAGCATCTGCATTAACGGTTATCGATCCTGTCACTGAGTTGTCATTATCGATATTACTGGCTCTATTGTTATAGGTACCGGTAAAGCTATCGATCGTCGGCGCCGCTTGATCTTCGCCCCGGGGAAGAACTGAAACGGTTATCGAATCTGAAATATTTGAATCCTCATTTGCAACTATCGTCATATCATAATCAGACGGTTCCTGGAATGACACGAACGGATTAATCACCGTATTGGATGGATCAAAGGCAATACCGTTAGTAATCTGCCATTGGACTTGAGTATCAGCAGGCAATACCCAGGCATCCTTGAGCCATATCTCATTTTGGGGCCATGTTACCGTTTGGTCTTCCCCGGCATTAACCAGGATTCCTTCGGTATCGGCACCTACATATATTACAACAGTATCAGTCGCCGTATCATCCTGACTTAAGGCAGTAAGCAAATGATCTTTTACAGATACCGTAATCTTATACAGTCCTGGCCTATTAAAGGTAATTTCAGGATTATCAGGTGCTGTCGTATCAATTGAGTATATGTCTGGCTCTGCAGTCCAGATGACTTCTAAGCCATTATCTCCAAGAACCAGAATATCATCTTTGATGATCACATCATCTAAAGATATACTGACTTGCGCCTCGGTTAAAAGAATTGACCGGTTACGACCGGCATAAACGATCGGCAAGCTATTTTCTGGGTAAATCTCAATCACCATGAAATCAGATCCAATAAGCTGATCCTCACTGGATGGACCCTGAGTTCCCAGATCCTCATACACATTCAAGGTTACGCGACACTTACCACTAGTTTGAATACCCTCTTCGAATGTTATGATATTTTCATTTTCTCCAGATCCGGCAGCTGCAGTGAAATCAAAATCACTTGCATACTGCCAGGCTAAATAATAACCAGAGACGCCCTGGTAAGCGATGGGAAGGTCACCAAGAATCATTGGATAAATTGAGACCGGCTCCTGACCCGCAATCCAAGTACGATCCGGCCCAAGATCAACATATATACCTGATCGGTTAATCGTTGCGATAGCAGATGAACCGGTAATAACCGTGTTATCCTGAGAAGACAAAAGTTCAAGAGAAAAGACATATTGACCCGGATTATTAACGAGCGCTATGTAATCCACTTGATGAGTATCTGGATTGAACCGGGTTGTTATTTGAACATCATCCGGTGTTCCACTGTGATACCAATTATAATAAGTAGCTTCTTGATCTGCTCCCAATTCGGGTTGTGCGATCAATAAGATTTCTACCGGATTGTCATCAATCTGAGTCGCTACTGCTGGTTCAATTGCAGCCGTTATGGATATGGCCGGCTCCCAGGATATGCTTATAACCAGTGAGTCCATATCGATAATAGCATCGTTTTCATCCAGGGCCAGGAGATACAACGGATAGTCACCTGCGCCAGGCAAAGTAATGCTTGTATTCAAGTCACTATCATCTTCCAGCCAGATTTCTTCGGTTCCATAGTACAGCCATTTTGTCCTGGGAGTTGTGCTCATACCCGATAACTGCACATTCAAGTTGTCTTGAAGAAGATTGAGAGAAATATCTTCGCCGGCATCAACCCAATCCGGCGAATATAGATCCTTCGACCCGGAAATAGATACTTCCAATATGTCGATAGCTACTAACTGTGAGGTATTATCATAAGCCGATAAAGATACCTCATAAAGTCCCGGAGCTAAGCCAGACACCTTGGCCCAGGTCGATAACTGCTGTGCATTGCCAAACTCGAATAAACCATTTGGCGAGCTCCACTTAAATGTATATTGACTGGGATCGGCTCCCAATAGCGTTCCTTTTAAATTTATATAACCCGCAGGCGCATCATTTTCTAAACTGGCGGATAACTCAATCGTGGATTCCTGAACACAGATTTCCACATAATCCGCTCCTATCATATCACCGTAAGAATTTGTGGCTATTAATGCAATTTGATAGTCGCCGACTTTACCAAACAGAACCTCAGGATTAAGAGTATGGTTTTCAGCTTCATACATCATAAAACCATCAGGACCACTGATCTGCTGCCAGACAATAGCATACGGCACTTCACCAGCAATGGAACCCTTTAATTGAGTTCCTGCCACAAAGCCCGGCGAACCCAATTGTAAGATCTGATCCATGCCGGCTTCAACCGTAACGACCGGATGATCGACTAATACGAATACGGTATCTGAACCGACAAGTCGCAAATCACGTAAGACAGTAAATTGAAATTGATATAATCCCGGTTCAGAGAAATTCACTAATGTATTCGTTTGTGATGGATCGTTAATATGAGCTGAGGACGGTCCTGATATGACAGACCAACTGGAAGTATAGCTGGCGTTCGCAATACCATTAATCATTCCTGATAGTTCTACATCACCCCCTAATACAATATTTTGGTTCTTCTGATAAACCTCATCATCAATTTTGATCTGCGCTTGAATGACTTCATTTCTTGCCAGAGCAATCCAGACCGTATCGCCGCCCACTACGCGACCGACATTATCTTTGACTTTCAACAGTAATCGATAGGTCCCCGGCAAGTCATAAGTGAATGTGACCTGGGGATTCAAAACACTTGAATTTGAAAATGCCACATTACTGCCTTCTGGCTGACTGATCACGGACCATTCATAACTGATTTCAGACATACTATTATATGGAACATCTTTGAGCTTGACATAAGCATCATCGAACCATACCGACAGTTGATTTTGTCCAACTGGATAATCGATGATTCGACTCACGCCGGCAGATATGGTTAACGGTGAATATTCGTAGGCACCGAAATCTATGTTGGAATTACCAGACTGCTCATTATACATAATGCGAGGTTGATCATTGATATCGATATATAGATCACTTTCGACAATTTCACAACCTCCCCTGATCGCACCTGAAGTATTTAATAAAGAATTAAATATATTTTCGTTATAGAAATTTTCATCTATGTCATCACGATTAATATTAAATCCAGCTCCATCACATCCATAATAGAGCTTTCCATCATCCCCAGGTATCAAAATATTATTAAATATTTGCGGATATCCATAAGGAAACGATGAAAAACTATTATATATTCTATAATTACTTTCTGAAGGCGGATTTTCAATAAAAGGACTATCGATAGTATTATTCCATATCATCCCTTCGCCACATGCTTTATACAAAAACAATTGATGATACATTCCTTCGCCATTATCTGATACAATATTACCAATAATTCGAGGGGTTCCAGCATAAGTATATCCATCAAAATCATCGTTCTCAAAACATATACCATATCTTGAATTATCAAAGATTTGATTGCAACTGATAACTGGTCCTGATTGACCGCACGTATAAATGCCACTATGACTATTTCCATAAATAATGCAATTCTCAATCCTGGGCGATGCCTCATTAATACAATTTATTCCACTTTTTCCACCCATAATTGATAAGCCTTTTATAGTAGAATCATTATGACTTATCTCTATAATATTAAGACCTGCATCCGGCGAAATAATTGTTGTGTTTTGGACCTCATCCCAATTATCTGGCTGCACACTTCGAATAATCATCGAAGGGTACTCATTTGAAAGTATTATTCTTTCGTTATAATCACCGGCTCCAACGATAATTTCTTCATCATTACTGACTACTTCACTTACAGCCATTGATATTGTTTGATATTTCTTGCTTTGAGTAATATTAATAACCGTAGACTCGCCAGTATCAAGTAATTTGGGTTCCAGGTAACTTTCTAATGTTGAATTATTAGTACTACTTGTCCAGCGCCCCCAAACCCATACATTACCGAAACGGTCTTTAGCAAAACTAACCCGATTACCAGCAGATATGGAAATAACATCAGACATATCAACATTACATACTTTTACCGGAGTAGCCTTGAATTCGTTTCCGCTACTATTACTTTCAATGCCTAATTGACCATAAGAATTATTACCCCATGACCATACATTTCCATACTTATCCAATGCTAGGCTATGATCAATACCAGCATCGATTGAAATAATATTCTTAAGTATGTTCGACCCCTGTTCACCGTTCTCGATAAATTGTTCACCGCCATTTACATATATCGGTTCATAAGCCACCTCGAGTTCAGTATCGTTAGTTCCTAAAAGACAATTATTTGGATAGCAAGAATTTAAGCCCCAAGCTAACACTCGGCCATCATATTCATTACTATCGATATCATCTAACATCTCTAAGGCCAACACATGATCCTTACCTGCAGATATTGACACGATATTCTCTAAATAATCTGAGTCATTGTACAGTTGACTACCACGATGTACAGGTAAAGGACTCACAATATTGCTATTAATAGACCCAATACCTAACATACCGCCATAATAATGACCACATGAATACACCTTTCCTTTACCATCTCGAATGATGCCGTCGTCAAGAAAGAAAGTTCTCCAGAAATGCGAAGTGCTGATATTTATTACATTTTGAAGCGAACTAACATCATTAATATTCTTGGGTAAGGCTGTATTAAAATATCCATTCGAATCATCATCACAGCCTGATTCTCCATCAAAGCTGCATCCCCAAAACCAAGCGCGCCCTAACGAATCATAGGCAAATCGGCTATGAGCATTTGATGCCATACCAATAATTATAGGTTCTGTTACTATTCCAAAATCCATTTTTTGAGGTATTCTTGTATTGCCAAGACAATTACATAAACTTATATCATAATCTGACCATCCCCATGAATACAGATTACCACTTAAATCAATCGCCATTGAGTTATAAGCGCCAGTTGATATAGCAATAATACCAGTCAAATAACTACCAGAATTTTGAACATTACTATGAACGAGTTGAAAATATGGATACCAACTCGAATCATAAGTATTATCCCAACCTAAGGCCCCTCCTTCCCCTTCCGCATTCGTGAAACGATTACAACCTATTGATTTTGTAGTATGATCGCTATTAATACATAAAGCGTGCACATCAATGTATGTTGCATCATATGAATCACTGCATGATATATTATACGTAGATTCAACACGAACTGTAACATTATCTTCAAGGATAATATCATTAACTAATACCTTAAGAGCAAAAATATATATACCCGCCCGATAGTCTTGAAAGTGTACTTTTGTTTCTATAGAGTCGCTATTATCAATAGCAACCTCAGCTCCTATAGGAGCATGCTTTAAGCTCCAGGTAATCTGTTCAACTGACTCATTAGAAGTATCGACGATCCCATATAAGTATGCAAAATTTCTAGGCAAATATGTAACTTGGTAATCTCCGGCATCAATTGAGTAAATTGGATTCTCTGAGACTATCTCGATATCCAATAAATCGTAACTGGTAAACTGGCCATCGGAAACCTCCAGACGGAATACATAATGACCACATTTTGTGAAGTCGGCAATAGCATGCAAGATTTCTGGATCTTCAATCGTGATTGACGTTTCATCACCTCGTACCAGTGTCCAGAGATAGGTAAGCTCGGCAAGACCTTCAGGTTGATCTTCAATGGTGAGTAATGGAATGGTATCCATAGTCCCAAGATCATACTTGAGCATCTTGAATTGCTCTGCCGTAGTTTTGGTATCCAGAATAAGTTTATTGTCCGTTGGATCGGATTCTACGCCCCAATATATGCGTGGCGGAGTATTGGTTTGATCTGGCCCAACTTCAATTGATACCAGATCGAATCCGGTTTTCTCACCATCACTTGCGGTTAATTTCAGAATATAGACGCCTTCACAGGTAAATACGGCTTCAACTGCTGATGCATTGATCTGCTCGATAGCAACGGGCAATTTATTATGTTGCTCAGCATTAAATAACACATCACCCGGTCCGCTGACTTTTTCCCAATATGCCGACAGAATCCCGAAAGGTTTGCCGTCATCCTGAATAGTCGCATTCAAAGACCAGAGATATTGCTGTTCATTACCCGTATCACCAACACTGACATTATTGATTTGAACTTTGGGAGCAGATTGCCGGTTCATATCGGGCATGATACTCACCTTAATCTGATCCGCCAATATCTCACCACGATCCGCTCCATTCAGTTTTAAAACCAGATCGGCCCGATCGAATACCTCGAAATAGGCGTCATCGATGGTAAAGGTCGCTTCGGCATCGGGCTCATCGGTTGGACATTCCACGGTAATGCCTGCCGGAGAAAAGATCGTCTCCCAGTTCCAGCTAAGCGCATTACTGCCGGTTACCTTCGCCCCGGATAACAGGGTTTGCAGTTCAGGCAGGGTAATCACCTTATTTTTTCCCGCTTCCAGAGTAAACGGCGGGATAACTTCTACAGTTACCTCGGCGCTGCCGGTGGCTCCCCGACTATCCATGACAAAAAGTTTAACCGTATGGCTCCCCAGGGCCAACCTCAGCTCGATAGAGGAACCGGTTCCGTCCGGATAGGGTTGATCGTTACCATCGGTCCAGAGATAGGACTGTATACTGTCTTGAAGGTCAACATCGCTGGATTCGCTGGTAAATGTGACTAGCGCAGTACCATCCTGATCATCATCGACCATAACCGTATTGTCCACATGAATTACTGCCTGAGGCGGGGTATTCACAATAATAGCCACCGTATCAAACCCTGCGGCATGATAACCATCAGACACAACCAGCGTATAGGTATAGCTCCCGGCCGCTAAGGTCAATGATACCTGATCATTCTGTCCGATCACGTTCCCGTTTTCATCCTGCCATTCGTAGGATAACTCTCCATTTTCAGGATCCAGGGAACCACTGCCATCCAGACTGACTTCTGCGGATACCCCATCAGTGATATGAACGATCTGATCCTCACCCGCATCGGCAACCGGCGGCCGGTTAATGACCACGGTGATCTCCGCCGGCCCCGAGGATGCATCGGCCTGATCCGTCACCGTCAATCCAATCACATGCTCACCCCAGCCACAATTCAATGTTAATGTCTGGCCCGTTTCCCCGGCCAGCAACTGGCCATTACAGGTCCAGATATACTCAATCACATCCCCGTCATCCGGATCACTCGATTGACTGCCGTCAAAAACAACCGCCACGCCTTCAATGTCATCCATATCGTGAATCACTGTCGTATCATTGACCACAAAAAATTCCGGCGAAGCAATCGACAGACTCGCCACCGGAGAGTGATTCGTAACCACACAAATCTCATCCGCCCCAATATCGGGAATCCCATTGATTACCCGACTATCTCCATCAATATCAACATGCCCCATGAAAGCCGCCGCTACCCCGGCATCTTTGCAAGGCGAACCTTCTTGTAGATGCCAGTTCGGTATTAATGAACTTGGAAGTACTTTACCCCAATTCCGGATAAATGTACGCATTCCCTTATACATAGATACATCATCATCAATACCATCAATACCTTCAATTTCTCTATAGTTTGCTTGAGGGCAACCTGTAACTTGATAAAGCATTCCATTTCCATTGAATTCAATATAATCACCAATTTCAAAATAGCTAGGGATTCTAAATAAAATCCAATTGTCATTAGCAGGTTGTCCTGTTCTTGGTAAATGATCACATAATAGATAGGGATTAACAAATTGAGGATCAATACTGAAATTGTTTTCTGCATGAAAGTGATAATCCACATTCCAATCATCAGCATCCTGTTCGAAATTAGATTCATAGTTTATCCCGGGCCATAATGAAGCAGTCGGCAAAAAATAGCACAAGTTATTCATAAACCAGATATTTTGAGATGCAGACGAATTTTTAAAAGCGATATTACTTTCCCTTAATCCACAATTACATAAAAAATTCTTACTAATAATGCTGTTATTAATATATAAATATTTAAAATCATTGTCAGGACCTGATCCATGTTGCAGATATTTCATGCCTTGCCCTGCACTATCAGACAAACAAATATTTCGGGCAATCGTACAATTAATTACTCTTGATCTCATATCTATATTACTATCACCGCCTATATATATAGCTAGTCCGGCATTATTTTCATAGGCAATATTGCCAGTTATTACGCTATTCGTAATTGTTCCCGAAATAACTGCCCCCCCACCATACCAGGCACAATTGTTTTCAATAACACACCTATCTACAACTACTTTTTGCATAATACTGTAAATTCCCCCTCCGGTTGATGCAACATCTTCTCTAAAAATATTATGCGTTATTAAACAATCCTGAATTAATCCGGACATCTGAAAGATGCCGCCCCCTAGATACTCAATATCACTAAAATCTCTAACATCACATGGATTATTTCTGATTATACAATTTAAAATTGTTGCCTTTGAATAGTTACTCGAGCCAGCCTGGTTATAATATTCTGGTGCATCTGCCAATGCTCTTGAATTAATGCCACCACCCCGCACTTGATTAAGTCTACTATTTATATATCTGGCTGTGCCACCTCCTCCCGTTATCGTAAATCCAGCTAAAACTGTATTTTGACTTTCAAAACCTCCAAATGTTATAACACTACCTATTTCATAACCAATAACAGGTTCTCCATTATTGTTCATTGATTCATTAATACGACTAATATTACCATCCATAGTTCGACCAGTTATAATAGTGTTCATTAAAGCACTTTCATTTTCCAGATATTCGCTTCTTACGGTAATATCCTTTACATATTCACTATATGGTCGATAGTCTCCTTCAGAACCATAATCTGGATCAAAACTTACCCAACGATCGATTATATTATCACCTATATTAGTATTACAAGGTTTGTAGTTAAAAAATAATAATTCATAATAAGTCCCCGGTTTGACAATAATGACATCACCATCCCTGGCCATCTTTATAGCATGCCCGATGGTCAGGAAAGGTTCGGTTGCTGAACCAGAATTTTCGTCATTCCCAATCCCATTTGATAAACCATCCCCATCCGTATCACCGCCATCAACATAATAAGTATCACAAATTTTTTCATCTGCACCAATATCAGCACGATACGTTTCTAAACCTAAACTATCAAAAGTTCTCTCGTTGCCATCAATATCTACCGTACTATTGACCGCCTGACTCCCTTTTTCAATACATGGCGAATCCGGCCTCAAATGATAGCCATCCGCCTTAAACGAGGGAGGATTGTCAATGTTAAAATTGGCCTCACCATCAAACGGGACCAGAATATCATCGGTATATTTATCCTGAATACAGGAGTAGCTGATCGTATAATTCTGACTCGTTCCGAACTGAACATCGATCGCTTGATCATCATCAGTAATAATTGCGGTCTGCCCATTAAATGAACTCGACAAACCATTCTCCCAGATGATCGTATTCAAAATCGCCATATTCGTTTCGGAATCTGCGCAACACAGCGCGGCGCCGCTGTCATTTCCATCAATCACCGCCGGATTACTCGTCGCTCGGTTTTTGATAATAGTGCAGTTTTCAATCGTAATTTCAGATGCTTCAGACGCATAAATACCCCCTCCCTGCTGTATGGCAACATTGTCCTTGATAACACAATTTTGAAGAGTAACCTGGCTGCCGGCGCCATAAACGCCGGCGCCGCAAGCCTGCGATTGATTATTCGTGATAAAACACTGTGCGATGGCCGGCATTCCTTCATAACAGAAAATCCCGCCGCCTCCGGTATCGGCTTGATTGTCATGAATCAAACAATGCGAAATCGTCGGACTACTCCCATAACAGAATATCCCACCTCCCTGGAGTTGATACATATTCGATATTGCATCCACTCCCAGCGCATGACCATATATCCGGATATCATCGATCATGCCATCGAATGCCCGGCCGCCATCGATACAATCTCCGGCCGTAATCGCAAGGGAGGAATCGGTCAAACGCGCACCCGATAAGGCGCTCTGTTGATTATATCCGGTCTCGACGCCATCGACATAAAGCCGGACCATCCGTTCCGTGGCATCATCGTAGGTCATCACCAGATGATACCAGCGTCCGGCCACTGGATAAAAATCGGTCTCTACCAATGACCAGGCCTGACTGCCATTGACAAAACCGAGTAACCGTTTCGGCTCCGATGAGGTTGGACTCCATAACTGGATACTCCAGGGATGGTTGTTATTATCTCCGATATTCCGTTGACAGATCAAATGGGAATTGATGGTATCCGAAATCGTATCAGCCCGGAACCACAACGATACGGTAAACGCACTCATGCCATCCATAATGCCTGTACCACAATTGAGGTGGTCATTCACCCCATCCAATTGCACTGCCGGCCCCTGAATGAGGTTCTCTTCAGACTGCCAGCTGGCGCCATTGACACAATTGGCTGTCAACCCGCCTATTGCGTCGACCGTTGTAGTACCACTGGCTTCGTTCAATTCCCAATTAACAACAAGATCATTCAGACCACCGTTTTTTTGCCGCGCTTGTCTTATGATTTCAACCGCAGGTAATATGGATCGATAAAGCTTGACCTCATCTAAATAACCCATAAAGGACCGGCCGCCGCCGGCACGATTTCCTATCGTAACAGGAATAGTGCTATCGGTGACCATCAGACCAGGTGCCGTATCCTGCGTTAAATAAGTAGCCTCCGTACCGTTTGAATACAAATAGACCTTGCGATCCCCGGCTTCATCATAGGTCATCGTCACATGATACCACTGACCGGCTTGCGGAATGAAGTCTGATTGCCCAACGACGACCACATTACCACCAGAACCATCATCAGTACACACCGCGCCACTTAACCGATACCCCATACTGCTATTTAAGTAGAGCGACCAGCGAATCGCACTGGTATTACGTTGCGAAACCAGATGTGGATAACTCTGCAGAAAGGTATTTTCCGTAGCCTTAAACCAGCAGGAGACACTGAATGTCCGTAAATCGGTTAAATCCGCTGGATATCCACAATCCACATAATCATCCATGTTATCAAATTCTGCCGCACCACCACCTAAATGATAATTTTCAGAAACCTGGCTGATAACGGCCCCAGACAAGGTAGCGTCGTGATCCCCCTCATTATCTTGACCATCGACATCCAAAGGCCAATGAGAAATGCCTAATGAAGCCAATTGTGCAATTTCAGAGTCAGATATCTGACGATGAAATAGTTTCACCTCATCCAGACACCCCTTGAATGGCCGATCTTCCCCTTCGCGATTTCCCAATACCACCGGTATTTCATTAGTAACATTGTCAACAATGGAACCGGGAGCCACATTCTGAACCAGATAGTCACATTCTGCACCGTTAATATACAAATGGATCATCCGGTCATTGTTCGCATCAAATGTCATGGTTACATGATACCAAACACCCGTTTGTGGAATAAAATCGGATTGACTGACCACCGTAACAGAAGACCCTGCATTATCTTTACACAGACAGGCGCCATTAATTCGATACCCCATACTACTATCCAGATACAATGACCAACGCAAATTGCCGGCATTCCGCTGTGAGATAAGATGGGGGTAAGTCCCCGACCACGGGTCTGCTCCGCGAAACCAACAGGAGACACTCAATGAGTGTAGACTGCTATCTAGCTCAGAGGGGATACCACAATCGATATAGTCATTAATACCATCAAAAGGCATCGCTGAGCCTGCGACACCGTCCGTGACTGAAGTCGAACCGAATACGGTCCCATCGTGATCACCGATAATATCCGCTGTCATACCTGAATCAATTGAATCCAGCGGCCAATAGGCCATTGGGTTCAAATAGGATTCTACCGCTTCGCCGTCCGTAACTGTAAATCCTTTCAAACTGGAATTCCGATCCTGCACACCGGTTATTTGTACTGCCGGGCCAAATCCAGAAGGGGCAATTACCGTATTTTCCACGACCGACCAATTTTCAGGATCAGTACTTTGTACCTTAATATTCTTTCCCAGATAATTAATATTTTCACGATAGATCCCTTGATCAACTAAAACCTTATCATTCTCCTGAGCGACTTCGATTCCCATCTGGATAGTGGCAAAGGCATTTTCACTATCCCGGCCATGATGATCATCATGACCCGATGGAGAAACATACCAGGTATCCGTCCCGGCTGGCTCAACAGTTATTAGCACACTAGCCGGATCCGACCATTTTCCCAGATCATCTTGCACCTCAAGGATTACATCGAATGCTACCCCATCACTGGCTCGATTAAACTTGCATTGTGCCGTTGCTTGTTGTGATCCTTGGATATAGACGGCTTCAACAGGAAACGTCCAGCGATAGGCAACAATGGCACCATCAGTATCATTGCCACTTCCAGCAAACTGAACCGTCTCCCCAACCTTCACGGTTTGTGCCATACCCGGATAGGCCGTTGGCGTACTGTTCAATGATGCCATAATTCGCACTTGAACTAAAAGTATTAAAAATACGCAAATGAGACCTTTCCTTATTTTCCAACTCATCAGAAACACTCCTTAAAGCCTTTATTTCAATTGAATCCTTATTACCTTTACACTAATTATAACCGACAGAATTTTTGTTACTGACTATTTAACCATTGAGAAGCGGTATGGGCTATTTGAGTATCAGGATAATCCCGAACAATTTGTTCATATAATGCCCGTATACGCAGTTGAACTTCGACTTGGTTCAGCCGTTTTTGGTTGCTGAGTTGCTGATAACACATCGCCAGAGTATAACAGACACTGCCACAATGCTCATCGGCTGGCCAGTCATTCAGGAGCCTTTGATAATAGTACACGGCCAAAGTATAGTTATTAAGCAGTCGGTAGCTATCACCCAGATATAGCAATATCTCAGCGCTCCTTCTGGATGGCGGCAACTCATTTAATATCCGATTGAACACGCCAATTGCCTTGAGCAGATAGGGTTTTCGCCCAGTGCGTTGTCTGGGTTCTCCCAGGCTCCCTCGTTCATAATAATCTTCTCCCACCCGCAATGCTGCCAACTCCAGATCCGGATGTTTTCGGTATTCAGTAAATATCTCCTCAACAGGATCGACGGCCAGATCGATCATCTGGCCCGCATTGAAATCACAGGCTAAATCCGACAGGGCTGCCATGCCACTTAGAGCTCGAATCCGGTCATCCGAATCAGGATGTCTATCCAGAACCCACTGATACCACTGGGCCGCTTGGCTATAACGCCCCGCCTGCTTACAATGTTGGGCACACTCGTTGACAACTCCAACAGCCATTGCCTGACCATCTAACGCCGCAATCAGGGAATCTAACTGGTTAGATACTTCGTTGGGATCTCCAGTATAAATAGTGGCGATCGCTAATCCTTTATGCAAATCAGCATTCATTCCTAATGATGGAACTTCCAAAAAATAACGATAGATCTCACTAGCTTGCTTATATTGCTTATTTTTCAGGTAAACACACCCGATCGAATCTATTGCCTGAGCCAGACGTGGATGCTGTTGATATTGTTCAATGAGACTAGCAAATGAATCAAAACTAGTCGACTCTTTTTGATAGAGCTCGGTTATTATCAGCCCGGCCTCTGCCAGAATCACCTGATCACTCCCAGGATAATTATTTCGTATTCCCTCATATAAAGACCTGGCCTCTTGATAATATCCGGCAACGTTATAATAATCCGCAATCTCACGTACTGTTTCTGGGCATATGCCCAAGCCGGCTCCTGTCTCCTGGATTGTATGCACCAGAGCCATGGCGCTATTGGGATCAGACTCCTGAATCTCCAGCCAGGCCAGGTCCTTACGTGCCAGCATACCATTGTTATCATTGGGATACATAGCAATAATGGCTTGATAAAGTCGTCTGGCTTTCGAATATTCCTTTGTTTGATGCAGCAATGATTGACCTACCTGCTTACGTATAGAAGCCATATCCGAAATCAATATTGGCAATCCTTCGATCAGGTAATCTAATTGTTCTTCAGTCAATAATTCCAGGGCCTGTGTTTTATTCATCTCCGCCCACTTTACGACCGCCTGATAGCCCGCTTTCACAGCCGGTTGGTCTTGCAGGATACGACTGATTAAATTATTGGCGGATTGATATTGATCTACGGCCTGATAGTCACCGGCCAATTCGAGCAGGACCGGATAGAACTCAGCCGGACTGCCGGCATCTTGGATTAATATCCGTTCAACATAACTCCGTGCTGATTCAAAATCCCCCTGTTGTATCCGGGAATAAGCCATCCCCTGATCGGCATAGAGAGGTTGACTGCCGGCAGGCCAGATATCTAATTGCTTATATAATGTTTCAGCCTGTGCAAATTCTCCTTGAATCACCCATTGGCGGGCAAGAGTACGAACATAAGGCACTGATTCTTCATGTGATGGATATCTCTGCCTTAAAACTTCTGCTACCTGAAACGCCGCCTCAGATTGTCCTGTTGCCAGTTGAATTTCACCTGCTTGGACGTACAGTTTGGCAATATCCGGGTGACTGGCCAAACCATGCAAACCGGCTTGACATACCTTCAAAGCCCATGCCATATCTTTAGCCTGACGGGCAGTTTTTACCAATTCAACCACCTGAGCCACAACAGCATCATAACTGGAGTAGCGAGACAATATTGATGTAAGCCAGGCTTGAGATCTCGATTGGTTGCCCTTTTCCCAAGCCAGTTGGCAAAGCTTCTGACAGGCAATCAATGCTTGATTTGTTTCAGGATACTGGATAATAACCTGGTATAGCTGATCTGCCGCCTCAAATTCCTGGCCAGAAGACAGTAATTGTAATCCTTGCTCTAATTCAGAAATAGCCAGAGCAATCGGATCACTGGATTTCTCCAAAGTTTCCTGCTGAGATAATTCAGTTAGAGTCGTAACCGCATCCTGGGCTCCCCCGATGCGATTTATTCCGAATAGCATAATTCCTAAAGCAATAAGAATTATTACCAGATCCGTATCTGCTTTACCATGCCGCCAGATAAACTTCACCATCTGCTTTACTCCTAATGATAGGCCCATTGATTATTTAATATAATATCGGTCTATTATATATTTATATATAATCTACCTTACTAGTATATGCCGGCAGACAACTCCCTGGTGTTGGCGCCAGGTACTCTGCCTTTGAAACCAGTAATCAGAAAAATAAAGAAACGCCCAATGAAAGAAAAACCCGTAGCCTCCTGTCAGACTACTTTCCTCACTTCAGTAGTTTCCGCGCTTGATTTTTTCCACTTGAACAGACTCCTTAAACGATTTACTGCATTCATAAACCACTCTATTATGAAAATCAAATTAAAAGTTTTAATTTTTTTGCCGCATTTAAAGCCACGTATTACTCTGGGTACGGCCAGGGTTAGCTTAGCCGGGATCGGGGCATATCTTACTGTCAGAATCTTTTAGTATAATTTTTAAATAGACCGTTTATTTATAAAGCGTCTCCCAATCAGTAATATGGATAGAAATTTTTAAAAATTTTGACATCGGAATCTATAACTCATTTTTCAGAAAACAGTTAGCCTTTATAAATTTTTTATTTTTCCCCGATTACCATCTAACACAATCGAAATAATTCCTGCTGAGTTCCATTTCAGCCAGCATCCGATTTTCACATATTCATTAATATTTCTGCTATCTCGTTACTGTTCTATCGGCTTAAATCCATGCTTAAATCCCTCCGGAAGCGTCAAAGGATATTGTACGACCGTTCCGAGAACCACCTAAAAATAAGCGATATAAGTCGCAATGGTGGACAAGCGTTTCGGTTTCATATTAAGTAGCGTCTATCACACCAGTCTAATACCGGCAATATCGTTCGGTCGATTGGCTCTTAACACGCTATTGAGAAAGAGCTTAGTAATTGTTAAAATTCGTGCCGCAAAGGATAGCTAGGACATTGCATCATAGTTCCGGAAAACCCAATAAAAATTTCCATAAAGGAATAATACTTATTGAACGATTATCAGACTTATACTGCTTACAATTGAAAATGACCGCTGGGCCGGGATATAAGCTCTACACGGGCAAACGCTTATCTTGCGAGCGATCAGGAATTTTCATACCCATTGGGTATTATTTTCTGGTTCTTCTGAAAAATTTATGGAATGTTTATTTTTGCACGGTAAGGGTACCTCTCCCGATATCCCCAAATGCCAGATTAGACCCCCATGTCTTTAACAAAACTTCTCGCATCCACCTCAGAACGGCATGGTTCAACCATGATAGCAATAATTTTATTCACCGCTCAAAATAATGTTCCGGATGACCCCAGGCGGCATCTTCAAGAGTCGTCTCAGCCAGTTTTTTTTCCAGCGAAACGGTTGATTGCCTCCATAATTCATACAAAAGACAGTGATCATGGGGGGCGCCGCAATCATAGTAATCCATAAAACACTCTTGAAAAAGTGGGGTTCCTTCTACCAGTTCGAATATTTCCAGCAGGACAATGTCACCCGGAGATTTCTCAAAGACATAACCCTTTCTTTCCGCTACGTTCTTTAGAATCCCGGCTTTGGTCAACTTCCCGAACAGGGTGACTAGCTGACGATAGGGTATCCCCTCAGCTTTTGCAATTGCATGGGCGGTAATGGGTAACTGCGTGGCATGCCTGACCATATACATCAGTGCATGCAAAACATACGAATTGGCTTTTTTCAGTTTCATTTCACACCTGGCATGTCAGGATTAATATTAATTTCCAACTCCGATAATTTGCGATACAACGTTGAGACTCCCACTCCAAGGGTCTTTGCGGCTTCCCCTTTATCGCCTTGGCATAATTTCAGGATTTTAATAATATAATCCTTTTCAAACCGGCGCATGGCCTCCTGTAGCGTTCTGTCCTCATGATCGGCTCTGTCTCCCATCATGAATGCAATTCCCAAATCGGAGGCGTCCACGATCGGTCCTTCCGTAAACAGGATTGCCCGCTCGATCAGATTCTGCAACTCCCGGACATTTCCTTTCCACTCATGACTTACCAGCCGCCCTATCGCCTTGTCCGAGATTCCCGTACACTGTTTCCCTAATTCGCGATTGTATTTTTTCACAAATTGACGCGCCAATGCCGGAATATCTTCCTTGCGGTCTCTTAAGGGCGGCAGGTGAATGCCAACCACATTTAACCGGTAGTACAAATCTTCCCGGAATTGACCGGCCGCTATTTCATTTTGCAAATTTTTACTAGTCGCTGTGACAATACGCAGATCAATCGGGATTGAGTCTGCCAATCCTGCCGGAATAATCCGGCGTTCCTCTATGGCTCTTAGCAATTTGCCCTGACAATCCAGTGGCATATAGCCAATTTCATTCAGGAATAATGTTCCGCCCTGCGCGGCTTCCAACAATCCATTCTTGTCTTCCACTGCCGAAGTTAACTTTTTCTTTCGATGCCCGAACAACTCGCATTCAAACAGTTCTTCCCGAATAGCGCCGCAATGGATTGCCACAAACCGGCCCGAAAAATTCTGACTCAGTGAATGGATGGCATGGGCGACCATTTCCTTGCCGGTTCCGCTTTCGCCGGTAATCAACACGTTGCTTTTAGTACCGGCTACTTTGTGAATCGTCTTGATCACACTGGCCATCAAAGGAGATTCGCTAACCATCTGATCGATATGGAATGAAGGATCCAACTCGTTTTTCAATTGGTGGTTTTCTTCCAGAAGACGGCGGTATCTGATTTGCTGTTTGATTTTGATGATAACCTCATCCACAATAATTGGCCTCATCACATAGTCACCGGCGCCCATTTTGATCGCCTCAATCGCCGTTTCAACCGTGTCGTAAGCCGTTATCAAGATCACCCGCGTTTTCGGACGGCCTTTCACCACCACCTGCCATGCCCGGCTACCCTCCGCGCCCGACAGGTTTACATCCAGTACGGCAATATCGTACACCGTCTGCATAATCGCGTCAATCGCGTCAAGTCCATTGTCAACCACCGTCACTTCGAATCCTTCTTCCTGCAATACCTTTAGCAGGAATTCCCGATTAGTCGTTTCAACATCTGCCAATAATATTTTTGTCATGACTGCCTTTTCCATACCTGCGATGATAGCTGACTCTTACTAAAATCAGCTAACTGTGCTGTTCAGCCAATTCTCCCTGCCGCGGTTCTCGGAAGATAAGATGATCTGCAACCAAAATATCTCGTTTCGTTATCATTTATCTGAATAGATCCATTTTTCGTGATTACTGAAATCGCCGGCTTGACTATTCCGGCAGTTCAAAATACTCCCCGGTTCGAATCAGTTCCTCTTTTTTCCCGGCATCCAGGCCAATCTCTTCGTCAGACAAATAACAGGCGGGATCTGGCGCCCAGGGATCCTGATAATACAAATCGGCCCGAACCCGCAAACTGCCGCCGCATGCCGAAAAATACTGACACAGACGACAGCGCCCCTTGACATAATCACGGCGATTACGCAAGCCCTTTAATAGCGGCTCCCCGTTATTGCTCCATATCGTACTGAATTTGTTGTCATGTATATCTCCCAGATCATAGTGCCCCCAAAACTGATCGGCATGCACTTTGCCATTATAATCGATGCACCCGATACCCACACCGCTACTGTTCAATCCACCGCCATTCCAGGTCAGCAACTTCCAGACATCAGCCGCCAAAGGACTGTTCTCCTCAAGTAATTTTAAATAAAGATAGACACCATCCACATGATTGTCGACAGTCAGAATATCGGTATGTTTACCCGCCGCCTTACAGGCTCTGGCATGAGCGAGAATCGTTTCGATCGCCTGACGGCTCTGGGCATGTGTCAGGTCATCCCCAAAGATGCTGCCTCCCCTGCCGCTGGGAACCAGATGATAGAAACAAGCCCTTTCAATCCCTTCCTGCTCGAAAAAGCCAAACAATCCCTCCAGATCCTGTACATTCCGTTTCGTCAAAGTCAACCGCAAACCAACCCGGACTCCCGCGTCCATGCAATGACGGATACCCGCTACGGCATCGTCGAACGCTCCCGGCACTCCCCGGAATTCGTCGTTCGATTTCCCGATACCATCCAGACTGATTCCCACATAGGATACACCCATTTGCTTGATTTGTCCCGCTTTTCCCCGGTCGATTAATGTGCCATTCGTGGAAATAACCGTCCGCATCCCCTGATCAACGGCATAACCGATTAATTCAAACAAATCTTTGCGTGTCAGCGGCTCTCCGCCACTGAATAAAACCGAGGGCGCCCCAAACGCCGCCAAATCGTCCAGAACGGCTTTGGCTTCCGCGGTCGTGGGCTCATGGCTCTTCACGTTGGCCCCGCTGTCGTTATAACAGTGCACACATTTCAAGTTGCAGCGGCTGGTAATATTCCATACGATAATGGGCTTCCGCTCCGAGGCTTTCCTGGGAACCTGTTCTTGATCTCTTTCACCACCTTTAATTCCATAACGCAACCAGTCGCCTGGCGTTAGCTGATCGCAATATAGCTTCGATATATTAATCATGTTGATCCTTTTTGATTTCCGGGGCCTTGTCCTCAGCAACAATCTGCTCGGCATTGGCTAAAATATTGTAAGCAAATTTTTCGGCCTCCTTGACCCCGTGTTCTCTCGACAGAATGTCAATATTCTTAATGACGCAATGACTCAGTTTGTTCACCACACGCCCGACCGAGGTCTCCAGCAGCACCTTGCAACAGGCATCCTGCCTGGGCCCGACAAAAAACTTCTCCATTTCGATGGTTTGAATCTGCTCAAAAGCGGCCTTGATCTGGCCAATCACTGGCCCGAGATCGCGCTTCAAAAACCATTCCATAAACAACGCGGTATGCTTATAGATGATCTCGACCGCCTGCTCAATATCGCCTTCCCGCAAACTGATGTTATCCTGCGCCACCCGCGCCAGATCATCAATGCTATACAGGTAAACATTGTCGATGTCGTCCACTTCCGGTTCAAAGCTACGCGGCACCGTAATGTCAATAATCAGCAACAGATGGTTTCGGCGGCGCGCCATGAGCTTCTTCATCCGTTCCCGGGTGAATAAATAACCGTCTCCCGCAGTGGCGGCCCCAACCAGAATCTCCGCATTGACAATCGCCTCATCCAGCTGCTCCCAGGCGCTGTCGCGGATGGCATGTTTCCTGGCCAGCTGACAACTGCGTTGCCGGGACCGGTTCACCACCGTAATGTCTTGGCAGGCCTCCTGCTGAAAATGTTCAACCAGCAGGTCCCCCATCTGGCCGGCGCCAACGATCACGACTTTGGCCGCCTGAATGTCCGAAAACAATTGCCGGGCCAGTTCCACCGCCACTCCCGCCACGCTGACCCGCCGATTCGCAATCGAAGTCAACGTTATAATCTCTTTGGTCGTTCGAAACGCGTCATGAAACAGGCGGTTCAAAATCTTGCCGGTGGCCTGCTCCTCACACGACAACTTGTAGCTCTCCTTGACCTGGGCGGTAATCTGACTCTCCCCAATCACCATACTGTCCAGACTGGAACAAACCGTGAACAGATGGGTTACGGCTTCTTCATTAATCTTGATATACAGACAATCCTCGATATCGGCCCATGCGACGCCCCGGAAATTCGCCAGCCATTCTGCCAGTTCCTCCGGCTGCGGACGGGCGTTATTCTCCACCGCCACATAACATTCTACCCGATTGCAGGTCGAGAGCAACACAATCTCAACGCCCGGGTAAGCCGCTTTAAAAGCGGTCAGTGCCTGTACCGCCATCGCTTTATCGATCGCCAGTCGCTCACGGATGGTTAGCGGCGCGGTTTTGTGATTAATCCCTATCAATACAATATGCATAACGTGTCTCAATCTGAAGGCTGTGCCTGGCCGGGATATTGCCAAAATCGTGACTTGACTTACAAAAGAGCTTACTTCCAATAAATGCAAATAAAATAAGAAAGCAAATAAACAGGGTCGTCTGAGCCACTATTTTGCCATTCAACATCAGCAGACGCCGCAAGATCAGTGTGACCAGCAATAAAAACCACGAAACAATTATTAATACGATTTTCGAATCTGTCAGCCAGTCAGCCGGCGCCATGCCTAATCCCGCGGATTTTACCCCTGCCAGGCCAATGCCACTGATCAAACCAAGGGTCAATGCCGCAAAACTCAGCTGCAATCCCAGCAGGTTCATCTTCTCCAGCTTTTCGATATTGGGCATCTTGCCGAACAACCTCAGAAACTGCCGGGTTTTCAGCTGCTGACGGCTCCATAAATACAACACACTCATACTCGCGGCAAACACCACCATGGCCCCGGATAACGCCATCGATAACGCATGAAAAATGACCCAGGGGGTCCGGACCGCGTCCTGTAGCTCCAATGCGGGTTTGGCCACAACGGCGGATAACCACGAGATAACAAAGAGCCCCCACCCCATCACCGACAGAAACCAGACCTGCCGCATATACACAGATAGCCATAAGGAGGTAATACCAATAAACACTATCAGTGCCAGCATGGATTCAAAAACATCCGTGATGGGAAACGCGCCGATGGCAACCGCTCTCAAAACCAGGATCACGGCCCCCAGCGCAACCTGCAGAACAATACATGAGATCAAATGGCGTCTAAATTGGACCTGTTCCCGGACGATCTGGACATAGCCCATAAGCGCTGTTAATGTCGTCAGTAACAGAATGCCAAAAAATAAATGTCGTTCCAGAAGCGGCAAATCGAACATAACATTACCTGATCATATCACTGTCTGAAATCATCTTATACACTCTTTATCTTAAAATTCACAAACTCTTATCTTATTATCAACAATGAAGATAGATAGCATTTCCGGCTAAACTCTAACAAACTTTCAGCAATAATTATAGGAAATATTTGACTGTAAATTGGAGACAAACACCGCCCCAAAGACAGAGCAAACCCAATAACTCATTATCTGATAGATAGTTATAATATTTATCCCCATCGCCTGGAAATAAGTTTTTTTCTGATCTGGATTTTACCGGCGGGCTTGCTGGTTTTTATTGAACTGCACCAACATATACTTCAGACGGCTATTGGGAATCGTCTCACGGGTATGACTGTTCCGATCCCCACTGTGTTCCAGACTCCAGCCATTCCATTCCCGATAGGCATGATAACACCAGTCCCATTGGTTCTGCTCAAAGATACCCACTGCATCTTGCAACCAGTTCAAACTGCTATCGCCCGGCGCCCAGCGGATCGCGCTGAATTCTCCAACATAAATATGAACATTAAAATCATGTTGAAATTCAAAAACTGGCATTAATTCATCCCGGAGTTTGTCCCGATTCCATAAAGTTCCGTTTATTTTACCTGGATATTCGATTCCGCCGGGATTAGTACCTATCGTCTGATGCGTAAATTGATGAGGCAAGTACATATGAAAACTGTATATGATGCCCTCCATCTCCAATGGCTTTAAGGCAGCAAATCCAGCAGGCCCACCCCACGGGCTCGGTTCAAAAACCAGGGGTTTACCTGGATCAATCTGACGAATCCTGCGACCGGCTTCCGTTGCCAGTGACCGCCAGTCCATCAGACCCGGCGCCACCGTTCCTTCTACGGCTTCGTTGAGTAAATCATACGCGTAAACACTGGGATTTCCTTTGTAACGCCGGGCAATCCGTTCCCAAAGCGACAGAAAATAATCCTGATACCGCTTGTCCTGAAACAGATCACACACGCCACCGGCCCGACGCCCCCCCGGCGGACAATGGAGATCCACCAGCACCAGAAAACCATACTTTCCTGCAGCCCCCAAAGCCTTGTCACATTCTGTCAATGCGGTTTCGATCCACTGGTCATACCTTTCCAAATCTCGCGACCATTCCTCCGCCTGTTTCATCGGCGCCCAGTTAAGCTGCCAGCGGATATGATTCACACGCCACCCGGCCAGATCTCGAAAATTTTCTTCCTGAAAATTGGGGCCATGCATTACCCCCCTTAACCGATCAAGATCATGACCAGTAAATGGATTATCATATCGACGACCGTTCCTGGGCGGACGGCCCAGAGTAATTGTTACCTCATCAAACCAGACAGTACCACTGACCTCCTCCAATCCCAATATTAACGTTGCTTCCCTGAGGCCCAGCGGTAATCGAATCAGTTGCTCAAATTTACGCCAATCCCATGTCCCGGAAGGGATGGGCAACTGAGGATATGTCACCCCATCTTCTGTTTTTAATACCAGCATTACTTTAATACCATTCCAGGAGTTAGGCCCTTCACTGACATCCTGCGCCTTTACTCTTGCCGATAAGGCAACATACCGATCGGTAATTTCAGCAACTGGCAACTTGATTTGACGGCTAGACGAACCTTTTTCCTGACAAATAATTTGAAGGGCTCCATCAACGATCTTGCCGGGTTGTTGGGTATTTTCAATGATGTCAAATGTATTACTATACAGCGCCGGTTGGGCTGCTAAAACCATCTCAGAAAAAGAAGTCACATAGAGAATAATGACCACTAACCAATTACAAAGATTGCCGAAATTTACAGGCCAACTGATAACACCTGCGGTCTTTGTCATTTTCAGTCGGCCTGACGGCCTTATGCCCATTCGAATGGTTTGAATAGGTGCTGATTTTTTATTGAAACAAAACATCATAAAACCTCATTACTGCTAATTTAAATGTTCATCAACCAGATCCCGTATCTCCCCGGACATCATGGCACTTGGTACTATATACCTATCCAAGATTGATCGTTGATCAACAATTATTAATTGATAAATTATCGGACGGTCAATATGATAACAAGAATCATAATAATCCGGACAAGCAATAAAAAATACAAATCTTTCACAAAAAACAGGTTGTCATTTAAAGGATCAACGAAATAAAAATATGGAATAGTTATTAATTGTCAGATTTTAACAATAATCCTTGACAGGCAGGCCCAAAATTCTCCTTGATGTGCGATTCCCAATACAATCTCATTCGAATCAAAGAATCCAAACAATTTTTAAGTCTCTTCATGAGATATCAAACCCGGATTCACACCTATATCCTTTATCATGTTCCCAACCGTACTGATGCCGAAGATATTTTGCAGGACACGATTGTGGTCATGCTGGACAAATTCTCCGAATTTCAGGAAGGCACTAATTTTCTGGCTTGGGGTATGACGATCGCACGCTATAAGATCCTGTCCTTTAAGCAGAAGCGCCGGAATTCCAAATTGATCTTTGATGACTCCATGATGGCCCTTTTTGAAAACGAGATAGCGGTCCAGATGGAATCCGCTCATAAAGAAGAAACCGAAGTTTTAAAAAATTGCGTCGGTAAGTTGCCTCCCAAACACAAAATATACTTGCGCTTGCGGTACGAACAAAACCTGAGTTATCGTGAAATCGCCCGGCAAATCGATATTTCTATGCAGGCCGTTTATAAAACGATGACTCGGATCCATGTCGCGCTTCTGAAGTGTTTGCGCTTAAATTATGCCGGAGAGGTCGAACGTGAAACATGACGACAAAATACTATACGACGTCGCGTTTCATTTAATGCACTCTCTGGAAGGCGACATTCCTCCCGAACAATTCGAAGCGTTCAAGAATCTGCTTCGCGATAATCCCAGGGCGCGCGAATATTATTACAGCCTCCTTTCGATCAATGCTTCTCTTCATGAGGCCGAAAGCGTATTGTTACTGCAAGAGGATTCTCAATCTCAAGCATCCCGCCAGGATCTTTGGATAGCGTTATCCCGGGAAGAAAAAAACGCGCCAACTCTCGACTTGCCCATGGAAGATAAAGAGCCGGAACCGATCCAAACTATGGAACAAATACCGGTTTCGCGTAAAAAGAGCAAATTCTCCAACTTTTCTTTTATTGTATCTCTGGCAGCCATGCTGTTTATCGCTTTGTTATTACGCCTTGATCAAACCCCTTTGATTCAGGTGGCAACCCTGTCTGACAGCGTAAATGCAGTGTTCGCAGGTAAAAAAACATACGCAACCGGTAGCCGCTTGTTTGCCCGGCTTGATTCGCTCTGGCTGCAGAAAGGGGCGGTCGAAATCACCTTTGATTCTGGCGCCCGGGTAGTGATTGAAGCCCCGGCTGAATTCAATCTGAATTCTTCACTGAAAATGACGATAAATTCCGGCCGGCTTTATGCCCACGTTCCCGAATCCGCGCAAGGGTTCTCCGTTCAGACACCCACATCCAATATCGTGGATATGGGGACCGAATTTGCCGTTAAAGTCGATTTTGACAGTACCAGCGACGTTCATATGATCAAAGGCAAAGCGGCTTTACAATCCCTCAAAAAGGACCGGGCATCTCTGGCTCAAATTCTCACCGCAGGGAATGCCCGTCGAGTCGAAACGTCCGGCGAAATTCAGACGATCCCTATTCGTAGCAAAGATTTCATCCGGGAATTTCTACCGAACCTGGGAATGGCCTGGCGGGGGCAACCCCTGGATCTGTCAGACTTTATCGGGGGAGGCTGCGGACTTGGCACCGGCCGACCCCAACAACAGATCGATCCGTTTATTGGCGAAATCGAGCCTTGGCGGCTTGCCCCTCAACGACAGGGTAACGGTGAATATAAGCCCATTTGGGATAATCAGTATATTGATGGTGTATTTGTCCCCGATGGCGGCGAAGGCCCCATCCAGGTTACTACGTCGGGGCTTCTCTGGGAGGGCCCCGACACTTCTAACTTTTTCAAGTACAATATTGTCAATTCGTTGAAGATTCTGGAAGATCTAAGCGCCTTTGAAAATTATTCCGGTAATATGCCCATCGAAGATGCCATACTGACCCAGGCCGCAGAAGGCAATTTGCCGTTGCGTCTGATGGGCATCGCTTCGAAAGACACTCCGGTCGATTGGTCTGATACCAGTATTTTCATTCATTCCAACCTGGGGATTACTTTTGATCTGGATGCCGCCAGAAAAGTTGTTCCTCAAGCACGAATTACCAAATTCTCCAGTTTATTTGGCGTAGGTGAAATAACTCTTCCCGGCGCTAATCTGGATATCTGGGTCCTGGTTGACGGTAAAGTCAAATACGTTTCTCGTAAAGTAAAATTCAACAGTAAACACAATATTAATATTGACTTGTCAGACACCGACCGTTTTTTAACGCTGGTGATTACCGATGGGGGTGATTGGGGCCAGACCTCTTTCGACTGGGGATTATTTATCAATCCCTGCCTGGTATTAGAATAAATCATACCTGACTATGCCTGGCCCGGGAGAACCAGGACGTTGAATCGTTAGCAAAGGATCATGAAAAATAGTTTTCATTCATAGCCGGGGAAAACGAATCATAACAACGATGAACAAGAACCCGCGTTCACTCCTACCCATTGACTATCCTCCCGATTTCTCTATTCGATTCTTCGCATCGAATTTATACAGAACATATTCAGGTATTGGAGAATTGCCATGCCAGATAAAACATTTTACCAAATAGCCTTTTGTTTCCTGAGTTCGCTACCTTTCATCTGCCGCTCGGCCCTTGCCACTAATACAGGAGCGGTCATGCCAGACTATTTACGCTGCGAATATCGAGTCAATCCCATCGGAATCGATAATACCTCACCACGCTTAAGCTGGACTCTCCAATCCTCTCAGCGTGGTCAAAATCAAACTGCTTATCGTATCCTCATCGCCTCTTCCTCTGAAAAACTCCAACTGGACCAGGGGGACTTATGGGACTCCGGCAAAGTCAACAGCGCCGAAACCACCGCAATCACTTATGCCGGTACTCCCTTAACTTCAGGCCTGGACTGTTTCTGGAAAGTTAAAGCCTGGGATAATAGTGGCAATGAGAGCCCCTGGAGCGCACCGGCTCACTGGTCTATGGGCCTATTGCAAGCCAACGACTGGGAAGCCCAATGGATAGGTTTTGATCCTGCCGATGCCATTCCATCGCTCCCGCCGGCCATGAGCCGCGCCAACTGGATCTGGAGCCATACCAATGCCAATATCAGCGCCGCGCCCGGCCTGCGCTATTTTCGGCGCTCGTTTCAACTACCGGCTGGCCAGCAGATCTCACAAGCCCATTGCTATATCACGGCTGACAATGCCTATGAACTTTATCTCAACGGCCACTACCTTAAAAGCGGCAGCGATCACACAGTCATTTCTTCTGTTACCCTCTCAGAATTCCTGCAATCTAGAACCAACACGTTGGCAGTTCAGGTGGAGAATCAGGGCGATTCATCCAATCCGGCTGGATTACTGGCGGCAATAGTCATCGAATTTACTAATAACGAAACTCTGGAAATAGTCAGTGACAACCAGTGGCGTACCAATTCGCAGGAAATCACCAATTGGAAGACTATCTCCTTCGATGATTCGAACTGGGCCAATACTGTAAGCCTTGGCCTGTACGGTATGTCTCCCTGGCAGCAAACAAAAATGCCCCAGCTGCCGCCCGCACGCTATTTGCGTAATGCTTACCAGCTTGCCGACAAACCCATCAAAAAAGCCCGGATATACGCTTCTGCCCTGGGCATTTATCAGCTCTATATGAATGGCCGGCGGATTTCTCAGGACTACTTCTCACCCGGTTGGGAAGACTACACTAAGCGCATCTATTATCGCACCTACGATGTCACCAGCGTTCTGCAAAGCGGCGATAATGCTATCGGTGCGGTTCTGGCAGATGGCTGGTTCGCCGGCTATGTTGGTTACGCCGGGCAACGAAACCATTACGGCCAGTATCTCCGTTTGCTGTGCCAGCTGAGTATTGAATATCAGGATGGCACCACTCAAACCATTGCTTCAGGCCCCGACTGGAAGGGTTCTTTGGGCCCAATCCGTCAAGCCGACTTCCTCAAAGGTGAATCTTATGATGCCCGACGGGAATTACCCGGCTGGAACACTCCAGGCTGCGACCAGAGTCACTGGCAGCCGGTCACCACCGGGCGCCCCGAGATTCAGCCGACAGTCCAGGCCGCCGTCTCCGAACCGGTGGTTGTCTTTGAAGAAGTTCATCCCGTTGCCATTACTCAGCCTGTTCCCGGACAGTACGTGTTTAATATGGGCCAGAATTTCGCCGGTGTCGTTCGGATTCAAGTCCAGGGCCAACCCGGCCAGACCATCCAGCTCCGGCATGCCGAACGCCTCAATCCCGATGGGACTATCTATACAGCCAACCTGCGTTCCGCGACTTCTACCGATACCTATATCTGCAAGGGTGAAGGGATCGAAACCTGGCAGCCGTATTTCACCTTCCACGGTTTCCAATATGTCGAACTGACCGGTCTTGATTATCAACCTGCCCTCGATACCATAGTCGGCCTGGCTCTCAGCAGCAATACACCCACTGTCGGGACTTTCGAATGTTCCGATCCCATGGTCAACAAACTGCAATCCAACGCCGTCTGGACCCAGCGGATGAACTTTATTGATATTCCCACCGATTGCCCCCAGCGTGATGAACGACTCGGCTGGACTGGAGACGCCCAGGTCTATATCAATACCGCCTGTTATCATAACGATGTCCAGGCCTTCTTTACCAAGTGGCTCGTCGATCTGACCGACGCACAACGGTCCGACGGCCAGTTCCCTACCGTCGCGCCCTTGAAAGTTTCTGGTAGCGACGGCGGACCGGCCTGGGCCGATGCCGGGATTATCTGTCCCTGGACCATCTATAAAATGTACGGCGATACCCAAATTCTGGCCACTCATTACGAAGCCATGAAAAAGTTCATCACCTTCTGCCATAACCGCTGCACCGTTGATCTGTTGCCGCCCGCCTCATTCCACTGTTTTGGCGACTGGCTCAACATCAATGATAATACCCCCGCTGATGTCATCTATATGGCCTATTTTGCCCATAGCACCGATCTGATGGCCCGTATCGCTGAAGCCCTCGGCCAGACCGCCGATGCCGCCAGCTACCGCCAGTTATTCGAACAGATCAAAGCCTCGTTCAATGCCGCTTATGTGGATACCAGCGGTGTTATCAAAGGGGATACCCAGACCGCATACGTCATGGCCATCGCCTATGACCTGCTGGACAATACCAAACTTGAATTGGCCGCCGGTCATCTGGTCCGCCGTATCAAAGAATGCGACTGGCATCTCGCCACTGGTTTTGTCGGCACCAAAGACCTGATGCTGGCCCTGGCAAAGATCGGCCGCAATGATGTCGCTTACCGTCTATTGCATAACGATACCTTCCCCTCCTGGGGATACTCCATCAAGTACGGCGCCACCTCCATCTGGGAACGCTGGAACGGCTGGACACCCGAACAGGGTTTTGCTGATCCCGGTATGAATTCATTCGCCCATTATTCTTTTGGCGCGGTCTGTCAGTGGATCTTCGAAAATATCGGCGGGATCCAGACCGATGGCCCGGCCTTCAAACACATTGTCCTGAAACCTCAGCCCGGCGGTACCCTGACTTACGCCAAAACCAGTTTCCAGTCCATCCGGGGCCTCATTCAGACCGACTGGCAATTGGATGGCCCGGTATTCCAATGTCAGCTTTCTATCCCGCCCAACACCACCGCCACCTTATATATCCCCACTGACAATGCGAGCAGTGTAACCGAATCGAACATCCCTGCCACCCAGGCTGCCGGAGTAACATTCATAGAATTTAAAAATGGTTATGCTATCTATTCCCTGATGTCCGGCGCCTATCATTTTCAGTCACGCCTCAGTTGGGCCATTTTACCATGGACCTCCGATGCCGACGCTACTATCAGCGCCGGTAAAGTTTACACCCATAAAGTCAACCTCCATACCGATGAATCCCAAACCACGATTGTCAATGGCGTCTCCTTTGAAAATGACAATAACCGCGCCGGATCCAACTGGTCCCTGGTCACAGCGCCCCTCACTCATACCCGTACTTACGATATCCAGATAACCGGCGATGGCGCGGCTCTGGTTCGCAACTTTTTCTATTATGAACCTGCTCAGCTTAAACTCACTGGTCTGATTCCCGGTCGTCAATACTGTCTGACTCATTATACCAGGGGCTTTGGCGATCCCGGCGAACGCTATGTCAATATTACCAGTAGTATCGACAACTCTACCTCTCTTTTCGATCAGAATTTCTTCGGCAACGGAAACGGGGCTTTGTTCCGGTACACTTATATCGCCCCCGCCTCCGGCCAGCTCACTCTGACTTACCAGGCGGTCAATCCGGCGGATACCTGGCACCACTACGCCTTCACCAATGAAGAAGTAATTCCCGTATATCTCGATCCAGCTCCGCTGCCCGGTGCTGAAATCGAAATCGACTCCAACTTAAGCTGGACACTCAACGGCTCCCTGTCTGATCCTCAATATCGCTTGATCCTTGCCACCAATCCCAACCTGTCCAACCCCGTAACAGACGTTTCCGGCCTGACGGATAACCGTTATACGCCATCCCTGAATGCCGGTACCGACTATTACTGGCAGGTAACTATTCTCAAAGATGATACGATCGTCTATACCAGCCCAATCTGGCAGTTCACCACGCTAACCGCTCCCCCCGACGCCGAAAAAGTTCTCCAATGGTCCTTTAACGAAACCCGGGGCGCTGTCGCATATCAATCTGTACCTGCTTCAATAGGGGATGGAACACTGATCGGATTTAACGATCCCGACTCCCCTTCAGTTCATCAGCCCGGTCTGGCAGGGAACGCCTTACTGCTCAATGGCGCGGATGAATATGTCGATATCAGTTCCGCCCATAACGCTCTGCCCATCGCCGAAGGCCAGTCTTTCTCGATCTCCGGTTATTTCCGCACCTATGGTAATTACGGTCCGCTGTTTTCCATGCGTAACTCCAATACCGAAACCCCCATTATCGATATTACCCTGGGAGCGGATGGCGTTCAGAACCAGCCCGGCAAAGTCTGTCTCCTCGTTCGCGAGAATAACGGCTACATGAGCTATATCAATTCCGGCCAGAACGTCAACGATGGCCAGTGGCACAATCTCATCGTTACCCGTCACGACAATATATGGACTCTTTACCTCGACGGGAACGTTCGAGCCACCATGTCCGGAAGCGCCACCGGCGCCCTTACACCCAACTGGCTGGCTATCGGCAGTTCCATCGAATGGCTCTCAGCCAATTGGCAGCCTAATTATAACCACTATCGCTTTTTCAAAGGACTGGTGGACGAATTTACCGTCTGGCAGGGTGTCCTGCAACCTCATCAAAGGACTCAGCTTCAGGCGCTGATTACGGCGCCACAGGACATCAACTCCGATTCGATAATCGATTCGCTGGATCTTAACACCATGGCTGATCAATGGCTCACCAACCAGATCATTCCCGCCCAATCCAGCATTCTGGAGGATATGGAAGCCTATAACGCCACGGCCATCTCTTATAGCGATTACTGGCTCAATCCTGCCGAATCCGGCTACGGCAATACCGACCTGGCTATCGTCCACGACTCCGCCGCAGGCCAGGCCTTACAATGGAACTTTAACTTTAATGGTAACCAATATGCCAAATGCAATTTCCGTCTGCGTGATCGCCGTACGGACCTTGCGCCATTCAATCGTTTGCAGATCCGCCTGAAAAAACCAGCCTCCAATCCCGGCGATACCTTGCTACTTGACCTTTACGACGGCCGATCCAATATCGATCCCATCAGTTCAGGTTTGTATTACAAAGGCCGCGCCAGTTTTGATCTGTCCAATCTACCTGCCAATCAGTGGACAACCCTCCAGGCCGAAATTCCCTACGACTTTGCGAACGGCTTCCCCGAAACCTGTCACGATCTCTACCAATTTGATCTGTTCATCGGCGAAACCGATCGTACCGGTTCCGGAACCCTTCTGATCGATACCATCACCTTGATTAATGACGCGCCCGATTGTTTCCCGGCCGTTGACAGCCTCCAACCTGACCTAAACGACGATTGTATAGTCAATTTGCTGGATTATCTTCTGTTATCCCAGGTCTGGGAATGAAATTCGGATGTTTCCATATAATCCGCCTATTAAAAAAGCCCGCTGAAAGAACAACGGGCTTTTTTATTTTGTGATTGATCGATAATGTCTTACCAGGTCTCCGTCACTATAAACTTAATCACATGCTCGGAATCAGGGATCGTCTTGATCGTAAACCGGGCGGTCGTTGCGTCGATCTTTTCATAATCGATATTATTCGAACTGATAACCCAGGTTCGATTTTCCATGAATTTTTCATCGACACAAACCGAAACTGTTTCAGTCTTACGGTTTTTGATCGTTATTTCCCGCGTGGTCTGACGCCAGCCAGTCCGGGCTTTCTGATCCACGGATTTCTGTTCACCCACAATGTCGAACGCGTCCCCGATATAAAGTTTCACCTTCTCCTCACGCGGGGTATGATCGATACTGTCTTCACCAACAAATTCCAACGCATCATCGGCCGGATCCTTCTTAAAAGTCCGGATTTTACCTGCCGGTAACGCGATACCCAGGCCATATGTCTCCTTATTATCGAACTCAAACATGATCTTAACCTTGTTTTCGCGGTTGCGCACCAGCCATGGATCAATCGACGTTTCATAAATATACCTTTTTTCCACCGGAATATCATGTACCGGTTCAATGAATTCGATCTGCTTGGTCTGGTTATTATTCAAGGTGCTGGCCCGGCCCAGGGTATACATATGGTAATCCATAAAGGCTTTCTCTTCGAATCCCGCCGGAGCGGCTTCCGGTTCCGCCATCATCATTAATTCGGTCCGGGCTCGACGGGTCATGATTGGCGGACTGATCCGTCGAACGTTACCGGCAATCAATTTCACTTTTGCGTCCTGATAAGCGGCTCCACTTCGATTATCGATCGTAACCCAGCCGGTCAGATCCAGCGCTTTCTCATTGTCGGATATAATCGCGGTATAGTCCGCCTTCCAACTCATTCCCGTCGCCGTATAGGTAATCTGGCAAGGCTGAGCGCCGGCCAGCTTGCTCTGTGCCAGCCAGACCAGCGTCGGCCGCGTGATTAAATCCTCCGGCCGCTTTTCCAGCATGATGCGTTCCACACTGTCCCGGTTCACTATTTCGATCATACCCGACACGGCGTTCTGGATTATCAAATCCGAACCGATCGCGGCATTCAGGATCCCCGATATCTGATTCGGGTTTCCCTGGCCACTGCCTTTCACCCAGATGTTTACTCTTTTATCGATATATCGCTTCAGTAAACTATCGGTATTGACCAGATCATATTCATAATTCTGTTCCAGAATACTTACCTGATCAGGCTTGTTCAAACATTTGAAACTCACACTGGTTGGATCGATCGTCGCCGCCACATCGGTAAATCGTAAAGTATTCAGACCGCTTTTTAACTCCAGAGACCGATTGTCACGAATGACGGCAAAATTATCGTTATAGACAGTGATGGCAACCGAATCACGTTCACCGGTCGCCCCTGCCACGCTGATCATGATCGCGATAAGAAATCCAAATAGATACTGCTGTCCGGTTTTCATAACTAACTCCTTACTGAAAATACAGTTACAATACACTATATCATAGTATCGAACGATACCCTTTTCAAACTTTAGGGTACCTCTAAAAATTGTTTTAGAGGTGCCCTTTGTAATCTTTTAGATGTTTTACCCCCACAAAAGTATGCAATATAAATGTAAAAACTCCCCTTTATAGTATAGTAGCAAAACCGTTATTTTTGGAGATATTGACATGAATAAACAAATTTTCGTGATCTTATTAGCTTTGGGCACCCTGGTTTTCAGTGCAGAAAATGATAAAATTAAACCAAAAATGCTCGATATCTGGCCTGAAAATCCCGCTTACTGGTCTTATGACAACAAGCCGGTCCTGCTGATTGGCGGTAGTGACGATGACAACCTCTTCCAGCATCCCAAATTAAAAGAACAACTCGATCTGCTCAAAAATTGCGGCGGGAACTACATCCGCAATACCATGAGTGCCCGTAATGATCGCGGCTGGGAGGTCCAGGCCTTCTTAAAGCTGGACAATGGCCGCTACGATCTGGAACGCTGGAATCCGGAGTATTGGCAACGGTTCGAAAATATGCTCAAATGGACTGCCGAACGTGACATTATTATACAGATCGAAGTCTGGGCCACCTTCGATTATTATCGCGAACCCTGGGCTGCCAATCCTTTTAATCCCAGGAATAATATCAATTACACCCCCGAGACCTCCGGCCTGCCTGTTGAAGTCAACTCTCATCCAACCCGGACGGAAAACAACTTTTTCTGGTCTGTCCCCAAAGAACGCAACCAGAAAACCGTACTGAAATATCAAAAACAATTCGTCGACAAAATACTCTCCTATACCCTCTCTAGAGGTAACGTGCTCTATTGCATGGATAACGAAACCTCTGTCACTCCCGAATGGGGCTACTACTGGTCCGATTATATCCGCAACCGGGCCCGGCAGGCCGGCGTCAAGGTCCATACTACCGAAATGTGGGACAACTGGAACCTGGCAGACAAACAGCATAATCCATCCTTCGATCATCCCGAAATTTACTCATTCGTCGATATCTCTCAGAACAACCATCAAAAAGGCCAGCAACATTGGGATAACGCCCAGAAACAGCGCGCCCGTATTGCGGATCATATCCGTCCTTTGAATAACGTCAAAATCTACGGAGCCGATACCGGCCGGTTCGGTAACAGCCAGGACGGCCAGGAACGGTTCTGGCGCAATATCTTCGGCGGCCTTGCTTCCGCCCGGTTCCACCGCCCCGATTCTGGACTTGGATTAAGTGAAATCGCCCAGGCCAATATCCATAGCCTCCGCCAACTCACCGACCGGATGGATTTCTTTCATTGCCGGCCACATAATGAACTTCTAGCGGACCGTCAGGATAACGAAGCCTATTGTATCGCGCAACCCGGCCGGGAATATGCCGTCTATTTCCCTCAGGGTGGCCAGGTTCAATTGAAACTGGACCGTTCCCAACCGGTTTCCATTCATTGGCTGGATATTGCCAAAACAACCTGGCAAAAACCAATCCACAACCAATCAGGGAACACAATCAACCTCAAATGCCAGAACAATCAGAGTTGGGCAGTCCTGGTCCAGATCAACGAATGACCGCCTGACAGGCTAAACCATCTGTTGTCGATGGGATGAAACTGACACGACCAGACCAATCACGCTGGCAATGGCAAATAGCGTCGCCGCGAAAATCCCCATGACCTTCGCCGAACCGGGATTGATCACCGCCAGTACCGCCATCATCACGCCACAAATACCAATACTCCATGCCACCACCAAAGCCGGCAGTCGACTGGCCCTGACTTGCCCACGGCTCTCCAGTAGGGTTTCCTCCGCGGCCAGTTGCTCAATGCGGACATAACCCGGATCCACTCGTGAGCCCGAAACGACCTGGATAATCCCCAATATCACCAACGGCAAGATGACGCCCGTAAATGTCTTCATCATCGACATGTGAGCCTGAATCCACTCAGCCCAACCCGCCAGCGCCGGTATTGAAGCCAGAAACCCTCCCTGGTCCAGGCCAAACCGAACGATAAATCCAACAGCAAATCCTATCCCGGCCGTTACCCATACCGCCATGCGATTCACCCGGCGACTGAATACACCCCATATTGTCGGCGCTAGTAATGAAACGCACATAATCTCGGTAATCGAAACAACCACCTTTTCAGCTCCGCCCATTACCGGGATCAACACGGCGATAACAATCAGGAATCCACCCAGTAATATTGTAAACCATCGCCCTGCCGCAACCATCTGCGTATCGCTTGGGATAACGCGACGCATGGGACGATAGATGTCGTTGGTAAGCACCCCGGAAAATACATTCAATTGCGAACTGACCATACTCGCCGTCGCTGAGAACATCGCCGCCAGCATCAATCCAACCATCCCCGGCGGCAAGACGCTTTTACAGGACAGAATATACGCGTTCTCCGCCAGCAACCGAATCTCATCGTCAGATGCCCCCTCCGGGATGGGCGACTGGATCCGCCACAACATCGGCGGCAACAGCCACAACAATGGACTTAATAAATAAAGACCGCCAAAAAGATACGTACTCTTACGCGCGTCACGGGCGCTGGGCACACAGATAAACCGCTGGACAAAGGCCCACTCCGCCCCGATCATAAAAAAGTGGATCGCGCACCAACCCGCCAGAAAAAACCAGGTGTATTCTCCGCCAATCGGCTTGAAAAACCCATCCGGCGCCTGATGGATAAAACGGCTCACCCCGCCTACCTTGATAAATGCCAGCGGCACCACAAATAAAACCGCCAGGTTCAACACAATAAACTGCAAGACATCGGTCATCAAAACCGCCCACAACCCGCCAAACATGGTATATAAAACAACAACCCCGCCAAAGAGAACGATGGCAGAATTCAATCCCGCCGAAGAAAACTCCCCGTTGGTCAACAATGCCATGAAAATTGTACCCAGCGCGTAAAGCGACCCGGCAGTCGTGATGATCCGGAAAGTCATCATAAACCAGGTATAAAAATGTAACGCTCCCTTGCCATACCGTTGCTGAATAAACTCTGCCGGTGTCTTAATGCCAAGCTGCTTCCATTTCCCGGCAATGAAATATCCTACCAATAACGCTGCAACGCCATACATCAGGTTAATGGCGACCGCTACCATACCATACTTATACGCGATCCCTCCCCAGACCACAAAAGTATTCGCCGAAAACATGGTCATGAACGCGCTCAATCCGCTGGTCCACCAGGGCGACTGACCGCCCGCCGCAAACATATCGGCAGCGCTCTTGTTCTTGCCGGTAAACAGCATCCCCACCGCGATTATCCCTAGTAAATAACCAATGAGCACCACATAATCGGAAGTATGCATGAATTCCTTTCTAAAAAGGGATCAGCGGGTAACTACTCGCAACTGGTCACCAGTTCGTTCTGGAATAATCATAACCGATTTCATCATAAAGCCATAGCCATAACCCAAACGTATCGGACGTCGTCCGCCAATCACAATCAGGTCATTATTTTCTCCCCCTTGTGTCGAAAACGTAACGCTACCGGAATAACAGCCTGGTTCCCGATCCGCTGCCAGATTGCAAATCCGAAATTCTCCACGCCCGGATTCAACAACAAGCGGCAACACGGACACCGATCCATCAAAACCAACCGGCGCTTTCACCCGGATTGTGACAGTCTGTCCGGGCTCAAGAGAGTCCAGCCGCCGGCCGCTTTCTGGATCAACAATTTCAACCTTCGTATCGTACTGACAGGTATACGCCAGCCCCACATTTAATGCAGCATTAAAAGCCGTCCAGCCTTCCGGATGCCGGAAATCTCCTGTTGGATCGAATGGATAATGCTCCGTGGCGCAGGTTGAACTGATCGTACCGCGCACCAGTTCCAGCCGGGCACAGGTGTTATCAGGAAACTTCTTGGGCCAGCCTCGTTCCACCCCCCAGAAATCTTTGGGGCCTCGATGGGCGCTATGCGCCCCCAGTGGATTCCGGCCAAACAGATCATCCCAATGCCCCGCGGCAATCTCTTCCAGACGATGGGCCTTGACTGGATCATCAATCACCGAAGCAGTCGCCAGACAAAGAGCCGGAAACGCCGCGACATTACCCGGTTCATTCCAGCCGGCGCCGCCATGCGAACCGGCCGTAAACCGGGGCAAAGTCCATTCGATATCATCATAGCGGCGGAAATCCCACATATTATCCGATCGCGCGATCATGATATCCACCCATTGTTTGATCTTATCACGCAAACCCTCCGGCGCCTGACGCGGATAATCCCGCAAAAACAGGATCAGACCCGTCATCAGCTTATGTTCACTCATACGTTGCCCTTTTGTGGTAACCGGATCATTAAAATCCACCTGATCGATCACCCACCGGGTCTGCGCGGCCGCCGCCTGAATAAACCGTTCCGCGTCCTCCCGGCCTTCGCGCCGGGCCACTCGCGCCATCAACAGATTCGGCATAATACTATGTCCGGGGCAATGGCGACCTTTATAAGTGCCAATTGTTTCAATCACTTCAAACAGACCGGCTTTTTCCCACTGTTCAAAAGCAAAATCACGCGCCTGCCGATAAAACGCGTTACTGAAATACGGTTTAAAATAAGCATAGCCATAAAGAAAATAAGCAAACTGCTCTACTGTCTGGGCATGGATTTGTTCCGGTAACGGATCACTCGATGGATCACGCGTAGCGGGATCCATTAAATAATACCCAATCCCCCAGTGGATCAGTTTCATGATATCCGGTACCTGATCACCCACCGGAGGATCCAGTTCAGTAAAATAACGCCGGGTTGCCTCCATCACATCTTGATCATTTGGCGCTCGAACCAGCTTGAAATCATCCGCCAGAAATTTCGCCTTATCCGTTTCATAATTAATTTCGATCGGGGCATGCTCAAAAAATGCCGGATTGGCCAGGTACATCAATATCAGCGAAGGCACTTCATAACTGTAATACGTACCATCTCGCCATGGACTTCCACCGTACGCCGAGGGATGTGTTCCAATGACACTGCGGCAATCAACCATAAACCGCAAAGCCGGCTCCAGACTTGCCTGCTCCATCATGAACGGACGAATCACAAACGGATCGGATTGTCCTGTCTTCAAATTTCCACCAGATACAACTACACAATATTCCTGCTCTCCGTTATCCGGTTGAAAATCGCTGAAATCACCCAATCCCTTATAGACTCGTCCCTGATAAACCGCTCGATTGGTTTTAACTTCAACGACACTGAAATCAGCCTCCCCTTCCACCAGCGGCGCGGTAAAACGCTTGGGCCCATTCAAATCATAACCGCTCTGGTTGACAAACACAAAATACGTGGTATACTCCGGCTTTGGCTTGGGTCCGCTCTTCATCACCGACTCATAACTCGCCGCCGGCGCCAATACGCGTACCTCCGCTACCCGGGCAATCCCATCATCGTTAATCACGAGCCGGATCTTGTCCGATTGAATCGCAGGCTTAATGATAAACTGTAATCCCGCCTGGGTATTCGACTGCCCACTCGCATCAGCAATCCTGCGCCACTGTGTGCCATCCCAGAACTCAAACCGGAAATTTGAGACAGGATCCACCCATTGATCGTTCTCTTTCCACCCACTCGCCAGTTGCAGACAGCCAATCTCAACTTTTCTGCCCAGATCGAGTGTTATCATATGCGGTCCATTGCTTTTCTCGCTCAGCCAGCGACTGTCGTTGGCAACCTGATTATCGATCGCCTTTTGGGGCTGATACGGCTCCTGATAAACCGAGCTGGCCGTCACTACCGCATGCAAAGCGTAATTAACCGGTTCGTCAGCCCGACTCTGTGTTACCATCACCAGCATCACAACTAAAATTAATAGCCGCCTCATTAATCTATACTCCTTGAATCATAAATCACCGGGATTATTTCAGCCATATACCAGAGATATCACCATTATTCATAACAGCGAACTTCAAACAACGCGGCCGGCCAGCCGCTTTCGGGATGATCCAGCTCAATGCGTAGCAAATCGGTATGTACCGGATGATCAAAACGGATAATATTACGGGTTTGATGATTATCCTCTCTGCGATAGAGACATTTCCCATCGCCGCCATAAATACGATAACTTCGCACACAACCCGGCATGATATTGAATGGATGTCCCATCAATACCGACTCCATCGGGTGATCCGCGTCCGTATCGAAGGTCAGTTCGATCCGTCGAATAGCCTTCGATTCCAACCAGCTCAAAGTAAGAACGGGTTGTGTATCACCCGGATCAGCCACCCAGGCATTGGATTGTCCGACTGGCCGGTTAACACCACTTACCAGATTGTCCATATCCCAATTATTCTGCGGTTCATCCAGCCTGAGAGCCAGATTACGCCCAGCAGGATACCGTTGCGGAATCCAGAATTCCATCGTATCGACGCCGATGTCCCTTTCCGGTTTTTGCACCTGACTGGTATTGACACGGGGATTCGATTGCAGGACCAGTGACATCATCCCGGTAACTCGCGTTTCACTGGTGCGTATAGAAATCTCCGGATTGGCGCTTAAACAGATAAATACATATTGATCGGACTGGATTTCCGTGGAAAAACAGACAGAGACCTTCTGGGAAGCTGACTTGAAAATCTGGATAGCCTCCGCGTCAGCGGCGGATACGGTGACTACTTTCTGTTGATTCTCACTACCCCTTGCGACGGCCTGATGGTTCTTTTGCTGACCGATGGCGGATACCTCCCCCTGAACGATTTCCGGCCGGATTGCGATCCGGACAGTTTCCAATATGGTATCCGGGGTAAAGCTGCCCTCCCGGCTGCAAATCCGCAACTGGCATTCCAGCTCGGTTGATCGCGACGCCTGTACGCTAAATTCCATCGGCGGAATCTTTCCCGCCTTCACCGGGATCAACATGGCCCGCGCATCCTTCAGCGGCTGCCAGGGCCCATCCGCCGGTAATTCCTGCAACCGAAAACGACTGCTTACCGAGAGCAGTGCGCTGCGCGTCAGATCCTCAGGATCTTTCAAACGCAAATGCGGAATATACTGGCCGCGCTTGAGCAGTTCCTGTTGGAATTGCTCAATACATCCCGGCTGACTCAAATCACGCGGCATCAGACTGTCCCGCTTGCAAAGTGCCGCCGCCACTGCCACGGCCTGGGCATTATGCGCGCAGGTCATCATGACACGTGTCGAGCCACAGGCCACATGGCTGGCGCTGAGGAGCCGGCCTGCCAGAAATAAATTGTTAATATTCCGGCTGTACATACAGCGATACGGAATTGGATATACCCCCTTGGAATGCCATTGATCGCAACCGGGTTTATTGCTGTATATCCCATCTGCCGGATGTAAATCGATCGCCCAGCCACCGTATGAAACGGCGTCAGCATGCCGCCGCTGTTCAATAATATCGCGCTGAGTCAGGATATAATCGCCCTCAAATCGCCGGCTCTCTCGTTTGCCTGGTATCGTACCCACCCACTCCAGTGTCATGGTCTCCGCCTCGGGAAACTCACCCGAGTTTTTTATATAATCCCAGACGCCATAAACGATTTTCCACAACTCCCACTTGATCGTTTCGCTGTCATGAACAGTATCGAGCCGGCCGCCATATTCGATCCACCAGAGTTGACAGCCATGTTCATTTTTCTTGAAATTACGGTACCGTGGAATCTGGGTGATATCTTTCAGGGCAAAACTCGGTGGAACATACTTTACTGGCACACCCACGTCTTTGGAATAAAAGAATATCGAATGCCCCATCAGCGCGCCATATTCTATCGAAGGGGCAAATCTTTCATCAAACTCTTCCGGCCCTTCCGCCCCCATCCGAAACGCCGCCCCGGCCAGAAAACCAACAACACCATCGCCGCTGGCATCGCAAAACAATGGCGCCGACACCTGGTATCGCGTTGCATTCTGCGGACAAAAAGCCGTTAATGACCGGATAGTATCCGGATTCGATTTCTCCAGATCGTAAACCACCGTATTCAACAACAGTGTGATATTCGGCTCTTCTATCACCTTTTCCAGCAACACGGTATCATAAATAACCGGATTGCCTTCCGGGTTGCGATACGTGTTTTCCACCAGAATCTCATCGATCACCCCGCCTTCGCGCGCCCAACGGTTATTATTTCCCATATGCGAGGTGGCGCCCAGCGCCCATAACCTGACTTCACTCGAAGAATTCCCCCCCAGTACCGGCCGGTCCTGGATCAAAATCACCTTGAGTCCGGCCCGTGCCGCCGTTATTGCGCAACACACCCCGGCCAGCCCCCCGCCGGCAATCGCCAGATCGCAGGACAACTCAGTAACTCGCAACTTATTACTTTCAGACGGCTTACTTATCGATAACACAATACGTTCCTTTATACCGGCATCTCTATCACTATACGTTATTCTCTTTTCTTGTCCTGGTCATCCGCCGATTTCTATTATAATATACCGATCGCTTATTTAGACAAGGTATTATCCACTTTATTCATCCAGCTGGGCCATTGCCAGGATGCCGTTCGCCAATACTGCGTATCGAATTCGCGATGCCACTTCAGTGTCCATAGCTCCTTCACCGATACCCGGCGTACCGACCAGTCCAGAAACAACATATTCACCCCGCCAAAGTGCCGGTTATGACAGATACGGTTAATCTCACCACTCGCCGGCGGCCAGATAAATTCACCATTCTGATCCGAACTGGGCATATCCGTAAAATGAGGCCGTGCTAACGGAAAACCGGCGTCAGCCAGTACAGGGATATTATTACCGCCTCGCTGATTTGTCTTTTTCCAGTTCATGTGATGATCGTAACCGGAAGCGTTCACATCCCGATTATTAATAAACCAGTTGATCCCATAGCTGCCCGAAACACCCAGCAATTTACTCTCCGATTCGGAAAGCGGACTGTTATAAAAACTTGGATTCATCGCTGGATCCGGATCAAAATACCAGGCCGCCCAGGGTAACTTGCCGCCTTGATGCTCATTTCGGTCAGCGCGCGGACATAACAATATCTCCGGATCCTGATACAACTTACGAGTAACATAAACCCACATATTATTCGTATCGTTGATCGGGGTGCTGGCGCTGCCACCCACCCAGCCCCGCATGAACGAACCATCATAATCACTGGTATACATGTCAAACACCACTCCCCACTGGTGCAGATTGGCCATACAGATCGAATTCTTGGCTTGATCCCGCGCCTTGCCCAATGCCGGCATTAAAATGGCCACCAGTAACGCGATGATCGATATCACCACCAGTAACTCTATCAAGGTAAATCCATAGCGCCGCTTCTTCATAATCGTCATGGCCTCCACAAGAATGAATTCGTCGATCAATTGGGTCTGGACATTAGATAATATAACCACATTCTAACGGGTATGTCTTTATTATGCCCTCAGGACAAATCCGAATCCACCCCACTTTGCGAATTTCTTTCCCCATTTTGCGAACGATACCCGGAACCCGATTTTTGCCGCTCTGCAGGCTGGCTTATTCTCAGCTATTCCAGTGATCAATTTACAAACTACGATTGAATCCATAGGTATATCTTGCCGCGAACGATCTGTCTTGCCTCATAGTTGAAATTCTAAAACTACGATATAAAGCTCCCTTAACGACAATAAATCACCCTTTCAACCACGAATCATCAAATATTTATTCGCATAACCTTTTTAATGCAAATAGGATAGCCAAACAGTATTATCTGATAATTGTATTGGAAATTATCACTTGAGATATTAAACTGTATATTCTGGGCAATTTGTGATTAAGAGTGCCTGACAAAATGGATTGAGTTGCAAGCCCAACATGTGGCCGGCCGCAGTGGCAATCCCGGAGAGTCAGGTGGTTCGAATGGTTTCCCGACAGGCGAAGAATGGTTAACCTGTAAATTTAAGGAGTTGTGATGATTAAATTTCGGTGTCAACAGTGCAACAAGAAAATCGGTGTCCCGGATGATTACGCCGGAAAATCGGTTCGATGTCCCCAGTGCCACACTGTCGTCAACGTCCCTCAACCGCAAGCAACAGAAACACCGGCTATGGAATCGCAACCCTATGGCGAAATAAGCGGTGGGCGATTAATGGACGCCCTGGGTGATCTGGAATCAGCTACTCCAACCAACGAGGCCTATCATGTGGCGGAAGAGGAAAAGTGCTGCCCGGCGTGCGGAAAACAACTATCAGCCAAAGCTCGAAAATGCAACCGTTGCGGCGAACGCCTGGAACCAACCGCAACAGTAGCTACTGCCCAAACCACGCACCAGGTATTCCATCGCCCGACCGCCAAGTCATCCCGGTCGGATATCTGGTACGCCGGTTTCTGGCGTCGAACTCTGGCTTATGTGATTGATAATGTGGCGTTTTACATCATGCTGTATGGAATCTCCCGTGGCATAGGATTCATCCTGAAAAAAATGGTCGAATCCGGTGCCCTGAGCGCAGATTCCATCCGAGACAACGCCCAGATGCTCACCTGGATTTTTATGGCATTTCCAGTCATTATTTTCTGGCTCTATTATGCCATCTCGGAAAGCGGCACGCATCAGGCAACCATCGGCAAACGCCTTCTTGGTCTTTATGTAACCGATACCGATGGCCGCGCGATCACCTTTGCCCGGGCCACCGGGCGTCATTTTGCCAAAATCTTCTCCTTCGCTTTCTTTGGTCTGGGTATCATTATTACCGGTTTTACCCGACAAAAACAGGGCGCCCATGACATGCTCTCCGGCTGCCTGGTGCTTTCTTATAACCCAACCGGATGCGGCAACCAGACCCAAAACGCCCCGCGCGGCTTTTTCCATTGGGTGGGCGTATCAGTATCCGCAGCGGTTGCGATTGCCTTGTTCTTTGCTATAGCCATTCCCGTTGGCCAACGAATCATAAATGGCTCGGCCAAAACCCCTGACAGGCAAACTTCACGCGTATCGGATCCTTCCGCTTCAGACCCGGATCAGACACCAGACAGATCTGCCAATATCCCCTCAATCGCCGAACGCGCGGCCGCGGCTCGCGCAAACAGGGCAAACAGAACCTCACCCGGAATCGCGGATTCACAAGCCAATCAACCGATACCCCCCTCTCCCGAAAATAATAATCCGACCTCGACGACTCAACCGCCAAATTCCCGGCCGGCCAATAGAATCCCCCGGACTCAGCGGCCTTTATAGCCTTTTGAAATTCCATACAGTCTGTCCGTTCCGGCCCCCTTCAAAATACAGCAGGATAGAACCAATGAAAAAATATATACGATTAACGGCGAACGAATGAACATGAATACGGCGGGACCCATGTTCGCAATCGAAACCATCCCGACCATGATGGGACGCTCGAATCCGGAACAAATGAAAGAAGAAGCCCTCCAGCGCTACACCTTTATGCCCGGCAGTTTCAAAGAGCAAACTCCCCGGCAGGATATTGCGGCAGTAACGATTAATGGCTTAAATGGCCTCACCAGTAGTGGCACCTGTAACCATTTCTTTACCAACGCCAATATGGAAATTGTTCAGACCATGCTTTGGAACGATAGAGTTACTTACTTCCTCTGGGGCATCGCCCCAGCCCAAGAAATGGGATCCTATCGTCCCATCTTTAAGCAAATGATCGATTCATTCAAACTGGAGGATACCCCCCGGTAAACATCCGGAATCTGGAGCGTTTGTCCTTTTACCACTTGAAATCAAAAACAGCATCCCGCATCGCCAGTAGATTAGCTGGCGGGATCAGGGCATGAATATCATGGCTGGAACATACAATGTACCCCCCATCGACGGCCAGCGCCTGGATATGTTCGGCAACATTCTCTTTCACCTGCTCTGGGGTGCCATGCAGCAAAACACCATCGATATCAATATTACCGGCAATCGCAATCTGCCGGCCATGATGTTCTTTAATCCGGAAAATACTTTGCCGGCCGGCACAGGGATCGATCGGATGAATCACCCTGGCCCCCATGTCAATAAAACGCGGCAGCAGATCTTCTACATAACCATCGATATGGAAGATGGGAATGATCTGATGATCCGTCAATAGTCTGGTTAATTCCGTCATAAACGGAAACTCATAGAGTTCCAGCATATCCGGTGAGATCATGGAACCGGAATTCGTAATCAGACCGGAGGCGATTTTAACCGCATCTACTGGATATTCGCTGTACATCGCCAGCTCGCGCAGACAGTATTCATGCACGCGCTTCTGAAATTCCTGAATAAACTCCGGATCGGTATAGGTGGCCAGACAAAAATCCTGATAACCAATGGCCGTCGGAACGGTAAAAGCCGCAGTCTGGGCGCCGCAAACCAATCCCAGACCGGTTCCCTCAATCAATTCGAGCAATGCTTCCAACCGCCGCCGGATATCCTCCAGATCCGGAAACCAGATATCCTTCAATGAAGACTTATCTTTCATCGTGCCATCGACATAATGTCGACGCCCCTGCGGGTCTCGCATCTCCTTGCGGCCCAGCCGCCAGACATGGCTGAAATAGATCATATCATTGCCAACCAGCCTGACCAGTTCCAGGTAATCACGCGCCGGCAGATCGAACGAATGCTGACCATAATCATAGTGCCGGCCCAGCAGCTGATTCACCACATGAATATCGAATTCCATCTCAAAAAACGGAATCTCATCGGAATGGGTATGTCGAACCGCATTTAAAAAACGTTGTTTGTCGGGTGTACGCATACAAACTCCAACAAAGAATCGGCTTGGAAATTGATATAATAACCGGTCCCGGCGTTTTAGAACTGGCTCAAAAACCGTACATCATTTTCAAAGAAATACCGGATATCGGTAATCCCATATTTACGCATGGCCAGCCGTTCGATCCCAAAACCAAACGCCCACCCGGTATATTTCTCCGTGTCATACCCAACAGCTTTAAAGACATTGGGGTGGACCATGCCGCAACCGCCCATTTCCAGCCAGTATTCCCGGCCGTTCTTGTCGTGCATCAGCAGATCCACTTCACCAGAAGGCTCGGTAAATGGGAAAAAGGATGGACGGAAACGCCAGACCGTACCGGCGCCAAAGAAAGCCTGCACAAACTGATCGATCGTGGTTTTAAGGTCGATCATACTGATCCCTTCATCCACCACCAGGGCCTCGATCTGGTGAAACATGAACATGTGGGTGGCATCAACGCTGTCTGGCCGGAATACCCGGCCCGGCGCCACCACCCGGATCGGCGGCTGTTTGTGCTCCATGACCCGGATCTGCATCGTAGAAGTCTGGCTTCTCAACAGGGAGTTATCATCAATATAGAAATTATCGAGAGGATCACGGGCCGGATGGGATTCAGGGATGTTCAGGGCAATGAAGTTGTGATATTCATCTTCCACCTCCGGACCATATCCGATCTCAAAACCCATACGCCCGAATAGTTCCAGCAACTCGTTGATGGTCTGGGTAATCAGGTGGGGCCGGCCCAACTGCGGATCCTGGCCGGGCAGGGTCACATCGATCATCGGACCTGAGACTGCGGATTGCTGGTTTTTCAGCTCTTCCTGACGCGTTTTGAATGCCTCGTTGACCTGGTTCTTAATCTGATTGGCCAGTTGCCCGGCCTGGGGACGGAGTTCCTTGGGTAAACCGCCCAGACCGGCCAATAGATTAGTCACCAATCCCTTACGGGAAAGATACTTGATCCGGTACTGTTCCAACTGCTCGCCGTCTTGTACCTGCTGCAGTTCCGCCAGCGCCTGTTGGCCAACTTGATTGAATTGTTCCAAGGAATCGGACATAATCGTTAAATCTGCTTCTTCGAATAATTCATCCCGGTTCTTCAGGATGCCGGTATCGGATATTATTCAAACTCTATCGGTAAAAAAAAAGGAACACGACCGGATGGCCGGCGGTTCCCTTTGATTCCGTTTTTTATCAGGAAAATTTAAGCCGGGCCTGCTATCAGGAGGCCGCGTTTTGCCGGGCGATATCGACTATGGCATCAAAACCGGCGGCATCATGAATCGCCATTTCCGAAAGCATCTTCCGGTTCACAATCACCTGGGCCTGCTTGAGGCCAAAAATGAACTGGCTGTAACGAATCTTCCGCTGGGTGCAGGCAGCGCTGATACGGGTTATCCACAACTGACGGAAATCACGTTTCTTGCGGCGACGGTCGCGCGTTGCGTAAACACCGGCGCGTACCACGGCCTCTTTGGCCAGACGAAGGTTTTTGCTGCGGGGACCACGATACCCCTTGGCGGCTTTAAAGAGCCTTTTCTTGGCTTGACGCCGGGCGGCGCCTTTCACTACTCTTGGCATGTCAGCTTTCCTTTCATTGAATAAGCGTCTGTGACGCGAGATAACCTGCTACGGCAGCTAACAACCGGGAAGCAGGATGAGTACAGTCGAGCATCAGGCATTCAGTGCGATGAGCATTTTTTTCTCTATGGCGGCCGAGACACCCAGTGTCTTACGCAGACCACGGACTCGATTGCCACTCTTCGAACTCATCAGATGGCCCGCAAATGCTCGTTTACGAAGCACTTTACCTTTGGCGGATACTCGGAACCGCTTGGAAGCGCCTTTGTGGGTCTTCATTTTGGGCATTGCTATAACTTTCTATAATTAAAGTATTTAACTTTTGTTTGTAAGTCTTCTGACAGCCTGCCCCCACCCGGGACCGGTCTAAGACGGACATAAGCACGGTACGGCGTGTCAGAGAATCGAGAATGATATCAACTCATTGCCTTTATGTAAATATAAAAATCAGGTTTTTTTTGACAAAAACAGCACTAATGGGCAGCCCAAATATCACAATTGATCAAGAATGGAATCGATCAACTTCAGATCACTTTCACTCAATGCGATACTGCCGGCCGCTGCGTTCTGGTTAGCCTGGTCCGCATGGCGGATACCGCAAAGAACATGAGAAACACCCGGTTGGCTGAAGGTCCACGCGATCACCACCTGGGCGACCGTCGCATTGTGAGCCAGCGCCACTGGTTTGAATTGCTCCAGCATGGCATTTATTTTAACAACAAACTCAGGCTCGAACCGCTGCTTAAACCGATTGGTACGCAAATCACCCTGACCATAGTGTCGTTCCGGCGTGATTTTTCCTGTCAGTAATCCCATTGATAGGGGAGAATAGGCCAGAAAGGCTATATTTTTATCCATGCAGTAATCCAGTTGCCCTTCACAACGGGCGCCCCGATCCAGCATACTGAATTTTTCCTGGTCACTATCAATTGGACCATAAGCTTCCATCTGATCCACGGATGCGTTAGAAACTCCGATCGCGCGGATTTTTCCCTGATCCTTCATACGTAGCAACTCCGCCATAGTCTCTTCAATCGGAGTTGTTGACTCCTGCCAGTGGGTCTGATAGAGATCGATGTAGTCGGTTTGCAGCCGGATCAGGCTGTTTTCCAACTCTTTGCGAATGGAGTTGGGACTCAGGCAGCGATACACCTCCTTCTCTGTGGGCGCATCCTGAATGCTGTACTGATCGGTGTGAAAATGAAAATCGCCTTCCTTTTTATCCCAGACCAGGCCGCACTTGGTCGCAAGCACAACCTTGTCCCGCCGGCCGCGAATCGCCTCCCCGACGATCTCTTCAGACAACCCAAAACCATAAACCGGGGCGGTATCGATCAGATTTATGCCGTTGTCAAGGGCGGCATGGATGCCATCAACGGCTTCCTGAAAATTGGTGCCGCCCCACATCCAGCCGCCGATGGCCCAGGTACCCATTCCAATAACAGACGCTTGGATATTGGATTTGCCTAATGGTCTGTACTGCATGATTTGCTCCTTATTTTAGCAAGTTGGCAAGTGATTATCATGTCCCGTCGCCTTGCCGCCAATCTATGGGTTTACCTATTTTTATGCCCGAACACCGCCGCCGTCAATGACAATATCGCCGAAATCCCCATACCGCTCAGCGTCAGAACATCAGAACCGGCCAGTTTGCCCCAGACTCCCAGCACTCCCCCCAGAAATATGGCCATAATGACCAGCCGAACATTTAACCGCCTTTTCTTGTGCAACAGAATTGCCAGCACTACCGGTGGGATCGCTCCACAGTTAAATAGCGAATAAGCCAGCAGTAATGAATCGATGATATTGCCTTTCAGACAAGCCAGCAAAAACGCGATCAATCCTGTTATGACGGTGACAATCCGGATTCGATGGGTCTGATTCCAACCCAGCAGGTCATGCCCCAGGGTCGACGCGGCAGTAATCAGACAGGTATCCGCTGAAGAAAAAATCGCCGAAAGCAGCCCTAGCTCAACAATCAGGCGGATCAACGGTGACAGGTGTTCTTGAAGAATAGTGGTCAGAGCATCCTGACCCGGCTGCAGCTTTAAATGATAATGAGACCACAAACCGATCCAGGCAATGGCGATACTGACCACAAATAGCATCCCGCCCGAAAACAAAACCCCCATCCGGGCCGTTGCCTGGTTTTTGGCCGCCAGTATTCTGCTGATAATATCCGGCCCCGCCAGAAAACCCGTTCCGGTAACCAGCAGGAAATAGGTTATTCGAGATGAACCAAATGAATCGTTGATCAATTCAAATGACAGGAATGCGTGATCAGACTCCCATCGAAACCAGAGCATTCCCGCAACCAGGAATATCGCCAGCAAAATAAATACCAGTTGAATCTTATCGGTATGAATCACCGATATCTGCCCACCCATCACACAGTAGGCTGTGATAATAATTGAGACTGCTGACAGCGCAACTGATTGATCGATTCCAAGTGATGTGCTGACAATTTTTGCCGCTCCCAGAAATTGCGCGGCAATAATTCCCAGCCAGGCAACCGCAATCACCAGCGACAGGGTACGTCGGACAATTGGGCCAACCAGTCTCCCCATAAGATCTGCCAGGGTAACAACTGGATATTGCTTCACGACTCCGGCCAGTAACAGGCCGCATAAAACCAGACCGATGGCGCCACTGCCCAGCCACCAGAACGCCGGAAATCCGATCTTATAGCCCAGATTAATTACCCCCATCGTGGAGGATGCCCCGATGACAGTTGCCATCAGGGACGCAAAGATGGCAAAGGCGGATCGGTTCGCTCCCGCCACCACAAAATGATCAAACTGACCGCTCCGACGCCCGGTCCACCAACCAAGTAAAAGGGTTAATAGCGCGTAAACTGTTAATATAAACCAAGTTATCAAATTTTATGGATTTCCTTTCTGTTTTGCCTCATTATTATATCGACTCAAAAGCCAATTGCCAGATCGTGACCCGGTTCATCTGTAATTAATACCCGTTTGCTGGCCCCGTAAAACAATCAACCGCTTTTGCTGCCAAAAAAACCGCTTTCGTGACATAGCTATTTGAAACAAACCCGAAACCGGAACCGAATATCGTTCCACAAACACCTGAATCGTAGATTAAAATTGCATGATCGTATAATCCCCCAAGCCGGAAAGGACCCTCATGATGAAATCAATTCTGTATCGTCGTCTGACCACCTTAATCCTCATGACCGCCTCAATACTGGCGATCGACAGCCTGTTGATTGCTCAAAGCGAATGGAAACCCGCCGACAATCCACTCATGACCCAATGGGCGGCAGATGTCGATCCCGGCGCTCCGCTCCCGGAATATCCCAGACCACAGTTTGTCCGTAAAAACTGGCAGAATCTTAATGGCTTATGGGATTACGCGGTCACAGATGAAAACGCCGCCAAACCAGTAACCTGGACTGGCAAAATCCTGGTACCCTATGCCTTCGAGTCCGCGCTCAGTGGCGTTGCCGGCCGTCTGGAACAGAACCAGGATCTCTGGTATCAGCGTTCATTCAAAATCCCTGCCAGTTGGAATCAGCAACGAGTAATCCTGCATTTCGGCGCAGTGGATTATAAGACAACCGTTTACGTTAACAATCAACCGGTCGGCTCGCATGAAGGCGGCTACGATCCCTTCAGCTTCGATATTACCGATCAACTCAAAACATCAGGCGCCCAGACCCTGACCGTGCAGGTTAACGACAAAACCAACTATGACGGCAAACCGCGCGGCAAACAAACGCTCTGGCCCCAGGGTATCATGTACACCCCGACTTCAGGGATCTGGCAGACCGTCTGGCTCGAACCGGTCGCCAATGTCAGTGTCGAAGATTTCAAACTGATCCCGGATATCGACAACGATTCTCTGAAAGTAAACATCGAGGCGCGCGGCAACGCTTCCGGCGCTAAAGTCAGCCTGAAAGCAAGAAACGGTCGGCAAACAGTCGGAACCGCTGAAGGCAAAATGGGCAAGGATATCACGCTCAATATCAAAAATCCAGTACTCTGGACGCCTGACAATCCCCATCTGTATGATCTCGATATTGAAATTTCCCAGGCAGGCAAGGTAACCGATAAGGTGCAAAGTTATTTCGCCATGCGTAAAATCGAACTGGGCACTGACAACGGCCGGCCGGCCCTGCTGCTCAATGGCAAAAATGTTTTCCAGTTCGGTCCTCTGGACCAGGGTTTCTGGCCCGATGGCATCTACACTGCCCCAACGGATGAAGCGCTTAAAAACGACATTGAAATGATGAAAAAGTTCGGCTTTAATATGGTCCGTAAACATATCAAAGTTGAGCCGGCCCGCTGGTACTATTACACCGACAAACTCGGTCTGATGGTCTGGCAGGATATGCCGTCCGCCAACTCCTACCGCCGGCAGGATCACCCGCAACCTCCCGTAGATGAAGCCGCGTATGAACGTGAATTGCGCGCCATGGTCGATAACCTCTATAATCATCCCTCGATCATTATGTGGGTCATTTTTAACGAGAGCCAGGGCCAGCATAAAACCGAACACCTGGTCTCGGTCGTACGGTCACTGGATCCCTCACGCTTGATCAACGAAGCCTCCGGCGGCGGCCATCGCGGGACCGGTGATGTCCGCGATATGCATTCCTATCCGCCTCCGAACTGCCCAAAACCATTCGAGAATCAGGCGTTGGTTTGCGGCGAATACGGTGGTATCGGCCTGCGTGTCCCCGGCCACATGTGGCAGCAGCAGGGCAACTGGGGCTACACTGAAATCAATACTGGGACCGATCTTGAAAACCTGTATGCCAGCTTCGCCAATATGGTCAAAAAATTCAAGGATGAACGCGGCATGTGCGCGGCGGTCTATACCCAGATTACCGATGTGGAAATCGAGACCAATGGCCTGCTGACCTATGACCGCAAACTCAAGACCGACTCCCCTGAATGGATCGCCGGGGCCAACCGCTTTGAATGGGAAGGCCCTACTTATACTCCGATAGTAGATACATCGGAAAAGGAATCCAAAACCTGGCAATACACCACCATCCGCCCCCAGGACAACTGGTTTACCAGAGACTTTGATGACTCATCCTGGACTGCCGGCGAGGGTGGATTCGGCACCCGTGAAACGCCTAATATCGGTCGCCTCGGTACTACCTGGTCCACCAGTGATATCTGGCTGCGACGAACGTTCACGCTACCGAATCTCAGCAAAAAAGAACTGGCGCAATTGAAGATCCGCGACTATCACGATGAAGACGTCGAAATTTATATCAACGGCGTACTGGCTTATCAGGCCGAACGCTGGGTAACCGGCTATGAGGTCAAGGATCTCACCGATGAAGCCCGTGCGGCGTTGATCCCCGGCGGCCAGAATGTCTTTGCGGTTCACTGCCGACAGACCGGCGGCGGCCAGTACGTGGATGTCGGACTGGGCATTGATAACCCCAACCGCTAAGAAACAAGCTGACCGATTTCAAGATAAAAATCTTTGAGAATGTAAAACAGGAGCGAATATTTTCAGCTCCTGTTTTATTAATATATTCGCCCTGAAATAGTATGCGATTGACATCAATATCAATCAACCAGAAAGGCTCTTTATGTCTCGAAATTTTATATCCACAATCTTACTATCAATCGTTACCATCCCGGCTATTGCCGCCAATAACAGTTATCCGCTCACTCCGATTACCTTTGAAAAAGTTCAATTACAAGATGCCTTCTGGTTGCCGCGCCTGCAGACCCAGGCCGAAGTCACAGTCCCTTTCTCTCTGGAAAAAACCGAACCAGCCATCGAAAACCTGCGCCGCTGCGGCAATTTCCTCAAGGGACGCGGCGGCGAATTGCCATTTACCCATCGCTTTATTTCCTCAGACCTCTATAAAGTCATGGAAGGCGCCGCCTACATTCTGCAAACCCGGCGCGACCCCGAACTGGAACAGCAGCTCGATGAGATCATCGACATTATTGGCGAAGCCCAGCAGGAAGATGGCTATCTGTATGTGTCTCATATCTGCAAAATCCCCAATCCGGGGGAAATGGGCAAAACCCCTTACTCCTTTGTCGTACACAGCCACGAACTGTATAACATGGGCCATATGTACGAAGGCGCGATCGCCTATTACCGGGCGACCGGAAAAGAAAAGTGGCTCAAAATCGCGGAAAAGAATGCCCAGCATATCAACCGTGTTTTTTTTGAAGGCGATCCCAACTACAACAACGGCAAACCGGTCATGCAGGCGCCCGGTCATCAGGAACTCGAACTGGCCTTGTGCAAGCTGTATGTCGTTACCGGCAAATCTCTCTACCTGGAGATGGCCAGAAAATTCCTTGATATTCGCGGCGTCACCTACCGGCCTTCCGGCAGTGGCACCATGTCGCCGGAATATGCCCAGCAGCACAAACCCGTCCGTGAACAGGAACGGGCCGTTGGGCACGCCGTTCGAGCCGTTTATCTCTATACCGGAATGGCCGACGTCGCCGTTTTATCCGGCGACCTGTCCTACACCAATGCCCTGCAGAAAATCTGGCATAACATTGTCGATACCAAAATGCATATTACCGGCGGACTGGGGGCGGTTCATGGGATCGAAGGATTCGGTCCGGAATACGAACTGCCCAACCTGAAAACCTACGACGAAACCTGTGCCGCAGTCGCCAATGTCTTTTTCAATTACCGCATGTTCCTGCTTTATCAGGATGCCGGTTATTTCGACGTCGCCGAGGTCTCCCTGTTCAACAACTCCCTGGCCGGGGTAAACCTGGCCGGCAATAAATTCTTCTACGTCAATCCGCTGGAAACGGATGGCAAGCGTAAATTCAATCATGGCCGCAGCGGCCGTTCTCCCTGGTTCGATTGCGCCTGCTGCCCTTCCAATATTGCCCGGCTCATGCCCCAGGTTTCCGGATATATGTACGCCCATACCGACAACGATATCTATCTGACCCTCTATGCCGCCAGTACTACCGATATTCCACTGGCCGATGGAACCGTGAAGATCCGACAGCAAACCGAATATCCATTTGATGGCAAAATCGCTTTAACCCTGACCCCACAAAAAACTCAGACCTTCAAACTCCATCTACGCATTCCAACCTGGGCCGGGGCTGACCGGTTTGTCCCGGGCGATCTTTACCACTATATCGATGGTCAGAAACCCAAATGGACCCTCTCTGTCAACGGACAAACCGTCACCACCACGGTAACCAAAGGATTCGCGGTCATCGAACGGGCCTGGAAAGCCGGGGATCGGGTCCAACTCGATCTGCCGATGCCGGTCCGCTATAATGGCTGCACCGAACAGGTTGAGGCCAATCGCAACCGCCTGGCGGTCACCCGCGGCCCACTGGTTTATTGTGCCGAAGAAATCGATAATGGCCCGTCTCCCGTTCAGGAATTTTACCTTGATAAAATTTCCCGGCAGACAACCGTACACACGATTTCCGAGGGCATCCTTCAAGGAATCCCACAGGTGACCATCGCCGCCAGCCAGATCAATCAGCCCGTCACCCAAACCCTGAAACTGGTTCCCTATTATGCCTGGAACAACCGGGGCGATGATCAAAGCATGATTGTCTGGCTGCCTCGCAATGCCCAACTGGCCCAGGAAAGCCTTGCCACCAATCTCACCGCCATCAATCAATATGGCAGACTCACCGCCTCTCATACCTGGGATAACGATACGGTCAAAGCCCTGATCGATGGCCAGATACCCCGCTCCTCGGTAGATAATGATATCCCGCGCTGGACCAGTTGGCCCCAAAGAAGCACGCCCCAGCAGATCACGTTTGAATTTAACCAACCGCTTGAAGTCTCCTCTGTTATGGTTTACTGGTATGATGATGAGCCGGTTGGCGGTGGTGTGCGGGTTCCGGCCGAATGGTCGATTCAACGCAAAATTAATGGGAGCTGGCAACCTTACGATAAGTACATTACCGATTTCTATGGAACAAGTAAAGACACCTTCAATATGGTCCGCCCCCAGAAAGTAATCACCTGTGAAGGATTGAAGATTATCATAAAACCACAATCCAATATGGCGGTCGGTATTCTTGAATTACAAATTGAAACCCAGTAAAAAACCAGACATAATAAGTGTATGAAAGCAATTCATACCAATAGTATGACATACAATCCCTGGTTCTCAGGAAAGAACATGCCGTGTCATATTCCTTGAAAATCATCGACTCTCTACGCCTGTTTTGTCTAATACCGGGTATTGGTCTATTATTGAACACCACAGTTTTATCAGACACTCCCAGTCTACCCGAAACCAGGTTGCTGGATGGATCATCTCAAGCGGCTTTACCCCCTTCCCATGCTGTTCCAGACACCAATAACAGTCGTAGCAAGGATCCCAATACCCCCTTTGGGGCCTCAACGGGACATCCCACCAATCAGCAATACCAAACCGGGTTATCGCAACATACTTCAAGAGAATTTCAGCAAGCCGTCCAATGGCTGGATACCAAATCCGCCCAGATGATCCGGCAATCTCTGCGAACCACAAAATCCGGCATCCATGCCTTCCCGCCTCAGGTCGGTTCCGGGTACGAAGCATTCTGGTTGCGGGATTATCAATACATGCTGGAAGGTAAAATTGATGCGTTTTCCGATAAAGAACTAAAAGACGCCTGCCTGTTTTTTGTGCGAGGTCAGCGACATGACGGCGCCATGGTAGACTGCATCAAATTCGATGGAACACCGATTTATATGCCCGGCTACGGGTCCATGGGCGCCAATCCGGTTGCGGATGGCTCCCAGTTCTGCGTCGGTGTCGCGTGGCATACCTTCCGCCAGACTCATGATCGGGAATTACTGAATCAGTTGATTGATCCTTTGATACGCGCGATGGATGCGATCCCAATCAATCCCCAGACAAACCTGGTCTATATCGATCCCCAGGTACCCTGGGACAGGTGCCCCTATGGTTTTACTGATTCGATCCGTAAAAAAGGAGATATCCTGTTTTGCTCTCTGCTCTATGTCCAGGCCGGCAGGCAGCTATCCGACCTGCTATCCGTATTAGATCGACACAAGGACGCCCGATTATGGCTCGACCGGTCCCATCAAAGCGCATCCGCCATCCGTGAAACCTTCTGGTATCCTGATATTGGCCTTTTCCGGGCCGCAACCATCGAATGCACGCAACCCGATATCTGGGGATCGGCCTTTGCCGTCTATCTTGGGGTCGCCGATCATGATCAATCAATGACGATTGCCCAATATTTTAAAAATAACTATAACGGTATCATGAAAAGAGGTCAACTCAGACACACACCCGCTCAGACCTGGTGGGACAAAGGCTGTCGCCCTGAAACCTATCAAAATGGCGCTTACTGGGCCACTCCGGTTGGCTGGTTCGTTTACACCCTTGACCTGGTTTCACCGGAACTGGCGGATAAAACCATTATCGACATGGTCAATGACTTTAAAATAAACGGGGTATGGGAATGTATCAACGATCATGGCTATCATAATGTTGAAAATTACATCGACTCGGCAACCCTGCCCTTGGCCGGTATTCGCGCGATGATATTGCGCCGAATTGAAAATGCTGATTGAACCGGCCTTTATTGCTGATGGGCTTTCGCCGCCTCCAGAAACTGCTTGAGATAGCCACGCTGAATGAATAAATCCAACGCGTCTCCGGTCAGTTTCGGATTACACCCCCAGACACATGCACGCAAATCGTGCAAATTGGCATCCATTTGGATCGACAGCGTATGGTCAATCAATAACACATGTTCCAGACGTTTATGCAGCCACGCGCTGACGGCGTTTACTTCAGGTCCCCCAACCGAAACCATCGGAACATGATGCAGTAACTCACAGTTTAAGTACCATAAGTCGCTTATTACTACCGACTTATCGCCAAAACTCTCGGGCTGATATCGTTCGATTTCTTTTTGCAGTCGATAAGCCTGTGGGCGATCATAACGCTCAGCTTGTAAATTCGATCCAGTAACGATAATGATACTGGTATTTTGTAAATCTGTATCCGGTAACATATCTTCTCTATTCTGAATGAACTGTTATAAAAGGTGAATCGGCTCTGAATGTGACTCTAATTAATTCTATTCATGGTTTAACTCGTTTTCCTGACATTTATTATTTTTTTATATAAAATTTTTACCCCATAACCCAAATATATTAAAATAGTTATGAAAAGAACCTGGTTTTCATGATTTAATGCCCCAACCTGATTTTCTCTGGATATTTACCTGATTTAGAAGATAATAACCCCCATGATTACTATAGTTACTGGAACCGTTGGATTGGATAAGGCGGCCTACCTCAACAAAGTCGAGGGAATCTGCCGTCAAAATGGTAAAAACGTCAAAGTCTGCCATATCGGCCAGCTGATGTATAACGAAGCGCCGGATATTGCTCCGGGTCGGATCCTCGACCTGCCGATCGGCCGGCTGCGGGATCTGCGCAGCAGCGTCTTCAAAGACGTCATTAACCTGGCCAAAAAGGAAGAAAACCTGATCGTGAATACTCACGCCACCTTCCGCTGGAAACACGGGCTTTTCCCCGCGTTCGATTTTGATATCCTGGCTGAACTCAATGCCGATCTGTATATCAACCTCATCGATAACGTCGATGCGGTCCATTCCCGGCTGGTTCGCGACCATCAAATCGACCATTCCCTGAAAGACCTGCTGGTATGGCGTGAAGAAGAAAGCCTGGGCACCGAAATGATGATGCTGGCCTGCCGAGAAATGCGTCATCTTCGTTCAACGGATTCGGACGAAGGCCTCTTTGGTTCGATGACGGCCCATCAACTGTACCCTAAATACTACGCGCTGGCACTGGGACACAACAACAGCACCACCGAAATGTTCTATCGGATGATGTTCTGTCCCAACAGCCCGAAAGCCTATCTCAGCTTCCCCATGACCCATGTCGTCAATATGCCGGATATCCTGGCCGAGATCGATGCCTTCCGCAAACTTCTCACTGAACGGATGATCGTTTTCGATCCTGCCGACCTTGACGAACACCGCCTGAGCGTCGAGGCCATGACCGCCTCCATGCAGGGCCGCAAAGTCATCGAACTGGAGGTCCTGGGCGAAACCATGTCCTTCGATGTCAGCGAATTGATGCAGGTCTCAGGCGATATCCACAGCCAGATCTACGCCCGGGATTTCATGCTCATTGATCAGGCCGATATGATCGTCAGCTACATCCCGCGCCTGGCCGATGGCCGGCCCGGTCTGTCCAGCGGGGTCGAACGTGAACTTCAGCATGCCCACGAAGCCACACGTGAGGTCTACGTCATCTGGCGTCCCGAATCAACCCCCTCACCGTTCATCACCGAAACGGCTACCCGGGTATTCAGTTCGGTCGATGAGGCCATTGAATACTTTATAAAAAAGAAATATATTAAATCGTCGAATTAAACACCGGAAGGATTCCCTCATGAAAGCGATCGCGTTTAACGGAAGTGCCCGCAGCAACGGCAATACCGCCATACTGATTAATCACGTCTTTCAGGAACTGAATCAGGAAGGGATCGAAACCGAACTCGTTGAACTGGCCGGCCATCATCTGCGTGGCTGCCTGGCCTGTGGCGCCTGCTTTAAAAACAAAGACCGTAAATGCATTATTGCTAATGATGAGTTGAACGGCTATGTCGAAAAAATGGCGGCCGCCGATGCCATCATTCTGGGTTCCCCGGTCTATTTTGCCGATCTGACCAGCGAATTGAAAGCGCTCATTGACCGGGCAGGCATGGTGGGACGCGCCAATGATGAATTATATAAACGTAAAGTTGGTGCCGCGGTTGTCGCCGCCCGCCGGGGTGGTCCGGTTCACGCGTTTCATTCGATCAACAGCTTCTTCCTCATCAGCCAGATGATCATCCCCGGTTCCATCTACTGGAATATGGGGTTTGGCCGCGAAAAGGGCGAGGTCGAAAAAGATGAAGAAGGATTGTTAACCATGAAAATGCTGGGGCAGAATATCGCCTGGTTACTTCAAAAAATCAACGGTTGACCATGCTCAGCCCTCAGGACCAACAAACCACCCGGCAGATCGCAAAACTCTTAACTAATTGCCATCGGGTCCTTTTTATCACCGGCGCCGGTATCTCCGTAGATTCCGGACTGCCCACCTATCGTGGCATCGGTGGACTTTATGGTGATATGGCTACCGGCGAAGGGTACGCGATCGAAGAAATTCTCTCCGGGGATATGTTTAAAATCAGGCCCGAACTGACCTGGAAATATATCGCCCAACTGGAAGCCACCTGCCGCGGAGCCCGCTACAATCCAGCTCACAAAATTATTGCGGAAGCCCGACACCTCTTCAAAACCGCCCTCGTCCTCACCCAGAATATCGACGGCTTTCACCACGATGCCGGTTCTGCCGATATTATTGACATCCACGGCAACCTGCGTGATCTGATTTGCACCCAATGCGATTGGACAGAACACGTTACAGACTATCGCCATCTTTCCATCCCGCCATATTGCCCCGATTGCGCCGCGATAATCAGGCCGGACGTGGTCCTCTTTGGTGAATTACTGCCCGAAACCAAATACCATCGCCTGATCAGTGAAGTTGAAACGGGCTTCGATGCCGTCTTTTCAATCGGCACATCAAGCCTCTTCCCCTATATCTCCTATCCCGTCTGGCACGCCAGACAAGCCGGTGCGATAACGATTGAAATCAATCCGGATATGACTGAGGTCTCCAGAATCGTCGATTATAAAATCAATGCCGGCGCCAGCGATGCGTTAACCGCAATATTTGCGCATTAAAAAAGCCGATCCGTAAATTGAATCGGCTTGATTTATGGTTCGATTCTCCATTACGCACTCTTTTTGCGGCGTATGGTTAGCATTCCTACCCCTGCCAGCGCCAGAAATGCCGCACCGGGGACGGGTACGATTGCCGGGGTGGCCTGCGGCGGACCGGCCAGGATGACCGTTTCATTAATATAGGTACCGCTTAAGCTGCCCGGCCATACCTTTAAATTCAATCCAACAATCAGATTCCTGTTATTGATCGCTGTCAGAATATCGCTGGTTCCCTCGGCAGTAAACGAAAAGGAAATGGATTCATCCTTTTCAACCCGGGCATCATCATCCGCGTTATTGAAATCGACAGGATTTCCTGCCGCGGAAAGTGACAGGTCCAATCCCGTTAAAAGACTGTTGGATGACAAAGGACCATAACTGTTCCCTTTGGCGCTATCGAACAGATACACCGAGGAAACCGCTGAGTTGGACAGGTCATTCAACGCTTTCTTAAGAAAATAATCCACCCCACTGTCGCCGCCATTATCTGCGTCATAAACAGTGGGATTACTCAGAATAAATTCTTCACCGGTTGTGGCAAAAAATATGGAATCGATCATTGCCTGCTTTTTGCCGTTACCCGTGGTCATATCAATATTGTTCTGAATAGTAAAATAAACAATACCTTCATTATCCACTTCACCATAAACCAGCGTCAGTCCATCGCCAAAATCACCCAGTTGGGAACTCTTGCCCAAAATCGGCTGAAAATAAGTCTGGCCTGCAAATGAAAGCGTACCTAACAACAACACAAAATAAACAATTTTGAGTTTTTCCACTTTACTGTTCCTACTAAAAAGAGTCATTATCTCAAACAACTCTTCTCCTCTTAAGATTCTCTTCTTTTAAATAGTATGCCAGACTGTTTATTTTTTTCCAGAAAAAAAGCGCTACTTTTTATCGGACATTGCTTAAATCGCGCGATATATATCGCATGATCCTATATTTCAACCACTTACAAACGCCATCCCTTGCCCGTTTTTTTACTGGTTACCCAGAATTCCCTGGATATTTTCCGAACTTATGCCCATCTTGCCTACACAGATCTCCTCTCTCAACCGGAGTTTCAATTTAGTTCTTGCCTGAAAATCATAATCTGGTTATAGTGGTGAACTTGGAGTCTGTATATGGACACCCTTTTTACTGAATAAACACGGTGTTTATTCGATCTTTATTATCAGGGATATACTTCTATGCTGAATGTCTCCGTAGTTCGGATCATTCGGGGAAGGAACGTAATTTATGTCAAACAAAGAAGTTAAAACTAAAACGATTCAGGATTATGCCACCCACCAAGGGGATACTGGCTCACCGGAAGTCCAGGTAGCGATTCTGACTCAGAGAATCAATCACCTGACCGGTCACTTGAAAAGCCATAAAAAAGACCATGCCTCACGACGTGGTTTGCTCATGATGGTCGGTAAAAGAAATCGTCTGCTCAAATATTTGCAGCAAATCAACTATGAACGCTATACCTCGCTGATTAAGCGTCTGGGATTGCGTAAGTAAAAGAGATATCACAGTGCTTTCTGTTAATATCGCTTCTAATGCTTCAAAAATCTTAAAAAGGGTTCGCCGAACTGTTACGGAGAACCCTTTTGTTTTTTCGGTGTAGTTTTTATCTTGATTATCTCAAATCATAAATATTGATAAGTAATTTGTTATCATGAAGTTAAATTTAATTGTGTCTGATGGAAGTAGTAGTATTTTTGTCGGTAAGTAGTATAGGAATAATTTTTTGACAGGTAGTTGGCTATGACAATGATTTACAAAGTAGAAAAAGAAATTGCGGGTCGTACATTAAGATTAGAAACTGGTAAACTGGCCAAACAATCCCATGGCTCGGTTTTGGTGAGTTATGGAGAAACAATCGTTCTGGCAACCGTGGTCTATGCCGATCCACGGGAGGACTGCGACTTCTTCCCCTTGACCGTGGATTACCGTGAGCGAACCGCCGCTGCCGGTAAATTCCCCGGTGGATTTATCAAGCGGGAAGGACGCCCCAGTACCAAAGAAATTCTCACCATGCGGATGATCGATCGGCCGCTTCGCCCATTATTCCCTAAAGGGTTCTTTAATGAGGTGCAGATTCAGACCATGGTGCTCTCCGCCGATCTGCAGAATGAACCCGATATCCTGGCCATGATCGGCGCCTCCGCATGTCTGGCCATCTCCGAAATTCCTTTCGACGGCCCCCTTGGCGCAGTCCGTATTGGCCGGATTAACGACAATTTCGTGATTAATCCAACTTATCGCGAACTGGAAGAATCATCATTGGAACTGGTTCTGGGCGGCACCCGGGATCTGCCCAATATGATCGAAATTAAAGCCACCGAGCTTCCCGAAGAGGTCATCGCCGATGCCATAGAATTCGGCCATAAAACCATTGTGGAGATCTGTGACTTGATCAGCGAACTGGCCCAGGCCTGTGGCAAAGAAAAAATCGCCTTTGAAGTTCCCGATACCGCTCCAGTAGTGAAAATGTTACACGAAAAAATCGGCCAGGATTTCATTGCCGCCCGCGCTATTGAAGGCAAAAAAGAACGCGACAATACCATCGATGCTTTGTTCGATAAATTCAAAGAGGAAATCTTCCCCGAAAACTCCGACCAGCCCCCGCTATTCGAACCCTCCCTGGTCAGCCTGGCGATCGAAGACTTTAAAACCGAAATCATTCGTACCGATCTCATGCAAAACCGGCGCGCCGCCAATCGTGGCATGGATGAAATTCGTACCCTGAGTTGCGAAGTCGGCTTGCTGCCCCGCACCCATGGCTCAGCCCTGTTCACCCGCGGCGAAACCCAGTCCATGGTCTCGATCACTCTCGGAACCACGTCTGATGAACAGATCATTGATGGGCTCCAGGAAGAATACGGCCAGCGCTTTATGCTCCATTACAGCTTCCCGCCCTTCTGCGTCGGCGAAGTCCGCCGCATTACCGGGCCGGGCCGCCGTGAAATCGGACATGGCGCCCTTGCCGAAAAATCGCTCGAACCGATTATCCCCAGCAAAGAAAAATTCCCCTATACCATTCGCATCAACAGCGATGTCCTCGAATCCAACGGATCCAGTTCCATGGCCACCGTCTGCGGCGGAACCCTCGCCCTCATGGATGCCGGCGTGCCAATCAAACGGCCCGTCGCGGGTATCTCCATCGGTATGGTCAGTGAAGGAGACAAATACCTGCTTCTCACCGATATCCTGGGCGAAGAAGACCACTTCGGCGACATGGACTTCAAAGTCGCCGGCTCCCAGAAAGGCATCACCGGTATCCAACTCGACCTGAAAGCCCGTGGCCTTAAATTCGAAATCATCCGGGAAGTCCTCCAGCGCGCCCGTGACGCCCGCATCGCCATCCTGAAACATATGCTCCAGGCGATCGATAAACCGCGTCCGGAAACCTCCGAATACGCCCCGCGTATCACCACCATCACCATCCCGGTCGATATGATCGGCGCGGTCATTGGCCCCGGCGGTCGCGAAATCAAACGCATTCAGGAAAGCACCGGCACCAAGATCGATATCGAAGACGATGGCACTGTCCACATTTCCTGTGTGGGTGGCGATGGCCACATGCGCGCCCGCTCCATTGTCGAATTAATGACCATGCCCCTGCAGGTTGGCAAGGTTTACGAAGGCCGCGTGGTCTCTATCAAAGAGTTCGGCGCCTTTATCGAACTGGCGCCCGGCCGCGAAGGACTCTGCCACGTCAGTGAACTGTCCGGCAGCTTCGTGAAAAACGTCAGCGACTTCTGCAAAGTCAATGACATGCTCACTGTCAAAGTCATCGCCGTCGATCCCCAGGGCCGCATCAAACTGTCCCACAAAGCCGTTGAAAAGAAAAGCGGCAAGAAACCGGAACAGGAAAATAACGAAGAATCCTGAATCCCGATTTAATAACCAGACCAACAGCTGGCCGTTGACTTCAACGGCCGGTTTTTTTATTTCAATTTCTTTTTACCCGCCAGCGCCAAAATCAATTCAACCTCGCCAATCGGCCGGGACATTCTTCGCGCGATCTCCAAAGCATTATTGCCCTGATCAGCCATCCGAATCACCTCCCTGGCCTCCGGAGACAAGCGCTCATAGTCGATTTCTATCACTGGCGCGACCACTTCATCCTCCTCCTCGTCAACCTCAGATATCTCCACGACCTGACTCGCTGCCAGGTTCCCGGTCACCAGACTATCCTCATTCGACCCGTCCTGTTTCTCCAGCCGTTCCAGTATTTCCTCAGCCCGCTCCATCAAAATCTCCAACCGCGCGATTCGGGTATCGATCTGAGAGTTAATCTGGCGCGACAGGTCTGCCAGCGTCGCCATATATTCACCCGCCTGATCGATCACCTGGTGATTCGACGCCTTTTGCCGGGCAACTTTCTCTTCCACCGACAAATAATTATGCATTCGAGACCGTTCCACCCGCCGCCAGGTTGTCCGCAGCATGAAAAAAGCCACCAGTATAATAATCCCCAGCCAGAAATAATGCTGCGGTACAATATCCAGCAACCGCTTGGCGGGCTGATCCTCGGCCAGAATACTGCTTATGATTACTGAATTCATCATTTGACTGTTGTGTCCATCCGTTCCCAAGCCAGCAGCGCCGCGTGAATCACGGTCTTCAATGGCACGCCAGACCGGCTTGCCGCGTTCTGACAATCGCCATACTCCGGCGCGACATTCCGCCGTACACCCTCCGCGCTCCGGGCAATTTTCATCCCAATCGGCCCATACACGGTTTCAACCGTCGCAAACTCGCGCTCCAGGATATGGCGCCGGCATGCCATCCGCCGTATCCCCAGCGTCGGCGTCTGCTCAAATAACAGCATCTCAATTTGAAGCGCCTGTTCTGGCCGGCAAATCACCGTCAATTCCACCCCGGGCCGGTTCTTCTTCATGCCGATAGCCGTATAATACACATCCAGCGCCCCCGCTGCAAGCAGCAGTTCGCTGACATAGCCAACCACCTGACCGCTCACATCGTCAAGACTGGTCACCAACACCACCACATCCTCCAGCTTAACCCCATCCCCCTGACCATCTTCACCAACGGTAAGCCGAACCACATTGGGTATGTTTTCAAATACTTTCTGACCCGCGCCATAACCCGTCGCGACCGCCGTCATCGCCGGGGTCGGCCCGAATTGTTTCGCCAGTGTCTTCAAAATCGCCGCGCCCGTCGGCGTCAGCAACTCGCCCCCGGCCTCACCCGCCACCACCGGGATCCCTTTAATCAATTCAGCCGTAGCCGGCGCCGGCACCGGCAGCACCCCATGTTCACACCGCACGGTCCCGCTGCCCACGGCCAGAGCCGAGCTGTAGACCACATCGATCCCCAGCAACTCCAGCGCCACACATGCCCCGACAATATCCACAATCGCGTCCGCCGCGCCCACTTCATGAAAATGCACTTGATACAGTGGTATATCGTGAACCCGCGCCTCCGCCTCACCCAACCCATTAAAAATCAACAAAGCATTATCCTTCACCCACTGACTGAGCCGGCCTCTCTGAATAATATCAAATATCGCCGGCAAATGTCTATGGTGATGCCCACCATCATAATCGCCCTGAATCACCGGCGTAAACAGGGTCGCGGCAATCCCGTTCCGCTGCACCTTTTCTTTCTGCAAACGCACCTCAGCCAGCCCCAGCGAGTCGATCTGTTCACAGAACGCCTCCCAGTCAGCCCCGGCATCGAGGCAGGCCCCCACGATCATGTCTCCGGCCGCGCCGGAAAAACAGTCAAAATACGCAATCTTCAATACTGGCCTCTTTATGATAATGGATTTCGCCTGACAGACACCGCCAGGCCGCCAACATCAATATCCCATCGTCTCCATCTTATACCGCTTCTGGCTCCACCACGCGGGATTTCGCAGATACTCTTTCATGAACAGCGCCGACGCCACACCATCCGCCACCGCCGTCACCAGCTGCATCGCCGCGCCCGTTCGACAGTCGCCCGCCACAAACACACCCGGCACATTCGTCCGCAGATGCGCCGGATCGCACTGGATAAATCCGCTCTCATCCAGTTCGACAAAACCTCGCAAAAATCCGGTATTGGGATTCATCCCCACAAAGATAAACACCCCGTCACAGCCCACGTCCTCACTCTGTTCACTCTTAACATTCTTGACTGTTGCCGACTCAACCTTATCCCCGCCATTGATACTGGTAACGGTACTATCCAGTTTTAACTCGATCTTGCCACTCTCAACCGCCTCCATCAATTCTTCCACCAGCACTTTCTCCGCCCGGAACTCCTGACGGCGATGCACCATAATCACTTTGCTGCAATACTTGGCCAGATGCAGCGTATCCTCAACTGCCACATTACCGCCCCCGATCGTCACCACCGTCTTATCCCGGAAGAACGGCGCGTCACAGGTCCCGCAATAACTCACCCCCGTCCCCGCCTGCCGGAACTTGTCTTCACCCGGCACACCCAACTTGCGATAATCGCTGCCCGGCGACAGAATCACCACCTTCGCCAGATACACATCATCATCCGTCACCACTTCCAGTATCCCATCCTCGCGCCGCTTCAATCCCGTAACCTCCGTACTCATCTTGATCTCCGCCCCGAACGTCGTCGCCTGATCCACCATCAACTGCACCAGATCCGGCCCGCTCACCTGCTTGATCCCCGGATAATTCTCGATCCGATCGGTCAGATTAATCTGCCCCCCCGGCACAAACTTATCCAATACCACCGTCTCAAATCGGTTCCGCGCCGAATACAACGCCGCACCCAATCCCGCCGGCCCGGCCCCAACAATAACGATCTCTTTTTGTATCTCAGCCATAGTCTATCTCTGCCTTTCTGATCAATTTAGATGCATTTTTTCAATTTCGAGGTCCTATCACCTGATATCCCAGTATTTTAGAGCCATTCACACCCGAAGTCAAAACCCGAAAATCCAGTTTTACCAAAATACCCGCAACCAATCGCACCACATCTTACCCATTTTAACACCCCTTGCCTCATTTTCCCTTATGATTCTTCCCTCAAATAGTATAAAAATTTGGGTACCTCCAAAACAATTTGAGAGGCACCCATAAGATTGGCCAATAATTCCACGGCAGAGAATCTGTTGTCAGGAATATCGTCGTACAGGCTATTTATCCCCATGATCGAACACCCCACCCAGATTGCGAACCAACATCCACAATCGTCCCAGATAACCGGCGTTCATTTCATTATTACCCGATCCATTTTCTCCCTGATGGGTAAGATCGGAATGGATTTGTGAATCAATATCAACGGAATAACCATCCTTCATTTCTGCCTCATAGAAAGTTGAATCCGGTACTTCATCAAAAAGCTCTTCAAAAGATTGGCCATTGACATATTCATGGGGAATTTCCAGGGCATCGGCAAGTTGTTCTGAATTCCACTCAATGTCAGATTCAATAAACTCTTTTTTAACCGGCGTTACTGTAATCAATTCATTATCAAATCTGACCATGGCTTGAATGGATTCTTGCATGATAAGATCAACATTATGATCATTGGAATAATAAACCGAAGGACCTTCGTCGTTAACGGCAAAAGCGTCTTCATCGACATGATGCTTTGTTTCGGATGTGTCATCAAAATTGTCAGATGGAGTCTCATTGGGTACCTGAGGAGGCAACGGTTCCAATGGATCATTATCTGGAGTTTGATCCTGCCGGTTTGAATCCCCTTCAACAACCAGAGTAACATGATCGGTACTGGTAACCGTCCCATCGGAAACTTGTAGCTCCAGGGTAATTTCAGCATCGGAAGATATTCTGGATGGAACGACGACAGGATTGAGGGTATCCTGATTCAGAATCGTAACTTTGGGACCGCCTGTCTGGACCCAGGTATAGGTTAACGCGTCATTATCGACATCAGACGCCTGGCCATTCAGGACGATCTTTTCGGTCGAACCGGCAACAACATCCTCGCCGGCATCGACAATCGGCGCGTCATTCCGGGCGTTAACCCGGATAGTTACAGTAGCCGTATGACTGCCGCCATGACCATCATTGACTTGATAAACAAAACTGTCCTCACCGTGATAATTCAGATCCGGTGTATAGGTGAAAGTCCCGTCATTACCCCTGGTGACAGAACCATGCTCCGGTTGTGAATAATCAAGAATTTGTAATACATCACCGTCCACATCCGTATCATTCGATAAAAGGTTGTCAAAAGATAACGGGGTATCTTCATCGGTGGTTAAAGTGTCTTGAACTGCGTTCGGATTGTCGTTAATCGAATGGACATCCAATTGAACCGTGGCCGCGCTTTCTCCGCCCTGCCCGTCTGAGAGAATATAACTGAAAGTATCATTGCCATGGAAATCGCTGTCAGGAATATAAATAAACGAGCCGTCCGCTTGCTGGCTGACCGTGCCGTGTTGGGGCTGGGAATAAGCGATAATCGTCAAAACATCCCCATCAGGGTCATTATCGTTACTGAGCAGATTCCGAATGACCAGCGATTGATCTTCATCCGTGGCATAGACATCATCGCCCGCCTGAGGAGCGTCATTGACAGCCTGAACATTTACAATGATCACCGCCTGACTGGTACTGCCATGGCCGTCGTCAATCGTATAATAAAAGGTATCCTGCCCATGATAATCGACATCAGGAACATAGTTGAGGGTTTGATCACGATTCAAGCTGACCGTTCCGTGTTCCGGTTGGGTATAACTGACAATCTGCAGCAGATCCCCATCAATATCAGTGGCATTGCTCAAAGGATCCAGCTGGATGGAGACATCCTCATTGGTTACCGACGCATAATCGCTGGCAACGGGTGCATCATTAACGGCCCGCACTTCGATTTGCACGACAGACTCCGTCATGCCACCCTGGCCGTCCGATACGACATAGACGAATTGATCAATGCCGTTAAAATCCGTATCCGGGGTATAGCTGAAAGTCCCATCGTTGAGTTGGATAACCCGACCATGTTCCGCCTGACGGTAATCGGCAATTTCCAGAATATCACCATCAACATCACTGTCATTATTGAGAACCGAAGTAATAACAACTGGAACATCTTCTTCGGTACTGATAAAGTCATTAGCGGCATCCGGCGCGTCATTGGTTGAAATCACTTCCAGTTGAACCGTGGCGCTGCTTGTTCCGCCATTGCCATCACTCACCGTATATACAAACTGATCGGCGCCATGGAAATTGGCATCCGGAATATAGGTTATGGTCCCATCGCCATGATCAACAACTCTGCCATGTTCGGGTTGCGTCAAATTCGATAGGGTCAGGGTATCATGATCGACATCAGAAGCAGTCAGGTTCCAGGCAATAACCGTAGCCGCATCTTCATTAAGGGTTAATGCACTATCGGCAACTTGTGGCGCATCGTTGACTGAGCTCACTTGAATCGTAACCGTGGCTTCATCCAGACCGCCCAGGCCGTCACTGACCGTATAGGCAAAACTGTCATTGCCGTGATAGTTCGCATCGGGCGTATAAGTGAAAGTGCCGTCCGGATTCAACACCACCGAACCATGCTCCGGCTGGGTAAAATCTGCCACCGACAGACTGTCATGGTCCACATCGCTATCGTTATTCAGCACATTCACCGTAATGGCAGTATCTTCTGCCGTCGCCTGAGTGTCACCCGCGGCAACCGGGGCATCATTAACCGATTGAACCGTCAGTCGGACCGTACCGGTGGTCGTCGCGCCGTTGCCATCGCCCACCGTATACGTAAAGGTATCATTGCCATGATAATCGGCTTCCGGCGTATACGTAAAACTGCCATTACCATGATCCACCAGAGTCCCGTGTGACGGCTGCTCAAAATGAAGCAATGTCAATGCGTCGCCATCTACATCAGACACCTGGTCCCGCCAGTTGAACTGATAGCTGTTATCCTCATTAATAGTTGTCACTTTTTCCAGGGCAATCGGCGTATCGTTAACCGAGTTCACTTGAATCGAAATCGTGCCCTCATCCAGACCGCCCAGGCCGTCACTGACCGTATAGGCAAAACTGTCATTACCGTGATAGTTCGCGTCGGGCGTATAGGTGAAAGCTACCGTCCGGATTTAGCACCACCGATCCATGCTCCGGCTGGGTAAAATCAACCACTGACAGACTGTCATGATCCACATCGCTGTCATTAGCCAGCACATTCAATATAACGGCGGTATCCTCAGCCGTCGCCTGAGTATCGCCCGCGGCAACCGGGGCGTCGTTAACCGATTGAACCGTCAGTCGGACCGTACCGGTGGTCGTCGCGCCGTTGCCGTCACTGACCGTATACGTAAAGGCATCGTTGCCGTGATAATCGGCTTCCGGCGTATAGGTAAAGCTGCCATCACCATGATAGACAACCTGACCATGGGCCGGTTGGGTATAATCCGTAAAGGTGATGTCATCACCCTCGACATCACCGTCATTGGCCAGGACATTAATCGTCGTAACGGATGTGTCTTCATCGGTAGTAAAATGATCACTGCCCAGTCGGGGCGCATCGTTAACCGGTGTAACCGTCAGCTCAAAGGTTGCGGTGGCAGTCCCCCCCCGGCCATCACTGATGGTATAAACAAACGCATCATTACCGTAATAATCATCATCCGGACGATACTCGAACGTGCCGTCGTTCTGATAAGTGATCGTTCCATGCTCCGGTTGGGTGTAATCGACCACGCTTAAATCATCACCATCGACATCCCTGTCATTGCCCAGGACATTCAGCGTCTGAACGGTCGTATCTTCTGTCAGGGTCATTGTCTCGCCCGCGGCGACCGGCGCATCGTTGATTTCCCGGACATTGATCCGGATGGTGGCGTTCTTGACAGCGCCGGACGGATCGGCAACGGTATAAGTGATGTAGTCGTAGCCATGATAATCCGGATCGGGCGTATAACTGAATGTACCATTGCCATTATATTCAACGCGGCCATGGGCCGGTTGAGTAAAATCGGTGATGGTAAGGGCATCGCCGTCGACATCGCTATCGTTACTCAGCACATTCCCTGTGGTATATGGAGTATCCTCCCAGGCGTTATAATAATTATTGATAGCAACCGGAGTATCGTTTATGGATGCGATATTCAGCTGAACGGTAACGGTATCACTGCCGCCCTGACCATCGATCACGGTATAGGTAAATGCATCACTGCCATGATAATTGGCGTCAGGGGTATAAGTAAACGTGCCATCCTGATGATAAACCAGCGTACCGTGTTCCGGCTGCGTGTACCAGGGTATTGAAAGGGGGTTACCATCCACATCGGTATCGTCCGCCAGCACATTGCCAGTCGTCAGCGGGGTGTCTTCATCCAGATTATAGCTGTTGTTCTGACCCACCGGAGCATCATTCACCGGCCGCACCGTAAGCTGAACCGTCGTTTCAACCGAAACCCCTTCTGCATCCACTACCGAATAAGCAAAACTGTCCGAACCGTTATAATTCTCGTCGGGGGTGTAGGTAAATGTGCCATCCTGGTTATACGTAACGGTTCCATGGGCAGGCTGGGTATATTGCCCGATGACCAGTTGATCGCCATCAATATCGGTATCATTCGCCAGCACATTGCCGGTAGTTATCGCCGTATCTTCATTGGTACTATAGTGATCCGACTCCGGGACCGGTGCATCGTTCACGGGAGTCAGCTGAATATTGACCGTCCCGATGGAACTGCCGCCCTGGCCATCGATAACCTGGTAAGTGAAACTGTCCGCGCCATTATAATCGGCGTCTGGAGTAAATTCAAAAACCCCGTCCCCTTTATACCGTACCGTTCCATGTTCCGGCTGAGTGAAATCGTAAATAAAAAGAGGGTCACTGTCGACATCCAGATCATTCGTTCTGACATCCCCGCTTAATAAAACCGTATCTTCATTAATCACATAATTGTCGGATACCGGAACCGGAGCATCATTGACGGAAAGGATTTTGAGCGACACGGTTTCGCTATGGGTGGCGCCGCCGGGATCCGCAACCGTATAAGTAAAACTATCCGAGCCGGAATAATCGGCATCCGGCGTATAAGTAAACGTGCCATCCTGATGATAAACGACCGCGCCGTGTTCCGGCTGGCTGTAATCAATCAGCGTTAAAGCGTCGCCATCGACATCGCTGTCATTACTTAACACATTGCCCGTGGTCAATGGCACATCTTCCCGGGTGACATAAGAGTCCGCTTCGGTATCAGGTGCGTCATTGACGCCATGGACCGTGACCGTTACGGTCGCGGTATCGTGATGACCGTACCCATCATAAATCATGTAGGTAAAACTGTCCGTACCATGAAAATTATCATCAGGGATATAGGTAAACGTGCCGTCATCATTGTAACTGACCGTTCCATGCTCCCCTTGCGAATAGTCATGGACGACCAGAGTCCGATTCCCTTCGATATCGATATCATTACTCATCACGGTGGTGGTCACCCCGATATGATCCTCATCGATTTCCAGCGTATCGTCATTCGCGATCACACCGTCTTCAATCCCGGCAATCTGGAAATGAAGGGCGGCGGTGTCTACGCCACCCTGACCATCACTGACCGTATAAGTGGCCTGATCGCTGCCGTAATAGTTCTCATCAGGGGTATACGTAAACGTCCCATTGTCATGATAGACCAACGTGCCGTGTTCCGGCTGGGTAAAGCCAATGATCGTCAGCACATCCCCGTCGGCATCGCTATCATTGGCTAAAACATTCCCCGTCGTAACCTGAGCATCTTCATCCAGCGAATAATAATTGGCTGACGCATTGGGCGCGTGATTACCGGGCGCAACCTCAATGGTGATCGTGGCGGTATCGCTGCCGCCACGGCCGTCACTGACCGTATAGGTAAATTGATCGGTACCCACAAAATCTGCGTCAGGGGTGTAAATCAAAGCGCCATTCTCACCCGAAGTTACCTGACCATGGCCTGGAACCGTGTAACCCGTGATCGTGAGCGAATCACCGTCAGAATCGCTATCGTTACCGAGCACATCGATGGTTACTGCGGTATCGTTATCCGTCACCGTATGATCATTCACGGCATTCGGATCGTGATTAACCGGCAGCACCGTTATACGTACCGTGGCGGTATCGCTGCCGCCCTGCCCGTCACTGATGGTATAGGTGAAACTATCCGTTCCGGTATAGTCACCGTCGGGAGTGTAGGTAAAAATGCCATCCCCTTGATAGCTGACCGTGCCATGCGCGCCCTGCGCGTAATCCGCCACGGCCAGCGCATCATTGTCGATATCCGTATCATTGGCCAGAACACTGGTTGAAATGACGGTTTCATTTTGATTGGTCGTCAGCGTGTTGTCGCCGGCAACGGGAGCGTCATTGACGCCATGGACCGTGAGCGTCACCGTTGCGGTCGCGGTTGCGCCATGTCCGTCCGTAATGGTATAGGTAAAGTGATCGATCCCGTTATAATCTGAATCCGGGGTATAGGTAAAGGTGCCGTCATTATTATTGATTAACTGACCGTGCGATGGCAGGGTAAAGTCGGTAATCCCCAGCAGATTCTCTTCTACGTCCGTATCGTTGGCCATAACAAAACCGGTCGTAACCGACCCGTCTTCATTAACGTCATAACGGTCCGCTCCGGCAACCGGCGCGTCATTGACCGACAAGACCTGGTAGGTCACGGTCGCGCTGCTGCTGCCTCCGGAACCATCCGTGATCGTATAGGAAAAACTGTCCGTACCATAAAAATTGGAATCGGGTGTGTATCGGAAAGTCCCGTCGCCCAGATGAACCAGGGTGCCATGCTCAGGCTGGTCGAAATCCACCAGACTTAAAAGATCGCCATCAACATCCACATCATTGGTAAATAGTTGGGTGTCCACCGGACCCGAATCTTCATGGAGGATGACGGTATCATCAAATGCTTCCGGCGCGTCATTGACCGCCGCCACATTCACAAGAACCGTACCGGTATGTTCGGCCCCATTTCCATCGATTATGGTGTAGGTAAAGCTATCGATCCCGTTATAATCCGCTGTGGGTGAATAACGAAACACGCCATTGCCTTCATAACGAACGACACCATGACCAGCCTCCGAATGGCCGACCAGCACCAACTGGTCTCCATCGGCGTCCACATCATTCTCCAACACGTTTCCTGTGCTGAACGGGGTGTCTTCATTCGTCGTGTATATACTGTCGCCGGCTACCGGAGCGTCATTCACGGATCGGACTGAAACCACCACCGTGGCGGTATCGGTTCCACCCTGACCGTCGCTGACCGTATAAGTAAAACTGTCCGTGCCATAAAAATTATTTTCCGGAGTATAAAGGAATGTGCCGTCGTCATTATAGCTAACAGACCCATGAGATCCCTGCCCATAAGCCACCACGGTCAGCACATCCCCATCGATATCCGAATCGTTTTCCAGGACCGAACCGGTTACAACCGGGGTATCTTCATCGGTGGTGACCTGATCATAATGACTGCTGGGAGCGTCATTGACCGGCGTCACTTCAATGGTAACCGTCGTCGTGCTTTCACCGCCCACCCGGTCGATCACGGTATAGGTAAAACTGTCCGTGCCGCAATAATCCGGATCCGGCGTATAAGTAATAATGCCATTGCCCTGGTAGAATACGGTTCCGTGCTCCGGATTGCTGATGCCATGGATCATCATGTCATCGCCATCCACTTCCGTGTCATTCGCCAGAACATTGCCCGTGACCAGCGCCTCATCTTCCTGGGTAACATAATGATCCGCTGACAATACGGGATTATCGTTCACCGAGGTGACGCTTAAATGGTACGTGGCGACACTGGTCCCACCCGCACTGTCCGATACGGTATAAGTAAAAGAATCGGAGCCATGATAATTGGAGTCAGGGGTATAAGTAAAGGTGCCATCCCCATGATAGACCACCTGGCCATGGGCCGGTTGGGCAAAATCGGCGATCGACAGGGAATCGTTATCGACATCCGTCGCGCGGTTCAAAACATTCGTCGTCATCAACGGAGTATCTTCCAGTGTCGTGCCATTGACAGTCTGGGCAACCGGCGCGTCATTCACCGAATTGACCGTCAGATTCACCGTTGCGGTATGAGTCCCTCCGTTCCCGTCCGAAACCGTATAGCTGAAAGCGTCATCCCCGTGGTAATCCGCGGCCGGCGTATATGTAAAGGTTCCGTCCTGGTTGTAAACCACCTCGCCATGTGCCGCCTGACCATAATCGGTTACGGTTAAGACATCCCCATCCACATCGACATCATTCGCCAGCACATTCACCGTCACCACCGTATCTTCATCGGTGGCAACCTGATCGGCTTGGGCAACCGGCGCGTCATTCACCGGGGTGACAGTCAGGTTCACCGTCGCGCTATGAATCCCTCCGTTCCCGTCCGAGACCGTATAGGTGAAAGCGTCATCCCCATGGTAATCCGCGGCCGGTGTATACGTAAACGTGCCGTCCTGGTTGTAAACCACCTCGCCGTGCCCGGCCTGACCATAATCGATCACCGTTAAGGTATCCCCCTCGATATCGGTATCATTGGCCAGCACATTCACCGTCACAATCGCGGTGTCTTCGTTCGTAGTGGCTTGATCGCCCTGGGCAACCGGCGCGTCATTCACCGAATTGACAGTCAGGTTCACCGTCGTGCTATGAGTCCCTCCGTTCCCGTCCGAAACCGTATAGCTGAAAGCGTCATCCCCGTGGTAATCCGCGGCCGGCGTATACGTAAAGGTTCCGTCCTGGTTGTAAACCACCTCGCCATGTGCCGCCTGACCATAATCGGTTACGGTTAAGACATCCCCATCCACATCGACATCATTCGCCAGCACATTCACCGTCACCACCGTATCTTCATCGGTGGCAACCTGATCGGCTTGGGCAACCGGCGCGTCATTCACCGGGGTGACAGTCAGGTTCACCGTCGCGCTATGAGTCCCTCCGTTCCCGTCCGAGACCGTATAGCTGAAAGCGTCATCCCCATGGTAATCCGCGGCCGGCGTATACGTGAAGGTTCCATCTTCATGACAGGCCAGATCGCCATGGTCGGGTTGGGTATAATCCGTAATCGTCAGACTATCCCCGTCGGCATCGGTATCGTTAGCCAATACATTCAGATGAACCGAAACCGTATCTTCCGTCACATTGAAATGATCATCCAGGCTGACGGGATCTGCATTATGATCGCCGGTAAGAATTGTTTCAATACCGCTGTATTCTATTCTGACAGAACGCCCTTCACCCAGAGCAACCGTGAGTACCGATCCGGTGTCATCGATCTGGCCAGAGGAAAATTCCGACAGATCGATGGTATCCTGCCCGGCGCCTCCCTCGATGGTGATCGTATCGCCATCTTGCGCCCCTGTGATATAAAATAAGTCATCCTGCTCCCCGCCATCCAGATAATCATTGCCGCCGCCACTGATCAGAATATCGTTATGGAGACCGCCGTAAAGGGCATCATCCCCGATGCCGCCGTTTAGAATATCGTCCTGATGTTCACCGTAAAGGATATCGTTGCCATCGCCGCCGTTGAGTATATCGGCCCCCATATCGCCAAACAGGATATCGTCGCCTCCCAGCGCGTCGACCAGATCATTATCATGCCCGCCATAAAACAGTTCACTTCCATCGGTGGGGCCATTAATCGCTTCCCCGGTGTCGGCATCCACCCAGGTGGCGGACAGCATGATACGAGGCTCAAGAGCGGTTACTTGAATACGTTTTTGATTATCGGATGCTTTATCTTTCATGATCCTCAATGATTCCCTTAGTGTTATAAGTTTTCTATTAACTAGATAAGGTAAAAACCATTAAAAAGTAAAATATACCCCAACTTTTTCCAAACTTATCCTATGATTAATTTGACTTTTTGGTTTGAAAACCTTTTCATTTTGAGGTATAGTACGGTTGTATCGATTTGAACACCTCCAGACACAGCTGAATTTCCCAATACCAGGTCCCTGTTCGAGTCTAATGATACGGCTTACAATTGAAAATGCCTCTGGGCTGCCCAATACAGAATGCGTACTGTCTATGCGGCCTTCTCTCAATTCAATCACCCTCATTTCCAAACCCGCCCATTGACAAAAAGTTAGACGCGTCGTACAATATCCGCTTGTCAATCACCCCACCAACCCAAAACCATGAACAACAACAAACTCAGTTCCAGCCTCGAAGACTACCTTGAAACCATCTACCGGCTCTGCCAGGATGATGACACCGCCAACGCCAACCAGATCGCCCAGACCCTCAATGTCAGCAAAAGCTCCGTCACCTGGGCCCTCAACCAGCTCTCCGAAAAAGGCCACATCCAGTACACACCATACGAACCCATCCGCCTCACCGATGCCGGCCGTCAGGAAGCCCGCCGCCTGCTCAACCGCCACCTGCTCATCAAAGACTTTCTCCAGCGCATCCTCGGCATCGATGAAAATCTCGCCGAAGAAAACGCCTGCAAAATGGAACATGTCATGGACCGCGATGTCCTGGAACGCATGGGCCGCTTCTCCCAATTCATCGACGCCTGCCCCCGCGCCGGCCAGGAATGGCTCAACAGTTTCCGTTTCCAGTGCGAAGAAGGCCGCCTCCCCGAAAAATGCCCCGAATGCATCCGGCAGATCAATATCAATCAGCCACCAACTGTCTCAGATAACAATGAGACATCCACCCTGCCAGAACCACTCCCCAAACAAACCAAAGACCGCGATCACCTCCTGATCGACCGCCTCAAAGTCATCCTCGCCGATCAGGGCGAACCACTCACCGATCAGCAAATAATAATAGCAGAATCATTTATGAATGATGAGCGCCACCTCACCCTCGACGAACTCCTCCAGAAAACTCACCTGTTCGATAGCACCATCACCCCCAACGATATCCAGACCGTTCTCGATCTGCTCTGCGAATACCGCCTCGCCCGGGAAGCCCGTTTCGGCGACCAGATTATCTACGAACATTTCCATCCCGAATCCCACCACGACCACTTTTACTGCCTCCAGTGCGGCGCTATCGAAGAGTTTTTCGATCCCCGCATCGAATCACTCCAAAACGAAAACGCCCGCAACAGCTCATTCCGACCCCTGCAACATACCCTCAACATCATGGGCGTCTGCTCTCAGTGCCTCCAGCTCGAATCTCAGAGCCGCACCCTCGCCCAGTGCCGCCAGGGCGAACGGGTTCGCATCGCCCGCCTGCTCGGCGACCGCGCCACCCAAGGCCAACTGGTCGCCATGGGACTCAACCGCGGCGCCCAGATCGAAATTCTCAACGACAACTGCGTCAACGGCGGTATGATCCTGCTGGTCCACGGCACCCGCCTGATGCTCGACAAGTCCATGATCCAGCAAATACGCATCCGGGCCGCCCGCCCCGGCGATCCCATACTCTCCGGCGGCCCCTCCCTGCGCCGCCGCCATCGCCACCAGGCCGACCGCCCCGGCCATTGCGACGAAGGCTTCCACTGGTAATCCAACCTCAGCCCACTCTTGCCATTTCCCGCAAATATCGGTATAGTATCTTCGATAGGAGTTTCCCATGACTATTTTAAATATCGTTAATACCCGTCAAACCAGCTTTAATCAGATCTGGACCGACCTTGTCCAGAAGCTCAATCTCGAAGGCGAACTGATCCATAACACCCAGCGCCGCGACCAGGTCCGCGCCATCGTCAACGAAGTTTGTCAGCGTGGCGACCAGGCCGTCGCCGAGTTCACGGCCCGTTTCGACCAGGTCACCCTCACCCCCGATCAGTTCAAAATCCCTGCCGAAACCATGCAACAGGCCCACAACCAGATGGACCCAACCCTTATGGCCGCCCTCCGCCAGAGCATCGACAACGTCCGCCACTACCAGGAAACCATCATGGTCCGTCAGCCTGCCGACTGGCAGCGCAACGGAGTTCGTCTCGGCGTCCGCTACCGCCCGCTCAACCGGATTGGTGTTTGCGTACCCGGCGCCTCGGCCCCGCTCGTCTCCACAGTTATCATGACCGTCGTGCCCGCCCAGGTCGCCGGTGTCCGGGATATCGCCGTTATCAGCTCACCCAGCTTCAATGGCTCCATCCACCCCGCCGTTATGGCTGTCTGCCACGAACTCGGCGTCAACGACGTCTACCGCATCAGCGGCGCCCAGGCCGTCGCCGCCCTCGCCTTCGGCACCGATACTATCAAACGCGTCGATAAAATCGTCGGGCCCAGCAACTGGTGGGGCCAGCTCGCCAAAAAAGAGGTCTTCGGCCTGGTCGATATCGACAGCTTCGCCGGCCCCAGTGAGGTCCTCATCATCGCCGACGACTCCGCCAATCCCGCCTGGATCGCCGCCGACATGCTCAGCCAGGCCGAACATGCGCCCGGCAGCGCCGTACTGCTCACCGACAGTGATACCCTCGCTACCCAGGTCGCCGAAGAAGTCGACCAACAACTCGCCCAACTGTCCCGCGGTTCCGATACCGAACAATACATCCGCGACTATTCCCTGGCCGTCGTCACCGCCTCCCTTGATCAGGCCATCGAACTGGCCAACGCCTTCGCCGTGGAACATCTTCAGATCCAGTGCCGCAACAGCGATACCATCGCTGAACAGGTCGCCAATGCCGGAGCCACTTTCATCGGCCACCACTGCCCCGTCGCCACCGGCGACTACTTCGCCGGCCCATCCCACACCCTGCCCACCGGCGGCTCGGCCCGGTTCTTCAGCGCCCTCAACGTCAATGACTTCATCAAACAGACCAGTATCATCGCCTATAACGCCGACAACCTTAAAGCCGCCGCACCCCAGATCGTCCGCATCGCCGACGAAGAAGGCCTCACCGCCCACGCCCGCTCCATAACGATCCGTACCGAACAATAAAACTATGTATTTCCTTCTTTAAACTTTCTCACTGTGCTTACTACCGTAAATTACCACCATGCCAATATAAACTATCAACCAGGCCCCTGGCCTTCGTGTAGCGCCGCAGGCGCTCTTCGTGAAGCCGCAGGCGCTTCGTGGTTCAATCGGCTGTTTTTTTGCCTTTTTGCCTTTCGCCTTCGTGGCTTCGTGTGAACTTTTTTTAATTAACGTTACAACCCAATAACCCGGTACCATTATGACCCAGCGATTCCGCGACAATATCGAAAACATGGCCGGCTACACCCCCGGGTTCCAGCCCGACGATCCCGCCGCCATCAAAATCAATACCAACGAAAATCCCTACCCGCCCTCACCGCGCGTCTTCGATGCCCTGCGCAACCTGACCGCCCTGGACCTCTGCCGCTACCCCAGCAGTATGTGGAAAACCTTTCGCGCTACCGCCGCCCGGATCTATCACGTCAGCCCGGACATGATCGCCTGCGGTAACGGCGGCGATGAACTGCTCGCTTATCTGGTACGCTGCTGCTGCGATACCAACCGTCCGCTGGCCTATCCCGTGCCCACCTACACACTATATCCAACCCTGGCCGAAATCCAGAACTGCCCCACCATCGAAATCCCCTTCAATCCCGATTTCTCCATTCCAGAGGCCCTGGCCCACACCAACGCACCGCTCACCATCCTCTGCAATCCCAACGCCCCCACCGCCACCTTCGTCCCGCCGGCCGAAATCGAAAAACTGGCCCGTCAGCTCAGCGGCATCCTCCTGGTCGATGAAGCCTACGTCGATTTCGCCGAAGACAACTGCCTCGACCTGGCCCGCCGGCTCGACAACGTCGTCCTGCTCCGCAGCATGAGCAAAAGCTATTCGCTCGCCGGCCTTCGTTTCGGCTACCTGATCGGCGCCCCCGCCATCATCGAAGCCGTTGTCAAAATCAAAGACTCCTACAACGTCAACGCCGCCACCCAGGCCGCCGCCGTCGCCGCTCTCTCCGATCAGGACTACTTCTACACCACCGTCGCCCGGATCAAACAACAACGACGGCGACTCACCATCGCACTCCGCCAACTCGGCTTCACCGTCGGCGACAGCCACACCAACTTCCTGCTGGCCACCGTCCCGCCTCAGACCCAGGCCCGGACCATCCACCAGCAGTTGGCCCAATACAATATCTTTATTCGATTTTTCAACCAACCCGGCCTGCTCGACAAACTGCGCATCTCCATCGGCTCCGCCGAACAGATGGATGCCCTCATCCAGGCCCTCACCGAAATCGTTTAGACGTACGGAGTACACGCTTCAGCGTGTTTTTAAAATAATTATCGCGCAGCGATACCTTAAAAATTCCCGCAGGATCGAAAAACAGCGCAGCTAAAGGACCTCCATAAATGACACAACGCACCAGTACCATCGAACGCACCACCAAAGAAACCTCGATCCGCCTCACCCTCAATCTGGACGGCGGCGATTACCAGATCGAAACGGGTGTCGGTTTCTTCGACCACATGCTCACCCACATCGCCAAACACGGCCGCTTCGGCCTGACCGTCGCCGCCCAGGGTGACCTGCACGTCGATGACCATCACACCGTCGAAGACGTCGCCATCTGCCTCGGCCAGGCCTTCGATCAGGCCCTCGGCGACAAAAAAGGCATCGTTCGCTTCGGTTCCGCCACCGTCCCCATGGAAGACGCCCAGGCCCAGGTCGCCGTCGATCTGTGCGGCCGCCCCTGCTGCCTGTTCAACGTCCGCTTCACCTCCGGCAAGATCGGCCAGTTCGACGTCGAACTCGTCGAAGAGTTCATGCGCGCCTTCTCCAACAACATCCGCATGAACCTGCACATCAACGTCCCCTACGGCGCCAACAACCACCACATCGCCGAAGCCATCTTCAAGGCCCTCGGCCGCGCCCTGGCCGACGCCGTTCGCGTCGATCCCAACCGCAACGACATCCCTAGCACCAAAGGAGTCCTCTAACCGTGCCGGCCGCGCCCCTGGACCACACCCTCAGCGCCCTCATCTTCGATATGGATGACACGCTCTATCCCGAAGTCGACTATATCGTCAGCGGCTACCGGCTCATCGCCCGCCAACTGGCCCGGCCCGAAGTTGACGCCGACCAGCTCTACGACGCCCTCTGGGACACCTTCCTCAACGGCCCGCGCGACCGTGTCTTCAATATCGTCCTCGACCAGCTCGGTATCGGCGCCAACCCCCAGCTCATCGCCGAACTCGTCCAGAAATACCGCTGCCATCGCCCCGAAATCCAGCTCACCGACGACACCCGCCAACTGCTGATCGACCTGCGCCGCCGCTTCCGGCTCGGCGTCATCACCGACGGCTACCTGCCCGCCCAGAAACTCAAGGCCCAGGCCCTCGAACTGCCCGCCCTCGTCGATCACATCATCTACACCGAAGAGCTCGGCCGCGACTGCTGGAAACCCAGCCCCCGCCCCTTCCAACTCATGAGCCAGACCCTCGGCTGCCCCCCGCAGCAATGCGCCTACATCGCCGACAACCCCGCCAAAGACTTCCTCGCCCCCAACCAGCTCGGCTGGCTCACCATCCGCCTCCGCAACGACACCCAGGTCCACACCACCAACCCCGCCCCCCCCGGCGGCAACCCAAAAATCACCATCGCCGATCTAAATGAATTGAGAACAATGCTGTAATCCATTAATTCAGAAAACTACAAATAACCGGATACACCTTAGGCAACTGATTTTCAATATTTACTCTCTGCCTAAACATGTCATAGGTATTTCGAATTTTATTTACAATTCTTGGATCATGCAAATCCAGACGATTTAAAGCTTCTCTTAATTTACTTAAAACAGAATCCATTCCGTATTGTTTGGCAAACGATACGGCTTTTCTTGACAATTCCTCGCCAATTAGAGCTTGAAGCATTTTTATTTCATGCTCTTCTATGACTTCGTCATCCAAAATCAAGGCTACTCCTAACCACATTACGGCCATTTCAAAATAGTTTTTTTCCATTTCTGAAAGTTTGCCATCACCCAACTCGTTAAGTCTTTCTAAAATCATATGATCGACTTCATTAAGCGATATACCCGCTATACCCTGATTAGTAAGTCTGGCATATATCGCTGTATTAGAAAATTGAATTAAGGCCCATAGTCGTAGCGGTAGACTCGGATGAAGTTGATAAAGTTCCCATTCTTGAGAAGCCCCTTTATCCTTACGATCGAGTTGTTCAAGAAAACCTTGAATATCGGGCACAATATGCTCAGAAGATAAACCAGAGGCCATCTTTATCTTGACATTTGCGGCAATTACCAAACTTCGGGTAGCTATCAAACCTATACGATCTGCTGATATTTCTGAGGCTCTCGAAATAGAAAGATATCTAAGCTTCTCTAATTCGTTTTTATAGTGATTCTCGCCAGACACACCAGGATGACCCAAGCCTAGATGTCCCAGCTCATGACCAATAACAAATTGTAGTTCCAATGGTTTCAAAAGATTGACTAATCCACTGGTCAACACAATCAACGGACGCTCCTTGATTCCAAAAATCGGGGCAAAAGCATTGGGTGTAGAATCTGGAATAACATACGCCTCCGGTTCCTCCAATAATTGCAGCTGTTGATAAGTGGCCTTTAGTATGTCATGTAATTTTGGGGTTAACCGACCTGTGACTCGAACTCCTTTTGCCCTCATTTGTGAACCGAATTCTGCCAGCCTTGCCATTGACTCAGGCTTCTCATTACATCGGTATATATCATCGCTAAATCGAACGGATTCACAGAGCTTAATAAAACTTTCTTTTTCAGACATTTTGTAAATTGTTTTCCAATTTCTTGCGAGTTCGTGTTATTGCCTGGATTCGGAGTTCTGCTTGAGTACGCATCTTTTCTTCCTTATGATTGACTCGAGCGCGCCATTTCTTATATTCATTATTTAAAAACTGTATTTTTTCTTTTTCATCAAGGCCCGATGGCATGTCTAATAAAGCCTCGTCTGAAGACTGGTCAAACATCGAAACCGCAAAATGTTTATCTTGAAATTCTCTTGCCAATTCATCGGGAATATCCAGTATTTCTGCCAAATGTTTCAATACATCCCGCTCTGATTCCTGCACTTCTTCATCGGCAGCTATTATCCGCACGGCCAATTCGTAAGCGGCATGTGCATCACTTTTTCCTCCAGCTTCTTTGAGTTCACTACACGCTGATTCGATGGCAACATGGCTATCTAAGGCGTTCGCCTTATGCTCGACAAGCGTTGTCTTAAGTATATTATTGACTTCATTTTTAATTCGTTCAGGGTCTTTAAGACGGGCAAATTGCTCTGCAAAATAATTGCGAATAACTGCTGTTTCGCGCTTATCGATATAGCCATCCGAAGCGCTGACAGCAATTGCGATTCTTGCAATTTTACTATTGATATCAATGCTACGCTGTTCATACTCCATATAACCGTATTCTTTTTGTATATAGGTACGGGTTGCAGAACCAGCCTTTATAATTCGATCCGAATCGCCTTCAGTGACGGCTACATAAATTTTTAGTTTTCGTTCTCCTCTTTTGGGCATAATCAATGCCTCGGGAGGAAACGCAATAACCGGCATATCTTCAAACGAAGTGATTAAGTATGGCATTTTACTTTCATAATGACCACTAAAAAAACCGTGTTCATTAGCCAGATCCGGAATTGTACATAAAACGGGTAATTTTTCATCTTCATCGGAGTCACTGATATCTATTAAATAAAATTGGATTTGGCAAGGATAGTTTTGGGATGGCACCAAACAGGTACCACTTATAGTTACTTTATGACAAGGCAATTTCTCCCCATCTTTAGTTTCAATACTGCTTTCGAACAGCTTGACTTTGAGATCATTATCCAATTCTTTTTTTAAATCTAATAATTTGGAATTGGCTTCCTGCTTTGTTTTCTCATCTTTGGAATCTTTAACCGCAGAATAAATACAAAATATTACGAAAAGCACTATAAAAATTACCCATCCCATTATTCTATCTCCAAGTCATCAAAATCAGCTTCTACCTCTTCAACGAGTTGTTGAGCTCGTAAAGCGTCAGCAGATTCAAGCGTTTTTATCTTACCGGTTTCGACATCTTTAAATTCAAAGTTCATTTGACCATTGACATCATAGGAATAGGTCACCTCAATTGGACATCCTGGTGGCCTGCCTTCGGGAAGTTCCAAAGATTCATCTATCAGTATATTGACAAATTCCGGATCTGGATCTTCCCCTTGAGTAACACTACAGTCAATTGCAGTCTGATTATGGTATCGTGTGTAATAGGTTTTACTTTTCTTGGCTGGTATTGGTGTATTTTTAGATATAATAATATCGTTTCTAAGCATATCTCTGCCACCTACATCACAAACCACATATGTCCCAAGGCTGTGTGCAGTCACATCCTGTAATTTTGTACGACTGATGATGGCTGCTGCCTGTGGAGTCAATTCAGTAAGTCCTTTCTGATGCATCAAAAAACCGGCTTTGATAGCTGCTCCCAAGGCTACCGCCTCATCCGGATTTACATAGCTGATTGGCTCCTTGCCAAATTTGGCTTTCAGCATTTGTTGGACAGCCGGGATACGACTGGAACCGCCCACCAGCAGCACTTCATCAATGCCGCCCGGTTCTAAACTGGCAGCTTCCAGGGCATTTTCTACTAACATCTGTGTTCTCATAACCTCATCCGATATCAGTTTTTCAAAAGTGGCTCGCTGGACATCGACGACAATCATATTCGCACCCCAATTGGGGCGACATTGTTCCTGACTTGTTTTAGATAGCCCTTTTTTGACAGTTTCGCTTAGATCTATTAGATTTAGCCAGTCACCATTTTTTTCATCTTCTTTAATAGAGATATTTTTTTCTTCCAGAAATTTTTGAGTCAGAAACCGAGCTAACCGAATATCCAAATCGCATCCGCCTAATTTATGATCCCCTTCTGAGGCGATTATTTTTATATTATGAGCATCCTCAACTTGGACGATAGATACATCAAACGTCCCACCCCCAAAATCATAAACCAATATAGTTCCTGGTCGCCCTCCAGTAGAAGCATAGGTCAATGCCGCAGCCGTTGGTTCATTAATTATTTCAAGTAATTCGAGACCAGCAAGTCTAGCCGCATTCATTGTTGCCACCCGCCTCGTTTCATCGAAATACGCTGGTACCGTAACAACCGCATATTTTATGTGCCCCAGCCTCGCCTCTGCATCTTTTCTTAGCTTTTTTAATATGATACTGCTTAACTCAATCGCTGAATATTGCTTGCTATTTACGGCAAACCGCCAATCTGGATCGCCCATTTGGCGCTTAATCCATTGAACAACCCGATCTGGCTGATGCCCGGCACATCGCTTCGCATGTTCACCAACGATGGTTGTAATATCATCCTGAAAAAAAATCGCGGATCGCGTAATACGTTCACCTTCAGCATTCGGCACAATTTCCGGACGTCCGGCCGCATTAATCACGGCCAGTGCTGAATAGGTGGTCCCCAAATCAATACCAATACATGGATACGAACTCATACCTGATACTCCTAAATGTATTATTTTCGATAAACGGTAACCCGCGCAGGACGTAATACCTTTTCCTCGATTTCACTAACCTGTTCAATATAACCGCACTTATCAACATGCGCTATGGTATCCGGCACACGCCAGAACCGGGCAGGTTCGGCTTTAAAGGATTCCATATAGTTCATGTCAAATACCTCGCCAGGCTGAGGTTCAATAACATCGATATCATGCTTTGCTAATATCTCTCTTACGAATTTTAATAACTCAATATTAAAATTATCTGGCTCGACAACCGCCGCTTCCATGGCTTTTACTCTTCGAAACAGCAGGTCGTGTAATTCAAAAAAAGATTCTAAGACATCCATTTTCCCTTGCCTGATATAATCACTCTCTTGACGAACCAATTTATCTTTAGCCAAATGGACAAATCGGTTGATTTCATCCATTTTATAATCCATACCCAAAACCACCTGTTTCAATTCCATAAATACTTCGCCAGCCGCTTTTTTATTTTTAACCGCTTCCTCCGTATTTGCATGATTTGCTTTGATATTTGTTCCCACATCTGCTTTTCCACTAGAAGAAGTGTCGTTGATTTCTTGTTCACTCGATAGTGGGGCAGATTCCATATTCCCCTCCTGTGATTCTATAGGACTTTGTTTGGTAAGCTCGCCCTCACTATTATCATTTTCACTGCTATTTTTATTTTCAAGATTTATATCACTGGCCATGTCGTCATCTCTCTGTATTTCAAACACATTTTGAAACCTCGTTATCATCGAATAACACAATTGACTCGCAGGCATTTAAAGCTACGAGTTGATGAACTCAATAAATTGCATTTCTTATCCCTAAAATGTTAACAGCCCGTTTTTGCTGCTTTTACTAAACACAAAACCTAGATAATCATCACACATATAATCTCCTTAACAAATAACATAGCAAGAAGATAAAATACGATGTAGAATTAATTATGTATTTCGAGGTCAAGCCAGACAATTATTTTACTATACACAATATCCAGAAAAATATAAAGAAATTTATTCCTAATAATTTCATATTTTCTCCATAATAATACTATGTTTTTTCAATATATGGTTTTAATGACTTTAAGTCACATTCGGCAATATATAACACAATATAAAATAAAGCCTTACCGAACCAGCACACCTGTCTAACTCATAGGATTAGCATGTCCGATATATGCAACAATCTAACTTTATTTCATTGTTAATCACCAAAATTTTGTATTAACCAACTACGATATTTCTTGCTCACTACCCTGCGCCGAACGCTGGCAGCAAGCCCTGACACCCTGACATAAATCGCCAATCCGGGCCCAACCTCCCAATGCCATCATTCTTCACATCATCCTCAAACATCCCCCCAAAAAAAACAACAACCCAGGCCACACCATAAAGGCGGCCCGGGTCATTGTTTCCATAAATTGGTTTCCTCTCAATACTTCGGCATGGTAACAAATATATAAATACCTGACGGATACATGATCATCAATCCCGCAACCATCTCTCAGAAAGAATGGCATGATCGAACATATCCACAACACCATCAAGATTAAAATCGGACTTTAAGCGATAGCCGCTTGTTCCCTCCATCTGCCATTCCCGGATAAACAGATCCAGATCCCGCCCATCGACTACCGCGTCGCAGTTACCGTCCGCCACCAGCGGATTCTCCCACCACAGCATCGCGTAACCGCCCCCCACCGGCAGATACCAGTAATCGTTATTCCCGTCACTGCTGTCACCCACAAAATCGAACGCCAGGTTCGCCGCGTCCTGCATCTGGGCGGTCGTCAATCCCACTCCCGCTTCACTCACCGAAATCCCCGCCACCTGATAATCCCAGTAGCATCCGGTAATAATATTATAACTGCCATAAGACCGCCCTACAAATCCGCCGATCTGCTTCACATCATACTGCCCGGTTACGACACAAGCCGCATAACAATCCACCAGATCCCCGCGGTCATTATAACCGATCCCGCCGCCAATCTTCTCCGCCGCGTAGCTGGCGTTCACACTGCCAGTCGCCCGGCACCTGCTGATCAGACACTGGTTCACCCCGGCAATCCCACCCAGGCGGTCCGCGCCATATTTTCCATAAATATCGATCTGCGTACTGCAATCGTAAACAAATCCTTCATTTTCATTCACTCCCACAACCCCGCCGGCGGTATAATCCCACACGGTAATCATCCCGCGGCTATAACACCGCCTGATAATCCCATTACTCAAGCCGGCAATCCCCCCCGCTTTTTCATAACATTCCACCGTCACATCGCTGTAACAATCCAGCGCCGTGCTATAGCGCGCCAGTGACCCCACAATCCCGCCGGCCCGTTCTTTGGTCCCGCCGTTGACAGTTCCCTCAAATTGACAGTTCAGGATATCGTTGTAATCGTTCGCCTCGCCAACAATACCCCCACAAAAACCATTCGACGCATTAACCGTCCCGGCCGCCACGCAACCGGCCACTTCTCCAAATTCCATATGCCCGATCACGCCCCCGACATTCTGTTTGCCATCAATAGTCACCGCCGCCGTACACCCGACCAGGGCCCCGCCATTACTAAATCCGGCCACCCCGCCTACACTGGGCGCATAACCCGCATCCACCACCCCGCTCACATGACAGTTGACAATCTGCCCTCCCAGGTAATTACTGCCATACCCGCAAGCCCCGGCCACACCACCAATCCTCGCGCCGGTATAAATGGAATAGATGGACACGTCCGTCAAATTCAGATTCGCGACAACCCCGCCACTGCCTATAATCCCAAACAAACCCACATTATCCGCATTGCTCTTCATATGGATGCCAAGGTTCCGGATCGTATAACCGTTGCCGTCGAACATCCCCGTAAACACATCCGGTGTACCCGGCGCGATCACCGCGTTGGAAAAAGTCCCATCACTGTTATCGCCCTGACCACTCAGATCCAGATCACTGACCAGCTTGAAACAGGCGTCATAATCCTGCGTCTGAGCCGCCAGCAACATCAGATCCGCTTCCGATCCAATCAGATAGGGATTGCCGACGCTGCCGCTCCCCCCGGAATACCGGGCCGGCAAACTGCTCGCCAGAATCAAAACTACCGCTACAATATTTGCTATAGTAATCCGCATTGCTTAACTCCTGATGACTATAATCCATTATTCATACTCAATTCACGCTTGGTATTAGCTTGCAAGCTAACGAATCCAGAGGATACCGGAAAATTTCACCCGATCGCCATAACTCAAATGTCGCTGCTAAACATCTCAGACAACAATCTTGCCATCCAGCCGGGCATAAATACTGTTAACAATATCAAATAGCCATGAATCATTTGGATTCACTGTTAAATACACCCAACCCCAATCGATCTTGCGCTTAAAATTTAACAAATAACCATTTTTTCCTCTACCCGGCCATTACAGAAAAAATCATTACCCACCCCCCACAGACCCTCTACAGAAAACCAGACCATTAATTCTTTTAAAAACAATACGTTATAAACCATAACGGCAATATCCCACCCGGACGAATCCACAAACAATACCGACACAGAAATAAAAACACCCCACACCCGTTTAACTATCAACGGCATTAACAGCTCTGTTCATTGGTATCATGGTTTTGCAGGATCGATATCGATATTCTGCGCCAATGATTTCTCTGAAAATCCAATCCGGCCACCAAAGGAATTATCATGAAAACGCTTTTTCACTACTGCCCTTTCTGGGCATTCCTGATAATAACCGGCATCTTACCGATATCAGACACCGGGCACACGACCCTCTATGCCGATATGACCATCGATTCCCCCGTAACCTTTCCAGAAAAGGGCCCTTTGCCCTCCCGGTATCCGCCCGATGTAAAAAACCAGAACTTTGATGCTGGCGAACCCGATTATTATCTCTTTTCCAGTCCGGTTCGATCCCTGCAACAAATCAAAACCATACAAACCGCCATGCCGCCGGGCTATTTCACGCCGCTAACGAATAACTGGCAATTCCTGCCCCAGACTCATCGCATCCTCACCGAAGGGGGCAACCTGCATATCATGGCCATCGGCGATAGTATCGTCAACGACACCATGCGCAGCGGTTGGGTCGCGCTCCTGCAGGAAGCCTGTCCCAAAGCCCAGATCACCACCACCGTCTATGTTCGCGGCAGCGGCGGCTGTCAGCACTTCAAAGAAAACAACCGGATCGTCAACCAGGTCATTCCGCGCCGCCCCGACCTGGTCTTTCTCGGCGGTATCAGCCAGGCCGATATCGATAGCATCGCCACCGTAATCGACCAGTTGCGTACCGCCCTGCCCACCGTCGAAATCCTGCTGGGTACCGGCTCCTTTGGCGCTGCCGATCCACGCGTCCCGGCCGAACTGGCCCGCGCCCATTATTCCGGAACCGGCGACTATGGCCGCGCCCTGCGCAAACTTGCCGCTCGCAAACAAACAGCTTTTCTCGATCTCACCACTCCCTGGGCCCAGTACCTCAACTCATCCGGCCAACATCCCCACCGGTTCTATCGCGATATCGTCCACGCCAACGAGTTCGGCGAACAGGTACTCGCCAGAATCTTTATGAGCTTCTGGCAACCGCAAGCCCCCGCCAGCACAAAAACCCTTGCGGCTCTTACCGGATAACCCGCGGTATTTCACCGCCGACGGCATCCATGCCTTATACCTGACCGGATCGCACACCTGGCACAATTTACAGGATGGCGGCCTGACCAACCCTCCCCAGCCATTCGATTATGATGAGTTTCTGGATTTTCTCACCCGGGCCAACCACAACTTCTTCCGGCTCTGGGCCTGGGAAAGCGACCGAGAAACCTGGGATACCCAACCCCGCTGGGTCCATCCCCTGCCCTACCTGCGAACCGGCCCGGCCCAGACACCCGACGGCAAGTTGCGTTTCGATCTGAACCGGTTCGATCCCGATTATTTCCAAAGACTGCGCGACCGGGTCGAAGCCGCCCGGCAGCGCGGCTTCTATGTCGGCATCATGCTGTTTCAGGGCTTCAGTGTCGCAAAAAAAATCGCCCGGCGCCAAAGGCTCTCCCTGGCCGGGCCACCCCTATCACCGCGACAACAATATCAACGGCATCGATGGCGATCCTGATAACGATGGCAACGGTTATGAAGTTCACACCCTGACCATCCCCGCTATTACCGCGTTACAGGAAGCCTATATCCGCAAGGTCATCGAAACCGTTGGCGACTTTGACAATATCATCTACGAGATTTCCAACGAAAGCCACGGCAACTCAACCGACTGGCAGTTTCATATGATCAACTTTATCAAAAAGTGCGAACATTCCCGCCCCATGCGGCATCCCGTCTGGATGACCTTTCAATACGACAAAACCTTCGGGCCGGGCACCAACCAGACCTTGTTCGACAGCCCCGCTGAAGCCATTTCACCCAATTCGATCATAGGCAGGAAAGAAGTCTACCGATCCAACCCGCCCGCGGCCGATGGCTCCAAAGTCATTTTGCTGGATACCGATCATCTCTGGGGTATTGGCGGCGATGCCGTCTGGGTCTGGAAAGCGTTTACCCGCGGTATGAATCCGCTCTTCATGGACCCCTCTAAAAGAGAAGCGCCTCTGGATCAATTCGGCCTCAGTTCCAAATGGGATGGCATCCGGGCCGCTATGGGTATCACCCTGAAACTGGCTGAACGTATCGATCTGGCCACCCTCACCCCACAACCCGGCCTGGCCGACACCGGATATTGCCTGGCTTCCCCCGGCCGGAAATACCTGGTTTATCTACCTGACGGTGGCGAAGCCACCCTGAATCTAACTGGTATAAACGGCGAGTTCAACGTCCAGTGGGTTCATCCAACCCAGGGCACTCTCTCCTCTATTACGACCATCCCCGGCGATGCCAGACAAACGCTCAAAGCCCCTTACCCCGGCCACGCCGCAGTCTATGTATGGACCTCATCCCCAAACGATTGACCAGAACCATTCTGATCCGGCGTTGCCGATATTGGAGACACCCATCATGACAAAGCGATTCAAATCTATCCATCCCAAAACCTTGGCCGTAGTAGCCACAATTATATGGATAACACTATGCCGCTTGCCAGTCCGCGCCGACCAGCCAAAACCTTTCGAAACCGATGCCCGTAAATTGCCGGCCGACACCCTGACTGTTACCCCCTGGCAAACCATCACCATCGACGAATACGGCGGCAACTGGGTTGTTGCCGGTGATGTAGATAACGACGACGAAATCGAAATCGTCTCCGCTCGCAACTTCGACGAAAATGACAACCACTTCACCTCGTCTGTCTCAGTCCAGAAACTCGACGGCAGCGTCCTCTGGCGCTGGGGCGATTCCCAGCTCGGCCGCCGGCCGCTCCATCACGATGTGGCTTGCCAGATCCACGACATCGACAATAACGGCGCCAATGAGGTCATCGTCGCGGCCGACCGGCAATTAATCATCCTCAATGGCCGCACCGGAAAAGTCTGGAAATCTTTTCCCATCGAACAGCACGCCGGCGATTGTGTCCTGTTCGCCGACCTCTCAGGCAAAGGCTGGCCTTCGGACATTCTGGTCAAGAACCGCTACAAACAGATCTGGGCATACTCCACCGACGGCCAACGGCTCTGGACCGTCACAGAGCCCGGTGGCTACCGAACCGCCCATCAACCCTTTCCCGTCGATCTGGATGGCGATGGCCGCGATGAAATCCTCGCCGGCTACGCCGCACTGAACGCCGATGGCTCCATTCGCTGGACCCTCCAACCCGAAAAGGGGCAGAAATTAGGCGGACACGCGGATTGCTGGCGCGTCGTCAACCTGGCCCCCAAACCCGAAGACACCCGACTCATCCTGACCATGTGCGGCGGCAATACGCTGGTCCTGACCGATGGCAATGGTCAACCCATCTGGCGCGCGACCGGTCAACACTACGAATCGGTCGATGTCGGCAATATCCGCCCCGACCTGCCCGGCCTGGAACTGGTTGTGGATATCGACCATCTGCCCAACCCTCCCAAACCTCTCTGCCTGTTCGACCAGCAAGGCAACCCGCTGGGCCGGATCAACACCAGCTACTGCCGCAGCCATATGCTGGTTGACTGGAACAACGATGGCCTCATGGAGATCGGCACATTCATCCCCCCTTCTCTCTATGATGGCCACGGTCAACCCATCTGCCGCTTCGTTACCGCCCAGGGCGAAAACCCCACCCTGATCGCCCCCGTCGACCTCACCGGCTCCGGCATGCGCGATGTCCTTTTAGCAACAGCCAAAAATGACACCCTCAAAGTCTATCTCTATAAAAACAGTAATCCCTCCTCCTCTGGCAAACAACCGAAACATCCAACAGGAACCGGCCCGAATTTCACATTATATTAATCGCAACCAATACCAATAACCCGGCGTCAGAATAACAACTTGCCCCAAGCCCTGTTTATCAGTAACATACAAACTAATAACTATTTTTCATAAAGGTAATTCAGCATGAATAAATCACTATCGATCATAACGCTTATCCTGATTATAACGGTTATCACCCTGGCAATACCTGGTCCGATAACTGCCGCCACCCCCGACCGCCCCAATATCATCTTCGTCCTCACCGACGATTTCGGCTGGGGCGATCTCGGCAGCTACGGCGGCCAGTTTGTCCCCACCCCCAATATGGACCGCATGGCGCAAGAGGGCATCCGGCTCACTCAGTTTTACGTCGCCGCGCCCATCTGCTCACCTTCACGAGTTGGCTGCACCACCGGACTCTTTCCGGCCCGCTGCCGCATCACCAGCTATCTCCAGACCCGCAAAGGCAACGCCGAATGCGGCCAGGCCGACTTCCTCGATCCCAAATTCCCCACCCTGCCGCGCCTGCTCCAATCCGGCGGCTACGCCACCGCCCACATCGGCAAATGGCACATGGGCGGCGGCCGCGACGTCGACAACGCCCCTTCCATCCGCGAATACGGATTCGATGAATGGGTCAGTACCTGGGAAAGCCCCGATCCCCATCCCGATATCACCGCCTCCGACTGGATCTGGTCCGATCAGGACAAGGTCAAACGCTGGGACCGGACCGCCTTCTTCGTCGATAAAACCCTGGACTTCCTGCGCCGCCATAAAGACCAGCCCTGCTATGTCAATCTCTGGCCGGATGACACCCATACCCCCTTTGTCCCCAGCCCGGCCATGAAAGCCAGATACCAGGCCGGCAACAACCGCTCCGGCGAACCCAACTTCAAAGGCGTTCTCGAAGAATACGACCGTCAGATGGGCCGCCTGCTGGATGGCTTGCGCGAACTGGGAATCGAAAAAAACACCCTGGTCATCTTCACCGGCGACAACGGCCCGGCCCCCACCTACGACCACCGCCGCACTGCCGGCCTGCGCGGCTCCAAGCTCAGCCTCTACGAAGGCGGCAACCGCCAGCCCATGCTGGTCTGGTGGCCTGGCCACGCCCCCGCCGGCAAGGTCAACACCACCACCGTCATGAGTACGGTCGACTTGCTGCCCTCATTCTGCCGGATCGCCGGTGTCCCGGTCCCGGCCGCCGTGACCGAATCGATCGACGGCCAGGATCTCAGCCCCGTCTTTACCGGCCAACAACCCCTGCGCACCAAAACCCTCATCTGGGAATACGGCCGCAACAACACCTCCTTCGCTTATCCCCAGGACCCCGCCGACCGCAGTCCCAACCTCGCCCTCCGCGATGGCAACTGGAAGTTCCTCATCAACGCCGATGGCGCCGGCCCCGAACTCTACGACCTTGCCACCGACCCCAACGAACTGACTAACCTCGCCGAAAAAAATCCCACCCTGGTCCAGACCTACCGCGAAAAACTCCTGACCTGGCGCAAAGCCATGCCCTGATCATTTCAGGAATACTCCCCGAGATCGACATAACTTATCAGACCTCCACCCGCTATCTCCCAATCTAATTTAGCCAGGGTATACCCCACGTCTGCATCCACAACCATGCCCCTGATAGCGATAACACATTGTATTTAAACGGGTTGTGCGATCCAGCCTCTTGCGGATCGCATGATTTCTTTCCTTGTTCAAGTATTCCGGGAATCCATAAAAGACGATACGAATAGTGTTTAGTACTTCCTGACAATATCGCCGCATACTGACGCGAACATTGTCAGGATATATTCAGGCAGATTTCCCAGGGCTTGTCAGAGGAAATTCGTTCTGGTCGGGGTAGCCTGTTATTCTATTATCCGGCGACAAGGACTATTTCGCCGGCTATCTTGAATATGACCGGAGAAAAATCATGCAATGGTTGTTCCCATCAGTGGTCGCCACGCTTGCCGGAACCCTGATCCAGACGTTGACGTACTGCTACCTGTATTATCGTGAGCGGCATAAGAGCCTGGCCTTATGGTCGATCGCCTGGTCGATTTACGTATTGCGTTTTGTTTTCCTGCTATTAGACCTCCAATCCCCATCACCGGTCTTTCTGATTCTCAATCAAACCAGTTCTCTTCTTAACGGCTTTTTCCTGCTCTGGGGCATTTACGCCTGGACAGAAAAACGTTTCTCTCCCTATTGGTTCCTGATCCTGCTGGCCGGTCCCGCCTGGATCGTTTGCACCATTCTGACTCAACAACCTTTCTTACTTATGTCGATCCCGACGTTCACCCTGATCGGCATCACTAATATCTTTACTGGTATCGTCTTCATGAGAAACCGCAATGTGGATGAACTGGGCCAATGGTTTGTGGGTATCGTTTTTATCCTTTGGGGAATCCACAAACTGGACTACCCTTTTCTGCGACCCATCGAATGGTTGGCGCCGTGGGGGTACCTGCTGGGCGCCTTTTTCTCGTTCTTCATCGCCCTGGGATTTCTGGTAATCTATCTTGATCGCAACCGTCGCGAATTATTCGAAAGTCGCGAACTCCTCCGCTCCATTTACATCGGCGCCGATACCGTCTCCCTGATTATCGCCGATCTGCAGGGAATTCATGCCAGAATACTGACATTCAGTCCCGGGGCCGAAAAAATGTTCGGCTATCGCGCCAAAGATGTAATCGGCCATGAAGTCGCCATCCTGCATACCCCGGAAGATGTCTTGAAATTCCCAAAGATGCAACGTGATATCCGGGAGAAAAAAATCGGATTCACCGGCGAAGTCACCCTGGTTCGTAAGAATGGCGAACCGTTTCCCGCCCTCTTCGCCCTGCGTCCCATCTGCGACCAAAAAGGCAATGTCATCAGCGCCATGGGCATCGCTTCCGACATCACCGAACTGAAAAACAGCCGGCGCGACCGGGAAAACCTGATCAATGAATTGAGTCTGAAAAATACGCAGCTCGAACAATTTGTCTATACCGTCTCTCATGACCTGAAATCCCCCCTCATTACCATCAGTGGTTTCCTGGGCATGCTGAAAGCCGACCTGCAAAAAGGTAAAAACGACCAGGTCCAGGAGGATATCACCACCATTCAATCCGCCGTGGATCGTATGAACGCGCTGCTGGCGAGCCTGCTCGAACTCTCCCGCAGTGGCCGGGAACTGGGTGAGATGACCGAAGTCGATATGAACGAAGTGGGCGCGGAAGTCCTCGAAATACTGAATGGCGCTGTACGAAAAAATGCGGTTCGGGTCGATCTCGCCCCGGACTTGCCCCCGGTCAAAGGCGATCACCAGCGAATCGTTCAGGTCTTGCAGAATCTCGTTGACAACGCCATAAAATATATGGGCGACCAGACCCATCCCCGCATCCAGGTGGGCTGGAAAAAAGAACCTGACAATCAAACCATTCGTTTCTTCGTTAAGGATAACGGCATGGGCATTGATCCCGTTTGTCAGGACCGAATCTTCAATCTGTTCGAAAAACTCTCACCCAACGGCTCAGGAACAGGCATCGGTCTGGCCGTGGTAAAACGAATCGTCGAACTGCACGGCGGCTCCGTCTGGGTAGAATCCAACGACCCGGATGAAGGCTCCACCTTCTTTTTCACCTTGCCCTGTTATCTTGCGGAATCGCCGGTTATGGCAGCAACGGAATAACGAATCCCACTTCAATCCACTCACGCGCCCAAAAAGCGCACCCCCCCGATTCAATCTTCCCACTGGTCTGGCCCGCGTCCATCAACCAATATTAACATAACCGCTTATTATTCAAACAGATAAACAGAAATCCACGATATGCCGGCCGGCTCATAATCCAAAATACCCGTATTTTTTCGGTTTTTTTGGTCGCAAAACCCCTCTCGCCCTCACTATTGATTGAAAACCGCAAATTGACAATGTTATATATACCGTTTACGACTGAAAATGCCCGCCTGGCCGTGAAATAAGTCTTTTACGAGTCATCTGTTGTGCTGCGAGCGATCAGAAATTTTCATACCCATTGGGTATATATCGAGGTATTTGACAATGGAAAAGGATCTTTACTATGTAACGCGATGTCTGGATGGCCACCCGGACGACTTCCGCTATCTGGTACGCCGCTATCAACCCATCCTGGTCGCCCATCTTGCCGGCAAGCTGGGCAACCGCGATCAGGCTGAAGAGGCGGCCCAGGAAAGCCTGGTTCGGGCCTTTTTCAACATGGGCAATCTGAAACAACCGGACAAGTTCTTCTCCTGGTTGCTGGGCATTGGCGAACGCGTGGCCAAAGAACAGCAGCGCAAGGATAAGCATCGGCGACAACTCGAAAAAATTCACGAAGCCATGTCCGAAACCGCCCGGCCGGAACTCTCCCTGGACTTCGGCCTGGAATCCGCCGTCACGGCCCTGCCCGAACCCTATCATCAGGTCATCCTGCTCCGTTATTACGGCAACCTGTCCTGTAACGAGATTGTCGAACAACTCGGCATGCCTCTGGGAACCGTCACCAAAACTCTGTCAAGAGCCTATACCATGCTGCGAAAATCCATGCAGCACAGTCAAGATAAAATCGAGGTGTAATTATGAACTGCACAAACTGTCAGGAACTGTTGGTATCGTATATCGAAGCGCTGCTTGATGACACGCAGACCGCACAAGTCGAAGAGCATGTCAAAAGCTGTCAACATTGTCAATTGGAACTGGAGAAGCTCCAGGATCTCCAGTTCCGTTTGCTCCAGGACGCTCAAGCCGCGTCGCAAAGCGACTTCGAAGACGATGTCATGACCCGAATCTTTAACAAACAGAATAGCGGGCTCAACCACGCGCCCCACCCGGGCGCCGGCCTGCGTATCAGGAGATTGATCATGAATAATCCACTCTCAAAAATAGCGGCGGTTATTGTCGCCGCATTTATATGTTTTTATGCCATCTCGGTATGGCCCGGCGGCCAGTCCGTATCCCTGGCCGAGGTCTGGACCCGAGTCAAGACGATACAGGCTTACAGGTACCGGGAGACCTCCCGGTCTCACAACGATCCCAAGGGAGACAGTACCTCTGATTGCACGGTGCTCACCTCCGAACAATACGGCCTGAAGAAAGAGTTAAACACCGTTCACTCCGCCGACAACAAAGCCACACAGATGCAGCTGTACTATCTGCCCCACGAGCAGAGTATGATCCTGATTAACGTAACCGACAAAATGTATACGCGCATGGACCTGGACGAAGCCACCCTGAACACGGTCAGGTTGGAAAGCTGTGATCCGCGTCTGATGGTCCAGCGGCTGCTGGATTGCGAGTATACTACCCTGAAACCCAAAACCATCGACAACAAAAAGGTCCAGGGCTACGAAACCCGCGATCCCGATTATCTGAAGTTCACCGGCGATTCGTTTGTCGCCCGCTTGTGGGTGGATGTCGAGACGTTACTGCCGGTACGCCATGAAATCGATTTCGACTTCGGCGCCGGCTGGACCCGCCACCTGGCCCAGTACGATTACCAGTGGGATCTCACGGTCAGCGAATCCGACTTCACTCCCGAGGTCCCCTCCGACTTTAATCCCGATCCAACCCATAACACCCAGGCTCCCTCCCTGAGCGAACAGGGCTTCATCGAGGTCCTGCAAATGGCCGCGGACCTGACCGGCAGCTATCCCGCCGAACTCAACACTCAGGGCCTCCAGCAACTCGCCGCCGGTATCAGCCGGGCCCTCATGACCGATGACAGCGCCCCCGCGCAGCGCTACCGTGAACAACTGGGCATGGACCGGTCCACAAAACCCTCCCCCCAGATCCAGCAGCAGCTCATCATGAAACTCACCACCCTCACCGCCTTCCCCCGCGTCCTGTCCCGGCAAAACGCCGAACCCGTCTATCACGGCGATCTGGTCCGGCCCGGCGATAAACTCCTGCCCCTGATGCACTGGAAAACACCCCAAAACTCCCACCGCGTCCTCTTCGGCGACCTCCACCTCGAAACCGTCACCCCCGAACAACTCAACGAACTCCAGGCCGCCCTGCCCCAGTGATCCAACACAACAACTAACCCCACGGCCGATCCCCCCGGATCGGCCTTTTTTCTTGCCATTAGCGATAAAACCCATTCCAGGCACTACTTTCAAGCGAAACTAGGCACATACATGAGCACAAAATAATTTCCGAATAAATTCGCAGTTTAGATGCCCCTCTTTGCGCCTTGTATTAATCCGGCTGTTTATAATTCTGAGATCTCAAATTTGAAATCAGGCATAACTATCGTATTTAGATCCCATTGCATCAGAGAAGCCCGAAGGGCTGTCAGTCTCTAGCCGGTACCGTAAGGTTCCGGAAAGATTCTTGGATATGATCATAAGGCCCGCAGGGCCGAAAGACACCAAACGCTCCCGGCTAAATATCGCCATCAACCACCCCCTTCCCCCTTCGCGATTAACTAGCTGTTCCATTTTTCAAATCTCTAATTGCTTTCCCCCATATAATTTATCCTGTCGGTCAGCTGAAAGTACCGGATATTGAACAAAGCGAAATCCCGAAAAACAAGCCGAAAGTGATCTTCACCAAAATGTGTATTTAGGGAATAATAATAAAATCATAATCACTTTCAGTATATTTATAAATGCTAACGGGCACATTATTCTGCATAAAATCATACCAAACGGCAAAAGCAAGGCTCGATTCCCATTCCCCTTCATGCAAATGGGGCATCTCTGAGACGCCATCTTCACACTTTAAAAGATACTTAAATTCCTCACCACTTTCATCGTGATCCAAACCAAAATAGATCAGACTGTTCTGAAGGCTGTTACAGGCACTCCATGGTTCCCACGCCACCGATTCAGGAGTAGTGATATAGTCGCCATCATTAATCTCAATCAGCAAAGGAATCTGTACCGGTTGTGGCAAAGGATTAGTAGTTTCAGGTACTCCGAAGGGAATAGTCACCGAGTGGATATGACCATTTTGATAATATATAATTATTTCATATTCACCATAACCACTGGTGTCATAATCCTGCAAATCATCAAGATTAAATAATTCCGCCTCATACGACCATTCGTACGCATTTAAATCAACATTATAATCCCAGTCCGTATAAAAGTTCCCATCCGGGCCTTCAGAGGCCCAATACCCTCTCTTGGGAATCTGAACCGAGTGATTCGATGTCGTTATGAAATCAATATGGTCAACCGTATTATCAGTCATCACTTTCAATTCAAAATTGTATTCGGTATCGTTATCATCATTCGGACTGCTATAATCATGGCCGACTCCGATTGTAATTGAGAATATATGATCCGACATTTGATCGATATCTAGCCACCGGTTAACCAGATAATTTAAATCAAATATATCAACGGCCAGATCTCCCGTCAAATCTGAATTGTCACACCACCCGCAATCTTTCAATAACCATTGAGCAGTAATCTGAGCCAGGTCATTCCAGTTGACAATACTATTATTATCAATATCCGGATTATTCCATGCTAGTTTAGGATAATCCTGACCCTGTATCCCCCAGATTGGGCGGACAAAATCCCAACCGGCATTAATAAATGTCGATGAATCATGCATTTCATCTGTTGTTTTTCCTTCGCTGCCGGAACTGTCGCCAATCCCGGAAATATCGATATCCCAGAAGCAGTTATGAACAACCCCCTCATTTTCCGCGTAACCAATAAAACCTCCGACATGATAATCGCCATTCACTTTACATGCTGAATAACAATTGCTGATTCCTTTATCTTCGGCAATCACTTGGCTATAACCAATCAATCCCCCAACACTGGATTCACCAGTAACTTGCCCCAGCGCATAGCAGTTCGCTATGGCCACGTGACTCCAATATTCGCCCAATAATCCCCCAACGCTATCCACCCCGGTTGTTGTCGTATTGGCAAAGCAGGCAATGGTTTCCGAAGCGCCGCACTGGCCAACAAGACCACCGACTCGATAACCGCCCGTGACACAGCCAATCATACCGCAATATTCCAATTTCGCTTCCTCAAGATAGTCATCTGAAAACCATAACCAGGTACTATATCCCACCAGACCGCCAATATTGTCGCTATAAACATTTCCTTTAACTTCTCCTTCATACAAGCACCTGGTGATATGACTCGCTTCGTTATAACCACACAGGCCGCCCACATACGATGAATTACCGCCATTAACAGATCCATTTTTTATAGTTAAATTTTTAATGACCGCCTGACTGCATTGACCAAACAGTCCCAGATAATTCGCATCATCATTGACAGGATCGCTATCCCCCAAGGTATCGATGGTCAAGTTATAGATACATTTGCTATTGCCGTCAAATACACCACTAAAGGCAATTACCACATACCCGGAATTAGGATCATATCGAATAGGAGCAATGACTGCTGACATAAAAGGAATATACTTTAAATCAATATCCGCAACTAAAATAAAGTTAGAACAATAATCTTCTGGACTTTGGCCCAAGGTAACCAAATCTTCAGCAGATGCGATTTGCCAGGGATCACTAACAGTACCATTTCCACCAGAATACTGACCGTAAAGACATACACATCCAGTCAAAAGATAAAACGAAAATCCAAATAAATAATTCTTGACCATAGGTTGCACTCCAGAATGCAATAACAATAAAGGCGACTTTTCCAGCTATCCTCAAATATACTCTATCAATTCGAATATATTTTTTCAACAGTCTTTCATAGTTGCTTAATAACCACAGTGAATATTATTTCCTCAAAAATCACACAATTTATTATTATAAAATAACTTAAAACAGGTCTTTATAAAACACAGTGCATGTTATTTTGTTGACAACCTCTGAAAACAACATAAATCTTTAAATAATAAACTATTAAGAATAAATCAGCCGAATTTTACCCATGAAACTAATCTGTCATAAAAATATAAATACGAAAATATTGTGTTATATATAATAAAAACATAATATTTAAATTGCCTTCAAACAAAACGCGGTCTATAATTCCAAAGTCGCCCCAATAGCCCCCAAACCACCCGCCAACCTCCGGCGTGCCCCGCCCCAACCAGCCACGCCCGCAGAGATATTCTGCGCATGGACTGTGGCGCCTTCAAGCGCTTGTGGGTGCTTACCTGGCCCAGGGCTATCTGATGCGGACCAGACCCAACCAGCCAATTTATTTTGGCTGATATGAAGGTACGAAAGAAATGGAAATCAACAAAAACAACACAACCCGGCAACCCAGCCATAAAAGGCTTGAAAAGCCGAAAGTAACTAGCCGGGGTCCGTAAGGCCCCGGTCAGCAATTGTAATTGTTATGTTTATAAACCCACGCCTCGCAGAGGCGTGCCGACAGGATTTCGCACCGGAGGCGAAAGATAAAACCGGCCATGAACGCAACGAATAACAACACAAAACGAAACGAAGCCAATGATGAAAATAAGCCCTAACCTCAACCATAAATTGACCTTAGCGAAATTTAAAAAATCATCCGCCCGCCGGCGGATACCCAAAACGGCCCAACGGGCCGGCATAAAATAGCCCAGGCAGAGCGAATCCCGTAAAACGGGATGAGCGCCACCCTGGGTAACGAAACAGAATTTGAAAATTTTAAACCCACGCCTCGCAGAGGCGTACCTGCAGGATTTCGCACCGGAGGCGAAAGATGAAAATAGCATGAGCGCAGCGAATACCAACATAAAACGTTGAGCGCAGCGAAATCCCGATCTATCGGGAAAGCCAACGATGAAAATAATGACCCTAACCTCAACAACCAAATAAGCTTAACAAAAAATAAAAACTCATCCACCTCAAGGTGGATACAAATAATATCTCGAAGAGATCAAAAGTGCATAGCCCGCCAATTCATTGGCGGGAATACCCGAACCCGAGTTAGAAAATTTTAAACCCACGCCTCGCAGAGGCGTACCGACAGGATATCTCGCAAAAGAGATAGATAAAACCAACATGAGCGCAGCGAATACCAATGCAAAACGAAACAAACCCAATGCTTAAAATTATTGCCATAACATCAATAAAAAAATGACTTTAACGAAACCCGAAAACATCGGGCTAAAACTTATAACAATCTTTTAACAGGAGGTACCAACCATGTCATCTTCACTCAGAAGACTACGCGCCAACCGTCGCAACGCCCAGAAATCCACCGGCCCCAAAACCCCCGAAGGCAAGGCCATCTCATCGAAAAATGCCATCAAGCACGGCCTCAGCGGCCAGGACCCCGCCCATCTCATCGTCCCCGGCGAATCCGAACTCACCTACCTCGAGTTCAGCGCCGCACTGCTGCAAGACCTCAAACCCACCACCTACCTCCAGCGCCACATCGCCGACCAGATCGTCTCGGCCGCCTGGCGTTTGGAACGGATCGGCCGCATCGAGGCCGAAATGATCGACGCCCGCGTCTATAAACTCCGCCTCACCAACGAAGAGATCCGTAAAGACACCGTCATCGACCAGCCCTTCGCCCATTCCAGCATCTACCTCCCACGCCACAACGAAGTCGGCACTGCCTTCACCCTCGAAGTCCCCGCCTTCAACTGCCTGGCCCGCTACGAAGCCCACCTCAACCGAACCTTCCAGGCCAATCTTAAGCTCCTGCAACAATTGCAATTACAACAAAAACCAAACGAAGCCAATGCCTACCCGCCAGAGTACCCATTTCCCGACCTGCCCCGCATCCACATCCCCGATCCACCCAGAATCCCCACGCACCCCAGCGAAGCCAAATTAGCCCCCGAATACATCAAAGACCGACTCCCCGAATTGATGAAAGACCACAGCGTAACTGACGACCAGGTCTTCAGTTACGCCTGCAACCGCTACGAAGCCCTCAACACGTTTGCGAACCAGAACGGCGAAGAAGCCCTCCACGCCCTCGGTATCCCCACCAAACCACCCGCCGATATCCCCATCCAGGAGGAAAAGAAATAAGGTAACCCCAACTGCCAAAACCAGTGCATAACACCCGAGGATTGATCAAATCTATCAATCCACCCGGATAAGTTGCGCACCATGCTCGCCACTATCGCAATATTTCTATAGTTGCGATCCCTCTACTTTAAGGTATACTAAATTAAGGAATACTAAATGACAATTTCCGATTATGACAACCAGAAAACCCGCTGCCGCATGTTAGGCCACGAGATCGGCTTTGACTACTGCCGATCCGGCGCCTCAGGCCGCCCCTGCCGCAAAATCTTCGACTGTTGGTTCGAAAAGTTTGACATCCAGCAGTTCATGACCACCCATTACACCCCCGAAGAGATCGCTTCGATCCTCACCCCACCCAAACCAAAAATGCTTTCACTCGTCGAACTGATCCAGCAGGCCCGCGACAACGCGCAAAACAAACCCAAAGAATAGGTCGGATTCGCTACCGTATATAAGAAAGGAACACCATGTGGACCATCCAGCAAGTCGCCCGCACCATTGACCATGCCGTCCTGAAGCCCAACGCCAACGAACAGGATGTCATCGACGGTTGCAAACTCTGCCTGCACTATCAGACCGCCTCTCTTTGTGTGCGTCCCTGCGATGTCCCCCTGGCCGCCCAGCACCTTAAAGGCACCCCCGTCAAAACCTGCGTCGTTGTCGGCTTCCCCCACGGCTCCAACTGCCCCGATATCAAAGCCGCCGAAGCCCGCCTGGCCCTGCAACAGGGCGCCCACGAAATCGACATGGTCATGAATATCGGTCAGTTCCTCTCCGGCCGCCACCAACTCGTCCAGCAGGATATCCAGGCCGTCGTCACCAAAGCCCGTCCCCATCAGGCCCTCGTCAAAGTCATCCTCGAAACCTGCTACCTCACTCCAGACCAGATCGTCACCGCCTGCCAACTGGCCCAGGCCGCCGGCGCGGACTTCGTCAAAACCTCCACCGGCTACGGCCCCGGTTCCGCCACTCCCGAAGCGATCGATATCATGATCCGTACCGTCGGCCAGTCCATGGGCGTCAAAGCCTCCGGCGGAATTCGCAACTGGGAAACCGCCGTCGCCTATCTCGAACAAGGCTGCACCCGCCTCGGTATCGGCGCCACTCAGGCTGTTCTCGAAGGTGCTTCCACCAACGAAACTTACTAAAACGCCCAACGGCATTGACACATATAGATAATATTTTTCTAATATTCCGCTTGCATTTCGACCGATAATCATACATAGATATAATATCTCTTAACATTTGATTCAGGTTCTCGGCAAAATATATAAAGCAAGCCCATCTCTACGGACTGTCAATGATACAATGGTTCTGGAATTTGATCTGCCTGCGCGGCCTGCCCCGCCCGATGCAAATCGTCATCTACGCCCTGATCGGCGTCGCTCTGGGCGGCGGCATTCTCGTTGCCAGACTCGGCAATGCCCTGTCCTACCTGTCCGACTCACCCGAAACCTGTATGAATTGCCATGTCATGACCGATGCCTACCTCTCCTGGCAACGTGGCAGTCACGCTCGGGTTGCGCTCTGTAACGACTGCCACGTCCCGCATGATAATCCAGTCGCCAAATACGCCTTTAAAGCCCGCGACGGTATGAAACACTCCGCAGTCTTTACCCTGCGTACCGAACCCCAGGTCCTCGAACTCTCTCATGGCGCCCGCCCGGTTGTCCAGTCCAACTGCCTGCATTGTCATGCCGATCAATTCGCCATGATTCGGCTGGCAGACCAGACCGAACGCGCTTGTTGGGACTGCCATCAGGGATTCCATGGTATCGAACGCAGCCAGTCTTCCTCACCACACATTCTCCGGCCGTCTCTGCCCGACGCCGGTTTAGACATTATGAAATCAGGAGCTAACCCGTGAATCAGACCAATCCCAAGGAAAAATGTTGTGCCCAGCTGCCGCTCTGGGCCGGTGTCCTTATCGTCATCCTGGTTGCAGGTGTCATCGTCTTGCTTGGCCTGCTGGCCACCTCCATCACCGAACGACGCTGGGAGGCGCAACGACCGGCCCTCGTTGTCAAACCCATCGATACCTGGGAAACCGACAACGCCAAATGGGGCGAAAACTACCCCCGGGAATACGAATCCTACCTCAAAACAAAAATTGATACCACCAAAACCCTCTTTGGCGGCGCCTACCCGCGAGACTATCTCGATATCGATCCCTATCAGGTCGTCCTCTTTGGCGGATACGGTTTCAGCAAAGACTATCTCCAGGCCCGCGGCCATGCCTACGCCGTGGAAGATGTCACCAAAACCAAACGCATTAAATCCCCCTTCAACGCCGCCACCTGCTGGACCTGCAAAAGCCCAGACGTGCCACGCGTCATGAACGCAATGGGGGTTAAAGAATACTACGCCGCCAATTTCCACGATCTCAAAGGCGAAATCACCCATCCCATCGGCTGTCTGGACTGCCATGATCCAGCCACCATGAAACTCCGTATCTCCCGCCCGGCACTCAAAGAAGCCTTTACCGCCATGGGTCGCGATATCAACCAGGCCACCCATCAGGAAATGCGGTCACTGGTCTGCGCCCAGTGCCATGTCGAATACTATTTCAAAAACGATCCGGCCGAAAACAAAAAAAATTACCTCACCTACCCCTGGCAGAAAGGCACAACCCCGAAGCCATGATTGACTATTACGATGATATGGAATTCGCCGACTGGACCCACCCCGTTTCCCAAACCCCCATGATCAAGGCCCAGCACCCCGATTACGAAATGTACACCACCGGCATTCATGCCTATCGCGGCGTCTCCTGTGCCGATTGCCACATGCCCTATATTACCGAAGGCGGCGTCAAGTTTACTGATCATCATGTCCAGAGCCCGCTCCTGAAAATTTCCGCCAGTTGTTCCGTCTGCCATCGCTGGAGCGAGGAGGAAGTCAAACAACGCGTCGAATCCATCCAGCAGAAAGTGTACGATACCAAACTCGCGACCGAACAGGCCATCTCGCTGGCCCACTTCGATATCGCCGCCGCCATGCAGGCCGGTATTGATGACCAGGCCCTCACCCAACCGCGCCAGACCCTGCGCCATGCCCAGTTCCGCTGGGATTATGTCTCCGCCAATAACGGCATGGGATTCCACTCACCCCAGGAAACCATGCGCATCCTGGCCCAGGCAACCAACGAAGCCCAGCAAGTCCGGCTAAAGACCGCTCGCCTGCTCGCTTCCAAAACCATTGCCGCCGAACCGAAATATCCGCCCATTGACACACGCGATAACGCGACAACTGCAATCAAAGGATTTATCGACGGAACACCCCCTCAATTGATTCCCTGACAAACGAAAATCTTTACTATTGTTTCACTTACATCTCTTACCTTTGCTGCCGTTTCTCTGGCAGACTTGATCTCTTACTCCTCCAACTCATACATACTTATCACAATATCTTGACATAGTGCCTCCTCTGACTTACAATATAAATAAGTAAACAATTAGAGAATATGTACTAAACTTGGAGGAAACTATGAAAAATTGTCGCGTAATTCCATTTCTTACAGCAAGTTGTCTCATCTCACTGGCATCGTATCCCTGTCTGGCCTCTACGTTAGCCATCTGGACATTTGGAGAATCTTCATCCCAATACACCATGCAGGTTGAATCCACGCTCTTCATCGATACACCCGTAATTTCCATGACTGGCGGTGATATCGACAGTAACGGCAAAGATGGCGTTGATTATACCGACGCTTCTGGTGTTTTTCATGCTGCCGGTCAAGGGGCGGCCTGGGATGATATCAATAAATCAGGCTCCGATAACGATGCCGCCCTCACGATTCAATTGAATACGACCGGCTTTACCCTCCAGTCCATCCGCTGGGATTACCGGGGGGAACTCGCCACCAGTTTCGATATGGATTATCGATTAACGCCCGACGGGGACTGGATTGAAATCAGCAATAATGAGCCTCTGACTGCTGATTACGAATGGCACAGTGTCTTAGTTGATCTAACCTCATTTGCTGCCATCAACAATCAATCCTTCGTACAAATTCGCATCGACGATCTGGACGAAGGTGACGGTAACGATAAATATGTCTTCGATAACATGGAGATTATCGGCGTTCCCGAACCGGCTTCACTATTACTCCTCGGATTAGGCTCTGCCGCGTTAACCCGAATTCGCCGCAAAAAATAATTAGACATCGCCATAACTTTCTTAAGCCGGTATCTATTACCGGCTTTTTTTATCTCTTATCCAAATCACTAATTAACTCATTGGTCCTGTAACAAAAACTCCCGAATTATCCATTAAAATAAGAACATTCGCTATATGGACGATAATAGAATATCTCTTATATACCTGTTTTAAAAACGTCTCAATCCCACAAAAGAAAACAACTTGAAACGTCACCTGCTCATCACACTACTGATATTCGCGTATCAGCTCTCTTCAAACTGCCCCTGTCCAGCCCAGAACTCCTGGACCATCAACTGGGACCGATCCACAGAAACGTATGTTTACCATCCGCAAACCGGCGGGGCCTATTATCCACGTCTGATAAAACTAGCCAACGGGAACTGGCTGTGCGTTTTTGACGCCCTGACCCCGGGAGCATCCACTACCGATGTTTTAGTCTATCGCAGCCAGGATAATGGCACTACCTGGACCTATCTTTCCAAAGCCTCATTTGGTACTGGCAGCGCCGCCAATGGACAGATAACCCAATTAACAAACGGAGACCTGCTATGTACTTACCGGCTGGTTAATGAACCGGTTAAAACCCTGAAAGTATCGCGCAGCAGTAATAACGGCCTGACCTGGCAGCATTTATCTACTATAATTGCCAACACCGATGGCGTCTGGGAACCCCATATTATTCAAAAACCGGATAACCAGCTTTTGGTGTTTTACGCCCAGGACCAGGAATACGAAGGCTGCGATCAGGTTATCGAAATGCAACGATCCGATAATAACGGCCTGACCTGGCATTCACCCCAGGTGATCAGCAAACAATTTGGTTCCAGAGATGGAATGCCCGTCCCTGCCATTCTTGCCAATGGAGACTTATATGTCGTCCTGGAAGGCCATGATCCCAATCGTCAATGGCAATTTTGCATCTGGTCCGTTCGCAGTAGCAATGGCGGTGACACATGGGGGCCGCGCAAACTGGTTTACCAGCCGCCCAGCCTGGACTATTACGCCGCAGCGCCGTACACCATTGAATGTAATCCGGAATCCATTTTAGTTTCATATCAGACCAATGATGTCTCCGCAGGAGTAAATCGACAAATGGGTATTGTCGGCTCTCTGGATAATGGCGCTACCTGGCAATCGCTTCCCATGCCGTTTATCGACCAAACCAATATCCGCTATTCCTGGAATTCCCTGATGTCACAGGCAACCGGCCAGGTTGTGGCTGCTACCAGCATTGGCGGTGTCGGCCCTGATAGCATTAAACTGGTCAAAGGAACCGTTCACTTTGAACCGGTTATCAATGTTTCAGCCAGCCATATCTATGGCTTACTGGGTGAGCCTGTGAAACTTTCCGCAGATTATCAATCGGATGACCTTATCGATCAGGTTGAATGGTTCCGCAATACTGAAGAGGGGCAATCGGTGTTAATGCCGGCCAGTCAAACCGGGTATGATCAGCAAAGCACCCAAATCACCTTTCCGGCGGCAGCCGAAGAAAATGCCGGCCAGTATTTCTGTCGTGTCCATACCCGTAGCGGGTTGACCAGCGAATCGCCCATAATCAGCCTATCCCTCCACAACGGGATTGTCCATCGTTATACCTTTGATGAACCCGAAATATTACCGGGTGATCCATCCATTTATATTCCGGACATCATCGGTGGTCCAATCTGGCAGGCCAAAGCAATCCAGTATCCGGGTGTTGACTTTCAGTGGGATAACGGCATGATCACATTGGGTAACGATGGCGCCCAGTATTCCAATGGCGCCGGCGACGGACAGGCCAACGGTAATTATATCGATTTACCCAATGGGATTGTCAGCCACCTGGGTACTGTCGCGTCGTTTGAATGCTGGTTTGTCTGGGATGGCCCAGCCAGCAACAATTGGCAACGCGTGTTTGATTTTGGCCAGTCCGCCCTGGGAGAAGATTTATCCGACAATGCGTCCGGACAATATAATCTGTTTGTTTCTCCAAGAGCCGGAAGCCAGCGATTAAGGGGCGCCTGGCGAAATCCCGCGCAGGAAAAATCCATTGATAGCCCCGCCGGACCAGTATTGGTTAATGGCGGATTAAACCAGGTTGTGCTGGTATGCGATGGATATGAACAAAAGGCTGTTTTATACTGGAATGGCCAGTTGGCAGGCGCGGGCACTTTGGATTTCAAGCCCGCCGATATGGATGACCGCAATAATTGGCTGGGCCGCTCCCAATGGGGTGACCCTCTTTTCAACGGCCGATATGCCGATTTTAGAATTTACGATTACCCGCTCTCAGATGAGGAAATCCTGTCGAGCTGGCTGGCCGGGCCCAACCATCCGGGTTTTCATCCGATTTGTACTGAGATCATTGCCGGTGATATCAACCACGATTGTTATACCGACCTGAATGACCTGATGATCCTTTCTCAAAACTGGTTAATAAAACCCTAGGCCGGACAGAGATTTCACGGTATATTATCATTTATGAGAAACCGGTTGCTGCAATGTTTTATACCGATATTACGCTGGTATCGCGCCCGCGAAGTCCAGCAGGTCAGGACTAAGCTGCTTCCCGAGCTAATGATGAAAATCAATTCATGCAAAACGCGTGATGATATCTATAGCAAATTAGGGAAACCCCGGGAGATAAGGCCGGGAAAAGATTACGGCTGCATGACTCGAGAAACAGGACAATGGAGCCATCCGGATTCGGGTGAATACTATCTGGTTGGATTGTGTGGGTTGCATGTATGTTATAAAAACGACCAAGTTGTTTCAATAAGCGGTCATTGCCAACACTCATCGCTGGATAGCTGGATATGGAACAAACAGTGCCAGAACGCAGAAGAGTATATTATTCTGCATCTCCAGCGGGAACTGGACCGTAAACGGGAAAAGCTGGGACAGCGCCGGGAACACAAACTGCTCGATCGCAAACTTGATCTTACCAGCCTGGATGAATTTCTATCCTGGTATCTGGCTGAACTTCCACCAGTTCCTCATACGGTCGAGAATAACCGCTTGCATGAACAGTTTCTCCAGGCCACAACCGAATCGGGCATCTGCCGTAAGCTGGCCGATCTCAAAGAGGCGCTTGACCGGACAGCAACCTTCCAAGATCAGTATCCCCGGCTCAGAACCCATTCGGCCATGACCCGATTAGCCGTACGTTGCGCGTTAATCTACCCTCAACTTACCGAAAAGATTGAAGATATTCGTAGTTTAATTGATAAAGATTTCCGCAAACAATTACGAAACCAGTTTAAACAGGAATATCCAGATGCCGTATTTCCTGATGATTAGGGCTCAATCCATACTGAATATAACCGAACCATAACCTATCCTGACTTAATGCCAAATAACGGATAACTTGTTAAACGCAAACTGATTATGAAAAAGCGATAGAATATATTGGCGTTCATCCAATTTCTATGCAGTATAATGTGTTGGTAATCGTTTGCTTATTGAATAGCTCCTGAACTATTCAGCCCCCCGTCAGTATTAAATAAGAGGTAAGTTCATATGAATAAGCTATCAGCGATAATGATCTGGATTGGGATGCTCGCATCGATTAGTCTGGGAACAGTCAGCAGTTCAAGCGAATTCGATCCGCGCTATCTGGCTAATTATGCCTTCGATGGCAAGACCGATACCCGCTGGGCCAGTAAAACCGGCCAGACCCCACAATGGCTGATGCTGGATATGGGAGAATCCGTGGCTTTTCAAGGTGGCCTGACCATCCACTGGGAACACGCTTACGCGGCCGAATATGAAATCCAGGTTTCCGACGATAATAAGAACTGGACAAGTATTTATAAAGGCCAGGGCAAAGATGGCAAAGATTCAATCGCTAATCTGGATGGCACCGGCCGCTATTGGCGAATCTGGTGTGCCAAAACCGGTCCTCATAATCTCTCTTCCATCTGGGAAATTGAATTTGACGATCCAGAATCAAAACAATATGTGCGCGAAAGAATGGCTGGCTGGGAAAAACAGCAACAAGAACTAAAACAGCAACGTTTATTGAAACTAATAGATAATGCTCCTCTCGATAAAGTGGTTTTTGCCGTTCGAAAAGAACACACCGACGGCCACTGGTATGCCAATTTCGCCTATTATGCCGAAAGCAATGAAAGAAAATGTTACGCCGAAGGCGGGCGATTATGCCTGTTGGATGTTAAAAGTGGTGAAGTAAAAGATTTGCTGGAAGATGACCGGGGCGGTTTTCGTGATCCAGCCGTTCATTATAACGGAAGAACCCTGGTCTTTGCCTGGCGTCGGGGAGGTACAGGCCACTACCATCTCTATACGATGGATCTGGAATCGCCCGGCGAGCCGGTCCAGATTACCGATGGCAATGGAGATTACGACGATATCGAACCAGCCTGGCTACCTGATGGCGATATTGTTTTTGTTTCTAGCCGATGCAAACGCTGGGTCAACTGCTGGTTAACCCAGGTGGGTATCATCTACCGATGCCGTCCGGACGGATCGCAGGTACGCCAGTTATCCGCCAATACCGAACACGACAATACACCATGGGTCTTGCCCGACGGGCGAATTCTCTATATGCGCTGGGAATACATCGATCGATCGCAAGTGCATTATCATCACCTCTGGACCATGAATCCGGATGGAACCAATCAAACGGTTTTTTTTGGCAATCAGTTTGCCGGAAATGTGCTGATTGACGCCCGGCCATTACCCAACAGTCCAAGTATTGTCGCGATACGCTCTCCCGGCCATGGCTCAAAAGAACATACCGGACACATAGCGATTATTGATCCTAAAAACGGTCCAGATGATATTGGACGTATGCGGGACATCACCGGTTGGGGATACCGCGATCCATTTCCATTAACCAATGATACCTATATCGCCGCACGGGGCCGAGAGATTGTCTTAGTTAAAAACAGCGATGTGGCGCCGATCTATCAGATACCAGCGGACCTCATGGCCGAATGTACTCTCCATGAGCCCCGTCCGGTTCAGAAAAACCCGTACGAACAACAAATCGTCAAACGTACCGACTGGAGTCAATCAACCGGTACGCTGGTCTTGACCAACGTTTATGAAGGGCGTAATATGGCCGGCGTCAATCCCGGTGAGGTCAAAAAGCTTTTAGTCATCGAGAGCCTGCCCAAACCCATCAATTATACCGGAGGCATGGAACCGCTCAGTTATGGTGGCACGTTTACCCTGGAGCGGGTGGTTGGCACCGTACCGGTGGAAGCGGATGGCTCGGCCAATTTTGAATTACCCCCGATGAGATCTTTCTTCTTTATCGCCCTGAACGACCAAGACCAATCGATCAAGCGAATGCAAAGCTTCACCTCGGTGATGCCTGGTGAAGTCAATAGTTGCGTTGGCTGCCATGAGCCCCGCACACAAACTCCGGTCAATAACTTTAGTGGAGGTAAAGTACAGGCTCTGAATCGTCCGGCCAGCCTGATCCAACCGGTTGCCGATGTTCCCGATGTCTTCGATTTTCCACGCCATATTCAACCCATTCTGGATCGTCATTGCGTAAAATGTCATAATCCAACGAAATACGCCGGACGGGTTATTCTTACCGGAGACCAGGGCCCGCTTTATTCGATCGCCTATTACAACCTTTCAACTCGCGGTTTAATTGCCGACGGTCGCAACCTGCCTAAAAGTAATTATGCACCACGTACCATTGGCGATATCGCCAGTCGTCTGATGAAAAAAGTGGATGGCAACCATAACGATACCAAAGTCTCACTACCAGAACGGCGAATCTTGCAATACTGGATTAATACCGGCGCTCCCTGGCCGGGGACCTATGCCGCTTTGGGCTGTGGAATGATCGGTGGGTATTCAGAAAACCAGTGCGACCGCCAGGACCTGCAATGGCCCGAGATTAAAGCCGCGATTAATACTATCAATTCCCGATGCGGGAGTTGCCATCAAGACAAATTGCATATTCCACGTTCACCATCCGACGATGCCACCCCACCCTGGAATATCAACTATGAGGATATCCCTATCAGGTTGAATCGCCATCGGCTATACAATTTGAGCCATCCCGATTTATCACCGCTGGTATTAGCCCCATTAGCTAAATCTGCCGGAGGTTGGGGGATGGTCCAGCGCGGTCCGGATGGCAAAAAGACCGATAAAATAATCGAAATCTTCAAAAGTAAAGATGACCCGGACTACCAAATCCTGCTGAAATCGATCGAACGAACCAAACGACATCTCGATACAATTACCCGGTTTAATATGCCAAATTTTAAACCACGTGACGCCTATTTGCGTGAAATGAAACGCTATGGTATACTAGCAACCGAAGCTGCCGGCCCCTTTGATGTATATAACCTGGATCGTTTATATTGGGAATCTCTCTGGTATCAGCCGGAGTTGCAAACAGTAAACACTCAGTAGCTTGCTACCCAGTTTACTTCTCTCCAGCTAAAACTTCTGCGATATTATAGGCATGATCTTTAATACGACGGTATGACCGAAGCATGTCAGTATATATCAGACTCTTAAGCGGTTTAACGTTACCCGCTTCTACCCGGGTTAAATGTCGGGAACGACTTTCTTTAACATATTTCGTTACCGCGTTTCCTTTATTTTTCGCTTCGCTTAAAAGAGTTGAATCTTCACGATCAACCGCTTCGGCCACAAGAATCAGGTAATCCTTGACCATTTCATGCAAGGTATCAAGATCCTGTTTGCCTTCTGGACTTAATGACAACTGCCCATCCTTCATTTTCAAATGCAGTTTTAACAAAGTGGCAATATAGTCACTGATGGACTCAAATTCATCTGCCATGCGAATTTGTTCACGGCCGTCTGCCGTGACTTCATGCGAGATATTACCAGACATCACATGACCGATAAATTCCACAATCTCTTTCTGCATTACATCCAGATCCTGCTCTCCCTGAAAGATTCGCTCGACGATTTCATTATTAGACGCAGGCGATGACATCACCTGTTTTAAATCGTTTAACATATCCAATGTTCTACGCCCCATTCGAATGACTTCCTCCCCAGATTGCTCAATAGCAATAGCCGGAGTATCGAACATGCGCACATCCAGATAGGTCAAATGAGGCACTTCCTCCACATTGCGATCCGGGATAATGATTTTTAATACTCTGGCTAATATATGAATAAACGGCAGGAAAATAATCGTATTAATGACATTAAATCCTGTGTGGGTGGCCGCAATGGCGACTTTGCGATAAGGGTATGTCACAATCGAATCTTCATAGACGGAATCATTGGGCAATACATGTTCTGTGGTTTGCACCAGCCAGGTAATAAAATCCATATAGTAATGAAATATCAGAGTAATCCAAAACACTCCAATAATATTGAATATCGTATGCGCCAACGCCGCACGCCGTGAATTCGTTGACGTGCCGATTGAAGCCAGCAACGCCGTCACGGTAGTACCGATATTTTCACCTAATACCAATGCAGCGCCGGTCTCAAAATCAATAGCCCCGGCATATGCCAGCGATATAGTAATTCCCAGAGTGGCTGATGATGACTGTACAATCGCTGTTAATAAAGCGCCCACCAGACAGCATTTCAATACCCCAAAATACGTCGAGGGAGAAAACCGTTCAAACCACTCGACAAAATGCGGATAATTTCTTAGTGGTTTAAAACCGTCTGACATCATCTCCAAACCAAAAAACACCATGCCTAGCCCAAGAAAAAACATACCCAAAAAGCGAACACGGTCCTTTTTGCTAAATAGATAGACAAACGCAGATACCCCAAGGATGAGCAGACCATATTTGCTTACTTTGAATGTGAATAACCAACCGGTTATTGTCGTGCCAATATTAGCCCCCATAATCACGCTAATTGACTGAGTCAGATTCATTAAACCTGCATTAACCATACCAACAACCATTACGGTTGTCACTGAACTCGACTGGATAATACAAGTAATTAATGTACCCAGTCCACATCCCAAGATTCGATGATTCGTTGCGAGGTTAATCAGCTTTCGGATCCGGTCACCCGCTACAGCCTGCATTCCCTCCGACATGTTTTTCATGCCTAACAGGAATATTCCTAATCCTCCCAGAACAATAAAGAACATCTGAAACAAATCGATTTGTTCTGGATTCGATTCGGCTAAAACACCGCAAACCATATGCGAAATATTTATATCCATATATAGACCTGATAATTATTGGATTAATCGTGATGACAATAAAACAAAACCCTAACCTCGCCCTAATATTTCTAGTTATATCCTTATAGAAAATAAACAATTAAAAGTCAACAACAAATTCATTAACCCAAACAGGAAGGCCCAATTTGACCAGGCGTAACCCTTTTCCTCTTCTCTAAGATATGAATCTAATCGATTTGACTTTGGGATGAGTTGAGTATTTATAAATACCCTGCATCCATTGGAATATATCATACAAATCGAATAATATGACTCAAATCACGGCCAGCGAGCTAAAACCCTTGATAATCAGCCGTTACAAACGGGATATTCACTTTTCCATCTTGGATCAGATGAATTCCCACTCCATATACCCTCTCTAAAACCGACTGATTTATCACTTCCAATCCCTCTCCCATTGCAATAATCTGCCCGTCGCACATAAAAACCAGCTCATCAGCAAATCGTGCGGCCAGATTAACATCATGACTCACACAAACGACCGCAATTTTCCAGTCATGGGCTAATCGTTGCATCATACGATAGATCATCAGCTGGTTACGAATATCAAGATGATTAGTGGGTTCATCCATTAAAATGACCGACGGCTGCTGAGCGAGAGCCCGTGCAATCATAACACATTGCGCTTCGCCCCCGGATAATTCATCGAGAGTTCGATTTTCAAATCCATCAGTATGAGTCATTCGCATTGCAGCTCGGGCAATATCAATATCTTTTTGGGTTGTCAGGCCAAGCACTCCGCCATGAGCGTACCTTCCCATTAATACCAGTTCCAATGCCGAAAATGCGAAAGCAGTACTTGGCGCCTGTGGCACATACGCCAGTAACCTGGCTAATTCCTTTTGAGGATAATCCCCAATCGCCTGCCCATCGAGTAATATTTGCCCCTTTTGAGGTCGCAGCCAACCCATCAAGCACCGCATTAATGTCGATTTCCCGGATCCATTAGGTCCCAGTACACATACAACACGTTCCGGCCTCGCATTAAAGTTAATTCCAGCCAGCACAGACTTATCATCCCTGTAAGAAAAAAATAGTTCTTGAGCCTGTAATATATGGCGGTTTTCACCATCGTTCATAATTGCCCTCCTTTTCGCCGCCAGCGAAGCAACAACACAAAGAATGGGCCGCCAACCAATGCAGTAAACACACCAACGGGCAACTCCCCTAAATGAAAAGCCTGTCCAATCATGCGGCATAAAGTGTCTGCCAGCATCAGGAACATCGCACCGCCAAATCCACAGACTATTACCAGTTGCCGATGATCCGGTCCAAAGATCAAACGGCATATATGCGGAATCACTAATCCGATAAAACCAATGGGGCCTGCCAGCGCAACGGCAGCAGAAGTCATGAATGAGACCACTATAAAGATCTCAAATCTTAATTGATAAACGGATACGCCACTAGAGGCCGCGACTTCATCGCCCAGTCCCAACGTATTGAAGGCGGCTGCACGTAAAAATAGATCCAGCCAGCCAACCAGAATAATCAAGCCACATACGACCATCAAGCCCGGTTTAAACCATAATGATTCAGGAACATGACCCATACCCCACCCGATAAAATGAATCATTTCAGTCTGCTTAACAAATTGCAATATCCCCATAATCAGTGCGCCATTGAAAACATTTACAATAACTCCGGATAATAAAAGGACATAAGCATCCAGACGACCGTTACGCTGTGCGATTAGATAAACAATCGCTGTCGTTATCACCGCGCCAAACATTGCTAATAGCGGGACCGTAATCCAATCAGGCAAAACGCCCGCTATCGCCAGGGTTGGTCCCAGCAAAACGCCCACACCGGCGCCGCTAGATATTCCCAAAAGATAGGGCTCCGCCAACGGATTCCGCATTAAACCCTGTAATGCCAGCCCCGCAGTGGCCAGCGCTGCCCCAATCATACTCGCGGCCAAAAGACGGTATACTCGAACCTGCCAAATTCGTTCATGCCAGATCCGCCATTCCCAAAATCGCCCACTCATCTCAAATCTGAACTTATAATCGCCCAATAAACTACACGCCGCTAAAACAATAAACGTTAATAGGGCACATAAAAGCGACATCATGCACAAATGTCGCATCGATAATAGTTTATAATTGTCTTTGGGGGGCATATTTTGTTGCGTCTAAAAAATCACGGTGTATTTTCACCAATAAATTCGGCCATCCGTTCTGTATAATCCACTAAATGTCCGGCCGGAATAGTCCAGTTATCTTCCATAACGATATATACCCTTGCTCTGCCATTAAATAATTCTTGCCAGTAGTGTTTAGCCGGCCGGCTTTGCGCCTCTTCCACCTGACAAATTACCACTTCAGGCCCCAATGCCAGTATACGCTCCAGCGATGGCTGTTTCCAGTGAGTAAATTCATCATGCAAGATATTCCTCCCTCCCGCCAAAACAATCATTTCATCTAGAAATGTATCCCGACCTGGCCCCGAGGGTGATCATAACCCAAAACAAATAATACCTTTCTAGGATGATCATTGGATGTATGCATTTTTATCCGTTCTAATCGTTTTTCAAAATCATCCTTCGCACTTTTACCGGTATCCCCTTCACCCAGGATGTTTCCCAGGCGCTCCATCGCTAAACCAATATCCCCCAGCGTCTCAATTTGGAAATGCTCGATTTGGATTTCCGGACGCATTTTTAAAACAGATTCAAATTCCCGCGATTTCGTTTGTGTCAAAATAATATCCGGGTGTACAGACAGTATTGGTTCAACACGGATATTTAATGTATCACCGACAACTGGAATTGTGAGACCTTCAGGCAATTTGCAGTATTTGGTAACACCGGCAATATGGTTATCGAGTCCCAGATCATTAAGGATTTGTGTCAATGCCGGCGAAAAACTGATAACCCGCGGGGATTGAACCTGTCGGCCGCCATGGTCGTGATTACACCCGATCAGCAGGAAGATTAATAATCCACAATGGACCGATCGATATCTCACCCGAAAACTGGCCGGCTCAATCCGCTCCATGATAGTCCATTAATAGCTGCAACGTATAGCAGTAGGGTTTGAAGTCTAATTGGAATCTGGCGATTCAACATCTGTTTCCTGCTCGTAACGACCTCGCTCTTGAAATGCTCGGAGCAACAATTGTGCAATCGGCTTGGGATATAATTTTTCAGAACTGACAACGATGTCATAATTATGAGCGTCATTTACCTCTTTGCCGGTGAATTCTTTGACAAATCTTATCAGGTCTCCATCGAATTCTTTAATTGTGTTTCTGCATCTTCAACTCGAATTTCATGGGTTCTGGCATAACGACGAGCCCGAACTTCATGGGGCGCGGTAATAAATACACGAAAACCTTTCTCTGGGGGTAAAAACAATCCCGCTCCTCTCCCCAAGATCACTACCTCACAATGCTCAGCGATGACCATCAGTGTTTCGCCTAAAGCCTTCAGGTAATCGGCATTATTGACTATTGTTTCAGGTTTTCGAGAAAATAATGGGATTAAACGATTTTCAATCCAGCCCTTGGTTCGTTCATCCACGGTTTCCAGTACTTTGACATGGATTTTCATGTTTTCTGACATATAGTTCAGTATTTCCTGGTCATAATATTGCCACCCGAGCACGTCGGCCATCATCTGGGCCACTTCTTCTCCTCCGGCACCGATAAACCGGCCAACGGTTATATTTTCGATAGTCAATCCATCAGATAAATGGATAGCTTCACCATTATCAATCTGCCCCTGTTCTTCTTTCCATTCTTCCATGTGCCGCTCAACCACCCGGGCAATATCAATCCCCTCCGCCTTCATCTGCTCCTGTTCCAGTTTTGAATCGACCCGCTTATCGAAGGCGCGCCAAATCAGTTTTGCCATCGAGTCTGGAGAAAACTTTTCCGTGTTGATCACCAGATCGAAATCCCGCATTTCATCCGGTTCTTTCCAGACGAAATCCTTTAAAAAACGCATATGGTCTGAATCTGCTTTACGGATGATTGTGGCGGCTTCAGCAGAACTAATGTTTTGCTCACGAGCCACTCGTTCGCAACGCAATTCAAACGGCGAGATAATCCGGATACTCAAACCCTTGTCTCTGGGCAACACATGTCCGGCTCCCCGCCCGACAATGACAGCACGGCCATGACGGGCGATCACCAGCATCGCTTCAACCAGATGTTTGTAATAGCTATACTGATCCATGCTTTGGGAGCCTTTACGGGTAGAGAAGAACATATTCAGCGATTCTTCGATCCAGCCCCGCGTTGATTCATCCACGGTAGCCAATACATCTTTATGAACCCCGAAATTCTCCGCCATAAAATCAACCAGCTTCTTGTCAAACAACCCCCAGTCCATTAAATCAGCCAGTTTTTGAGCGATTTCTTCTCCGCCGCTCCCCATTTGACGACTGATCGTAATATAATCGATCGGGCCGCCCCGTCCGCCCAGTTGTAACGGTTTGAGGTTTTTATTACGTTCCCACTCTTTCATCCGGCGTTCAACCATGGTTGGAAAACGCTCATTCTGTTTCATATTCGACATCGAATCATCCTTAATACTTAGCTGAAAACCTGTCACCAGACATCGGTCACGCAAGTAATGGCTATATGCTAGACACTCACCTTTTATTGTATATTACGTTACTAACATCGGTAAACAAAGATTTGGCAAATTAATGAAAATGTTTTCCTCCCTATCATATCTCACACCAACCATTTCATTTGAAATTATGTTAAGCTACCAAAATATTTCCTTCTGGTCTGAATCAGCGTTTTCAGTACTGATATTATAGTTTTTAATAAAATCATATCAGGACATGAATTGATATTCCTTCGATCAGATTATTTGTATCCTCCTTAATAATAAATAGTTATCAAAATCATATTTCATCAGCCCTGGAAAACTCCCAGAATCAGAATCCTAATTTACCTGAAAATTATTTTTAAAAATGTCAAGATAACATTTTAACCTTTCCGATTTGCTGTTATAATTCAATCATTAGTTATTCCGGTACGAAATAACTTTTTATTATCCACATTCGCTTGATAAAATATCGAATTTAATATTGGAACTTGCTTTTCGATATTGAGAGAGATGTAGCTAAAAAGGATTTGATGAAATGGATCAGGGACGATTATTTCGAGTTTTATTCTGTCTGGTTATCGCCATGACGATCGGGTCAGTGGTATTGCTGGCATTGGAAGGCACTCCCATAAAGCCCATGTCTTA
>CAXXFK010000022.1:0-101621 GCA_963663965.2 Sedimentisphaerales bacterium
GTTTAGCGAGTTGCTGGGCGTGCCGTTTGTCGTGCAGATTGTGACGGCCAATGTCCCTCAGGAGTTTGTGGCCAGAGTGACCTCCAACTACGCCCATCATCATGGCTTGCTGGCGATCGACCGCGATGAAAATGCCATGACCGTGGCCACCTGCTATCCGTTGCAAAAACCCATCCGCTGGATAATGTTGCACGATAACCCGGGATGGCGGTTCGGCCGGCCCTGGCCACACGAACAACCATCAACAGCGCGATTAATTCCGCTTACGAACAAAAGTTGACCATTCTGGAAGATGTGGCGGATGTGGTGGATGCCACCAATGTCGAAAGGCTTGATTGGTGATGTTTCCTCGTCTGAAGACCTGCTGGACGTGGTCAACCGCCCCCCGGTCATTCGTCTGGTCAATGATATCCTGTTCAAGGCCCTGCAGATGCGGGCGTCGGATGTCCATATCCATCCCTTTGAGCAGAAAGTTTTGATCCGTTATCGTATCGATGGCAATTCTTTATGATATGCTGACTTTGGATGCCCGTGTGTTGCCGGTGGTGGTCTCACGTGTGAAAGTCATGGCGGGTATGGATATCGCCGAACGGCGTATGCCCCAGGATGGCCGTTGCAGTGTCCGGATCGGTCCGCGCGAAGTGGATTTGCGTGTCAGTACCGTACCAACCGCCTATGGCGAGCGGACCGTTTTGCGTCTGCTCGATAAAAGTACCGGTGTCTACAGTCTTGATGCCCTGGGTATGGCGGCGTACGATCATGAACGGATTGACGATTTGATTACCCGCCCGCACGGCGTATTTTTTGTCACCGGTCCAACCGGTAGTGGCAAGTCCACCACGCTTTACAGCTTCCTCCGCCGGATCGATTCTTCCGAACGGAATGTGATCACGATCGAAGACCCGATCGAATACCACCTGGATGGCATCAGCCAGATTCAGGTTGCCTCGAAAAAGGGCATGACCTTTGTCACCGCCCTGCGTCATGTCTTGCGTCAGGATCCCGATGTGATCATGGTGGGGGAGGTGCGAGATGAAGAAACCGCCCGCATGGCCATCCAGTCTTCATTAACCGGCCACATGGTGTTCAGTACCCTGCATACCAACGACGCGTCCGGCGCCATTACCCGTATGCTGGATCTGGGGGTCGAACCCTATCTGGTCGCTTCCTCGGTCATTGGCGTGCTGGCGCAGCGGTTGGTGCGACGTTTATGTCAACATTGCAAACAGCAGGTCCGCTCCGATTCGGATCAAGTTCAGGATCTGGGCCTGCCCTATTCGGGATTTGAAGTCGTGTATCAACCGAAAGGCTGCGATAAATGCTTCCAGACCGGCTACAGCGGCCGAACCGGTATCTATGAATTAATGATCGTCAATGACGATGTCCGGGAATGTATCTATCATCGCCGTTCAGCCGGCGCCATCAAAAAAGCCGCCCTCGAAACCGGGATGACCACATTAAGGATGGACGGCCTGCGTAAAGTGGAAGAAGGCGTTACCTCGCTGGAAGAAGTCCTTCGTGTCGCCCAAAATGATGATGTATAAGAGAACAATTGCATAACTTATGCCAACCTACGAGTACATAGCCCTTGATGCCACTGGTAAAAAAAGCCGGGGCAGTGTTGCGGCCGAGTCTGCGGTAGCCGCGCGTAAACTGCTGCGCAACCGGCGGCTGCATGCCACCAAGCTGACCGCCGTTAGTGAAACGACACGTCAGGGCGGCAGTCTAACTGATTTTTTTGCCGGTAGTAGACGACGTGTACTGGTGTTAAATTTTACACGGCAGATTACGACGATGATCCAGGCCGAGGTCAAACTGACCGAAGCGCTTGAGGTCCTGATTAAACAATCCGAAAATCGCAAATTTACCCAGATCATGCAGAACCTGCGCGATCAACTGCTCAGTGGTGAAAACCTGGCCGATGGTCTCAAGGAATATCCGCTGTGGTTCGACCAGATTTATGTGTCGATGGTACGGGTTGGCGAAGCAACCGGTAACCTGGGCAAATCCCTGTCATTGCTGACCGATTACATTGCGCGCAAACACCGCCTCGAAACCAAAATCAAATCGGCCATGGTCTATCCGATTATTTTAATGACAGTATGCGTAGGTGCGACGTTGTTTTTGATGACCTACCTCATCCCCAAGCTGGCCAAGATCATCGCTGCTGCCGGCCGTGACTTGCCGACAATCACCAAAATTGTACTGGGAATCAGCCATTTCCTGTTAAATTACTGGTGGGCATTGATAATTGGTATTTTTGCAGTAAGCGGGTTGTTTCACTGGTTGATCAATACCAAACGTGGCCGGCATGTCTATGATCGGACAATGCTTAATCTTCCGGTTTTAGGAGGTTTACTTCGTCAAAGTATCGTGGCGCGGTTTGCCACGACTCTGGCCGCCCTGATCCGCAGCGGTATGCCGATTGCCGAAGGCTTACGGGTGGTGGAAGGAATTACCGGTAATTCGATTCTGGCCGGCGCCATCAATGCCTCGCGCGATCGGATTATGAGCGGCTCCGATATCGCCACACCCTTGCTGGAAAGTAAGGTAGTCGATAATACCATTGCCCATATGATCTCCGTGGGCGAACGGTCCGGGGAATTGGAAGCGATGCTCCTGACCATTGCGGATAATCTGGAGGAAAGTAGCGACATCGTCGCCGAACGTATGGCGTCGGTGATGGAACCTTTGATTATCGTGATCATGGCCGCAATTGTTGGGACGATATTATATGCCGTTATTATGCCGATTTTACAAGTATCGAATATTGCAACTTAGAGATAAAACCTTTTTTAAAGTGGAGTCTGAACATGAAGAAAACCAATAGAATCAAACGAAATCAGCAGGCATTTTCGCTGGTAGAACTGATGGTAGTTATTATCATCATTGGTTTATTGGCCGGTGTAGTAGGGAACGCCGTAATGAAAAATATTGGCATTGCCAAGCAGGGTACTGCCAAAACCCAAATTAAAATGTTTAAATCAGCTGTTAATGATTATCGCATATCCACAGACCAGTATCCGCCTAATGATATGGGCTTGCTGGCCCTGATTGAGCAGCCCCCTGGAGTAGAAGGTTGGACCGGACCCTATCTTGAAGATCCGGTCATTCCTAAGGATCCCTGGGGTAACGATTATATATACTGGTTAACCGAAGAACCAGGCAAACCCTTTGTTATCTATAGTTTGGGCAAGGATGGCCAGGAAGGTGGCGATGGAGAGAATAAAGATATTTATGATTATGAACTTCCTGAAGAAGAAGTCAGTACTTAATACTATGGAATACTGATTGCATGGACTGTTCGATTTATACAAAACCAGCATCGAATTCTGAAAAGAGGTGCCATTGCCCACGTTCACGCGTGGGCATCGTTGTTAGCAGGCGTTTGGGTGTTGTACTTGTGGAACTAGTTGTCATATGTCTGATAATCAGTTTATTACTGGGTGTGGTGGCTATCGACCCCATCCGCCGCCTCGAACGCAATAAACTGGATCAGGATGTCAACGATTTTTACCTGCTGTTACGCACCGTGGCGGAAAGTGCGATCATGAAACGGCAGATTTACGAAGTGGTCATCAATATGAGTGAGGGGACCTATGTGGTCTATACCGCTCATAAACAGCCGCCGGAATCAACAGAGGGCGGCGCTGAAAGCAACGTTCGTAGCACGCCTGAAGATCTGGATGCCGAGCCGGTCTTACCCCCAGGTCAGTTAAAGCGCAATATCATTGCCCAGGCCGATTTCGATACCGGCTCCAACCGGATCGGCGGTGAGTTGATTCTGCGAGCCGATGGCCAGGGCTGGACCGAAAGCGTCCTGTTCCAGATTACTGACCTGAATGAAAGCTATCCACGATATATCCGTTGTGATCGCCAGACTGCCCAGGTTACGCTTTCCCGAAAAGAGCTAACTTTGCCTCAACCTCTTAAAAGATTATAACTGATTAAAATTGTAATTTTGTTTAATGAAATTATCGACGAAACAATTAACTTGCCCTTCTGCCTTCACCTTGATTGAGGTGGTGGCCAGTGTTACGGTACTGGTACTGATCCTCAGTGGCATTGTTGTGGGCTATAACCGGATGGTTACGCGAGTTTATGAACAATCATTGCGCGAACGGGCTCTGGCCGTTGCCCAGCGTCAGATCGAAATGATTATGGGCAGTGATCAGGAACCGGAAGGAACCGGCCTGTCCGGTCCGGATGAAATCGATCCCATCTTCAACTGGGAGATGGAATTAAAACGCGTTCCGGTTAATGAGGAAGAACAGCTGAATATTAAAAACTCGATCATACAGGCGACCGTCACGGTAAGCTGCAATCAGCCAACGGCCAGTCAACAGGAACCGGTTCGCATTCAGCGCTATTTCAGCAATCTCAAGCCCAGACCCGGCCAGCAATACGCGGTACCCATTCCCAGTCAATATGAAGAAGAGATGTGGTTTGTTGAATTACGCCAGCGACTGGGCCGCGATCCCACCCCTCAGGAAGTTCTGACCGAGTTTCTCAAAAATATGGAAACTCCCGACGAGATCATGGAAGAACTGGAGGGTGATGGCTGATGAATCGTCCTCATCGACAAACGAGGTATAATCATCCGCGGGCCATTTCTACCCTGGAAATGATTGTAACCCTGACAATAGCCGTTTTGGTCATTACCGCTGTGCTGGCGATTTATCGGAATACCGTCAGGAGCAGCGAAGACATGTCCCAAAATGCCGCCCGTCAGGCCGCCACCATGGCCTGTCTCGACCGGATGATGGATGATGTGATCAATGCTTCGTTTGCCCAACCCAGCGTGCGTGTTGCCGGATCCGGTGAGGGTAAGACCCATTTAATTATCCAGACTCTGCCCGGTTCGGTTGATACAGTACCAACCACCCAGGTGGAATGGGCTGCGGTTCCCGGCGACCTGGAAGATGAACTGGTTTTGTACCGGCGTGAATATATTGGCGATGATGCCAAAAATGCCCTGTATATCCCGGTCTGTGAACATCTGATGGCCTTTGACGCCGAACTATTCAATCCCGAAGGGTTGGATGACCCCAACGCCCCGCCTTCCATGCTCGATGTCCAGTTAACCGTCTTTCGGGATGAACCGCCATCGCCCGACCGCGTGTTTACCGTTTTTCGAACTTTTTGTCTCAGGAGACGATAGACGCATAGCTCACCCGATGTGTAACGATCTGATTTAAAGAAAACCATGTTAAACGTAATCTCCAAAAACCTGAAACCATCCAGAAACCGGCAAGGTTTCACCATGTTGTTAACCATCATGGTGTTGCTGGTTCTGATTACCGTGGTGGTTACGTTCCAATTGGATATGTTCTTACGTATTCGCGCCAGCCGCTATCGCGAAGCCAAGGTCCAGTGTCAGTACGCGGCTGAATCCGGGTTGGTAATGGCCTTTAAAATGGTGGAACAGGCGCTGGAAGCTCAGCGTAAAGGTGACTTCAAAGCGATCTCATCCATCATGAAGAAACAGCAAGAAGCCGCGGCTGGCGGCCAGACTGCCTCAGAAGCGGATCAATCGGCTAAAGAGGGTGAGGAAACCAACGGCGAAAAATCCGAACTCGATAAAATGCTGGATGAACTGGCTGATCCCAATTCGGTTCAGGATCCCAATGAAGTGATAGATAACCTCGATAAAGCCGTGGATGAAACTGATCTGGAAACCATGGCGAAAGATCTGGAAGAAGACCCCATCTTCGATCCCGAGGCGTTTCTGGATCCCAATCGTCTGGCGGAGATGCTCGAAACCGGCGAACTGCTTGACATGGTACCCATTGACAGCCCACTGGTTATTTCCAAAAAGGTGTTTGAGGTTGGTGATGCCAGTGTCGAAATTGAGGTATTCGACGAAAATGCCAAATTGCCGCTCCACTGGAATATCGATTCGCCCTATCTGAGCGGAGTGGAAAAAGATAAGGATCTGGTCGCAAAACTGGGCCGGATCTTACAGGTGGATAATAAAGTCACTGCCACGGCCCGCGATCTGATCGGAAAATACAGCCGGACCATTCCGGTAAAAGGAATTCGTAAAGTCATCTATCAGCGCCAGGGCGCCAGCCTGAACTTTCGGGGGCCCAACAATCTTTCCAATGCCCTGCAGAACCGGCCCATGGTCTGGGAACAGCAGCGCCTGCGCTTGTCGTACAGCAAGGCCCGCGAGATGGAAGATCAGCAGCGCGAGATGATGGCCGCGTTAACCGCACGGGTCAATTACGAACTTGCCGAAGATGACCAGCTCGCCGATCTCCTCAATGTTCCGGTCGGATATCAACAGGGAGTATTCCTGGATTACATTGGCGCCTGGGGTCACGATAAAATAAATTTGAATACGGCTCCGGCCGAAGTGTTAGAGGCTGCGTTTGGTATCATGGGAGTCGATAGCCGGATGGCTCAGGCCATTATCGACCGCCGTGATCAGAAGCCTTTTGCCAGTACCTACGAACTCAAACAGACCGACGGGATTAGTGACGCCGCCGTTAGCGGATTAATCGCCTTGACCACTGTCCGTAGCGATACGTTTTCCATTCATATCAAAGCCATCCAGGGCCAGTGTGAATGTCGGTTATCGGCCGGTATTTATCGCGATCGCCTGGGTAAAATCAAGACCATTGCCGTTTTTAAACCCAAAGGTTAAAGACAATCGATAAAAAGAATAGATTAAACCATGTATAATCAATTGAATCATAGCATAAAAAACCAACAAGGAGCTTGTCGTGGCAAGTAATCGATGCCTCGGAATATACATTGCCCCCGGCCGTATCACGGCTGTGGCGGTCGATAAAAGCGGTAGCCAGTGGAACAGCGCCGGCGTTGTAACCGTATCAGACTCGGACCTGTCCGATGAGCGGCAGGGGGATATCACCTCTCTGATCGAGTTGCTGGCAGATCGAGTCACGGGAAAATTCCCAAACGTCTCTCAGGTAGCCATCACCCTGGACAGCTCTTATTATCAAAGCCAGTCCTATATCAGTCAGTTCGACGATCTGCGTCAGATCCGCCAGACAATCCGTTTTGATATCGAAGAGGAGTTTGCCATCGATGCCGAAGGGGTTACGATTGCCTATCTCCCGGTCCCAACGGATAAGCCGGGTACGCGTCTGATGGTTTATACCGGTGATACCTTCAGACTGCTCGAATTATTCGGCAGTCTGGAAACCGCCGGTCTGGATGCCTTGGCCGCAGAACCCGAAATCGAATCCTGGCGGCACTGGCTGGATCAAAACCGGGAAAAGGGCAATGAAACTTCTATCACCCTGGCCTGTTTAAACGATGGTATGTATATGATCGTTCAGGACCAAACCGGTAATCCCGTGGTGATGAGGAGTTTCCCACTGCCGCGTCAGAGCGATTTTGTCGAAATGGCTGCTGCCGAAATACGCCGCAGTATCATGACAATGGATGATATGCCCCGTCTGATCTATTATCATTCCACCGAACTGGACAATTCTGCCATGCAGGACCTGGCTGCCCGTTTATCCATGACAGCCAGGCCAGTTACCTCGCCGCCCATGAACGAAGTCTTCGCGCTGGGTGTCGGCATCGGTATGCTGGATAAACAAATCGCCGCTGATTTCCGTCAGGATAACTTGCCCTCGCGCACGGCCCAGCGCAGCCAGAACCGGTCCATGTGGAGCGCGACGGCGGCCGTTTGTACCTTTCTGCTGGTCTGGATCGGAGTTGTCTTTTTCCATGGTCGCCAATACCAGTCATTTGCCCAAATGGCCGGTAAAGACATCGATACTGCCTGGCGCAAGTCGGTGCCCAATCAGGAAATACCCAAGAGAAATATCGACAAAATCCTGGAAGGCGAATTAACCAAGCTCCGAAGGCAATTTCGTGGCCAGGAGGTTGAGTATATTTCGGATTCGGCCGGCCAGACTTTGATGAATATGCTGCTATTCCTGAACCAGATTTCTGATGATATCGGATTGCAGATCGAAAAAGTAAGCGTCAATCCGGAAGGGGTCTACGCCTTTTCCGGCTCGATTAAAGACCTGGCCGCTTTCGACCAGTTGCGTGAAACGTTGCGTACCTGCGGTATTCCGCTGGAAGTGGACCGGTCCAGTTTTGAACCACCCAGCGGGGCTACCCGATCTTTCAGCATGCCGTTACGATTAGTGACAACTACCCAGGTAGCGTCATCAGGTAAATCACCGGCGACAAAATAACACGATAAAACCAGGAGTTACAAATAGTATGGAAATTAATTCTGAAACATTCCGCAAATCGGAAACCTGGGCGATTCTGACCCCGATCATTTTACTTTTGATTGCCGTCACCATGACCATGGGTATGGTCGATGCCCAAAAACAATCCGTCAATAATATCAGGCGTGCCGAAGGCATCGTAAAAGACGCGGCAGAAATTATCAAATTGCGTCAGCAGGCGGCCGCTCAGGGCCTCGCCGAACAGAAGGTCCGGCCCTTCGATACCGTTAATTCAGCATTGGAGGCCGCCACCGCCGCCGGCATCAGCGATACGAAAATTTACCGCGGCTCCAGCCCCACAGCCAAACGCTTAAAAGATGGCTCCCTGCAATATCGCGAAACCTACAAAATCAATCATGTCATGATGTACCAGATCGCGTCCTTTATCGATTACGCCGAACGAAATTATGAGTCCCTGCGTTGCACCGATGTCAGTATCGTCCCATCGCCCGATCTCAAAAGCAAAGACTCCTGGGATGCCAACATCAACTTCCTGTACATCAAAAAGTAAAAATGCCTGCCAAAAAAACAGGACGCCGGCCGGCGTCGGTTTTTTTGCATCGGTTCCTGATAAATGTTGATTGATCATCAGGAACAGAGATGAATTGCCTGCGTGATGGAGTTTTATTGCTAATGAATGTTCTAGTGCTTTCCTGCAGTCCGCGCCCGGGGGGCAATAGCGATACGCTCGCTACCGAGATGATCCGGGGGATCGAGCAGGGGGGGGGGCGGGTTGAAAAGATTATGGCTGCGCGATTGCGTATCAAACCCTGTTCTCAGTGTGATCGCTGTATCCGTGAAGGGGTTTGTCAGGAAGGCGATGACATGGACAGCCTCTATCCTAAAATCATTGACTGCGATGCCCTGGTCCTGGCCGCTCCGATCTATTTTATGGCGCACAACGCCCAGGCAAAACTGATTATAGACCGGTGTCAACTCTTCTGGGCCGCTAAATATCAGTTGATGCGGCCGCTGATCCAGCCGGACCGACGGCGGTTGGGAGTGTTTCTCGCCACTGGCGCCACCCATGGCCCCAATGTGTTTGCCGGCGCCCGAGTGACCATGAAATGGCTGTTCGATGCCCTTGATATGGAGTATTGGAATGACATACTGGTTGAAGGGGTAGATGAGAAAGGAGACATCCTCAATCAGCCCTGGGCTATCGAAAAAGCTAGAAAACTGGGGCTTGAACTGGTGGAGTTTCTTAAAGTCTAATTGGATATAAGTCGTTGATATTAAAAAAGAAACAATCTTTTTGCTAAAAACATGGAAATTTTTTTCCAATTATCGGTTATAATTAATTTTTAGCGAAAAAAAAAATCCGGTCGGACCAATATAATATCAGAGGACTGGATTTATTGATGAATCGTCAAGACGCGGAAAATCCGAATAACAGTTTAACCGAGCGGTATCTGGAATTGCTTATGTCCAGTGAGCGCCAGATTTATGCCTATTTATTGACCCTGGTACCTAATCATAACGATGCAGACGATCTCCTGCAGGAAACGATCATGACCATGTGGCGTAAATTTGAAGAATACAACCCAGGCTACGATTTCGCCTCATGGGGAGTGGGTATCGCCCGGAACAAATATTACGAATTTCGCCGCAAGAACCTGAAAATGAACATTGTCTTCAAGCAGGAACTGGTCGAATTGCTCGATATGGAAGCCGAACCGCTGGTCCGGCAGGCGGATACTCGAATTGAACACCTCAAAAAATGTGTCAATAAACTTGAAGATACTGACAAAGTCTTGTTAAACCTGAAATATAAACAGGGTTTGACTGTCAGGGAGATCTCCGGCCGGATTGGCAAGTCCATTCAGAGCATCTATCGGTCGATGGTCCGGATAACCGGTTTGTTAAATCGCTGTATTCGCCGTTCGCTGGCGGAGGAGGCGACATGACCGATTTCAACAATCAGATCACCCAGCGGTTGTACGATTTACTCAATCGGGCGCTCGATAATTCCATCGAGGAGACCGGAAAAGACGAACTGGAATCCCTGCTGTTGACTTATCCCCAGGCCCGGCGGATTTATATCGAATCCATGATTATCGATGCTGGATTCTATCGCATGGGCGGTGTGCCTATCCAACTGGAGCATGACCAGGTCTATCCCGACATTGTTCATTCGGTTCCTCTCTATGAAACGGTAACTAAGGACCTGGATGAATCAGTCATCCGCCAGACCTTGATGTGTGCGGATAATAACGGTGAAACCTCTCTGACTATACCCGAGAAACCTTTACCCAGGCGTTTCGGACGTAATGACATCCTGCATACCCTGCCCAAAATTGCGGCTATCCTCCTGATCTGCCTGAGCGTGTTGGCTTTTGACCGGATGGTCACACGCTACGCCCAGCCGCCCGCCCGACCCAAAGTGGCGGCGTTGATCGACCAGTACCAATCCACCTGGGACCCGGCCGGTCCCGATCTGGCCAACGGCGATCGTTTGGGCGGTGATCATTACTACCTGCTGCAGGGTTATGCCGAACTGTTATATGACAATGGCACCCGGGTTCTGCTGGAAGGACCGGCAGCGTTTTCCTGCACCTCACCTGAAAACTTGTTGCTCAATCACGGTAATGTCTATGTTCAGGTTTCCAAACAGGGCCTGGGCTTCACCGTAGATGCGCCCGATTTCAGGGTTTGCGATCTGGGTACTGAATTCGGGGTCAGTATCGGCAAAGATAACAGTCATCGTATTCAGTTGCATCAGGGCAAAGCCTCCCTGATTTCCATGGTCGAACAGAAAGAACGCCAGAGCGTGGTCTTGAACGACACCCAGGCCTTTCATGTCAATAGCCAGTCCGGTCAGATTGTCGAGACCGATTTCGACCGCAAAGCCTTTGTCCGCCGCATCGAATCCAGTAAAGGGCTCATCTGGCGTGGTGAAGACCTCAGCCTGGCTGATATCGTCGCTGGAGGCGATGGTCTGGGGACCGGCAAAATCGCCGAAGGGATCAATCCCGCTGATGGATCGTTGGAATTCGTATGCCGCGGCGAGAATCTGTCTATCGAGCCGGCCTACCACCTGGTGGCGAATCTGCCTTACGTGGATGGTGTCTTTGTTCCCGATGGCGGCGAAGGCAATGTGACGATCAGTTCCCTGGGGCATCTGTTTTCCGATTGCCCCGATACCTCCGGAGAGATGTTCGATTCGATTCGTAACGGCGGCCAGATCTTACAGGGCGATTTATCCACGCTTCCCATGATGCTGGACTATCAACTGGTGGGCACTGAATCCAACCCAGCCCTTTATTTCCATCCCAACCTGGGAATTACCTTCGATCTGGATGCGATTCGCGCAGTCTGGTCCGGCTGGAACCTGGAAAGTTTTCAGACCTTGTGTGGGATATCCTCCAACTCCCCACAATATTCGACTGCGGATATCTTTATCTTGATCGATGGCGATCTGCGTTTTGAAAAATTGAATTTGTCTTCCCGTTCGGAAATTCCTTTAATTAATGTTCCGATAACCGATGAAGATCGTTTTTTGACTTTAATTTCAACTGAGGCGGATAATTTAATTACCTGTGACTGGGTTCTGTTTGTAAACCCGGTTCTTAAATTAACCACTGAATAATTAAATATTGCTTTTTATCGGTTAATACCGTTTACGATTGAAAATGCCCGCTGGGCCGTGAAAGAAGTCTTTTGCGAGTATTTACTTATGTTGCGAGCGATCAGGGATTTTTATACTCTTTGGGTATAAACCAGGAATAAATTTATTCCGAAAGAGAAATAACCATTTTTTAGTTTGTTTGGGATTATTTGATAACGCGGAGGCTGGGAGTTTCGACCAGTTCTTGGAATAGGTTCGTATAGGTTAGTGTGAGTGAGGAAGTGTAAACATTTCCTTCAAACGGTACACATGTTTATTGGTGTGGACAGGTGTTTCGGCCTGTTCGTGGCTTATATTTGATTGAGATATTATGAGTGAGGATATGAAAATATTTAATTATTACGATACCAGCTGACAGGTCTTGATTTCAATAATGTTAGTTCAATAGTGTGTTTAAGTTGTACGGAATTTTACTTTTTTTTATGGAGAAATGAAAAATGAAGAAAACAAAAACAATGTTCATGTGGCTTGTCGCGGCGTTAATCGTTGTCCTGACCGGCCAGAGTTGGGCGGCCAACATGATTTCGCTCAACTTCAGCGAAAACTCCGGTAACCAGCGTTTCGTCGGTGGCGAGCTGATCGGTCCCTTGAAAACCGATAGCGCCAACTGGAATATGTCCGACGATTACGATAGTGGTGATCTGGGCAACGGTTCGATAACCGACCTGATCGACGATACCGGCGCCAATACCGGTGTCAGTGTCACCTGGACCAGCAGTGGCGTATGGTATAACGAAGATGGTACCGGGGATGATGAACACCGCATGGCCGTGGGATATCTCGATGACTGGTCAGAAATCAGCATTACCTTTTCTAATATTCCCTATACCTACTACCGGGTCTATTGTTTGCTGGGTTCCGACTGGGGCTCACCGGTAGGATTTGCCGACCAGCAGATTAACGGCACCTGGGTGATGGGTGGCGAGGCGGCGGATAATACTCAGCAGTTTAATGCCTCGATTACGGATAATAACGCCGCCAATGGTGAATGGTGGACCCCGATGGTCGCCGGCTCTTCAGTAATCGGTAATTACTGGGTACAGGAAGCGGATGGACCATCATTAAACATTAAAGCACAGGTCCATCTGAATGGTCAGTCATTTCGTGGTACTGTCAACGCGGTGATTATCGAAGAAATTGATATCTACCAGGCGATGGAACCCGATCCTGCTATCGGCGAAGAAGTGACGATTGATAAAGTGCTTTCGTGGTCGCAACATCATGGTTCCGTTGGAACGGGTGTGACCTATCAGGTCTATCTGGGCAGCGATCCCAATACCTGGGATGCCGCTCCGGTCAAAACCACCACCGCCGATCCGGCCGATTTCTTCTTCGATCCCGATCCCGACCTGGCCAAAGGTACCGCTTATATCTGGCGTGTCGATGCTCTGGAACCCAATGACGGCGCCCCGGTTCTCCATACCGGCGCTGTCTGGACCTTCACCACTCAGCCCGATACCGCCCGGGTCGAAACCGATCCGGCCAGTATGGTTATCCCCGCCGGTATCGATGCCCAGTTAACCGTTGCCACCCTCAACGCCACGATTTTCCAGTGGTACAAAGACGGGGCCGCGATTGATGACCAGACCGATACTAAATTCATTGGCGAAGACAGTGCGGCACTCACGATTGTCGATCCTCAGTTGGAAGATGAAGGTTACTACCATTGCGTCGTCGATAACAGTCTGGGTATTCCCGATACCTCTGCGGATGCCCGCGTGCTGACCCGGCGCTTGATCGGCTGGTGGAAGCTCGATGGCAACCTGGAAGACTCCGTCGATTCAGCAATTGCCGGCGCGCCCGCTCACGATGGCGCCTCCGTTGATCCCAACTTCGTTGATGTCGGCAAAGACGGCGGCGCCCTCGATCTGCTCGGCGATGCCGACGGTCTGGTGACCATGCCCGGCACGGCCGATTATTTCAACTTCTATCCGTTGGGTTATACCGTCAGCGCCTGGGTTAAGGCCCCGGAAAAAACCTCTGGTTGGGGTGCCTATGTGGCCAAACAGACCAAAGTTGGCACCAATATCGGCTTTATCCTGACTCACAATAGTGCCGGCCAGGCCGTCCATACCCTGCGCCAATCCTTTGGCGATCTCAACTCTAATACTGACATCGACGATGATGAATGGCATCTGGTAGTCGGTACTTATGACGCCACTACGCGCCAAGGCAAGGTCTACGTGGATGGTTTCAGCAGAAATGCCACCATTAATAATGGTATTCCCGGTACCAACACCGCTGATCTTCTGCTGGGCGCTGAAGTGCCCACTGGCAATGATCTGGTTGCCTTTATTGGCCAGTTGGACGATGTCCGGCTTTATACCTACCCGCTGGATCCGGTTACCATTGCCAATCTGTATGTCGATTTCAATCCGGGCGAAGAAGTCTGTACCGAATATCCTGAATACGATATTGCCGGTCCGGACGGCGTTGGCGATGAATTCCGCGATTGTATCGTCAATATCTACGACCTGTTGCCCGCCATTGATGCCTGGCTGGAATGCAACATCGTGCCCACTTGCATCCAGTAAATCATAACCGCCTCTGAGCGGCTATGGACCCGATGTAATCACAGAAGCCTGAGAGCAATCTCAGGCTTCTTTTCTGCGCGTGTATCATGGGCATCTTGCCCGTGATACCAGGTTCCATGCCGCTTACCGCGGGATAAATAACTGGCAGGTCTACCGATCCGTTATCACCAGCACCCAATCGTTCCGGTCAAAGGTCTTAAAGGTCAGGTTTGGCTGCTTGATCTGTTCTTCGCCCAGCCATCCGCCCACTTTCGGATTATACCACCGTGCCTTGCACCCCGGCTTTAGCAGGTTCGTGTTTAAGATCACCTGGCCTCCCTCAGGCAGATAGACCACCGCCAGATCGCCCGTCCTGGATTTCGCCGCCGCGATAAACTGTGACTTGTTCTGCTTGCCCGGCTGTTCGACGAGCAATTCTGGCGCGGGTCTCAATTCCCACCAGTCGATCGATTTAAAGAGACGGTGCAGGTACATCATACTGAACGCTCCGGGCAAATCTTTCGCCTCATACCACGGCGCTCCCAGCCCCGAGCTCACATGATCCGCCGGCGCCTGTACCTTTTCGTGCCATCCCCAGATCCCCTGCCCGCCATAAGTCACCCCGGCGGTTGGTGATACCAGCAAACTCCAGTACGCCGCCCGCCTCACCGAGTGATCGTCATGGGCGCGTTTATTTTGATAACCGTTGTGGCCTTCATAATTCGGCTCGATATTGATCACCGGCAGCATCGGATCCCCGTTCCAGTCCCTGCTGGGCGGCCCCTGGTTCAACCAGCCGAAAGTACCCTCGCTATCGCCATGCCCGCTCTGATACCCGATAAAACGATACCAGGGCTCGCCTCTGAACTCATCGCCGATCCAGCTCTGGCCGCGCGGATGCATGGTCGCCAGCCGCTGTTGATCGGCCCGAAACACTTTCCTGCCGATTCGCTTCCATTGTGCCGCGTTATCCCCCTCGAAATTGCCGTCGCCTCCCAGGAACCACAAAACCTGGTACGCGCCATACCTCGCGATCATATACTCGGCCAGAATAACTTTCTGTTCTTCATCCAGGTAATAGCCCGGATTCCTGTCACCCTGGATTCCCCACAACAGAACCGGCGCCGCCAGCAGTCCCGCCTCGTTGATCGCCGCGACATACTGATCGAGCCGCTGAAAATAGGTCGGATTGATTTTGATCGTCTCTTTCCCCCAGAATGTAACATTGCCGTCCGCGTCATGTTCCGCCATCCGCCATTGGGTCATGACAAACTGGATGGCGGTAAACTCCTTCTTCACCCGGTCCTCGAGGAACACCTTCCAGTCCTGGTATTCGGCAAACAGCGGTCCGCACCATACCGTATCCGCCAGCCAGAAAAATGGGGTTCCATCGTCAAAGGAAAGATAGGTCCCCGACTCCGATACCTTCAGGTTACCATGCCGATAAATGCCATTCTTCCCGCGGTAGGCCACACACTCGAATTCTCCGGTAACCCCGGCCAGACCCTGGTTGGTTTTGTCTGAACATTTTGTCGTAAATCGCCATTTTCCCACCTCATCAGGCGCAAACCGGACCTGCCACAACCTGCCGCCATTCCAGTAACCCTGCATCGTCCGTTCCTTCCCGCTCGGAGATTGAAACACAACCGAAAGCCTAACCTCCTGAACCGGATTCGCGTATTCGACCTCGCTGACAAAATCCCGCTCAAACACCATCCACCGCTGCACCTCGCCACCCGCATCGGCAAGTACGGCAAGTATAGTTATTATCATAAAATAAATTGGTGTCTTAATTGCCATGATCAAATCTCCATAACTATAGTGTTAGCTGTCCATAATATTCATTAAATTGTAATTCGTTTTAATCTTTCTTTAAAAATTCCATCAAGCGCGTCTGATCGTATTGGAATGGCCTCGCAACCAATGCCCTTTAAAGAAAGTATGATAATCCACATTTACTGCTGAATCCGAATAGCCCAGCTTGAAAAGAACAAGAGAACATTGAGAGCTACCTCCATTCGCAACTATTCTTATTTACTATCTAAACTTGAAGCCTTATTATTAAAGAGCAACTCTACTTTGCTATACCATGGCCAATTATAGTACATTTGCTTGTAACCAACGGTTATATAATAATATTGGTCTCCAATGTGTGAAACAGGAATTCTACATTGCGGTTCCATGTATGTAGTTTCAACATGGAATAAGCATATGGCAAAAAGAACCGTAATAATTAATACTATCATACTTTTAGATTTGTTTTTACCAGCCAAATAGGATACCCAAAAACTAACGGTTACTAAGAGTAAGTTAAGTGATAACATGATAAAATTAGTCGCATTAAGAGTGAGTATGCTTTGATTATCATTTAACAAACGATTCCATAAAGCAATTATCCAATATAAAGTACCTAAACAAAAGGTAACAATTCACACTTTTTTTTAAAAAAACAAGAAAAAGATTGCGCCCTGCACAACCATCTGTTATACCATAAGTTATGGATGACAAAGATATTGTTATAGCGCAGCTGCTCCAAGAGGTCGCTTCCTTACGCGAAGAAGTAAGGCAGCTCAAAGAAGAAATTGCTCGGCTCAAGAAAGATTCGAGCAATTCGTCCAAGCCGCCCTCGAGTGATATTGTCAAACCCAAGAGGCCTTCCGCTAAGGCTAGTCGCAAAAAACGCAACCGGGGTGGCCAGCATGGGCATAAAAAGTTTTCGCGTCAACCGTTTGAAGAAGTTGACCACACATTTGAATACGAGTTGGCAGACAAAGACGCCGTGGGCCTTAAGCCTCTGGATGCCTGGTTTGTCATTCAACAAATCGGATTGCCGGAGAAAATGTACCAGGTGATTGAGCATCGAGCCAGAAAGTACCGAAACCCTGTGACAGGAAAGGTCCAGATCACCCCCTTGCCGAACGAGATTCGTAAAGGGGGATTGCTGGGTGCGGACCTGACGGCGTTGGTGTCCTATTTGAAAGGCGCCTGCCATATGTCGTATAGCACCATTCAGGGTTTTTTCCAGCAGGTGATGAAGCTGGAGGTTTCTCGCGGCATGCTTGGCAAGGCGGTTCAGAAGGGATCGAGCGCCTTGGGCCGATCGTATGATGAACTGGCCGACCGATTGCCGAACGAACCGCAGGTCAATATCGATGAGACAGGCCATCATGACAATGGCAAGCTGCACTGGACCTGGTGTTTTGATACCGGCGCCTACAGTTTGTTTAAGATTGATCCGTCGCGCGGCAGCGGCGTGCTGGAAACCATGCTTGGTAAAACCTTTGCCGGGATCATTGGGGCCGATTACTGGGGCGCCTATCGCAAGTATGCCCGGTTGTTTGGTGTTCGTGTTCAGTATTGCATGGCTCACTTGATTCGAGACGTTCGTTTTCTGGCCGAGCATCGCGTGCCCGCACTGTCTCGCTGGGGAACAAAATTGCTGGCATGGCTCAAAAAACTGTTTGACACCCTGCATCGGCGGGACGCCTTGACGCCACCGGGCTGGTTGCGTTCGATGGCGCGCCTCAAAACCGGCTTTTTGAAGCAAATGCGAAGGCCGCCGAATCACAAACTGGCCCAGAAACTGGCCAAACGATTTAAGGGCAATGCTGCAACCGATTACTTCCGATTTTTGACGGAGCCGGCTGTCGAACCCACCAATAATGGCACGGAGCGCCAAATTCGCACCGTGGTGATTGACCGACGGATCACGCAAGGAACGCGCGGCCAGGCAGGCATGCGCTGGTGCGAACGCATCTGGACAACAATAGCAACCTGCAAAAAACAGCGTCAGAATGTCCTTGATTTTATCCATGAATCGATTATTGCTCATTGGAGCAACATAAAATATCCATCGTTAATCTGTCAGAATGTGTGAACGGTTACGCCCATTGTATATTTGATGCTCCTGATGGCGTCATTTTCGACTTGGAACCCTCCTATGATGGCAAAAAGCTCCTTATGAGTTATCGTGAAACGGAATACACCCCATTTCACCTTTGGGAAATTAATACCGATGGCAGTGGATTAAAACAATTGACCAGTGGCCCCTATCACGACTTTAATCCCACCTACTATCCCGATGGCCGCATTGTATTTTGCTCTTCTCGCTGTGAATCCTATGCCATGTGTCAGGACTACCTGGCCTGCTCGCTCTATACCTGCAACGAAAACGGCAATAATATCCAACGTATTGACTTTACAACACTCTGTTCGAATGAACCCAGCATATTGCCGGATGGACGCATCATATTTTCTCGCTGGGAATATCAGGATAAATCTATATATACCTGGCACGGGATTTGGACAATATTTCCCGATGGCCAAAATCTCAGACTTTATTATGGCAACACCTTTACCGTACCGAATGTCATGTATGGTCCCAAGCCAATACCCAACTCCAATAATATATTAATTACGATGGCCGCCCACCACTACCCACCCATCGGCGATATCGCCATCATTGATCGTCAATTTGGCGCTGAAAACATCAAGGGGATCGAACAGGTCACACATAATACCCGCTATCTAATTAAAACCGGGCACACCTGGCATGATTCGCATTGGAATGCTGGTGGAGATTTCTATCCACAGACATATACCGATCCCTGGCCTGTTGGTAATAATTCGTGCCTGGTTTCTTATGGCGGACCGACATCGACAAGCGATCATGATCAGTTTAAAATATGCCTGCTAAGTTATGCCGGTCACATCACCGAGATATACAGTTCAACGAAGAATTCATACTATTCTCCCGTAACACTGAATAGGCGCCCATCACCTCATATTATTCCGGACACACTCGAGAACCCAGAGGCCGATACCGGCACTTTTTATATTCAGGATATCTACCAGGGACTTTTAGAGCAGGAAGTAGAACGCGGCGAAGTGACACACTTGAGAATTATGGAACAACTTCCCAAACCGGTAAACGGAAGCGGCCCCCGAATTCACGATCAATATCCTATCATTGGCTGGGGAACAAATTATGTAAAATATAATCATGGAACTGTGCCGGTTCAGACTAATGGATCGGCCTGTTTTAATGCGCCGGCAAATCGAGAGTTATACTTTATTGCTCTCAACAAAGAGGGTAAAGAAATTCGCCGCATGGGATCAGTGACCCAGATAAGAGGCAGCCAGTTTGTGTCTTGTACGGGATGTCATGATAATCGCGACATGACGCCATTTAATTCAATGATTCCAATGAAATCCGCCTTGAATAGTCCCGATCAGATAACACCGCCGACTTGGGGAGCCGGACCGGTGGATTATGTTAGCCAGGTCCAACCGGTATTCGACCAATACTGTGTTCGCTGCCATAATGGACCGAAGCCCGACGGAGGCGTTAACTTATCGGGCGACCGAACGCGTTTTTTCAATATGTCCTATTCATATTTGATTCATAATGATCTGGTTGATTATTTCTATCTTGTCACCGGACCCACCGGAGTATTTCCTGGGAAGAAAACAGGATCATATATCAGCGCTCTGAATAAATATCTGGAAGGTCGCCACGAGAACATCATTGTTGATGAACAGGGCAGACGAGCCATTTATGCCTGGATAGACGCTAATATCCCCTACTATGCAACTTATTATTATTCCCGCCCGGGCACCTTAAGTGGTAGAGATACCTGGGCCGACGAAGCCCTTAAACCGCTCCCTTGGCTAAGGGATAGCATGCCGAGCATAATCCAGGGAGGGGAAAGATTGGAATTGGAGCTACAGGCGATTCTAACCGGCGTAGAAGGATTTGAGCGAAACTATAGTGCTATTAATCTTAGTCATCTGGAATGGAGTTTATGGCCAATATCCAAAAAACCAAACATTCCCATCGCCCCCTTATCACCCAACAATGTAGAGTGGATGCCAAATGTGGATCAATGGGGAGAAGTTTTCAAGTAATATGAGCCGTATACGATAGAAGGTCCATAAACCAAGGCTTTAGATTCTATTCATCGATGACTATGAATTCCTGCGGCATCCTATCTTTCAACCAAGGTTGTTCTGCTAGTAACCATTGCTCCATCTGTTGACGGACTGATTCATCGCACTCTTTTTTGAAATTCAATTCATTCTCTTGTGTCCATATCTTACGAATTTGCCATCTTTGCTGCTCCCGCTTCTTCGAGAAAATGGCTAATTTTTTTATGGCTGCTAAATTCACCCTATCATTAATTAAGTTACCATCTTTATCTAAATATTTCTTTTGTACCTCTGATTCCACCAGATCCTCCAGTTCTTTATCATTCATATGCACCCAATCAGGAATAACCTGGATGCCGAAGTGGCCCCCTTTTTGTGAACGGTTTCTCATAACCTGGCTCAACAGCTTCGATTGAAAACGCCCATAAGTCTTATCATAATCGTGCCCCAAATATCGATAGCCCAGTTTATTGGTCCCCACTTCGACAGATAGAATCTTCTTGGTATGTGTTTTAGATTGACCGTCAATAAAATGACGCCTGCTTTCCTCTACCACATAGAACCATAAATTACTATAAACCGGGTACGGTCCCCCACTATCCTTAAGGGTCACATGTTTGATGTCCAAGTCGATAGAGCGTAAATCTATACCATAAATAGAACCATCCCCACTGTTTTTAGAGTTAATATTCTCTGTTGCAATTCCATTATCCTTAAGAAAAAACTCGACTTCTGGCAGATAGCCTTCCGTAGGAGCAACCCAAACTGGTCGGTCAGTCAGGACAAATCCACTGTCTTGATTCAGGGCTTTTAGCGATACTGAATAACCGTCATCCCTGGGATGTACTTCTAAATAACACTCTGCCTCCCAAATAGCAGATTTTGGATGTAAAGGCTTTTTATTAGAAGAGATAGAATCCTCGTAATCAGCAATCAGTCGGGAGCGTAACGGCGTATTTCGAGGCACAGGCAAATCGCTAAAATCCCCCTTATAATAATTGGAATATATAGGCCGATTATTGCTGCTGAATATATGGGTTTCATGTCGAATGGCATAGCGATTTAAGTAATCGCCATAGACGGATAACAAAATGTCGTGTTCTTGAGGCTCTGAAATATCATACCACCCACCGCTACCCTGTTCACTATGGTCAATGCCAGGAACGGGCTTTTTCAGCATATAATATATAAAAGGCTGCTCAGGAGAAAATCCTATCCTATTGAGCTGGGATCTGTTAAAATAAAATCTTGATTTGTTAGATGTTTGCAAGTCGTAGTAGCCAGTTTTTCTGAACGATTGGATACGAAACATATATCCTCTCGCCTTGTATTCAAAACAACCGTTTTCATCGGTTGACATTAATCCTTCCTTAATACCAAATTCGGGTGTCATAATTTTTGAAAGGAAATAATAGTTATATGACCAGGGAACTACTACTCCTGACAAAGGTTCTTTTGTATCATAGTCTAAAATACATCCATAAAAGGTAAAATCGTAATTGGATGCCTCAATTTCCTGCAATAACGATGATGAGGCGCCCTTTTCCATCACCTGGCATCCAGCAGTCAATGCGAAGAACAAGTTAATAATAACTATGGCTCGATACATAATTAATTCCTATAAAAATTTAGTTAGTAGGCACAACATCTAAATCACAATCATAAATCAAATTGCTCCAGTATGAATGCGTATCAATAATATCTGACTGGAATTGAAGCGAATGTCCAATTCCTCGATCGCCAAACTCATTAAACACTCTACCGGGCAAATTGGGCATTTCGATTAATCCCATGGGCATGTACCTGGAAGGGGCAATATGAGTAAATATATAAAAACGATCCTCAGGGAAGAAATAGGCAGTAGTAATCTCATTAACCCAGTCTTCTATATACTCACAAAATAAATCATACGAATAACTATCGATCCAAGTCCCGTGTTGCGGTTTAGTAGGCCCCTGAGTATAGATAGTATCTGGTCTTTATAAATCACAGAGTATATTATTTTATTGACAACTCCTGAAATCAACATAAATCTTTAAAAACAAACCCTTAAGATCAAGTCCGTCGAATTTTGCATCTAAGATAAACCAAAAAACAAATACACAAATTAACAATTAATAAGTTAGATAATATAATAATTATATATTTAATTTGACTCAGACTGCAACTCAGTCTATAATACCAAAGTCGCCTTAATAGCCCCAGACCACTCGCCAACCCCCGGCGTGTCCCGCCCCAACCGGCCACGCCCGCAGACCCCCTCTGCGCATGGACCGTGGCACCTTCAGCTTGTGGGGGCATGCATGGCCAGTGCTATCTGATGCAGACCAGAACCAACCAGCCAATTTATTTTGACTGTTAATAAGTTACGAATGAAATGGAAACCAACAAAAACAAAACAACCCAACAACCCAGCCATAAAAGGCTTAAAAACGTAGCATGGGCTTCCAGCCCATGTGTATTGTTCTCCATAGATAATGGGCAACCCCCGGTTGCCCATGCCGCAGGTCCGCCGTAGCGGGTTGGTCTAACCAGCCATGAGCGCAGCGAATACCAACAAAAAACGAAACGTTGAGCACAGCGAAATCCCGATCTATCGGGAAACCCAATGCCAAAAAAATGATCATAACAATATCAATATCAAGCACTTATATCGATATGGGTGCCACCTTCAAGCGCAGCTTGTGGGTGGATTCGTCGCTTTGTGAACTCCAATGTGAACTGAGCTTATCAACAATAAAAACAACATCCGCCTCAAGGCGGATTCAAATAATATCTCGAAGAGATCAAATGTAAATAGCCCCCCAATTCATTGGGGGGGATAGACGAACCAACGTTTAAAAAATTAAACCCACGCCTCGTAGAGGCGTACCGCCAGGATATCTCGCATAAGAGATAGATAAAACAACATGAGCGCAGCGAATACCGAAACGAAACGAACCCAATATGAAAAAATATCACTCTAACCCCAACATAAAAATGAACTTAACCAAAATAATTTCATCCGCCAAATGGCGGATACCACAATTTTGCATTTTAAATTCTAAATTTTAAATTTCTAAACAGGAGGTACTACCATGTCATCGTCACTAAGAAGACTCAGAGCCAACCGTCGCAACGCCCAGAAATCCACCGGCCCCAAAACCCCCGAAGGCAAGGCCATCTCATCGAAAAACGCCATCAAGCACGGCCTCAGCGGCCAGGACCCTGCCCATCTCATCGTTCCCGGCGAATCCGAACTCACCTACCTCGAATTCCGCGCCGCGTTGCTGCAAGACCTCAAACCCACCACCTATCTCCAGCGCCACATCGCCGACCAGATCGTCTCGGCCGCCTGGCGACTCGAACGACTCGGCCGCATCGAAGCCGAAATGGTCGACGCCCGCGTCTACCAACTCCGGCTCACCAACGAAGAAATCCGCAAAGATACCGTCATCGACCAGCCCTTCGCCCATTCGAGTATCTATCTCCCACGTCACAACGAGGTCGGCGCCGCCTTCACCCTCGAAACCCCCGCCTTCAACTGCCTGGCCCGCTACGAAACCCACCTCAACCGAATCTTCCAGTCCAAACTTAAACTCCTGCAACAGTTGCAATTACAACAAAAACCAAACGAACCCAACGCCTACCCCCCGGAGTACCCATTTCCTGAATTACCCCGCGTCCACATTCCCGACCCGCCAAAAATCCCCACACACCCCAGCGAAGCCAAATTAGCCCCCGAATACATCAAAGACCGACTCCCCGAATTGATGAAAGACCACAGCGTAACTGACGACCAGGTATTCAGTTACGCCTGCAACCGCTACGAGGCCCTCACCGATTTCGCTAACCAGAACGGCGAAGAAGCCCTCCACGCCCTCGGCATCCCCACCAAACCCCCAGCCGACATCCCCATCCAGGAGGAAAAGAAATAAGGGTATCCCAAAATACTATAACCTGAATAAATACCCATGGATTGATCCCATAGTTCAAACCATCCAGATGATCTGCGCACCTGCCTGCAAGTACCACTCTAAGCTGAACAGGTTTCGAGTATAAGTTTTTACCCGTAAAAGACTTATTTCACGGCTATGCGGGCATGATCAATCGTTAATAGGTTATAGAAAATCGTCTTGAAGTTTGTCGGTATGCTACTATTATGGGGGATGTGATTTTAAATCTGATTAAGCTATTGAATGGAGCTATGGGTATGCATGGTAAATGGAATTTTGTGCCGATTGTCTGGATGATTGTGGCGGTGATGTTTTTGGGCGGGGCGTTGGCGATGGGGCAGGTTCAGGATGGGATGATGGCGGGGTACCTGCTGGTGCCGCAGGAGCGGGTGGCGGAGAGTTATAACGCGGGATTTTCGATGTATGTGGCGGCGTGGCCGCTGTTGCGGGAGTATCCGGGGGACCGGTTTCAGACGGGATTGTTCGGGACGTGGATGCACGCGTGGTATGATGATCCGAAGCCGGAGGGGAAGTTGTATTCGGATATTGAGGGTGGTTTAGGTTGGTGGCGCGATACGCGGTTTGCCACGGAGACGCCGAAGTTTATTATGGGCGGGGTGGCGTTGAATTTCTGTGAATGGGCGAACGGGCCGGGGGCCGGCAAGGGGCGGGACTGGGACCAGCCGCGGGGTAAATATGGGGTGGCCCAGTTGAGTCCGTGGGTGTTGTGGCCGCCGGATGGCTTGAATCTGAAACAGGGGACCTGTGGGCAGTTGTTTGGTTATGGTTATTTGCCGCTGCCGCTGACCGAGCCGAAAGTCCGGACCGCCGGGAAGGCGGTTCCGACGGGGAATCAGTGCTGGACGTTGTTTTTGAATACGGCCAATTTTAAGGGGCCAGTGGCGTTTTTTACGCCTTATTTCTGGTCCGGGCCGTCGGTGAATGATCCGGCACTGGCGGGGCTGTTTTTGGATACGCGGCCGGCGAATCCGAACCGGGCGTTGCAGATGGAAACCCAGTATGTGCCGGGCAGGCAGTCGTTGGACGCGAAAGGGCAGACCTACGCGCGGATCGCGCCGGTTTCGTTTCCGCGCAGTGACGCGGGGGTTTCGCCGCTTATCCACCGGGTGACTTCATATAACAAAACGGCGCTGTGGGATAAGGTGGCGGCGTGGTTTGAGGGTGGACCGGAGGCGGATGGCCGGATCGATCCGGCAGGCGCGGCGGTGCATACGTTTCCGGGGCGGGGGGGGAGCGACCTGGAAGATTTATACGAATGATGTTCCCAATGAGCAGCGGCGGCCGGTGGACTGGAAGGCGTTTGCCAGTCCAACGGCTATCGATGAGGTCACTTATGGGTACCAGTGGGATGAACGGCTGGTGATGAGAAATGATTCAGGAGATGGGTCTTTGTTTACGCTGCCGGAATTTTACCGTCTAGTTAGTGAAGAGCAGCGGTGGATCGGGGTGAAGGAAGATGAAGTTCCGGCTGAAACCGGGTTAGGTAAGGTACGTTTTGCGCGACCGGCGGCGAAAGCCTCCGAGGCTTATGTGACCCCGGAGGAGGCGGATAGCTGTTGGAAAAAGCCCGGGCCGGTGGCGGGGCCATTTATGGCGTATCCGGGGGATGGGAGTGTGGTGACGTATTACTGGTACCGGTTTGCCGATCAGCCGGCGTTATTGAATGCGGATTTGAGTGAGCAGGAGCGGGAACGGTTGCAGGAGCGGGTCGAGAAAATCCATCGAAACTGGAAGAAGGATCGGACGTATCTGACGCCGCCGTCGATGGGAAAGTTGGCAGAGATTGATCCGGCGTTGATTGTGACGCCGCCGAGTGGGATGGAGATTGGCTATGTGCCAATTGTGACCCGGCAGGGGATGAAAGAATAAGCTGATTAATGCCCCTAACCGTTTGTCAGGTACTCTTAGCTCTCTTTGCCGTTATGTTAAAAAAACGCTCGTCTGGTGTTGGACGAGCGTTTTGGGGTTTATGGGTTGCAAAAGATTTATTTGCCGATGGCTTTCATCATAACTTTGAAGACATCGGTATTGTCAACGTAGCTGCCGGAGTAGCCCCAGGAGCGGGCGGCGGCAACGTCGGTACCACGGGTGAGCCAGAGGAACTCTTCGCAATGTGGGGCCGCGAGCGTAAAGAGGGACCAGAGCGTTGGTGTGGCCGGTACTATAATGTTTGGCGGCAGGGACCTGGCCTTTGCCTTGGGTTCTGGGCAGGTCGAAGGGGGTCTGGCTGCGCTTGCCGGCCTGGGTGCCCCATACTTTGCCGCATTCGTGGTCGGAGGTGACGATGATGAGGGTGTCCTCGAGTTTATTGTTTTCGGTGAGCCAGTCGATAACGGCCTGTACGGCGTGATTAAAGTCCTGTTGTTCTTCGACGGGCGCGGGGCAGTTTGTTTGTCATGATTAGCCCAGTCAACGGCGCCGCCTTCGATCATGAGATAGAATCCGTCGGGATCCTGGCCAAGGATATTGAGGGCAGCGCGAGACATCACTGACAGGTTGGGTACTTTACCGTTGGGAGCGTCACTGGAGCGCTTTTGCTGAAGGGGTGCTGCCGACGCGGGCGATGCCCAGATAACGTTTCAGTGGGGGATTGGAGGTTTGCGCCAGTTTGTTCAAAGTCAGCCTTGTCTTCAATGAAGGTCCAGGGCTCTTTTTCACCCTTGCGAATGCTTTCTAATAATGGCAAGTCAATGTATTTGTCTTTGGGTTCTTGGAGTTGCTGGCCGTCGTCATCATAGTCGGGATAGCCCGCTCCGAAGATGACATCCAAGCCACTGTCGAGAATCATTTCGCTGGCAATTTCGGTATATTTGTTGCGGGATTGATTGTGGGACCAGACCCCGGCGGGGGTGGCGTGACAGAAAGGGACAGTAGTCACAACGCCTGTGCTCTTGCCCATGCCATCGACAATCTGGGCGAAAGTTTGCAGTTTAGCGCCATCCGGTTTCACACCGAGCATGCCATTTTTAGTTTTCTGACCGGTGTTCAAAGCTGTGGCCGCCGCGGATGAGTCTGTGGGTTTTTTTATTGCTGTAATCAAAATCAGCCCAGAAAGTGTCGGGATCATAGCTTCCACCATCGGACCAGGTAGTACAAGACATGCGAATCGGGAAGGTGTCATAGGGTTGGTGGCCGAGTTCGCCAAATTCGTAATAGCTGGCACAATCGAAGGTATTAAAACCGGCACCGTCAGTGATCATTAAAATGACGTTCCTGGCCTCTTTGGCAAGCCCAGTTGCCTGCATCGAGACCAGGGTAATTAGAACCAGACATAGGGTACGGTATGCCTTGGTATAGACTCTGTTTATGGGGTAATATCTGGTAATTTCTTTTTTCGTCATAGCTTATGAGTTCCTCAAAAAGGTTGGCCAAAGATTCTCTTTTGTTAAGAATGATATATATTTATATGAATTATATAAAACTTGCAATGCTTTTTGGGTTAAAATCTGGTTTAAATAAAAAAACCGTTTCGGAGAACACCGAAACGGTTGATTTTATTGCATGGGAATCATTGCCCTCCAGTCAGGTAAAGAGGGCCGGAAAAGCTATCGGACTATTTTTGATTAACTTTCTGCATTTGCATCTGCATCATGGCAATGCCGCCCATCAACTCCTGCAGATGCTGTTTGGGGATGATGATATCCATCATGGAACGGCGGCCCATAGTGCGGCTGCCCATGGTAATGCAGGAGGAAGAGGGAATGGTGGGAACAGGCTGATCGCCGCGGAGTTCATGTGGGATGAAATTCATGATCATGTTCATACCTTGAACCAGGTTTAGCGAGACAACGCCATCATAAGGTCTTCGGGCGGGAAGCGATTGTGCGACTTTTTCGAAACCGCCGGCAGGAGCTTCACCACTTTTAACCTGATCAATCAATTTGCAAACGGCGGCTTTGTTGTCTTGGGCCATGACCGAGATATATTTATTGTCTACCATTGCCCAGCAGAAACTTAAGCCATCGCCGTACATTTTCTGGATCATCTGACCTTCGGGACTGTCGGTACTGGCTTTGATGGCGAAATTGCCTTCTGAGACCTTGACACCTTTATAGGTGTAGGCGTTATCGTTGATGTTGAAGGTCATATCGATGCCCAGGTTTTTGTAGAAATCGTTCAAAAACCCTTCCTTCATAAATTCAACATATTCTTTCATCATCTGATCATAGTTGCTTGCGTCTTTGATTTCGACGATGGAAGTAAAGCCGAACGGGGGCGTTGCTGTTGATTCGGTGTAGAAACTCATGGCCATGTGACTGCCCATCATATCGGCCCAGCGGTTGGTCATATCCTTGAGCTTCTGAATGGAATTATCATCAGATGAGTTGATCATGACCGAGAGGACATCCCAATAGGCCTGATAGAACTTTTTCAGACTGTCCGTATTCCATTTGCCGGCAACATTGAAGATTGCGTTGTTAGAGATATAGCCGGCGTATTGCAGGGCATCCTGGGGTTGTTCGACCGCTTTCATCATCTCGGCTAAATCCGTGCCGGGAACAGGGGTGATGGAGAAAGTCATATCGAGTTGGTCCGGTTTGGGATTGGCTGAGAGGGTGATAAATTGGACTTCGTTGAAGAATTTGTCGAAACCCGCGGAATACATAGCCATGACCGGGCCGATATTCACCATTTGGGGTTGATTCGCCTGGGCTTGCTGCTGTTCGGTCATGGTTTTAATCTGGTCGAACTGGGCCTTGAGAACGGGGCCGAAAATCCGGCCTACTGTGTTCATGTTGCTGTAAATCCAGATAGGCTGACGCAGGGCCGCTTGCGCGCCGCGGTTACCGTAAGCGGTGGCAATCGATCGGGAGCTTTTATCCGATAGTATCTTAACGGTATTCAGTAACCGGTCATACTGATTGGTATCAGCAATGAGAAGATAGTTATCGATTTTTTTTGGCAATTGAAATTGTCTTGGCCGCATCGTTCTGGTCGGCGATTTTGAAAATGCCGTTATTATCCGGCTTGTTCCACTGTGGAGAACCCGGTCCATCGTTTGATGCCAGTATCAGGAACGGATTTTTCTTGGGTGGGGTATCCTGCAGTGGGGTATAGAAAATGACGATCTGCTCAGGCAGTGATTCCGGCTGGCCGAGTACGGACTTTAATTGGGCTGTAGCTTGATCTTTGAAAGGCCAGGGCAGAACACCGTTGAAATAGGTGGCCGCTTTATCGATGGTTCCGGAGACATCGTTGATAACAACACATAAAACGGTGTCTTCAGGTATCATGTTCAAAACATTGGTTTGATTTTGCCCTTTTGCTGTGCTTCCCAATACAGCAGACAGCAGCAAAAGGCAAGATAGTGCGGTAAAACATTTTATTCGAGTCATTGTTAGCTCCTTTAAAAATAAGTAGTTAGATTAATTCTAGAAACAAGTGGCTTTCACAATTGATTTTTGAGAGAAATATTGAACGCTGGCCAAGCATTTATTAATATTAGTGTATTACTCATATAATACACTATACGCGTTTTTTCCAAAAAGGCAAATAATATTTTAAATATTCTTCCACAATTTATTTATTAGACGTGGTGATACCCGAATTCTATCAAAAAAATCATACTTGATCTGTAAAATGTCAAGAAAAGGGTTATTGTCTGGGGAACAAATTCATTAATAAAATGGATTATTATCCGTATATTCCATTTTTGATATAATGCCGCATAAACCTGGATCAATGGTCTGTCACGGCCTTCTTCTTTTTGCGAATTTTTTTGATCGTGTCGATGCTGATGTTGTGGTTTTTGAAATTAATAATCTCATCAGCCGTAAATCGTTCGTAATCGGGATCGGTCAGTGCCAGAATAAATTCAACAGAGACCCCATATCGATCGAGTTTTTTGAGGTCATTCAATGAGAAGTTGTAGCCGGCCTGACGGAGGGGGACTACGTAGTCGGGTTTGATGCCATAACGGTCCAGTTCGATTAAGTCGTCGAGGGAATAATCGCAGCCGGCTTCTTTAAACTGCCGGGCGTTATCGGGTTTGATACCATAACGATCGGCCTTGATCATCGTGTCGATATCGAAGTCGTAGCCGGCGTGACGGAAGGCGATGAAACCTTCCGGCTTGAGGCCGTAGCGGTCAACTTCGATCAGTTCATCCAGATTGAAATCGTAACCGGCGCTTTTGAATTTCAGGGCGTCGCCGGGGGAAATGCCGTAACGATCGGCCTTAATCATGGTATCGATGTCGAAATCATAACCGGCGTCCCGAAAGGCGACAAATTCACTGGCTTTTAAGCCATACCGATTCACATTGATCAGTTCATCGACATTAAACGCATAGCCGGCGGTTTTGTAAGAACCGGCGAATGCCGGGCTGATGCCATAACGGTTCAGTTTGATGATATCATTAACAGGCAGGCGATAATCATGGTTATTCAGATCAGTGATGTATTGTGGTGAGATGCCATACCGGGCCAGATGGAGAATATTATTCAGGTTGAAACGTTCATCCTCCAGGGCATTTTTGATGTCGCGGGCATAGTCCAGCGACAAGTCTCGCGACCAGATCTCGATAGCCTCCTGAGCCGTTGGTGTTTTATCCAGCAGTGCGGCCAGCGATTTCAGGAATCCGGTATCGGGATGGAACGTAAATGAGCCGGATATATCCTCTTGTGAGTTCCCGTGCAAGGTGAGGGCGCCGGAGGCTCTCTGGATAACCATTTCCAAGGGATATCCAGACTGATCCAGTTGTCTTTGGGGCAGTTCGGCATTATTTATCCAGAGGTGATAGGTTGTTTTCTGGTCCGGCTGGATGGACTGGATTTCCATGACCAGATTGATTCCCTGGGAGATATAATGAGATTGATAGAAGGCCTTCCAGGAACCCTGGTACGAATCGGCGGCGGGGGCCAGCCAGTCGAAGGGATCGAATTGCAGGGTAATTTCCTGTCTTTGCTGGTTGCGATGGCCGGCATTCCAGGGAGTGAACCATTTGACGCGGACGTCATCGCTGCAACCAATGATCAGGCCGGCCGTTATAATCCCGATACCCAATATAACCGTTATAATCGAATGATGGCGTACCCAATTGATCCATGAACCTTTATTTTTCATATCCTGGCTCCCAATCATAAGTTTTATTATTCTTTCATCTGACTATAGTGACTATTTTGTTGGTGTTCAATTAAAAACTGCCGCGAGCTATTCAGACTGCCGCAAAGAGAAAGAGAGAGGGTTGACGATTAACTGCTTTTCTGGTAAAATGATAAGGAAAGTGTGGAGAAAAACATGCCTGTTTATTTCAAGATGAAATTTAATCCGAAATATCCCCTGTATTCATTCAAAGGTTATTGCATGGTCAAACTGCCGGTGTATTTGATCGTTTTGTTTACCAGTTTAGGATTGATCGTTCATGAAGGTTACGGTCGAGTAACCGGAGAGACTTTTGAGATGTGGGGTCGTCAATCCCTGGCTCGCATTGAGTCGGATTTTGGCATCTCGAATAATCTGTATTCCGAATCCATTGGCAGCGGACCGGCGTTTTTGTGGCCGGCCGGTATTCAGTTGCGGGGGCTGGTAGCCGCTTCCAAGGTTGACAGTTCCTATTTGAGTCAAGCACAAAATAACGCTAACTCGATCTATTCGCGTTATCGCTGTTATCAAAACGGGCGATGGGGATATAACGCCTCGATTGACAGTTGCGGCGACCGCTATTACGATGACAACGCCTGGATCGCGCTGGGATTTATGGAATTGTATTCAGTGAATCAGAACGAGACCTATCTGAATCGGGCGCGTGAGATCATATCCTTTTGTATGAGCGGTGAAAACGGACCGGGGGATAATCCTACCGGTGGGATTCGCTGGCATGAATCGTGGACGGAAGGTTGGAGCCTGTGCGCGACTGCGCCGACAGCGTTGTCCAATTTGCTGATCTATCAGGTCACCGGCATTCAGCAGTATCTTACTGACGGGCAACGGCTTTATCTGTGGATCAAGTCGCAGGGATTTAAGGTGGGGATCGGGCATCGCGGTTATGAAAACGCGATTACCGCACTGGCCGCGATTGCTTTATATGAGATCACTGGAAATACGGTTTATCGTGAGGACGCTCAATGGCTGGGACACGCCATGGAGAGTCTTTATGTCAACTGGTCGAATCATTCGCTGCATGAAACGGCCCAGTGGGGCGGGCATGATATGACCGACGCTTATGTCGATCTGTACGAGATGGATGGCGATCCGCGCTGGCTGGATATCGCGGCGGGATATCTGATTTATCTGCATGATTATTGCAAAGACAGTAACGGGCGTTACGCGGAGAACTGGGATGATACCTCGGGCGGCGATAATTACAGGAAACTGCTCTATCAGGCGCCGGTTGCCTGCGCTTATTTCGAGATGGCCCGTACGCCGAGCGGCAGGACGCCGGATTATCCGGTTACGTTTTACCGGGACTGTAATTATACTGTCTGGCCCGCCTGGTGGTCGGGGCTGGAAGCGGGCTACTATACGACCAGTGATCTGAATTTTTTCAGTATTCCCAATAAGGATATATCGGCGCTGAAAGTCGCGCCGGGATTTGTGGTTAAGCTTTACAGTTCGGATAATTTTGGCGGATCGCTGCTGACGCGCACCAGCGATGACAGTTGCCTGGTCAATGAAGGCTGGAATGACCGGGTGAGTTCAGTGATCATTCTGCAATATGGCGCAGCCCATCCGGAACCCGGCAACGGTGAAACCCAGGTCGAACCGGATCCGGTTTTGTCCTGGCAGGCGCCTGTCGATATTGCCAATCCGAGGTATTCGGTTTACCTGGGAACATCCAAGAATCAGCTGGCGCTGGTGGCTGCGAATCTGACGGAACCGAGTTTGGATACCAGCGGATTGAACCTGGCCGATGGGACCACCTATTACTGGTATGTTTATACGGCTTCGGGCTACGCCAGCGCAGTCTGGTCTTTTACCACCCATCTGGCGCCGGAACTGGCGTTAGGCTGGGATTTTGATAATCTGATCGATTACCCGCAAGACTATGAAGCGTCGATCCGGAACGTTCAGGTTGCCGCGTCAAGTTATGAGGTATCCGGTCGCAGTCCGGAGCGCGCGGTCAATGGTATCGGGTTGTATGTGGATCCTTATCAGCCTGATGTCAATGGCGCAGGTCTCAAGCATACCAATGATGCCGATCATATGTGGATCTGTGATCCGGATCAGACCGGGCCGGTCTGGATCCAGTTTGAATTCGATAAGAGTTATCCACTGGGCACCATGCTGGTGTGGAATCACAACGTTGGCTCGCCTTATACCAGTGAGTTGAATCGCGGTATGCGGGATGTTACGGTACGATTTTCGTTAAACGGCAGTACCTGGAGAACCCTGGGCAATTATACGATTCCCAAGGGAACGGGACTGGCGGATATGACGCCCAGTATCGCGATCCCGTTTGGGGGGTACTGGGCCCGTTATGTCAGGATCGAAGCGGCGGATGCCCAGACAAATCCCACGAGTAACTGGGGCGCTGCGCGGAATTTCCATGCCCTTTCCGAGGTGCGTTTCGGGATTTACGAAACGACGGATGTGGTTCATGTGGTACCGGATATTTCTGGGAACGGGAATGTGGGGATTGCCTATGGCACGCCGGAATTTGTGGCCGGGATCAATGGCGGACACTGTGTTAAAATCGAATCGGAGACTTATGATGGATTTGGCGATGCCATTAATGCCCGGATAGACAATCCGGACAGCTTGCCACTGGGCAGTGATGATACCTGGACGATGAATTTTTATCTATATCTGTCTGCCAATCCATCTTCGCCGACCCTGTTTACCGGATTTGGCGGTTCGGATACGGGAACGGGCCGATATGTCGGCCGCTTCAATGGTATTCATTTCTGGGGCGGGCACAATATTGATGTAGCCTCAACTCATCAGTATCGATATGGTGACGGTGACTGGCAAATGGTGACCGCCAGTTTTGATGGTATGGGTTTGAAACTCTATCATGATGGAGTTCTGGTTGCGCAGGGCCCGGCGAACCTGTTAAGCGCAAGTGAGTTTGTGACGATTGGCGGATTGAATCCGTGGAACCATCGGATGAACGGCATGGTAGATGATTTCTCGATCTATAACCGCGTATTAACTGACAACGAGATTGCCGCCCTGGCGGAAGCATTACCTTCGAGAAGCGATCTGGACTGGAGCGGAGCGGTTGATACGGGTGATCTGGCCAGTCTGATTGAGACGTGGCTGATAGAAAATGATTGTGACCAGCCAACTGATCTGAACGGGGATTGTGATATCGATCTGAGCGATTATGGTGTGATGGCCAGCGAATGGCTGAAACAAACCACAAAATGATGACTAACTGGATTTTGTTGACCTTAAATGCGTGAGAGATTTGAAAAATTATCCTTGCTTAGCTTACTTATCCGTATAATTAACTATAGAGAGCTGTCCGAAAGCTCGAAAAAGATAATATGGCCCTGTAAACCCGGGCCAATATTTCATGTAAGCACTTAATCCATAGGAGTTTCTGTGAAAAGAATTCCCAATGTCAAAGACGTTTTGCGGGTGATTTTTACGGCGATCATATTGAGTGGAATTTCTGGTAATCTCCCGGCTCAGAAATCGGAACTCAAGATCCCGGAAATAACGCTGGAAAAACTGGATGGTGAAGCCATCAAGTTGGGCGGGCCAGAAGGTCGAAGCCGGTTACTGGTCTTTGTTAAAAGTTATTGTGACCAATGCATGCAGTTGTTGCCCCGGATTAAGGAGATTGGGGATTATTTTCCGGCTAATGATCTGGAAATAGTCATTGTGGCCGCGGGTGAGACCAGGGAACGGGCGGCGGTCCTGGGGGAATTGGTTCCTAGAGAATGGATTTATGCCGATCCATCGGGTATTGCTTCAACACGTTATCGGGTCAGGCGGGTGCCCCAGGCTTATTTTATCAGTCAAATGGGACGGTTCCGGCCGGTGCAGGCGCTGGATGTGGAAACGATCTGGGGGATGCTGGCGGGCGATGAACCGGCCGGAGCGAAAGTCGATCCGGCGTTTTTAAAGAATTTTGCCGCTGAAAAGGACTATCAAAACCGGATGCGGCGTTTGATAATCGATCTGGATGACTCAGTTGGGAGTTTGAATAAACGGCAAAGCCAATCGGAGCGGGTGCGGATCCGTCGGGATCAATTGCAAAAATTCGCGAACCGGGCGGACGCGCATATTATCCATAATTATGGCCGGATAAAAAACCGTATTGTGGTTGAGATTGATGAAAACCGGCTGGACCAATTGAAGCAGATGCCAGGATTCCGGACCATGAAGGAGGATATTCCGGTTCATGCCCTGCTGGAAGATACCGTTTACCAAATTCATGCCAATTATGCCTGGAGTAACGCGATCACGGGTGAAGGAATACTGGTGGCGGTGGTAGATACCGGAATCGATTATAATCATCCGGATTTACGGAACAAGGTAGTGATGCAATATGATGCGACTACCGGCGGGGATGACGCGATGGATGATAACGGGCATGGCACCCATGTGGCGGGTATTATCGCCTCGCAGGGGATACCCTATCGGGGCGTGAGTTACGATGTGGCTTTAATGGGAGTGAAGGTGCTGGATTATGGCGGAGCGGGTTATGCCTCGGATGTGATCCTGGGTATCGAATGGGCCGTGGCGAACGGGGCGGATGTGATCAATTTGAGCCTGGGAGAGGGATTGTATGCCAATACCTGTGACGCGACCGAGATGGCCCAGGTGGTCAACGCGGCGGTGGACGCGGGAGTAGTGGTGATCTGCGCGTCGGGCAATGATGGGAATCCGAGTCAGATTGTATCGCCGGCGTGCGCTTCGAAGGCGATTGCCGTAGGATCGGTGGATAAGATGGATGGAGTCGCTTCCTATTCCGATGGCGGATTGGAACTGGATCTGGTGGCGCCGGGTGGAGACGCGTTTGGCGGGAGTAATTTTCCGGAGATTGTTGCACCGTTCAGTACAATGGTGGCAGAGGATCCGTACCTGTGTCTGTACCTGGTTCAGGATCAGTGTTATGATGACTATTTTACCGTGGACAATAATCGATATATTCGGGCAGTAGGAACTTCAATGGCGGCTCCGCATGTCGCGGGCGCGGCGGCATTGCTGCTGGAGGCGAATCCGGATTTAACGCCGGCGCAGGTGAAGGAGGCGTTGGAATCGAGCGCGGATGACCTGGGACAGGCGGGTTGGGATCCAATCTATGGCTGGGGCCGGATCAATCTGGAAAAGGCGCTGGATAATCTGCCGGCGGGACAGGCAGAACTGACAGTGCGATTGACAGAGCCGAATTCAGCGACTCCGGTGACGGTCAATGATCTGTTCCAGATGAAGGCGGAGATTGAGTGCCGGGGCGGGGATGGCTGCGGCGATGTGATCGCGGTGGCAGAATATGAGAATCCGACTACGGGGGTATTTGAAACAATCGGGCCATTGACAACATTATCAACAGGCGATGCCAATCCGGTGAACCTGGGTTCGTTGAGCGGGATAACCAGCGATGTGGTTGCGCCGCTATTGTTCGATGCGCAAACTGCTTATGATCCCTCAGAAAGTCTGTATCTCAAGACGCTCAATCCTGATGTCGCCCAGATGGGTTCCTTGCAACTGCCGCAGTATAAGACAGGTGATCTGGAACCGGATGACGCACTGGGCGCTATCGGAGAGGATGTAGAGAAATTGTACGCATTCGATCTGCCGGATGGGGTCATCAGCAAATTCAGTGTCAGGATGGAACATTATATGGTGATCCAGTTCGATGGCGCGTACAACGGCTGGTACGTTTATACTTCAGATATGAACGGCACTGAGCAGTATCTGCTGGGGGATTGTATCGTGCCGGAAGGCGGCGGCGGTCTGGAGCAGCCACCGGATTGCTGGTGGGTGAGCGAGGATCCGGCGGTATTGGCGAGTCTGAACGCCGGCGGAATGAATTATATACTCATCCGTTCGCATGATGTGGGCAGTGATGACTGGCTGACGTTTAATGACATTGAGGTGATTGTGGATTATGAACCGGATCCGACCAGGGATGAGATTAAACGGTATGTTGCCGTGTTCGATCTGAGCGGGGTGGATCCGAATTATGCCATTTCAGCGGCCCGCTTAGATTTGAATATCGAGACGGGAAGCGGTGGCGCGGTTGGCGAGGTGTATCTGGTGAACAATGGCCTGGAATTATCGGATAGCGCGGAGGCGCTGCATGATCCGGGGAGCGCTTACTATTCGAGTCTGAATAATCCGATCAAGACCTTTACCGCGGGTACCAGCGGGCCGTTTAAATTGAATTTAAAGACGGCTATAGAGGAAGCCCTGACCACGGGCCAGATGCGTGTGGCATTTCAATGGCGGGAAGAGGGGGATAATGCCCTGTTTAACCTGTACGGTTCCAACAGTGAATTCGCGCCGCGGCTGGTGATATCTCAACTGGTCCCGCAGGAACAGGCGACCAGTCTGGCAGTTATCGGATTGCAGGAAGTATCCCCGGCAAGCGGCGGACAAACACAACCCCCGATTTACGATACGGCGGTAACCCGCCGGGTGACCACCGATCAATATTCCAAGCAGGACTACCCATCCAGTGTGGCGGTGGGGGCCCCCTTTATCATGGAATATAATACCGGCGACCTGGAACCGGAAAACGCGATGGGCGCGATTGGCGAAGATGTCGAAAAGGTATACGATTTTGAACTTCCGGCGGGGACTTTGAGCGAGATCCGGGTACGCATGAAGCATTACCTGGTATTGCATACCAGCAGTATCGAGTCGGGCTGGTATGTCTATGTCAGCGATACCGCCGGCAGTGAACGCTATCTGATTGATGACTGTATTCCAATTGAGGGAGGCGGTGGAGAGGCGCCGCCGCCGGATTGCTGGTTTATTTTAAACGATCCGGCCGGGTTGGCCCTGTTTAATCCGGGTGAGACCAATTATATCAAGCTGTTATCGCATGATGTCGGACCGGATGACTGGTTGACTTTTGACGCGATCGAGTTGATTGCCATTTATGAGGTGGATAGTGAACAGGATGATGTGAACCGGTATTATGTGCAGTTTGATCTGTCGGGCATCCCGGCGGACGCCCAGATCGATTCGGCGCGTCTGAACCTGTTTGTGACCGATCCGGGTATGGGCGCTGAGGGTGAAGTGCATATCGTGAATCATCAATATTCACCGGAAACGGGTGCTTATACGATCTTTAACGCTGAGGATGCCAGTTATACCAGTCTGATGAATCCATATAAGACCTTTGCCGTGGATTCGACGGGTCTTTACCCAATCAGTGTCAAGCCGGCATTGGAAGACGCGCTGGAAAACGCGACGGGGACTATCGCGTTTTTAGTGACGGAAAAACAGGAAAACGCGTTGTTCCTACTGGATGGTTCGGCGGGTGGGAATCCCCCGTCGCTGGATGTCTATTTGAAGAGCGGCGTGACGGGAGCCAGCGCCCAGTGGGGCGTTCTGGCGGGCGAAGAAGGGCGGTATCCGATCCGGGTACGAGCGACGGGGACGACCGGCGTGACCGGAGAATCCGATGTGATTACCGTCAATGTTGTGAATCCATGGATTCCGTATATCAATAGTATCGAATGCCGTCATAGCGGTCAGTGGCAGGATTGCGCTAACCTAGGATATGGGGATGTGGTGGAAGCGATTCGAGTGGAAGCGGGCGATTTACAGGAAATCCCGCAGGTGACCGTTTCGTTGAAGAATCTCGATATGGACTGTCCGGTTGAAATGCCGGATTGCGGCGTGAAACTGCAAGGTGAAGGGATTCATGATAATGGGCAATTTGTTTTAAATGGCCCGGCAACGCTGGATGGTTCGGGTCAGTGGCAGATTACCGCCCGGGCGGAAGACAGTAATGGCAATGTCAAAGAAAAGAAACTGCTCTGGACCATTCCCTGGGGTCGTCTGGAAAGTACGCTGGTGGATCCGAACAGTCTGTTCAATATCAGCAAGGGCACCAGCCGGATACTGCGGACGATAGTCCATTGTCTGGATGGTGATTGTCCGGATATTCAGACCCGGGCCATTCTGAATGACGCGATCACGTTGAGTTATGATGATGGCAGCGAAGAGGATTATGGCACAATCGGCGCGACGGAAGGGTATCTGGCGGTTAAGTTTACCCCAACGGTTTACCCGGCTTATCTGAACGCGGTCAGGATTTACGTTTATGATGAGACGGCGTATCCATTTTATCTGCATGTCTGGGATGATAATGGGGGCGGAGGAGACCCTGGTACCCAGATGATGTCGCCCCTGTTCGTGCAACCGGTGGTCTCCAGCGCTCTTACGGTGGGCTGGTATGAGGTGGATCTGACGGGTAAGGATCTTGTCATTAACAATGGGAGTTTTTATGTTGGATTCAGTCATATCAGTAATTCCCAGTTGAACGCGGTTGGATTCGATACCAACGGGCCGCGCTATACCCGGAGTTGGGGATATCTGGATTACTTTGGCGGGATCTGGTTTAATTTGAATGATTATTGCAGTTTTTCGCCGGAATATTGCGGAAATCTGATGATCCGGGCGATCCTGGGGAATTCCAATGGGTATTCCGGAATTTTGCCGGAGAGCGCCGGAGAAGCGCCATATTATACCCGGGACTCTGCTGTGGGTAGTCGAATCGATTTGAATGCCGGTGATACCGCGGCCATTGATATCGATTTACACGCGGTTGGATACGGAAGTATCCCGGACCGCCTGACGGTATTGCATAATACTGCTTACAGTCTGGGGAAGAGTGCGGCGGTTGCCGTGCAGTTGCTTTCGCCTGTCAGTGATTATGATGCGGCCAATCTGGATGCCTATGGCGCGATTAATCTGGATGATATCCAGTATCTGGGGCAGCAGTGGCTTGGGGAAGGCAGTTCGCTGAACTGCGATATCAATCTGGACCAGAAGGTTGATATTCTCGATCTGACGGAACTGATTGAATGGTGGCTGGCGGCTGATTAGATCATAACAATTAAAAATAACTGACAAAACGATAGTTTGCTGTCGATCTGCGATGGGAATTATCGTTTTTTTAACCTGGTCAATTGATCGGTTTATTAAAGAACTCCTTCGACACCCATTATTGGGTCGTCCGGTTTAAAAGGTTGTAATTTGAAATTTAATTGTTATAGTCACATGCACGGTACGACTGCAAGAGAGTGATAGATAAAAGCTGAACTCATTAGTTATGACCGAAAAATCATCTAATAATATAGCAGGAAAGATAATCTCCTCTTTATTTGGAATATTTTTCCTTGGTATGTCGATCCAGTTTGCCCTGTCGATTATCGGGGAGGTCAGGCAGGAGTACCAAACCCGTTTCTGGACAGAGACACCCTGCCGGATTATTCAATCGGAAGTAGCCAAAGAACAGAATCGTTCCAAGCCCTATTGCGCAGCAATCACCTATCGTTACGACTATCAGGGGGAGACTTATGACAGCGATCAGCTGGAATTAAAACCGGAGTATTCTGGTGATTATCAGAAAGCGCAGGCCCTGATCGATCGATATCCTGTTGACAGTGTGGCAGTCTGTTACGTTAATCCAGTCGATCCGGCACAGGCGATCTTACAGCACGGTTCTTTGAACGCAATCTGGGCGCTATTGTTTGTGACACCGTTTGTCCTGATTGGCGGGGCTCTGGTCCTTCTGCCCTGGTGGAGCAAGACCGGGCAAGCCGGGAAGCAGAAATCGGTGGCTCCCCAATCATTGACCCATCAGGTCCGACGTGGGGGGAGCGGCTGTTTAATCTGGTTTTTTGGACTTTTTTTACTGTCCGGTCTTGGTATTTTGTATGGCATGTTTGTTGTGCCCTGGCTGAATTATCGCGATTCATTAAACTGGACAGCATGTCCCTGTGTGATCGAATCATCGCAGGTCATCTCCCATTATGATGGCGATGGGACAACTTACAGTATCGATATTTTATATCGATATACTTTTAACGGTATCGAGCATAAGAGCAACCGGTACGACTTCTTTTCGGGGACAACCAGCGGACGCCGCAAATATCAGGCGATGGTCAACCGCTATCCGGCTGGTAGCGAGGGCCGCTGTTATGTCGATCCGGATGATCCATCGCAAGCGGTACTGGAACGGGAATGGCTGCGTGACAAAATATTTTTATTGATACCGATGGTATTTGTTATTGCGGGACTGGCAGGGATTTATTTTGTTTTACGATCCCGGGGTTCCAGGAATAAATCGCGCATGAAGACGGGTACGGGATCCTATGGGACTGCCGATCAAAATCTCTGGCAGGATTATCAAAACATTGGAACCATCACGCTGAATTCGTATCAATCCCGTTTAAAAGACCTGGTATTGCGACTGGTTTTTGCATTATTCTGGAATGGCATCGTATCGATCTTTGTTGTCCATGTTGTCGGTGGGCATATGAAAGGGCGGCCGGAGTGGTTTTTAACGTTGTTTCTGATTCCTTTTGTTCTTATCGGATTATTTTTATTATTCTGGTTATTTCATGGATTTCTTGCTGTATTCAATACTGCCATCCAATTAAGTCTATATCCGGCTCCTATACGACTTGGGGCGCAAGCTGAACTGAGGTGGGAGATTACTCATGTCTCCTATCGACTGAAGCGCTTGATCATCCGTCTGGAAGGCCGTGAGGAAGTTACGGTTCAAGAGGGGAGCGGCAAGCGGCGCCGGGCCCAAATCAATCGAAGTAAGTTTTACGATGAGATATTATTTGAGCAAGCGTGTGATGCTGCTCCGATTGGCAGCGGTCAGGCAGTACTGGCCATCCCGGCGGATCTGATGCATACTTTTAAATGTGGTAACAACCGGATTGTCTGGGAATTGCATGTTGAAGGCTTGGTGGATAAATGGCCGGATATTCATGATAAATATCTCATTACCATTTTACCGATTTCTGAGTGAACACCATGAACTTAATGACACTGACACTATACGATACTGAGAATCAACCAGCGCCGGGAGGGGCATTAAAAGGAGTTGCCGAATGGGAACTTGATGCGGAACCGGACCAACTGACTCTGGCGTTGATTTATTTTGTGGAGAGCCGGGCCGATGAAAGCCCGGTGTTGGTGGACAGCCACGAATGGGAAACGCCGGGTAGACAAGGCCGGCAAGAATTTACGTTTCAGCTGCCTCAATCACCCTATAGTTTTAAAGGAAAACTGATGACTTTAAAGTGGGCAGTGGAACTGACCACTGCTGAGTCGAATCTGTTTGAGCGTTGCGAATTTGTCTTAACTCCCACTGGCCAGGAAATTCAGTTGTCTAAGGTTTGATTAACGATAAGGCCAATACAATAAGAAAGGAGACTGATATGTCGCATCCATTATCTTTGATTTTAGGTGTTCTGTTCTTTCCGGTCACTCTGTTCGGCAGTTGGGTCGTGGTGCATCCCCAGGAGGAAAAACTTGTATTGATCTGGGGACATCTGTGGAAAGTCATTAAGACGCCCAGTTTGAGTTTTATTAATCTGTTTGGACGGCGGATCATCGCGATCAGCACCAAACAACAAGCGATCGAGTTGCATAAGACGACCGTGGCTGACGCGAACGCCAATCCGATTATTGTGGCAGGGATCTGTACCTTTCGAGTGGTCGATTCGGTTAAGGCGGCGTTGGAGGTAGAGGATTATCATCTGTTTGTCCGGTCCCAGGCGGTGGCAGTATTGAAACAGGTGGCGTCGAAATATCCCTATGAATCGCCCGATGGCCACAGTTTGAAAGATGAGGCGGTGAAGATCAGCCAGGAAATGGTGGGGATTCTGAGCAAGAAGGTCGCATCGGCCGGGGTGGAAATTATTTCCTATGAACTGTCGGATTTGTCGTACGCGCCAGAAATTGCCCAGGCGATGCTGGTGCGTCAGCAGGCCCAGGCGCTGGTGGGGGCGCGGAAGATTATTGTGGAAGGCGCGGTAGAAATTGTCAAAGAGGCCATGTCGCATTTGAAGCAGAGTCATATTCAGATCGATCCATTACATCAGTCGAAGGTGGTGGGGAATCTGTTGGCGATCATCTGTGGCGAGGCCAAAGTGCAACCGACATATGAAATTCAGGATTATGATTCGGAAGATCAGGGCGCCCAGATGCATAAGATGAATGAACATCTGGCGGAGATTCGCAAAATCCTCAAGGAGCAGAAAGGCTAGCCATCAGTTGGCGGCCGCCAGTTGATATTCGGTCAGGATGTTATCCATATCCGGTTGAAGGAAGACCTCGGCCAGTTCCGGATCGAACTGGGTGCCGCTGAACCGCCTGATTTCAGCCAGCGCCATATCCAGCGGCATGGCATTGCGATAGTGGCGGTTGGAGATCATGGCGTCGAAGGAATCGGCCAGCATGACAATGCGGCCGGACAGCGGGATTTCAGTACCACGCAAACCGCGCGGGTATCCTCTGCCATCGTAACGCTCGTGATGACTCAGAACGGTTTCCCTGACTTCGGCCATCTGTTTGATTTCTTTGAGGATATTGAATCCAATCTGGGGATGCTTTTTGATTTGTTCGTATTCATCATCGGTGAGACGGCCCGGTTTGCACAAGACGGCTTCACTGACACCGATTTTACCGACATCATGCAGTAAACCGGCCAGATAAATGGTGTCGATCTGCTGAGGTGACAGGCCGATTCGTTCGGCGATGCTGCGGGAAATCAGGGCGACACGCTGAGAATGGCCGCAGGTATAGGGGTCTTTGGCGTCGATGCTGTTGGTCAGAGCTCCCAGCGAGCCCAGCAGCAGTTCCTGCATGTCGTCGTATAAGCTGCGGTTTTCCAGAAAGACGGCCAGTTCGACCGCGACGAGATCCAGCAGTTTGACATCGATGCTGTTGAAATCCGGACGGGTCTGTTTATTCACGGCAACCAGAAAACCGAATACCTTTCGGTCAAGCTGGATGGGCATGAGGATCACGTTTTTGATGGGATCCGGCCAGCGATGCTGCATTGGGCTGTCTACGCTGCCGTCAATTAAATAGGGCTTGTTGTTTTCAATCAATTCGAGTGCCCGATCCCAAAGATAGCGGAACTGGGATTCGCTGAAGGAAATCTGTCGACAGGACGTCACGGAGGGCAACAAGTCGCCAAAATCATCCGGACTAATTTTTCGACCGGAATTGTTTTGTCTGTTCCAGAACAGGAGCATATCATTGCATTCGAGCACTTCGCTTAACTGGCTGACCAGTTGATCAAAGTACCGATTCAGGTCCTGAGTCAGGCGCATATTATCCGTCATTTTATGCAAGAGGGCCAGCTCTTCGTAGCATTGCACCAGGGATTGACTCAGGGCTTCAATTTCGCCATTCTGGCGGGACAGATCCATCGAGCGGCCAATCAGGTGCTGGATGATCACCGAGACCAAACTGGCAGTGCGTTCGGATGAGAATGTCTGTCCCAGGGTATTGCGGAAAAAGAGTTCACTATCGACCCCGAAACGATCGCAGGTTCGCTGAAAGGCTTCGGTTTTTTTCTGAGCCAGGCTATTGAGACAGACAAACAGGCAGGCGGACCGCCGGAAATCTTCATGAACGGGCAGCATCATAAACTGGCCCTGTCGAGGGCAGGCGCCCAGAAAAATTTTACCCTGATCGTTTAAATCCTCGATCATCCCGCCCTGTTCAATCCATTCCTGTACTCCTTCTTCGCTGGATAGTTTTTTCATCAGTTGAGTGTTGCGGGAAGGGCAATTTTCACAGAGGCCTTCGCCGGCGCATTCGTTGAGGGAATACGGTTTTCCGATGTTGTCAATCAATATCGCCGGCAGGTGCAAACCGTTTAGCAGGCGGATAATCTCGCGGCAAGCTGCAATACTGAAATGGCGGGTATTCTGTAAAACTGAAAGTTGCATGGTGACAGAATGGTATGGCGATCAATCGATGCTGAGTGCTGATCCGGATAATCCGGTCAGCATTCACGCCGTTACCAGGATTTCCTCCACGATATGTAATAATTCACGCGGGCCGAACGGTTTATTAATGCAAACCCGCACTCCGATTTCGTTCATTTCATTTTCGTCCAGAGAAAAGCCTCTGGCGGTCAGCATGACTGCTGGAATATGGCGAGTTGACGGCAGTTGTTTCAGGCGCCGGCAAAGTTCCAGGCCGGACAGGAATGGCATCTGGTAATCGGTAATGACCAAATCGGGCAGCTCAAACTGGGCGCGCTCCAGCGCTTCTTTGCCATTGCGAGCGGTGAGTACATCATAGCCGGCATTACGGAATTTGAGAGAAATGACATGCAGGATATGAATTTCATCATCCACTACCAAAATTTTTGCTTTTGCCATCGGGTGGCTCCTGATATTAGATGTTCGAGCTTAATGGAGTGTCTGCCGGCAGTATTCCTCACACAGTGAGTCGGGCAGCAGTTCGGGATCATTCATACGCGGCAATCTGACGGTAAAGCAACTACCCTGTCCCGGTTTACTATGCAGGGTGATCGCGCCATGATGGACTGTTTCGACAACCTGGCGCACCAGATTGAGGCCCAGACCGGTGCCGCTGGCCAGTTGCGCATGGGCCGGAACTCGATAAAACTTTTCAAAAATGCGTTCATGGTCTTCGGGGGTGATGCCATAACCCTGATCTTCGATCTCCATGACAGTCCATTCTTCTTCATGCCGGGCCCGCAGAGAGATCCGGGATCGTTCGGGGGAGTATTTAACAGCATTGCCGATCAGGTTGGCGAATACCTGAAACATCATATCCCGATCGGCAAACAGGATCATTTCCGGTTCATCCATTGACGTATCGAGGGCGATCTGTTTGTCCTGTAATTGCGGGTTCATCATAAATATAACATCGTCAAACAAGGCGGCGATATTAAGCGGCTGTTTATTTTCGCGCCAGCGTCCGGCTTCAATTTTGGAGAGATTCAGGATATTATCGATCATTCGATTCAGGCGTAGAGACTGATCCTGAATGATATCGCAGAACGACCGGGCTGTCTGGGGCGAACCGGCTTCGTTATCGGCCAGCATTTCGGCATAAGCGCGGATACTGGCCAGCGGTGTTTTCAATTCGTGGGAAACGGAGTTGATAATGTCATCTTTCATACGTGACATTTCCCGTTCAGCCGTTATATCATGAATAATTACTACTACTCCTACAGGCCTCTCATTGTCATTCAGCACACAGGAAGCCATGACCTTAAGGATGATTTCGCGTCCAGTTATCGGATGTGTCCGCACCAGTTGTTCGGTGCGGTTGCTGGAGCGTTCACTCTGAACCCGATAGATCAGAGCCAACAGTTCCCGGTCATTGACGGCCAGATCGATCGGCTCGCGGTAATTGAATTCCTGACTGAAGTCAAAGATGTCCTCGGCAGCGGGATTGGCCAGCAGTAATTCATTGTTGGGATCCACGACGATGACTGCTTCGGAGATGCTGTAAAAAATCGCTTCAGCCTGGCGTTTTTCCGCTTCGGCGACATCGACCCGGATATTCAGTTCACGGAGCCAGTCCTGTTCCTGTTGCGTTTGAAAACGGATGCCGGTCAGGTAACGATTCAGCGCACTGCTGAGCCGCATCAGTTCCTCGTTTTCATCGATCATAATCATACCGATTTGCCGATCCCGATCCAGGCGGTCAATCTGACGGGTGATACTGCGAATCGCACAGAGGTGATTGTGGCAGATGCTGACGACAATCAACAGGGCGATGAATGACGCCGCCGCCGCCGTGGTCAACGCCAGCCAGAGCGGAAACGCGTCGTGTAACCAGGCATGCAGGAGAAAACCGGCACAACCGGTTCCTGAAGCGACCAATACAATCGTTCCTAATAGTATGGTTAGCTTATTGATCGACATTGCCATCATCTATTCCATACCGCCACGACCTGACAGTATTGAATTTCCGGTTAATAATTGTTGGGTAGCGATCCGGCCGTTTCCACCTTTTCGATTTGCTGTGACAGTCGCAGGGCAATCGGATTAGCAGGATCGATTTCCAGCGCCTGAGCGAGCGCCGCTCGCGCTTCGACCACCGAGCCCTGGCTTAATTTCAATCGGCAAATCATGGTATAGACCAGGGGATCCCGGGGAGCCAGGCTTCTGGCCTTAATCAGGTCGTTTTGAGCGCTCTGACCGGCCCCGATCATGATATTGACATAGGCGCTGAGGACGTATGTTTCGGGATCGGTGTCATTCAGTTGAAGCGCCCGTTCGATCCAGATGCGGCTGCGACTCCAGTCTTTGAGGCCGGTAGCGGTCTGGGCCAGCCGCTTATAGATGGCCGCGTCGTTCGGACGGTGGTCTCTGACCCGTTCGAACTGGCGCTGGGCCAGGCGGTATCGTTCCAGCAGCAGATAACATTCCCCCATAGCCAGATGCCGGGCAATCAACGCGTCGGTATCAGCAGAATCAGAGGTCTCGAGTTTTTCGAAGTAGTTGAGAGCAATCTGGGGTTTGCCGTTTTTTAAGGATATATACGCGCACGCTTCGATCAATTCCGGATCATCCGGTTGCAGCAGCAATGCCTTGCGGTACATATTTTCGGCGCGTTCATTCATTTCGAGGCTGGCCAAAACCTGAGCCGCGACGTAGAATAGACGTGTATCCTGGCGTCCCTGTTCCAGGGGGCGGTTGAGAATGTCCAGCGCTTCGCCAAGCCGGTTGCCGGCGGCCAGGGTCTGGGCCAGGGCAATGGTATAGGGGAGATAATCGGGTTCGAGCTCGGCGGCTTTGCGATAGCTGTCGATGGCCCGATCATTTTCTCCCGAACGCTCGTTGAAAATTCCCCGGACGTAGTAATTTTCCGGGTCGTTTGGATTGAGGTGTTGCGCCAGACTCAAATTGGAAGCGGCGTCATCCACCTGTCCCAGTTCCAGTTGAACCCGTGCCATGATCAGCCAGGCGGGTCCATAATTTTTATCCAATCCAGTCGCTTCCTGAGCGCTGAGCAGCGCTTTCTGGAACTGGCCGTTTTCGTACTGTTGACGGGCCAGGTCGACGGCCAGTTTGACGCGGGTTTGATTCCAACGCGCGAGGGCGGCATTTTTATTTTTCTGATGCTGAGAATCGCATCCGCATAAAAATACCGCCCAGGCGATACATCCAATGGTTATCCAGAGCGACTTGCCTCTCATAGGCGCCGATTCCTTTTGTTAGAGATTAGTTTATTCCTGTTGAATGACATTTTGCATGAAGTAATGCATGTTGCCCATGTTGGCGACATAGATCTGGCGAACGCGTAATTCATCGCGCAGCAGGCGCGCTTCCATAATAGCAGGATTGATCGAGACGGCCATATCCGCATGCCACTTCGCAGAATTAATTTTACCATTGTCTTTGCTGATCATGGCCTGATTGTAATGAGCGGCCGCCAGTCTTTCGCGACTGTGCCATTGCATATTCTCACGGATACCCGTTACCAGACTATGGGCGTTGTTCAGCACGTTTTCGCCTTCGGCGTAATCGATTTCTTCTTTGATGATATGGGGGGTGATCAGGAAGATGACTTCCTCTTTGGTATTTTCATCGACGGTACTGCGGAAGAGCGAGCCGATCAAAGGCAGATTACCCGCCACTGGAATCTGTGAGCGGCCCAGGTTGGTGTTTTCACGGAACAATCCACCAATAACGATGGTATTGCCATCTTTCACCAGAATATTCGTGTCAACCTGAGTGGTGGTTTTTTCCGGGAGCGCAAACGAGCCTTTAACGACTACAGAACCGGAACTATCTTCAGGATGCAATTCCATTCGAATATAACCATCATCCATGATAAAGGGGACAAAGCGAAGAATAGTACCGGTTTTGAGCATTTGTACGCTCTGGGTGGTTGTGGTGGTGGAGGTCTCCGTGGTAATATAACCTTCGTCGCGACCAACGCGGACTTCAGCCGGTTGACGGTTGAGAGTCAGCACTTTGGGATTGCCCAGGGTGACTGCATCGTTGGTCGTTTCAATGGCGCGGATAAACATACCGATATTATTTTTAACAATACCGATATTGAGACCGGTATCGCTGACATTGCCACGGAAGGCGGTGCCGCCGCTGAAGGTTGTGCCATTTAAGGCCGTCGCGTCAGAAGGCACCCCATTCACAAAACCATTTACCCCCTGGAAATCAACGCCGCCCAGAACATCGAAATCGACGCCCAATTCATCTTTATCCGACAAAGTGACAACCAGAATGGTTGCCTCCACCAGAATCTGCGCGGGCCGACGATCCAGTTCTTTTAAAGCGATCTCAACTTTTTCCAGGTATTCGGGATAATCCACGACAATCATGCAATTATTGCCGGCCCAGTTATCGCCGGTTTTTTCGGTGTCTTCGAATTTCGGCGTCGAGACAATGGCGCCGTTGGCGCTCAGTAATTTCGCGATCATTTTTTCGGCATCGACCGTTGAGATATAATTCAGACGAAAGACCCTGGTTTCGGTTTTGCGTTCGGCTTCTTTGATGATTTGGTATTCTTTATCGGTGTAGACATAGATAAACCCATCCTTTTTCTCATACGCATAACCGTTCGGCGGTAGTACGGCATCGAGTATCTGCTCGCAGGTAACATCAAACAAATTAACTGAAATCTGACCGGCCACTTGCCGTGTCGGGATAATATTGATATTGCAGGTAACGCTTAAAAACCGGATGAAATCGACGACATCACCCTTGAAAACGACCGAAGGGAGGGTTCCGTCGGCTTGCATCGGCGCTACTTCCAGAATGGACTCGGTTTTTTCGGCCGGATTGGTGGCCATCGCATCCTGATTCTCTTCGGCAGCGATCTCGACAGTGGTATCCTGGGCATCCGCCGAGGCGTCCTGAGTGGCAGGAGGATAGACGTTATTCGTTTCGGGATTATCGGCCAGTTCTTTCTGGACGGCCGATAAAACTTCTTCACGCATTTCAGAAGCATCATCCCCGGACATGTCAAAGGCCTGGCTGAGAATATTTTGAACTGTCGAGGAATCACCGGATTCGCCGAGCACGGGAATCGCACTGATTGCCAGAGTCGTTAACACTATCCAAAACAATTTGTTGTTGCGCATTTCTATTCTCCTGAAATACTGCTGAGTTAGAGACTTCGATAATACTGAGAAGTCCTCTCACATCGTTTGTATCGTCTTTTCTACACTAACAATTCATGATTAATACTCATCGGGTATCGATGATTCGGATTGCTTGCAAGCTAACTTTTTAGAATTAATATACTTATCTTATCGCGCGGCTGACAAAATCAGCCATTCAACGGTATTATCCGGTATTATTTTCAATTAATTATCGCCGCTATAATCGTCAAAACCGTTACAAAAGACACTGGTCAGGGATTGACGACCACATTGCCTGTCACCGGTTCAACCTGAATCCGGGCGGTTTCACTACCGTTACGAAGCACAATGGCGCCACTTACCAGTGGGGTATTATCGATAATCGGACCGGCATAAGGTGCGCCCAGATAATCAAACCAAAGAACGGGACTGTCATCAAAACCGGCGCTATCAATAGTGATATTGGTGAAATGGGGATGGTTGTTAAAATCAATAGAAAAGAGGTGGCTGCTCGACCACTCAGCCACCTTATTAATCGGGTCGTTAACGATCGAGCCGTCAGCGTCCCGCATTTCAAACTTTTCGGTTACCTGGTCGACGACGATCTGGTAAGGTGTCTGCATCGTAATGGCAGCCGTCTGGGCATATCGAATCGTGGCTGCCATTTGCTCGGTTACTTCCAGCACTCTCAGTCCGCCGGCATGGGAGAACATTGGCACCACTAATAATCCGACGATTCCGACAATGATCATCACCATCATTAATTCGATAATCGTAAAACCAGCGAGATTGCGATTCAAATCATATCGAACGGGTTTTCTAAGCAGGACAGGCATTCCCTGGGTATTCATTTGGCTAACCTCATAAAATTTCAATCAAAGAATAGATATCTGATCCAGGTTCCAAAGGCTGGTCAATTTTGAGGAGTGGCCGAGGGTTTGGTTTTGGCAGGGGGAGTTTTTTTATCAACCGGCGGCAGGACCTGAACCCGGACATCTCCAGAAACCAGCAATTTCTGGATGGCGGCAACGGATTGATTCATATCATGGATGGCATCCAGAATCTGATTGAGTTGCTGGCCGGAATCGGGAATGGCGGCCTGGGCCCGGGGTTGTTCGAAGGGGGATTCAGTCCAGAGGGCTATCGTAATGAAGGAAAGCAGGATAGCGATTACCGTTAACAGGACACGGGTATAATTATCAATTGTTGCGGTCATGGCGTGAGTCCTCATTTAGAGATTATGCATTCATTCAGCTTTGCCATTATTAATCTATTATCGCCTATCGGAGGATGTCAGTTCACCAGAGAATTGCAGGACTCCGGTATCCGGGGCAGGAAATCCGGCCTGAGTTTGCCGGCATCGGGGTGTTTATGAATGGATTATGTGAAAAGTGATCATAAGCGCCATAGCAATACGAGGCTTTTGACACGGAATATTCAAAATTAAAATTCGAAATAATCGGTTCCCTGGGTATCTGAACCAATCGAATCGGAACAGATAATATTGTCAGCCGGGATATAGATCCAGCCAAAGTTATCGGTCGCAGCGTCAGGAATGACATCGACCACCAGAACGGTATCTTTGCTGTTAATGGGATTTTTTGGCATGCGAGAGAGATAGGGGCCATAGCAGAATTCGAGGGTTTTGGCATTGTTGGTTTGCCCCAGTTGATTGGAATAATTTGTCAACTGAGAGACAAAGAGATCGGCGTCCAGGTTACCGCCATTATCGACCCCCGGCGAGCTATCCAGATGCTGGGCCCGGAATATACCAATTTGAGTCCGTAAAATTCTGAGATTTTCTTTGAGCATATTATCACGCGATTCCTGAGACGCAGTTGAAACCTGAGGCAGGACGATTGCAGCCAGGATACCTAAGATAACGACAACTATCATTAATTCAACCAGTGTAAATCCAACCATACGCCGATGTTTCATCATCGATGCAACCCGTCCCTTCGATTGTAACCGGCCTTGGGAGCCAGTATTAAAGTAATGATGTTTTTTAATTTTAATCTGCATGCTAACTTGTTTCGTGTTAAAAGGCGGCAGCATCCAGGGATGCTGCCGCCATAGCTATTTAGACCAGCTAAGCTCAAATTATGTAACTTAGGATTAGTAATCGATATGGTCGGCAGTGCCATTGCCATCCAGGTCGGTGGCATCATCAGGAGCAATCTGGCCGGTATTGGTATCAAACACCCATTGGGCCGTGCCGGCGCCGGCATTGGCTATATCGTCAAAGCGAACAGCAGGTAAACCGGGAGAAAAAGGATTGCTTGGGAACTTGTTGAAATAGGGGCCGTAGCCATTAGCATCTGCAGCATGGGCTTCATCGGTTTTGGTCGTCATGCGAGTAACGAAACCGGCGGCATCCGTACCGACATCCGGATATTCATCCAGGTGTTGGACCTTGTACAATTCCAGTTGCGAACGTAGCGTTTGTAAACTGCTTGTCAAAGATGAATCACGCGCTTCATTGGAAGCATCGGTAAACTGCGGGATAATGATTGCCGCCAGAATACCCAGAATGATCACAACGATCAAAATTTCAACCAATGTAAAACCTTTTTTGCTGATACGATTTCTCATTTCGTAAACCTCCGGCGGCTGAGCCGCCAAAATTGCCTAATTTTGTTGTAAAACCTTCTACTAAATTTTCAATACTTTCTGCCCAATCACTTTATTGGGTGGGGAGCTTATAACTGATTGTGCTTGCCGGCCATCGAATACGTTTGATTATTTTGTGAAGTAATTTCATGTTCTATTCCATTTCAAAGTGACATTGTGTTATTTAAAATATTCACAACCCAACTCTAAAATTCAAAAATCAACCAGGCAAAAAATACTTTCCTATTTTTCCAGTTTTTTCTATATTCTCAAGAGCGGCAGGTTTACCTGATTGAAATAACCGGATTAGTTTAACAGGGATTGGATGATGATTGGCTGCAGCGAATAAAAAACAAGCGAATTATCGGTATAAGTGTCTGTAAAAAAATGGGTAATGTGGATTTGTCGATTGGATAGCCGATGGTTTTCAGAGCGCGTTATTAAGCATGGAGGCGTTGAGAAGGAGACATAGATTAAAAATTTCGCAGAAATACAGGAAACCGAATATTGAGGCATATTTTCAGGTTTAATACATTTAAGCCTTTAAGAGGTACAAAGTTATTTGAAAGTATTGAGATAATATGGAATAAAATTCTTATTATACCATCGGGTAAAGAAATATCCGGTTGCTTGCAAGCTAAGATTCTGCTTATAAAAGATTTATTTCACAACCAAGCAGGTATAATCAATAGTTAATGATATAAAAGGGCAGTAAACCTTTGCAGGCAAAATTGGAGAGATGATAAGTAAGGAGTTTTTTGATATTGAGTGAAGAGTTAAAGAAAAATAATTATCAGTGACAAAATTGAATATGGGCTAACATTAATATCTATACTATTTTAGCCATACAATACAAAAATGGGCGAGGGTAATTTATCCGCCCAGATACCGATTGATTCAGTTAAAACTGAATTAATCTTGTTATTAAGTTTTTATAAATCGCGTATTAAGCGATCAATTCACGTAGTAAGCAATAGCTTGATGGTAGAAAGTAACCAGTCACATTATCCAAAATTAAACGAGAAATTGTGAGATTTTCGAGAAATCGGCCAAGTCCGTTATTAATACTATTTGGTGAGATCAGGGATATAATATAATAGCCGTATGATTCATAACCGATTAATTTTTCAAGAAATACGGGATTGAAGCTGAACTGAAGATACGCAATTTGGCTAGAAAAAAATTAAATATGGCGTTTTGTCTGATGGGACAGTGATATATAATTTAATATCAGGTCATTAGAATTTGATGAATATCTAAACAGGAGAACAAAACTTATGAAACAGCATTTCACAAAAAAGGCATTTACCTTGATAGAACTGCTGGTGGTGGTTTCAATTATTGCATTACTGGTAGCGATATTAATGCCGGCCCTTGGTAAAGCGCGAGAACAGGCCAGACGTACGGTTTGTTCGATGAATGTCAAGGCTATTGGCATGGGCCATATCATGTATGCCAATGATGATGAAAAAGGGATATTACCATTAAAGACAGGAGTACCAGGTTCAGCCGGCGGCTGGCTCTGGGACATCAGTTATGCCACTACTGATTATATTATCAAAAAGTCTGGTGGAGACCGTGATACCTTCTATTGTCCTTCAGAGCTTGGAAAACTGGATGATATAATTCCCTGGCGATACTCAGAGGCATGGAACAACAGGGCTAATGTGGAACAGTATTTTGCCGCAAATCCTCAGGAGCCTACCGCTATAGACAGGAATACCTATTACCGGGTAGGCGGTTACGTTATTCTGGTGGACTGGCAATATCCAAGTGCAAGTAAGCCTCCAGTCAGATGGAAAGACAGCGCGTGGGAACCAGAGACAAGCTGGGTGCATTGGTGGAATCCGACTACGGGTGCTTTGAATCCTGGTTATTTTAAGCTGGCGAGAAAGAGTACCGAGAAACGCAGTGCGGAAAAAGAACTCATCGCAGACGCTACGTTGTGTACGGCGCCTGTGCCAACTACTCGTGAACAGAATTTTACTAAAGTGGAAGGTGGCTTATATAGTGCTTTTGGCAGATATGATCGTACCAATCATTTGAATGGCGACAAGCCTTCTGGCGGTAATATTGGTTTTCTGGATGGCCACGTTGAATGGCGTAATTTTGGAACAGGTAATACAAGTGATTTTACTGATGGCAGTAATAAGATGCTGGCTCGCTGGAGATATGGTCCCTGCTTCTGGTGGTAAACTGTTAATGTGAATTAAGAATTCAAAGGCGAAATTATATTGATTTCGCCTTTTTTAATTGGTTATTTGGGAATACATTTTTGCTATTTATACCAGAAGTTACATTTGTGGAATATTAATGAATATTCCAGTTTATTGTTGATATGCCGATTGGTGTGCCCACATAGTAAAAATTCTGTTTGAATGATGTTGACAGGTCCGGGAGTAATCGCTACACTTTAGGCACGATCCTGGTTTGGATCGTAATGACGGTTAGTATTTGTACTTATCGAAGTGCAAATATTTATTTTTTAAAAGTGAAATTCAAGCTTACGCTATAGATACATCGCCGGCATGGAATGCCGGTATAAGTGACACCAATCGGGATGGATCCCAGTTAGAGAGGCTCTGTCTGATGAGGCGTGAAATAGGCTTATCAGACAGGATGGCAAACACATCATTGAGAGACCTGTAGAGACATAGCATCAGCGGTTTTGCTGTGAAAGGGATATGCGATTGGCAGATGTACTTACCGATATCTGGGACAAAACATTGCGTTTATTTCAGCAAACGCATAGCGAATTCTGGCGAAACTGGTTTGAGCATCTGGAGCCGATGGGTTTGGAAAACGGCACATTTCGGATCGGGGTACCGGATCGTCACTGGTTACAGTATTTGCGCCAGAATTGCCGGACAGGTTTTCAAGAGGCTGCCCAGCGAATTACCGGTTATCTGGTGGGCATTGAATATGTCCTTACTGATGAAGAGTCTAATGTTCAGGAAGCCTGTGACGCTCCGCGTTTTGATCAGGACATGATCTATTTCAACCCGGATTATACCTTCAATAATTTTGTGGTGGGGTCCTGTAACCGGCTGGCTCATGCCGCCAGTATCGCCGTGAGTGAAAATCCGGGTGTGGTGTATAATCCACTGTTTATCCATGGTTCGGTTGGATTGGGCAAGACCCATCTGATGCAGGCGACCTGTCAAACCCTGATGCGAACCGGCGGGCATAGTCAGATTCTGTATATGACCTGCGAAACGTTTGTTAACGATTTCATTCGAGCGGTTGAACAAGGGAAATTATACGACTTCCGCTATAAATATCGCTGTGTTGACGCACTGGTGATCGATGATGTGCAGTTTTTGTCTGAGCGGGAAAGCTCCCAGGAGGAGTTTTTTCATACGTTTAACAGCCTGTATCAGGCACGAAAACAGATCATTTTATCGGCGGATTGTTCGCCGGCGGAAATTCCCAAGCTGGAAAACCGGCTGGTCAGTCGATTTAACCAGGGATTGGTAACCCGAATCGACAAGCCCAGTTTCGAAACGCGTATGGCGATATTATATAAAAAGGCGGCCTTGCGCGGCATTGAACCGCCTGATGATGTGATCAATTTTATCGCTCGAAAAATTGATAATAATACCAGGGAGCTGGAAGGCGCATTAACCAAAGTGTATGGACTGGCTATGCTGGAAGGAGGCGCTATTACGCTCGAACTGGCGCGTCAGGCGCTGGGGGAAGAGCCGGTGGCGGCTGCCAGTCAGGTGACGATATCGCAGATTATCGACACGGTGACGGATCGTTTTAATGTTCGTCTCAGTGACTTGCAAGGGAAGCGAAGGAGCCGCAGCATCGCGTTTCCAAGACAGATCTGCATGTTTCTGGCGCGTGATCTGACCCGTTTGAGTCTGGAAGAGATTGGCGGTCATTTTGGCGGGCGGGACCATACGACCGTTTTACACGCGTATCGGAACATCGATAATTTGTGTGATAATGACGTGCAGGTCCGGCATATGGTGAATGATCTGGTGGGGAATCTGACCCGAAACGGGCAGAAGCTTGGATTGTAAGGGACTATAGCCGGTGAAAATCCGGCAACTCACGGATTTGTGAGAGCGGGGTCGCAATAAATCTGAATTTCAGTACGTTGTTATTAAGCAAACTGCAGGAATATCATTGCGATCCGGTTTTCAGGTCGTAGATGATCCTGTTGGTGATACTGAGAATATGATAAGGCGCAAATCCAAAGAGGGCCAGCTATGATTAAACCCAGTCGACGCAAATTTCTGGTAAAGGCAATTGCCAGTTCAGTTGTTCCCTATGTCATTCCGGGTATTGTTCGGGCAGATCAGAAGGATAGTTTTGCCCCATCCAATCGTCTGGCCATGGGAGTCATTGGCGTCGGTGATCAGGGTGTCAGAAATTTGAGGAATTTTCTGGGACAGCGTGATGTCCAGGTTGTGGCCGTGTGCGATGTGAATCGTGAACGGCGGGACCGGGCCTGTCAGTTAATTAATCAGTCGAATGGAAATCAGGATTGTCAGACGTATCAGGATTTTCGCGAATTGCTGGCCAGGCGCGATATTGATATCCTATTGAGCGCGACTGGGGATCGATGGCACACACTGGTGGCCATGCACGCCGCCAAGGCAGGCAAGGATATTTACAGCGAAAAACCGGTATCCATGACCATTGCAGAAGGGCGCGCGCTGGCTGATACGATTGCACGTTATGGCCGGATATTTCAATGCGGAACCCATCGACGCAGTATGCAGCCATTTGCCTTTGCCGTTCATGCGGCGCGTGCCGGTAAAATAGGAAGATTAAAGACCTTGCGGTGTTATACCAATGCGATTCAGCCCAGTCAGAATCTCAGGCCCCAGGCGGTTCCTGAGGGATTGGATTTTGATATGTGGCTGGGGCCGGTCATGGAAACACCTTACGATCCCTGGTTGATTGGCGTGGGCTGGCGCTTCAGTTACCGTTTTTCAGGCGGCTCGCTGACCGATTGGGGGTCTCATACTGTCGACTTGTGCCAGTGGGCGCATAATAGCGACCTGAGCGGTCCCAGAGAATTTGAAGGGTGGGCTGAGTTTCCTAAGGACGGCTTCTGGGATACGCCCATGCGATATCGGGTGACAGCAACCTATGATGATGGGGTTCAGATTGTTTGTCATGACCGTAAAACCCGCGAGCACTGGCCGATTGAAGATGGGCAACTGGCGGTGAAATTTGAAGGCGAAGAAGGCTGGGTGTATGCTGACGATAGCGGCTTAGTTCTGGCTGAGCCGGCTTCGTTGATACGTGACCGATCCTTTCAGCGGGGCGCCTGGTTCCATGATATCAACTGGCAGGGTCATCATCGAGATTTCATAGACAGCGCCAAAACACGTCAGCCTACGATCGCTCCGGCAGAAACCGCTCATCGTTCGATGACCATCTGTCACGTTGCCAATTTATGTCTGCAATTGGATCGGAAGCTGATTTGGAATCCCGAAACCGAATCGTTTGAGAACGATTTACAAGCCACCCGCTCAATAAATCGTGCCATGCGGAGCCCCTGGCGGCTATAACAATTGCCTGATCCAGGATTCTAGCTGGTTCGATTAACTGCCCGGCGAATTTTATTGAGTTCGTTGATGATTTTGAGTGATTCATGAGCCGGCTTTACACGGCTATCGGGGTCGCAGGTCCAGTCGATGACAAATTCTTTGATGGTATACCCACATTTGAGGGCTCGCAAGATCACTTCGATATCGATCATGAAGCCATCGGTAATACAGGCTCCATAAATCTCCCGGGCGATCTGGCCTCGATAGATTTTGAAGCCGCATTGAGTGTCCGTAAGTTGAGAGGGGATTCCCATGGCTTTATGCACAAAGGATCGAAACAGTTCAGAACAGACCCGACGGTAGAACGATTGCTGGCGAGCAATTCGCTTGCGATCGATTTTTCGAGAGCCATGTGCGATATCACACTGGCCGGATTGTATCATTTCGATACCGCAGAGTATTTCTTCGTATGGGACACACATGCCACTGTCGGCAAAAGCGGCAAACTGTCCTGTCGTTTGTGAAAATCCCTGTCGCAAGGCAAAACCTTTGCCATGATGACCCCGGTCGGTGGCAATAATGACTGGATTTGCCGTCTGAGTCGCCGTTTGGCGGGCGATATCGACCGTATTGTCCGAACTGCCGTCATCAGCGATAATGATTTCGCCTTCGATAGCCTGGTAACTCAGAAACCTGTCCGCAGACTCTATGTCTCTGGCGATTTTATTCGCTTCATTATAGGCGGGTATGACGATACTGAGATCCATGGATTAAAAGGAATTATATATGACTCTGACTAGATGCCGAAAGGAAAAAATAAAGGTGTTGGGGATATGGAATCATTTTAAATAGTAAAACAGCATCTTGAACAGAGCATCAATATGAAATATGAGATCATTCTAATCGAGTGATGCGGCTTCCACTTCGATTTCAAAGAGCAGGTCATCCCGGCAGACAATATTGGGCGTAACTACAACAGGTAATGACGTCACGTTATTGTTACGTCGCCAATTTTCGAAGGCCTTGGCATCATCCGCACGTCTCAAGTAGGCGATTCCCTGAATCACATTGTTCCAATTCATATTGCGGGATTGCAGGATAGCCAGTACCACACGCATGGTCAGGTCGATTTGAGCATCGATATCATTTAAGTGGACACTTTCACCGCCGGGCGCTATGCTGGCAGTGCCGGAAACGGATATTCGTCTGATGGATGGATATCGAATTTCAATCGCACGACTGAAGGAGCTGCCATACTGGGGAGCGGGGCATTGTAATGGGGAATTCAGGGCCTTAATAGCGATTTGATTATCGATCGGATCAATAGCCAGACAACTCAGCAGCAGTTCACTGTTATGAGGATTACGACCTCCGATACCGGTGCTGGCCGGAACCAGTTTGTCGAAGACACCTTGCCGGCGATAATAATCGGTGCGGACTTGATTGAAGTCATCATACCAGCTTAGAATATCGTTGTTGTAAAACCAGGTTCGGACCACATTTAGATAGGTCATCCCTGCTTGTTGCAGCGATTGCTGAACAGTATGGAACACTTCTTGGGTTTGCTCCGGGCGCGAGCGGTCAGTTTGACCGGCAACCAACTGGCCCAGTTTGCAGATGCGACCAGCCGGTGTGTCGAAATAGTTACCAATGATTCGATTGTTAGCCAATATCGGATGCAGTATTACATTCGATACGGCCCAGAGATTAACGCCAAATAATTCCTGGTGATCGTCCAGATGAGTCTGAATCCAACTGACTGGAAAGGTGACAGGATTCCAGGTGTTCTGGATCGTTTGATAGCCATTGACAGGTTGTTCATCCGGGCCAAATACTTCCAGAGAGACGATATTGGCTTTCAACGCTTTTACTGCTGCCCGGGCAGCATTGATAATTGAAGCGAAGGAGATATCCTGATCAGGGACCACCGTGATATAATGTTCCTGCCAATCGCCATGATTCAGGGTTTTGGTATAAACCCGATTGGGGGCAGTACTCAATTCTTCTGTTTGCGCAGAGTCGTTCATATCTGAATCCTTAGAATGTCAGGTTAAAGGGACAGGAGCCAGGCGACCAGATCCTGAATTTCCGAATCGGTGAGTTGTTGGGTCCGACCATGTTTGTCATCCGGGTTGAATTTCGTAAAGATATCGGCTACCGTGGCAGCGCGACCATCATGTAGATAGGGAGCCGTACGCCATAATTCAATCAGAGTTGGGGTGTCAAATGGTTTATTGATTTCACGATATCGTCCGGTACCGACATCGAACGATTTTAGATTAGTATACAGCTCTCCGCTATGACAAACGGCGCAATTGGTTTTTTCAAAGATGAGTTTGCCCCGTTGCGCGGCGGGAGTGAGTTGGCCGTCTACCAGATAAGGAGAGGGCATCGGCTGCAATGATTTGAGATAGGCGTCAATCGCCTGGGCATCTTCGTCGGGACGAACGGCAAACTGGATATGCCGAATGCCTGCTCGGACGGCAGTTTCGGCGTCGGAACGTACCCCCAGCGACATGGCCGGTGGCGTCTGGTGTGCCAATAACATGGTCCGGGTATTTTTGGGATTGCCCAGACCATCATTCATTAAATCCCAGTTGAGAGCATCAACCCGGCCATTGTCAGGGTGACAACTGGCACAGCTTTGCCATTTTTGGAAACATAGTGACGCATCGTTAAAGAATATTTCGCCCTGGCGAACCAGAGATATCTGATCCAAATTTTCGGACAGAGGCCAGGAGGTGGCGCGGGGATGACTTGAGTCCAATGGAACCGTACCAATCGAATCGGAGAAATATTCTGATACGTATGCCGTGTTTCTGATGATAGAAACGCCACGGGGGCCCAGACCCTTGAGTTTGATTCTGGTTTTAATGTCCACTAGAAATGACAAATCGTTCATGACGTAATCGGCAGAACTGGTAACACTGGTGACCCGTTCACCCCGGGCGGCTTTATCGAGCCTTTCGTGTAATCCGGCCCGGTCAATCAAGCATAGTTCGTGATTTCCGGAAATTGCAATCACAATAGTTTTATTATCGGGGGAAAGGGCGATTCCCCAAGGATTGGCTGCTCCCAGATCCACATCGTCCAGAAGGACACTGTTAATCCATTTCGCATTTTTCAGGTCGATGATACTCATGGCATTGGTATTCATCCAACCGCGGTCCAACTGAGTTGTGGGTAACTGATATCTGGATATCAGATGTGTCACATAGGCGTATTGATTATCGGCAGTTATCGTTAAACCCGTGAGTGCTTGAGAACCGTTGGGTAAAGTGATGTTTTTAATGATCGAGAAATCGTCTGGTTTAAGGATGGAAACGGTTGCGGCAGTGTAGTCGCCATCCGCCGCACCGGAAGGCAGGAAATTGTTGACCAGTAAATATTGCCCGTCGGGTGACAGGGCAAGAGCGCATGGCTGGCGGAGTACGGTAGTGGCATATTTTTCTTTGCCTGTTTCGATGTCAAAAGCAGATACCTTATCCGCATAGCGATTGCAGACAAAAATCGTGTCGTCTAATGAATTTAGCGTCAAAACCGTGGGATAATGCCCGCAGGGGAAACGACGGATAACGGATAAATTCTGTGCATCAATAACAGCAATCTGACCTTTGGGTCCGGATTCTGAAGCAAACAAACGCGTACCATCTTTGCTCAGGCACAAGCCCGCAACGGGTTGTTCCAGCGAAACAGATTTGTTGATTTTATTTTGATTGATATCAAAGAGGGCGACTTGTCTACCGGTGTTTAAAGCAACATAGAGATTAAGATTGTCTGGCGACTTTATGATCTCCAGGGGGGATAGATACTCTCCTTGAGCTATTTGACCTGTTAGCAGGAAAGCTAACAAGAGTAAGACAAATTTAAAACCCCTGGCTCTCTCATGCAACATGTATTGATCCTTTCAGATATTCTGAATAAAACAAATACCAAATTCCATAAAGTTCTTATAATACAACAGACTTCACATCTGGTTAATGGGCCAAAGATGCCCAGATAGCTAAATTAAACTGAAAGCATACTCCGGGATTCAATTACCACGATTTCACCGGTCAATGGTATAGATCAGATCCACAGGGTATCTTTCTTATAACTATACATGAAAACAAGCCTTACAGGCCTGAAATGGTTATGAATATAACACGCTATAGAGGTGAATCTATTGCATGTGAAATAAAAATAGTTTGCCGGGTCTTTGTTGGGCAGTCCAGATATGCGATAAAAATAAAAACCCGCTAACATAGAGGCGGGTTTTGATACTTCAATCGATGTCTCAATTTTAATCCCGGTGTTGTAATAGTTTTGTCGCCCGGGTCATGAGATTTTCGAACATAGGGAGCATGAGCGCCTGGGCGCCATCACATTTTGCTTTTTCAGGACAAGAGTGCACTTCAACAATCATTCCATCCGCACCTGCGGCAAGTCCTGCCAGGGCAAGATGGATCACCAGATCGCGATGACCGGCGGCATGGGATGGATCGACGATCACGGGCAGGTGAGTATTGCGTTTAGCCAAGGCAATTGCTCCGACATCAAGGGTATAACGCATTTCGGTTTCGAATCCCTGGCTACCGCGTTCACAAAGAACAACATTTTGGTTTCCCCCACTGAGGATGTATTCAGCGCTCATGAGCCAGTCTTTTACAGAGTTGGCAGGTCCACGTTTGAGTAAGACCGGTTTTCGGGTTTTCCCGATTTCACTTAGCAGGACAAAATTTTGCATATTGCGAGCGCCGATTTGGAGCATATCCGCGTATTGGCAGACAAGATCGACATTACGAGGATCGGTAATTTCGGTAACGACGGGAAGGTTAAATTCATCAGAACAATCTCGAAGAATTTTCAACCCATCTTCACCGAGGCCTTGAAAGCTATAGGGACTGGTACGGGGTTTAAAGGCACCTCCCCGCAACATATTGGCGCCGGCCTTTTTTACTGCCTGGGCAATATCGAAGCATTGTTCGCGACTTTCCACGGCGCAGGGTCCGGCAATATAGCCGAAATTCCCTGAACCAATAGAAACATGTTTAATTTGAACAATAGAGTTGGTTGGATTGAAGTCGCGACTGGCCAGTTTATACGGGCGCATAATCGGCATGACCTTTTCGACACCATCAATGCTCGATAATAAATCCTGCAAGTTAACATTTTCTTCGCCCATGGCACCAATGATAGTGCGGAATTCTCCCTGGGAGACGTGAGTGCGAAAACCCAGTTGTTCGATCCGTTCGCAAACATGATCAATAGTAGCCTGGGAGGAGCCGGATTTCATTACTACTAACATGGAATAATATCCTTTGTAAAATTATGGCAGATAAAGGTGAGAATAGAATTTAAAGCACTTCTGACGCAATGGGATAGCTACCTAAAACAGTGAGCTGAGTGCAGTGGGTACGGGCGTCTTCGATCGCTTTCTGCACGTGTTTATCCGTTTTATGCCCTAAGGCATCCGCAAAGAAATGATATTCCTGCTGACGTTTGCGGCTGGGACGGCTTTCGATATTAGTCAGATTGACATCGTACCATTGGAAAATTTTTAGTACGTCGACTAATGCGCCGGCTTTGTCTTTGGTGCTGAAGACCATAGAGGTTTTGTCTTTGCCGGTTGGGCGGGCGGATTCGCGGCCAATAACAAAAAATCGAGTTACGTTATTGGTCGTATCTTCGATATTTTCATAAATCATGGTCAGGCCGTAAAGTTCGGCGGCGAGTTTTGAACCAATAGCGGCAGCATTTGGTTCATTTGCGACGCGCTGAGCCGCTTTTGCAGACGAGGCTTCTTGAATGATATCCACATTGGGTAATGTGGCATTGAGCCAGTTTCGGCACTGATTAAAAATTTCCGGTTTGGAGTACAATTTCTGAATTGATTCGAGCGGGCATTTGGCCAAAAGGTTGTGATGAATGGCAATCATGACTTCGGCGCAAATTGAGACCGGGCAATCGATAAGAGAATCGAGGGTTTCGGTGATGCCGCCGGCGATAGAATTTTCGACCGGGGCTAAACCGAAGTCGCAATGTTCTCTGGCGATTTCATCGAAGACACCTTGAATGTCGGGCTGTGGTTCATAATCAACGCTCTGGCCAAATTTTAGATTGGCAGCAGTGTGTGAGAAACTACCTTCCGGGCCTAGATAGGCGATTCGTAATGGCCGTTCCAAATAAAAGGAGCCACTCATTAACTCACGATAGATAGCTACCAGACATTTATCGGGCAGTGGGCCTTTATTGTGGGTTTTGATACGGTCTAAAACATTGCGTTCCCGATCCGGGGCGTAAATAGGAGGGGCACCATCCGTATTACGCTTGAAATCGCCGATTTTTTTGACGACTTCAGCCCGCTGATTCAGCATATCCACCAATTGTTGATCCAGCGAATCGATCTGTTGACGTAATGCGTCCAGTTCGCTCATAAGGCTATGTCCTTAAAGGTATTATGGGATAAAGATAAAAGAAGAAATATACCATGGACGTAAAAAATTGTCAACGATATTTGATAGGATTCACCCAAAACTAAATGATTTGAAACTCTAACTTGCCCTCTTTAAAACACTAATATCAATGGTGATTATTGCTGGTGCGGAAGGGATATTATTATTCTTTTATTTTCTTCGGTTTACAAATGTTGGCCTTTTTCTTGCTGACGGCGCCGCATTTTTTGCATTCGTATCTTCCCGGTTTGCTTTTATTTTCTTTTTTACCTTTTAAACATCCCATATTTGAACTCCAAATTAATCATCAATACCATATAATTCTGATATAAATAATAGTAGCAGGTTGATAGAGAAGTCAAGCAAGTTGAACGTTATCTTGTTATAGAATATAATATTACATAAAATTAGTTCTTATATTTTAGCCCGGAGATTTAAATTTATGTTCCATAAACTGGTATTTTTGTTTCTTTCAGCCTTTTGTCTGGGTTTATTTCTTTTTGAACTTTTATTTGTGGGTTTGTTAATTAAAAGTCTGCTGAAGAAACAGGGTATACCGAAATTCTTTATGCGTCGATCTGTTATGATGATACATGGTGTCGTCATTATCGGTATTTTTTGTTTTCTCTATGGCTGGTTCATTGAGCCTTATCGGTTGGAAATCACGCATCATGTGATTCCAACCGAAAAATGGTCGGAGGGCAGGATCCGGGTGGTGCAGATATCGGATTTGCATTGTGATTATCGTAAAAGACTTGAAGATGACCTGGTTTTGGCGGTTGAGGAGTTAAATCCCGATATTATCGTTTTTACTGGCGATGGCACCAATCCGCCACATGGATTGAAAATCTTTCAGGAAACGCTGGCCAAAATGGATTCGCCATTGGGGAAGTATGGTATAAAAGGGAACTGGGATATGAATCGTCCTCAACTGTTCAATGGAACGGGATTTGAGGAAATTAATGGACGAACGATCCTGATCGAGAAGGATGGATGTCGATTACAGTTGACGGGTTTACGTTACGATAATACCGGCAATGTCTGGAAGGCTCTACATCGGGTGCCGAGAGAGGATTTTAGTTTATTTCTGTATCATACCCCTGATCTGTTGGGGTATCTGGCTGATTTGCCAGTCGATTTGTATTTATGCGGACATACCCATGGCGGGCAGGTTTGCATTCCGGGGTATGGGGCAGTAATTACCTTTTCGCGTTTTGGGAAGACCTATGAATCTGGGCAATATAAGGTGGGGAATTTTGATTTATATGTCAATCGCGGGATGGGAATGGAAGGCGGGGTGGCGCCACGAATCCGGTTTTGGTGCAGACCGGAACTGGCTGTTTTTGATATTGTAGCCGCTGATTAATCGTCCGGTCCAAATCCAGACGATAGGGGTATTTTCATTAGTTTTTTGGGGGAAAGTCGTTATGATATTAGTTTTTAATAACATACGGTAATAACAGAACCGGCATTAAATGCAGGCATTCGCGCCTTAACTAGGGCATTTTCAGTGATTTACAGATAATAGTATCATCCGGCCAACGGATGGTTGATTTAAAAAGGCTCTGTGTGAAGCAGGAATATCACACGTAATGAAAGCAACACTATGACACAATTTGATGAACTGGGACTGCCTGAGGAAATATTAAAAGCATTGCGAGAAATGGGTTATGAGACATTGACCCCGATTCAGGAAAAGAGTTTCGCTGTAATTCGTGAGGGGCGAGATGTGCTGGCGCTGGCGGAAACCGGGTCAGGAAAGACCAGCGCTTGCGCGATTCCGTTAATGGAGCATATCGATCCGTCGAATCGTAAGATCCAGGTATTAATTCTGGTGCCAACCCGGGAGCTGGCCCTGCAATATGTGGATGAAATAGACCGGGTAAGCCAATACACTGAGATTGCGCCATTTGCCGTTTACGGCGGATCCCCCATTGATATCCAAAAAGGGAAGCTGGACCATGGTGTCCATGTGCTGGTGGCTACCCCGGGCCGACTGATCGATCTGCTGTATAATTCGACGTTATCGCTGGGCCAGGTCCGGACGGTTGTGCTGGATGAGGCGGATGAAATGTTGAAAATGGGGTTTATCGAAGATGTCGATTTTATTCTGTCCTGCATTTTACAGGAACATCAGACGCTTTTGTTTTCGGCCACGATGCCGCGTGAAATTGAAATGCTGATCGATCGATACCTGAACGATTTCGTTAAGGTGGAATTGATTCGTGAACGGGCCGCTCCAATCAGTATCAGCCATCATTTTCAGTATGTCGGGCGCGACAGTCGATTTGAGGCGCTCAAAAAGTATCTCAAAACTGAAGCGATCTCACAGGCGATCATCTTCTGTAATTCGCGGGATGGGGGCGAAAAGTTATTTCGAAAGCTGCGCAACGAACTGGATGATGTTGATTTCATCCATGGTGGGATCGAGCAGGACCGGCGTACATCGATTTATAATAAGTTTAAGCGGAAGAAAATCCGGATTATGGTGGCCACTGATATTGCCAGCCGGGGGCTGGACTTTTCTCATGTGTCACACGTGATCAATTATGACTACCCGCGAACCAGTGAGGCGTATACTCACCGGACAGGCCGGACCGGGCGCATGGGCCGGACAGGTATCGCGATGACGTATATTAAGGAAGGTGATTTGAGGGCGATGGCATCGTTGTTAAGGAAGACGCAAGTGGTGCCCAAGTGGATCGGTGAAGAACCTGATTTAACCGCATTGAAGAAACGGGGTAAACGCAAAAAAGGGCGCGGCAAGCCCGGCAGTGGGAGCCAGACGGCAAGTCAAACCAGTCATACCGTGAAAAAAGAAGGGAATGGGGGCAGTAGTAATAAACCCAGACGACGCTGGCGCAAGGCTTCGGATAGGGCCGGGATTCATAAAAAAGAGTAAGGGCAATAGTCTTTTAAACCGATAATACCTCAGAGTTCCATGAAAAAAACAACCGATATCATCTCATTTGAAAAGGGATTTGCCTGCCGCTGGCTGGCTTTTCATGCTTATTCGTTCTGGAAAGGGCGGGTGGCCATGTACGCGATCCTGCGGGCGTTGGGCGTGGGCCCGGAGGATGAAGTGATTGTGCCGGGATATACCTGCGTGATGGATATCAATCCGATCAAGTATCTGGGCGCCAAGGCGGTTTATATTGATATTGAGCCGAAGATGTATAATATGGATCCGGAACTTCTGGAAGGGAAGATCACGGAAAAAACCAAGGTTATTGTCGCTCAACATACCTATGGTTATCCCTGTGAAATGGACGCGATTATGGAGATTGCTGATCGCAGGGGGATTACGGTGGTTGAAGACTGTTGTCTAGCCTGCGGATCGATGTACAAGGGGCGTAAAACCGGGGTGTTTGGGCGGGCGGCTTATTTTTCGTTTCAATGGAACAAGCCTTTTACTACCGGGCTGGGGGGAATGGCGATCGGGCGGGATGATGAATTTAAGGAGAAGATGGATGCCCTGTGCGAGCAGGAATTGAAGATGCCGTCTTTTAAAATGTCGTTTATGCTGGCGTTACAGCGGATAGTGTATGGTCTGGTCATTTATCCGCGCACGACGGCTCTGATCACCAATGTGTTCCGCAGTCTGATTAAAAAGGGACTGGTGGTTGGGTCTTCCAGTACATGTGAATTTGAGCCGACCATGCCAGATGACTTTTTTATGGGGATGGGGCAATCGCAGGCCAGTTGCGGGATTGCCCGGTTGCGGACGCTGGAAAAGAATATGCGGCATCGCCGAGAGATGAAAAAGGTGTATGATCACCTGCTGGCGGAGGCGGGATTTGATGTGATCGAGGTACCCGACTATATGGATCCGGTACTGGTTCGTTATCCGGTGCGGATCAAGGATAAAGAGAAGGCCCTGGTGGAGGCTGTGAAAGCGGGTGTGGAGATCGGCAGTTGGTTTGAGTGTCCGCTACACCCGATAGAAACGCCTATGGCTATGTATGGCTATGAAGATGGCATGTGTCCGGTGGCGGAGCAGGCCTGCCGTGAGGTGGTGAATTTACCGGTGCATCCACGGACTAATGAAAAGATGGCAAGGCGGACGGTTGAGTTTATCCGGTCATTCCGGGGATAAGGTCAGACAGGGGGGCGCCTGGCCAATGGTTGATGTAAATTATTACAATAGATTGAGATAAGTGAGTCATCGGTTCGATTGGGTTCGTTTGGATTCTGGCTCCTGCTGGTATTCGCTGCGCTCATGGTTGGTTTTATCTTTCGCCTTCGGCGCGAAATCCTATCGGTAGTGGTTAGGGGAGGTAAAAGTTAAAAGTAGCAAGTAGGAAGTAGCAAGTAGTTGATCAGCGTGGGCGGAGGCCGGCCTATGTTTTAGTAGTGGCGGCATTGGAGGGTGGTGTCGGCTGGGGTGTCCTGGGAATTTTCTGCCTGGGTGAATGGTTTTAAGTCATTGTTATAATTGTGGTTATAGTCGTGATTATTGGTGTTGGGTTCGTTTGGCGCTGGGGGATAGTTGGAGTGGTTGGGGGCGTATCGATGGGGGGTTGGGTTCTGTGGATCGGGTTGTGATACATAGGGCTGGGGGCTTGGGTTGCGGTGGTTGTTATGGGTTGGGTTATATGCTTTTAAGTTGTTGTTATTGCTTGTTTTATGGTCATAATTTGCAACATTGGGTTCGTTTGGCATTGGTGGGGTTTCGGGTTGTTTATCGGGTTCGGGGGTGGCGTTGGGGTCGCATTGGATGGCGGGGGTGATCTGGTAGCCGGCTTCGAAGAGGATTTCTTTGGATTGCTGGATGATCTGTTGGTATTCCAGGTTGGTGGGCGGGCCATCGGGGAGGCAATCTTTGAAGGAGTTGGAAACGGTGATGAATTGCTGGATGAGTTGGGCGGTGGCGCGGCGGGCGGTGACGTTGTTGTCGGAGCGGGACTGGACGACGAGGCGTTGGAGGGCCTGGTGGCCGGCCCGGGTGGCGCGGAGTTTATAGTCGCGGCGGTCGTAGGCGATCAGGCCGGCCAGTTCGCAATGGTAGGAGTGGGTGTCGATGATGTACTGGTGTTGGCGGCGGGTGGTGTTGATGGTGGCGAGGAAAATGTCATCGATTTCGGGGCGGTGGTAGTATTGGGCACGGGCGAGAATTTGCATGGCACGATTCATGGGAGCCTCCTTTAAACCTTGGTAATGTTTTGAGTTTGACCGTTAGTGGCCGACTGTTGGGATTATAGATCATATTTCAATAATAGTCAAATAAAATATTATGTTATTTGTATTAAATACATAATATAAGAAACTTTCACGATGAAGATCGTGAAGGGCATGAAGTTAAGAGGAAGAATTAACAGCCGGTTTAACCGCAGGTGGACGCAGATGGACGCAGATGAAACAGCCGGGGTTTACCTTCTGGGGATGGCAGGCCGCAAGCTTAAATGAGTTTGTGGGGTTAAGATTAACGAATTGCTCGAATGTAGCAACACGAATCAATATCAAGATGGTCAAAAGGCTGGTATAATTCCTGGCAGACGTCGGCGACCTATTTCAATATGTATGACCGGCTGGGCAGCGTCCGGATTGTTTTTGACTGGAATGGCGATGTGGTCAATCAGTTTAACTACGATGTTTATGGCGAGCCTACGCAGGAATTGTTTGTTGAAAATGGTTCGCTTTACAGCAGCTGCTATAACAGTTATCACCGGTTTGCCAATTATAAATGGGATGCCGCCATCGGTATGTACGACTGCAACGCGCGGTGGTACGATCCGGTGATGATGCGGTTTACGGGGCGGGATCCGGTTCGGGGCGATTTTAATGAGCCGTTGAGTCTGCACCGGTATTTGTATTGTTTGAATGATTCAGTGAATGGTTTTGATCCGGCAGGTTTAACTGCTTTGCAGATAGCGGGAGCAACGGTTGGCGCAGCAGATATATATGCAACCGGATTAACTATTGCAACAATAGGGGCGAGTATTGGCAATGATGTAGTTTTAGGTCTTGGTGCTATTATCATGCAAACAGCACCGCTGGCATTGGCAAGAGGACTGACCAATCCAGTAGACACATTGCATGATTCATTAAAAGATCTTCCGAGGCAAATACATCATTTTGCAACTAATAAACATTTATATTGGACTCCTAGAATGAATAAGATTGTAAAAAAATATGGCTTATCTCTCAATGGAAATTGGAATAAAATGGAATTGTTGCATAGGGGTCGACATCCAGGCAATTATCATTCGTGGGTATTTGAAAATATGAAGATGATAGATAAAATTGCTTGCGGTGATGCAGATATGTTTATAGGCTTATTTAATGAGCTAGTTATTGACCCAGTAGTTTCCAATCCTATGTTATTAAGAAAGGCTGGATGGTTATAATGAAATTATATTGGATGACCGGATCAGGACGTCGAGGTGAAGGCGTTGGGGATGTTCCTGATTCATATGAAAAAGTCAGTGTCAACGAAATCTCAGGAGAGATTAACAACTGGAATATTCCTGAATTTACATTAGAGCAAGGTGGTTTTACTGATTTTCAAAAGGAGACCTTGGGGTATTTGTTGATTTCGGCCAAGTTGCGTGATGTGATCGATTCAGCAAAATCTGAACATGATGTCTTGCAATGGCTTGACGCGAAGGTGAGTTACCGGGGTGAAACGCGCGATTATTATGTGCTGCATTTTCCCAGTCAGGATGAGGCGGTTATTGACCGGGAGCATAGTACATTTAATCGGTTAGGAATATGGATGAAACAGTGCATATCCAAAGCCGGTTGTGAAAAATATAATATTTTTATTTTCCCAGGCAGCAGTTTGTCACTTTTTGTCAAAGAATCAGTAAAGAAAGCTATCGAGGCGGCGAGATGTACCGGTATCGTTTTTGAAAAAAAGAATGTATATTAAAACTGATAATGTTTTTAAGGTATTCGAATATGATACCGTTATTAAGCGAATTAATGAGTAAAGGAACATTGTCCCTGTCATTGGCCATGTCAAGAGTAATTGAATATTGTGAATTGAATCAACCGGATGAACGCTGGAAGGTATTTCGTGACCTGAATTACGATCAAGTAGACACCATGCAGCACTGGCTTGAACATGTGCAAGGCGAAAATCCGCCAGAAGAGCCTTTAACAGGACTTTATTTCGGATTATTCAATCCAATATATGAAGATGAAGTAACTGCTGACATCTATATTTCTGGCAGCTATCAAGAAATTGAGGTATTTGAGGATGAAGACTGGCTGGGCGACCAGGATTATTTTCCTCAGACTGGTTATGCACATTCAAGCATTCTCAGTCAAATTTACCGACTGGCTTATCAGGAGAATGGATTAGAAAATGAGGCAGAATACCCCTTATGTCTGGCCTATGGAGTATTAGTTGTGAATCATTTATTGAAGCAGACGGACGTCACCGGTCTCTTTCACAAGAATAACAAAAGCATTTATGTGGCAGTTGGTTATGATGACGGTGATTATGTGATATTGGGTAAAATCACACCAAATGGATTGGCATAAGGCATAGTGGAAACTTAAAGATATAAAATGTACTGCTTATCGTTAACAACAAGTCAATTAACATACAAATGGAATTACTGAGTTTATTTAATTACAATCCATCCCTGACCCCTTAGAATTCCTCTCCAATCTCGTCCCATGATTTAAGTTACAAGAAAGAGCTGAAATTATGTCAAAAATCCATGTTTTACAAGATAAGTTAAGGCAAATCATAAAGCAGAAAAATCTGTCTGAAGATGACTACAATAATGCATTGTCGCTGTTTGATGATTACGATGATAATCATCTGCCGCCACATTTATTGGTATTGAAAGCGCATTTAATTAAATATAGTACTCTGGAAAATTATCAACTGGAAGATATTGCCAAGTATTTAAATATGGCGCTAACGGTTCAACATAATTACTGGGAAGCACTTTTAGGCCTTGCGAATTTCAATAATATTCAAAATGAGGATAAAGTTGCGCAGGAATACTTTAGGCAGGCAGTTAATGCGGTTGTTGATATAGCCGTAGAAGTCTTGCAGGATTATGGCCAGTTCCTGCTTCAGGATCCTGATCAACAGGAGCTCGCAGTGCAAGCGATGGAGGAAATAAAAGCGCGCATCTTCGGCAGCCCTGAAATTCAGCAAATATATCGTAAGGAAGAATGGTACAATGCCATTAGTAAGGAACAATAGATTAATCAAACTAGAGAACTATAAACGGAGAAAGTTTAAATCTGTGCAATTTACAACTCCCTTTCCATAACGACCCGTATTGGATCAAATTCGAATGGCCTTGGGGGCGATCCGGAAGGCAGATGGATTCGTCTGCCATTTTTAACCTTCGGGATTAAAAAACATACGGAGACGTCCGGCCGGTGAGTTGGAGGTTGGGGACAGGCTCGCCGGGTTTGATGGGCGGGGGTTGGCGGTGGAGAAGATTGAGCTTGTCTGCGGTCCGGCGGCGGTGTATAATTTCGAGGTTGATAAGCTGCACAGTTATTATGTGGCCGGTAATCAGGTGCTGGTGCATAATAAGAGTGATGATGAAATGGGTAAATTGTTAGAGGGATGGGAAAAAAGCTCATTTGATACTATTGGAGATAGTTTTGCGTATCATGTTAATAAACATGCCCAAAATATGGATATGTTAACTTATCTTCGCAAAGCTCACAATTTTCGGAAAAAAGAAGCTCATAAAACAATATTAGATGATGGAACCATAAGGTATAAAAGAAAAAGCGGTGAAACGCTGTGGGTTAATAAAGATGGCAAAATTGTTAGTTATGATCCAGGCTAAATAAATGAAAAAAATTGATTGTTTAAAAGAAATTGTATCTCTTTTAGTTAAAACTGAGAGGAAATATTTTAAGAATAAAGAATTTCAGAATGAATGCCAAAAACTTAATAAAAAAGAAACAGCCGAGTTGTTCGACAATAACCACTCTTTTGATCATCATATTTTTATAGATTGTGATTATATGCATATGCAAATTGCTGGCTGTGCTTCTTGGATTAAGTATGATGCCGAGGATATTGAGGCATTGGACGATAAAATCGAAATTTTGAAAAAGTACGCACTTTGTAATAATAAAAAGTTGCTAAGCTGGATCGACCAAGAAGGCGATAATTATCCGACGTTATCGTCGTATTACTTAATGATGGATCAAATGCGATTGTATTTATTAGAATTGTTTTCACTATACAAAGAGGATTGCGATATTAATGAATAATATGAGGAATTAAAGGGTTCAGAAGATGACAGGGTGCTGATATGGCACCAGAATAGGGTGATCATGCCACGAGCTAGACGCAAAAGTTATGGCGGTTATCTTTACCATGTGCTCAACCGGGCGAATGGCCGGCTGCGTATTTTTCGCAAGGCCGCTGATTTTGCGGCGTTTGAGGCCATACTCGGCCAGGGCCAGGAGCGGACGGGGATGCGGATCTGTGGGTATTGCCTGATGGGCAATCACTGGCATCTTCTGTTGTGGCCGCGGCATGACGGGGAGCTGTCGGAGTATATGCGATGGGTGACGGTCACGCACACGCAGCGGTATCATGCCGCCCACCGCAGCGCCGGTACGGGCCATATTTATCAGGGGCGATTCAAGAGCTTTCCGATTCAGGGGCAGATTTATTATGTGACGGCGATGCGATATGTCGAAGGCAATCCGTTGCGGGCCGGACTGGTGACGGATGCGGCGGATTGGCCCTGGAGCAGCTATGGCCAGCATGTGGGCGGCGCGGGCAGGGAGACCCCGATTACCCTGAGCGAGTATAGCACGCCGCTGCCGAAAAACTGGGATAGAGTGGTTCATGCTAAACTTAGCGAGAAGGATTGCGAGCGTTGTCGAAACGCGATCCGGCGGGGCTGTCCGCTGGGGGATACGGGCTGGACGGAAAAGATTGCCGCCCAATTCGAATTAGAGTCGACTCTGCGGCCCAGAGGCAGACCGAGATCGACTTAAAAGGTTCCTGACCCTTTTACTCTTTTCAGATGGAATGGTCAAGGGATGCTATTATTGAAAAAGGGTATCAGGAACTTCGGCGGAGGGGGTATCGTGCCGATAACTGGATTTGTCAATATGATCTTGATAATATAAAATTCAAAAAACACCATGAGCAATCGAGGCAGAAATATTTTTATGAGGTGTTGGAAGACAGGGATTATCAGGCGCTCTGGTTTAGCAGGAAGGAAATTTTCGATCCTAATTATATTGTTTTAGGAAGCCAGTTATGGATATTTCTGGATCAGTATACCGGTGAGATTATCTGGGTTCAGTTGATGCCTTGAATGATGGAGAGTTTTTATGAATAAGCGATATGATAGCAGGATGGTTCGCTGTACGATTTTGCTGATAGGGATACTGGCGGGCTGTCAGAACGAAAGCGTGCGGTCCGAGGCAGAAAAGCCCGGACAAAAATTGAAGATGGGTGATTTTATTCATATTGCGAATCGAGAAATGGAAAAACAGGGGTATGATTTACAGAAATGGATTATCAATTACGGGTTTGGCAGTAAGGGTTTGAAAGTGGAAGAGTATTATGAGCGGGAATTGAAAACAAAAATCGCTCGCGTTAATAGGCATGACTGTCAACTCATTTGTTACTTTCCAGCCCAGGGGCATCCCAAGGCCTGGTGGAAGGTTGGAGGAGAGAATTATCGTGAAGGGGTCATTCGAATCGCAATTGATCGGGAAGATGGGAAGGTCTTGTTTTTTTATCATGATCTTCCTCGAGAAAAGCAATTATGATCTGTTCGGTCGGCGGATAGGTAAAACAGTTGATGGACAGGAGATGGAATATGGGTATAATAGGTTTAGTGTGATTGACGATTATAATTTTAATAATACTTGTATTAAGGAAGAGCGTTGATGGCCTGGGTGTCGATCTGACGGTGGCGATAGTGGATTGCGATGGGGGTGAGATAACTGAAACTGCAGAATGATATTAAGGTTTATTTTGAACCGCAGATGGACACAGATAAAGAAAAGGGGGAAGTATTTAAGCATGAAGTTTTTGAAGGGGTGGAAGGGATTTGAGATTTGAATTTTGAGATCTCAGAAAAATATGACAATCGAGTTTCGTGCGAAGCCGTGAAGTTACAAAAGTGAATATAAGAAAACCACGTGGGGGGAGTCCGGCCTGCGTGACTGGATGGGAGTCTTGAATAATATGAATAAAATAAAGATACTGATTATTATGGTTTCTATGTTGATTCAAGCTGGGTGTGCTTTCAATAGACCGGTTACGATACAGGTTACAAATGAGGCAGGCATGCCCATAGAAAATGTCAGGGTATATGCCGATGTTCAGAGAAAAATTGGATTGATATATTCAAAATCATTAATTCATGTCGAAGGCATTACCCAGAAAAATGGGGAAGTGACATTATTAATGCCAAGAGGTAAATATAATGGTTTTATCGTCTCTACTCATCCATCTTTCAATTATCTCAGACACAGGCCATTCGATGATGAATGGTTTGATAATGGTTATGTAAAAGTTTTGTTTAATACGGAGGGTGTGGAATGAAAAAGTATCTCTTTATAATTACACAAAGCTTAATGATCATTATACTTGGAGGGTGTAATATTGGCGGTTATGGTATGAAATTACCGAGTGGTGTCAATTTTAAGTTGCTAGATCAAGAAAATGGAAAGCCGATAACCGGTGCCTTGTTTTATAGTTGGGATTATTTATATGAACCCGCGGCCGCCATGCCATTTGGAATATGTGGTATTCAAGTGCCATCGAGATTTACCTATAAAGATGGTGAATATTATGATGTGAAGCTATTCAAGAATTCCCCGGGTGTTGTTTATATCATGGTCGGACCTGAGCATATTAAAAACCAGGAGGTCAGCAAAATTGTTCCATTTTACTCATCTGATTTTAAGGATGGAACCGTGGTGATTTATTTGACAAAAGAGGAATAGGAATAGGAGCGTACAGACTTGATGAGCCGGGGTTTCGTGCGAAGCCGCAAAGTTGAAAAGTGAATAGATGAATCTGCGAGACATTTTTGCGATTGCTGTTATGGATATAATATTATTCTCAATACTCATCTGTTTTATTGTTAATCAGATTTTGTCATATAAATTTGGTGACTATTTGAATAAACACCATTATCATGCATGGGATAAGATGACAAAAGCGCCTGGGGGAATGCGATGGGTATGTAATCGTTTCACTTTTTTTGATGAATTATTTAGTAATGAATACTACGGAGATCCTGAACTACAAAATAAAAAAAAGAGGTTACGGGTAACAATAGGATTACAATTTTTTTCAATAATTGCGTTTGTTGTATACCTGATATTATCTGGTTAAAGTGATGGTTTGTTATGGAATAATGGGTGCTGACTGGCTGATGTCCAAATGGTTACGGTGGCGATGGAGTCGTCAAGGGTGAATCATGACGGGGGGCGGAGGAATAATATAATTCAGTTTCACCACAGAGGTCACAGAGGACACTGAGGAAAGGCAGAGAAAACCGCGTGAGCGATGCCTGCCCTACTAGGCTTTTTTGAGATTGCTGTTATGATTATAATGTTATTATCCACGATTCTGATAAGCGCTATTATAAGTAATATTTGGACATATAAATTTAAAGTCTATTTGCGAAAGTATCCTTATTATGTATGGGATAAAATGACTAAAGGGCCCTGGGGTATGCGATGGGAATGGAATTCTTATAGTGATTTAAATGAAATATTGAGTGATGAAAACTATGGAGATCCAGTCGTTCAGAATAAAAAAAGAAGGTTACGAGTAGCATTGGGTTTACAGTTATTTTTAATAGTTGCGTTTGTTGTTTACCTGATATTATCTGGTTAAAGTGATGGTATGATATGGAATAATGGGTGTTGACTGGCTGATGTCCAAGTGGTTACAGTGGTGATGGAGTCGTCAGTGGTGAATCATGACGGGGGGCGGAGGAATAATATTAATCAGTTTCACCACAGAGGACTCAGAGGAAAGGCAGAGAAAACTTTGTGGGCGATGCCTGCTCTGCGTGACTAAAGGTTGAAGAAGCAATATGATTTCAGACATGATTAACCTATTCCTGATTGCTCTATGGATTGTATTGGTCATAAGATACATATATTTATATGTAACATTCAGAAAGATGTTATATATTCAAGATAATGATAAATGGCAATACATGACGGAGGGTATATTTCTGACGAAGAGAGATCATTTTTATAATGGATTTCGTGAGTTTGTGGTTATTTTCGGGAATTCGAAAATGAAGAACGACGCATTACAAAAATTGAAAATAAAATTACGTTTTTCAATTCTTTTTGTTATCTTACTTCCGATATGGGTATTCAATTGGATTTCAATGAGAGGTATGATTAATTAGATAATTTTAGTGTATTGACGGAAAAGAATAGTATGTTTAAGTTTGAAATGGCAAGAAATTTCGTGTAGCAGGCATGGAGGCTATCATTGAAGTGTCATGTTATCATTAATCCTTATTCGGGCAAGGGACGGGCGGTGCGGGTCTGGGAGGAGGTGGGGCCGATATTTGCTGAGTCGGGGTGGTTGACTGAGGTTTATGTCAGCCGGACGCGGGATATTACTCCGTATTTTCGAGATTGTGAGGCGGTGATCGCGATTGGAGGCGATGGGACGGTCCATCAGGTGATCAATCAGGCCATGCGATCATCCTGTAAACTCCCGCTGGGTTTTATTCCTGCGGGGACGGGCAACGATCTGATGCGCGATCTGGGTTGCGGGGATCCGCGGGAGGCTGCCCGACGACTGGTCGAAGGGAAGCGGCGAGCGATCGATGTGCTGGAGGTTACTACTGACAGGGAAGTTTTTTATTCGGTGTGTGTGGTCGGGTGGGGGCTGTTTGCCGCGGCTAACCAGACGGCGGAGAAACTGCGCTGGCTGAAAGGGTGGCGTTATGCCGTGGCGGCCCTGTGGCATATTCTTCTTAAGCGGGTTTATCCTGCCACGTTGACGATTGGCGATGATGTTGAAGAGGGAGAATTCATTACCATCTTTGCCTGTAATACGATCCATACGGGCCGGGGGATGAAACTGGCTCCGCGGGCACGCATTGATGATGGGCTGATGAACCTGGTGATTATTAAAAATGACCGTCGGACCACGTTACTGAACGTATTCAAGCAGGTATTAGCCGGTCAGGAACTGGCGGGTAGTCAGGAGGACTACCGGCAAATCGCCGGTTTTGACTTGCAGACGCAGGGGCATCAGGTTCTTAATATCGATGGCGAGGTCAAAGGCACTGCCCCGTTTTCGGTGCGGGTGATGCCCGGGGCGGTGGAATTGCTGATGTGAAGGACGGGCCTGATGTAATGAATGTACAGATTATTGGTGACAATCAGATAGAAGTGTTTTATATGCTATGGAAAAAAATCAGCCATGACTTGAATTATCATTGACCATGCATGAGTGAATTTTATAAAATCGCCAGTGTAAGGCAGAACTTATCACGATTCTTGATTGTGAATCTGAGAAATTTCAGTAATTTTTTTTACTCGACGGAATTTATTCGACCATGAAATACTTTTATCTGCGCTATCCATTTCGTGCTTATATCGTTTCCTTTTTATTGGTATTGCTGATTGCAACTCCCGGCCTGGCCTGTTTTTCCATCGTGGCAGGCAAAAAGGCTGCCGCTGATGGTTATGTTATGATGGCGCATAATGAAGATGACGATGCGCCTCAGATTGTAAACCACCATAAGATTCCGCGTCAACATCATCCAGCCGGCGATAAAGTGCGTTTACGGAATGGAGGGGAGCTTGACCAGGTGGAAGAGACCTGGGCTTATATATGGTCGGAAATGCCCGGGATGCTCTTTTCCGACAGCTTTGTGAATGAGTGGGGGGTCTGTGTTACCAGCGATAATTGTCCCTCCCGGGAAGATCAAGCTGAGATAACCGATGGAGGGATTGGGACGATGCTCCGGCGGCTGGTGGCCCAGAGGGCCCGGACAGCGCGCGAGGGAGTCGTGCTGGCCGGGAGTCTGGTGGAACGATTCGGATACATCGATTCGGGAAGAACCTATATTATCAGCGATCCTCAGGAAGGGTGGCTTTTTTGCGTTGTGAAGGGTAAACACTGGCTGGCAAAGCGTGTTCCGGATGACGAAGTCGCTATGGTCGCGAATACCTACACGATACGAGTTGTGGATCTGGCAGACCAGGAACATATTCTGGCCTCGAAAGATATTATCACCTACGCGATTCAGCGTGGCTGGTACGATCCACAAACCGATGGCGCCTTTGACTTTGCCGCGGCGTATGCAAATCCTGAAATTGCCGCCAGGCCATCCAATCTGGGGCGATTATGGCAGGGCTTTAACTATATTTCCACTGAACCGATTGAGTATGGCTCCACTTTACCTTTTTCCCTGCCGCCTCGCCGAAAAGTGAAACCCGGTCATATCATGCAAGTGTTGCGGCACGCGGCAGAAGGGGTTCCTCCGGCGGCATCTACTTCTCCTGTATGTCCTCCGGAAGGGAGTTGTCAGATTTGCAGCAATGCCACCCAAACCAGTTTTGTCGCGCAATTACGCCAGGATCTGCCACGAGAAATCGGCATTGTCTATTGGACCTGCCTGGGGCCGCCGGATACGTCGATTTTTATCCCGTTTCCTCTGGGGATTTCAGCATTTCCCCGGGGATACACGGGCCAGGCCGACAGACCTGAACAGACGATGTTTGAAGCCAAAGTGGGGGCGGAATTCAATGCTGATCCCATGCAGGCTTTCTGGACATTTTCCAATTTTCGACACAAGGCGAAACGAATGCCTGAAGCCGCCTTACAACGTATTCGTACGGAAGCCGGTCATCTGGAAGAGGTGGCCCTGACGCTGCAGCCTGCAATCGATCAGGCGGCTCTGCAACTCTACCGGAAGAATAAACGGGCAGCCTCGCAATTATTGACAAACTATTCATACGGGGTCTATCTATCATCAATGGAAGTCATGGAGAAAATTATCACCCAGCAAAACAGGGATAGTCGGAATTGATTTATATACCCATTGGGCCGGCTACATAAACGTCATAAAATCGAGGGTGAGTGTGTTCTATGCGTCTGAAAATGTGGTGGCGCAGGTTGTGATACAACATAACGAAAAAGGGCTATTTTTAGCGACAAACGACGACAATAAACCTGTAAACAGTGAAGATATGAAATCGGCCTTAATGGGGACAAATACGCGGATTTCAGCCGAAAAAGAGGGAATTGTGGGGACAGCCAGCAGACGGACTCGAACCGTCAACCGTCCGCTTACAAAGCGGAAGGCAGCAATCTGTAACTATTGATAATATAACGAGTTATGAATTTTTAAAAAATGACCTTGCCAGCCAGCTTGCCAAATCGATGTTAAGTGATACACATTTTAAGACACTTTGTGAGGCATGGCCGAACCTGAAAGAATGGCAAAAACAGGCGATTCTGGCGATTGTTAAGGGGGAGAAATGATAAGGCGGGACGAAGCGATTCAAAACATACCACCCCTGGAAGTGTATAAAAAAAGAAAGCTGGTACCGGGGGTAAGGAGTATTTGGTACCAGCTAAGCTCGGAAACGGCTTTATTTTGGGGTTTTGATGCGGAAATGGCAAGAATTTTTTAATAAATATGGGCAAACCCGTATTTACCACGATTGATTTAATAGCCCGGAATGGGTATGATGAAATAGATGCAATCATTGCAATTTGGGTAGATTGCTGGAAAGTTTATCTATTTTCACATAGAAGGAGCCGGATATGGATAAGAATGCGGTTATTCAAGCAAGCTCGATAAATTGTGATAATTATCAATACGTTTTTGCGTTCATTCATGCAGGGTGCTGGATAAGACCTGTATTCGTATTTAGTATCTGTCTGGTATTATTAATCAATTTGTCATGGGCAGATACATTTGGATCAGTTGGTACAGTAGATAATCAATTTGCAATTGATTTTGTTATGATCAATGGCAAATATCGAATCGGTAAGTTTGAAATTACCAGATGCCAATGGGTAAAGTATCAAAGTATTATAGGCATAAATAGTAGCAACCAAGGATTAGATGATCCTGACCTACCAGTTGAAGTCGATTGGGATGGTGCCGCACATTTTGTGAACTGGCTTAATACTAGTACTGGCCACCATGCTGCATACAAATTAGTTGAAGATCAGGGTACTGGAGACTCTAGCTTTTCGGCATGGGAACCTGATGATTTTGGTTATGATCCCAGTAATCCATATCGCAATAAACATGCCCATTACTATTTACCTACTGAGGATGAATGGGTCAATGCTGCCTACTGGAATGGTACAGACATGCAAGTTTATGCGACAAAGGCCGGTGAACATCTGCATCAGGGTAACGGTGTCAATGGCACAGGTTGGAATTACTTCTATGAGTACAGTTGGGGGCCAACTAATCCATGCTATGGTCGCCCTGCAACAAGCCCTCCAGGCCCATGGAGGGTTGGTAGTGGTTCAGAGGAACTTAATGGCACATATGACATGATGGGTAATTTGTGGGAACTGACTGAAACGCCTTGTTCTGCGGAAAATAATGCTAGAGTCATTCGCGGAGGTGCATACGAATGTAGTATATATATAGATTGTCGCCGTTTTCTAGAATCGACCTTTAGGACATGCACGGATAATTTATATTATGGATATAGCGAGATAGGATTTCGTGTCGCATCAAACCTTGAATCTGAAATGCCAATCAAATATAGCGGCGGTTATGGCTATGAAGATTATCCGTATGAGATTGCTACCACAGAGGATTTAATTGCACTGGGCCAGAATACAGTGGATTATGATAAATATTTTATTTTAACGGCAGATATTGATCTCTCCTCTTATCAAGATATTAATAATTCCCTGATCGCACCAAGTACCCAAGGTTCCAATTGGCAGTTTAACGGACTAATGTTTGATGGTAACTTTGATGGCGCGGAACATACCATAAGCAATTTGCATATCAATGCCTCTGGTTCTAATATTTCTTATCTTGGCTTGTTCGGGTATATTGGCTCTTCTGCTCAAATTGTAAATATTAAAATCCAAGATTGCACCATCATTGGTGGGCCTGAATCGAATTGTATTGGCGGATTATGCGGCTTTAATAATGGAACCATAGAGCAATGTCATATTTCTTGTTTAATCGAGATAGGAAATTTAGCCCAATACGTTGGGGGGCTATGTGGAGAGAACCATGGAACTATCCGGGATTGTGATACCATAAGCACTGTAATAAGCGATTATGATGAAGAATCTGGCCCGTTGGGTGGATTATGCGGAGCTAATCGTGGTGTCATCAATGGCTGCTATGCGAATGGTACTGTTATGGGCATTTATGCCATAGGCGGACTTTGTGGTACTAATATGGAACAGGGCATTATTACAAATTCCGACGCCTCTGGCAATATCATGGGCAAATCAAGTGTCGGCGGACTATGTGGTGAAAATAGCGCAGTAATTTCTCAATGTCACGCCACAACTCATGTATCGGTAATTGATCTGGACTATGAAGAGGGTGGCGATTCCCTCTATGAATTTATAGGCGGACTTTGCGGCTGGAACTATTTGGGGATCATATCAGAATGTTATGCCGCCGGTATTGTATGGAGTCGCTGTCATACTAGTGGCATTGGCGGATTCTGCGGATGGTCAAATGGCACTATCGAAAATTCTTACTCGCTTGCTTCCGTTACTAGCGGAGAATGGTCAGAATATATTGGCGGTTTCTGTGGAGAGAAAGATAACGGAACGATCGACAACTGTTATGCTTCCAGTCCAATTTCTGTAGGACAATTTTCCGAAAAAGTAGGCGGTCTGTGTGGCTATAGTTCCGGCATAGCTATCACTAGTTGTTTTTGGGATATTGAAACATCCAGCACAACCACCAGTGACGGCGGATTTGGTAAAACCACTGCCGAAATGCAGGATGTTCAATCCTACCTAAACTCCGGTTGGGATTTTATTGGTGAATCAATCAATGGAACTGATGACTATTGGATGATTAGACCGGGTGAATATCCTAGACTTGTTTACTTTGAAGACTTGAAAAAAGGTAGTGGTACCAAAGATGATCCTTTTAAAATTTATTCAATCGACGACTTTTTATATGCGGCAAGCCGAAATGAAGATTATGATAAATATTATATCCTGATGAACGATATCAATTTATTATTAAATTCAAACAATACAGCTTTTTTTGCCCCTGATACTTCAACATCTAGTGGTTTTCAAGGTGCTTCTTTCACGGGTTCATTCGATGGACAAGGTTATTCTATAATTGGCTTGACGATTGAAGGAGTGGATGAAGGTAATGACTATTTGGGCCTGTTTGGTTTTGTTGGTACGGGTGGCATAGTGAAGAATTTACATTTAGTAGATTGTTTAGTGGCCGGAGATGATTATATTAGTGGATTGTCTGGAATGAATTATGGTTCGGTTGAAAATTGTTCAGTTCAGGGTAGTCTGTCAGGGGATGATTATATTGGGGGAATAACCAGCTATAAGCTTTATGGAACTGTTAGTAAATGTTGGACCGATATTAATATCATTACGGGAGATTTTGTCTATTATGTGGGGGGGTTGGTAGGACAGGCCTATTCATCTACTATTACCGGTTGTAGCGCCCAGGTAGACATTATCTGTCAAATGCAGGCTGATTGGATTGGCGGATTAATAGGCGGCACCACCAATGGCCAAATTATGCAAAGTTGCTCTATAGGGACAATCGAAACAAATGATATGTGCGATAATCTGGGTGGTTTAATGGGTATCAATTATGGGGGTATCATCAAAGAATCATACAGTACGGTTGATATCAGCAGTGTTGGAGATTGCTGGTTATTGGGGGGTCTGGTGGGTAACAATACCTATAACACGGCTAATCACCGTTTGAGCGGTATTATCAATTGTTACGCAACCGGCAATATTTCTGGCCGCGAACTTGTGGGCGGTCTGGTTGGTTCGAATGAATTTGGCTGTCAGATTACCAGCAGTTATGCTACAGGTGCTGTAAATGGCAAATCATCGGGCGGATTGGTTGGTTTCAATTTTGCCGGCGATGTTGAGGCCTGTGTTTCTGGGATATTCAGAGTTCGGGCCTGGTTTACAGTGGAGCCGGAATCGGTTTGCTGACCGAGGCCATGCAGAATCCAGACACATATACCGGGGCAGGATGGGATTTTGAAGACATCTGGCACATGCCCTATCAATCAACCGGTTACCCCATGCTCTGGTGGCAACGTGATATCCCAGGGGATACGACGGGAAGTTATGGAGTAAACATAGAAGATTATGTGAATATATCCAATCGGTGGCTGATCCGGATGGGGCTGATATGACGGAGTTGATGAGAATTGTGGAGTATTGGTTGGAAAAATAATTTTGTAATAATCTCAAAGATGTCGTTAGTTGTATTAAAATTCAACTTATGATTAAAGTTGGCTAGTTTGACGACAGATTGACAATTAAAATAATAAAGGGAATTTGTTATGAAGCAATGGTTTTTTATCGCTTTAGTTATGCCCTCTTGGGCTTTAGGAGCTATTTCAAATGAAGCGGGCTTAAGGTTATGGGCTCAGAATGGCGGGGATGAAACTATCTCAGGAACAATTGTTTTATCGGCCAATTTGATAATAACGCAATCGGGGACATTAACCGCAACCGGGGCCACTACGATTGATTGTACGAATAACAATCATAGTTATTTAATCTACCTTAGTAATTCCAGTGGATTACCTGTTGAAATATCATTTATCGGCAGTTATGGAAAAAGAATCCGATTTACTGAAAGCTCTTCATTCGCGAACATTGTGTCTTGTCAGGGGACCGGGGGAATAACAGTCAATTATTATCATTGTGACTTTGATTCCTCTCAAGATGGCTTAAAAACGGCCAATAAAGCGTATGGTCCGATTACTTTAAATTGCTTTTACTGCAATGCCTACAATAACAGTAACGATGGCTTTTCCTTAGCAGGTAATTCATGGGGACTTGATGATTTTCAAAGCGTAGTTGATTTGGAAAATGGGCTGGTCAGTCTCAAGGCTACAGGCCATAAATTGATAGTGGGGGATCAATTCCGATTCTTGACACTGGAAAACTATCCGGACACCTACACCATAGATGCAGCCAGTGATTCGGATACGATTGTCTTTGAGGCGGATTATATTGCTGAAACAATTGATAAGTCCGATACGGTTGGTTATTATGTCCCATATCCACAAACAATGAATCTGGTAGCGTGTAATTCTTATGCCAATCAATTTGATGGCGTAACCTTGCATACCAATAACCAATATATCCATGTGGATGGCGGTCGATATTATGGAAATGGCAAATCGGGATTTTCATTGGTAGGATTGAATCATGGGGCAGGCGGGGAATGTGTTATTAAGAACGCCACAATTTATGATAATGGTGGGAATATCAAAACTAACGGCGATATTTACGCGGGGCAGGGAGTTAAGAAATTGGTTTTAGATGGATGCTGGCTTAAAAAGTTTGATGTTAAAAAGGCTTCTTCTGTTTATGGACAGGTTAATTTAGCTGATTGCCATACCGCGATTATTAAAAACTGTCTATTCACTGATCCAGTAGATTTATCTTCTTTTGTCGTCTATTTAATCAATTGTCCCAACGCAACTGATCCTTGCGAAAATTTAACAATTGATAACTGTCGGTTCGATGGATTTTCCATGCCCGCAACAAATTATGTCATTTATGCCCGTAGTCTAACCAATCAATTGATTGTTAAAAATTCAACGTTTAGCGATTGTGAACGTTGTATTTATACGCCAATGGGAAACACAAAATATTCGATTGATCGGTGTGCCTTTATGGATACTGCCATGGGAATATATGATGTATATTCGAGTGTGAAATATGCCAGTAATGCCAATTGTTGTAGCAATCAGTTTGATAATGTAATCCATATTGCAGCATCGGCCAATACATGTCAGGTTACAGATTTTCCCAATCAAAACGTCGGACAGTGCATTATGGGTATCGATTCTTATTGGTGGTGGGTAGATGATTGGGCAAGTAGTATAAAAATGGGCGATTTTGCGGAGATCAGCAAAAAATGGCCTCCAAATTCTAATTGAGGATTTTAATAAATCCGGGTGGACACCGGCCAGTGTCGATGCGTTCCGGGTTTCGGTTGCTCTCTGTGTACCGGCAATCAAGGCCCGGAGCGGCCCGGACTTTGAGGTACACATAATGAATGAGTTATCACAGAAGGTTATCGAGCTTTGGCATGGGAACGGTCGGGACAGGTTGGCAGACGCTATCTTGGAAGCATGGACGGCGATCATGGCTGGCTATGAAGCCGCGGAGGATGACCCACAACCCACGGCGGCCCGGTGTGTGTACTGGATCATTTATGAACAAACGGAAGTGGCTAGAGCAATGTACGGCCAATTGAGCGAAGTTGAGAGGATGAGACGCGATTTTTGGCTGTTGGCGGTTCTGTCGTATCGGTACGGGGACGATCTGGCTTATAGCACGGTCGCGGCACTGGAGGAGATTTATAAAATCGCAACCCTAATTTGTGATGACATGAAAATGACAGAATCTCTCCAAATGGTGTTTACTAGCGCGATCATGTCGGTGGAACGATGGCTAAAAAACAGTGGAGATGCCGGAGAATCGGCCCCCCCAAAACCAAAAAATAGACGAAAAGTAACTCCAAGGACCCCGCACGAACAGCGGATTAATTTCTTTAGAAAATACATCATCAAAAACCCCGGTTGTAACTCCCCTGAAATAGCGTACGGCGTACAGCGAAAAATTCAAAAAAGATGAGATTTCTGACGATACAGTCAAGGGTTATTTCCGCAAAGGCAAAACATTGCGCAATGAGGGTCTTTATTACCGTCCAGGAGAGAATGGGCCCGGTTATTATCCACCGGAACCGGAGAAATGAGGAATAAAAGTATTGGTACGGTATGATTTTTGGGTGTGAAATAGAAATTGCTGATTTCACAGGGCGTTATATTTTAACTTAAATCGGGTGTTACAGGGCATTCAAAAACTATTGTGTGAAATTGACGAAGTTTCACATCACAAGGATACCGGTCTAAAAATTGTTTGGGTATTGTGACTTCTATGTTAATTGAAACAAAAACTTATTTTGTAGAGATCAAAACATGAAGCACGAAAAAAAATATCCGACTCGTCAGGTGGCCAAGATACTGGGATGTGTACCAGGCAGCCTGTCACAAGCGGTATGGAACAACAAAATTACACCACCACCCGAAAAAGTTGGTGGTTCTTATGTCTGGACGCGAGAGGACATAATCCGGGCGGGCTGGCAGTTGTTTAAGCGCGATGTTCGACCATTGTTGGGGGTTGGCGATCATGACAACGGATGAGCTTGTAACCACCCTGGAAACAATTCTTGCCAGACTGGATAAGCTTTCCAAGCTGGTCGAATCCGATGGACTAATGCTAAGCGCTGCCGATACGGCGAAAACTTTGGGCGTTAGCAGATCATTGCTTTACGAAATGAAAAACGCCGGTTTGCTACCGGCCCCGATCAGTTTTGGAAGACGGTTGTGCTGGTCGAAAGATGAACTCCGGGCGTGGATTGGGGCGGGTTGTCCGGCTGCGGATCGATGGGAAGTTTTGAAGAAACGAAAGGCGGTGTGACGTGAGTGAAGCAATTGAATATGTCGAAGCCTATCGTTTACTTTCGGTTGAGCAAGCGGCGGCGAAATTGAAAATTCACCGGACTACACTATACAGGCATATACTAAATCGGAAATTCGGTCCGATGGTTAAAAAATCACCCTCTGGTCATAGCCGGATATATGATGACGAGCTAAAGTTATGGATTTTTTATGGAAAGCCTGATAAAGATGCCTGGCAAAATATCAAGCGGTTGAGAAGGGAGGCTAGGAAATGAGTGGCAGTACCATTGAAAAAATCTCCGGCGTAAATGGCGGCACGAAACTACAGCGAAATGGCGGCGACCGATGACAGATACAGTCGATGAGAAACTGCGAAGAAAAAAGCCTTGGTATTGGCTTACAGACACCAACTATGCAAACCGATTGGTTCTTAATCGTGATATGGTTGAATCTGAGGTGTTTCGATCTTTAAGCGGGAATGCTGTTAAACTCTATCTGTTATTATGTTTGAGACTGACTGTCGAGAATCGAGCTGGGCGCAATGAAAAGCCTGAGTATCGAGCGAAAAACAACGGTGAACTCATACTGAGTTATAAATCGGCCAAGCGGCTTATAGGGTTTTCTTCACGGACGGTATCACGGGTAATTGATGAGCTCGTTAATAAGGGTTTTATCGAAATTGCCGTCATAGGCGAGGGCAAGCACAGGCGAAGCCATAAGCTCGCGATGATTGATTTGTGGAAATATATAGACCAGCCGGATTATGAACCTGGGCAGGGCAAGGCTTTGTTGCCGTCCAACGGCGGCTTTAAAACAAAACGACGAACTCCAAAACGGTCACTGTGACCGTTTTTCACCTTTACTTTTTAAAGGTGAAGCCAAGGTGACACCTTTACTTTTGCAAGTAGTTCATTTTGAAAACGACATAAAACAGGCCCAACACCTTTACTTTTTGCATGTTGTCAAAATCTTAACACCTTTACTTTTGCATGTATTTTAAAGAAACCCATAAGGGTAAACATTTAGTCTTAAAATTGGAGTCACATAAACCATGAGTAATTTACTACAATCAAAGGCCCAGGAACTAAAAGAGCTTAACATCAGGATTGCACAATCGGTTAGATCAACTTTGGAAATGGCAATGCAAGCCGGTCAACTACTGATTGAAATCAAAGAGGGCTTGCCCCATGGAATTTTCACCAACTGGATTCATAAGCATTGTGACATATCGCCAGAGACGGCCAGGCGGTATATGCGGGTTTACGAACGGCGGGAGGAACTCAAAACGGTCACAGTGACCGGTTTATCTGATGCCTATAGGTATCTGGCGGCCCCGTCAGAGGATGCTTGCCAGGGCGAATTAGATGCCCTGGACGATATCGCTCCGGTGGATGAAGGCGGTCAGGATTATACCGACGATCAGCCATTTGATGATGAGCCAGAAGCAGCAACCCAAGATGAGGACCAGACATGGCCGGATGAGCCTAACATTGTTGGCCCCAAAATGACCGACAAGGCGGGAGTGGAAATCCCGGACGAACTCATTCCAATCTGGCAAGACGCTCAGGTTAAATTCGGAGCATGGAGGCAGCAGCTAAATCAAATGCTTGCTGATGCCCAAAGGTGGAAAGAGTCTGGCGTGCCCTGTATGCAGCATATTCACATTGATAATTTTCGACATCAAATTGATCAAGTAAAGGAGGACATTAAGTTTTCGCGGCCCTATGCCGTCTGTCCATATTGTGGCGGAGATGGCGGGGTAGATGGTAATTGTAGGGCGTGTAACGGCGGTGGATGGGTAAATGAAATGCAATATGCTGCATGCCCTTCGGAGTTTAAGCAGAATATGGCTCGATTTGGCTAAACAGAAACGGGTCCTTCCTGGGGTATTGGGGTATCTGGCACGATGCCAGTCCCTTTGGCTGGGTGACTTATCATTTGGAGTTAAATCGATGTCTGAACAAAATCATATTGAACAAATCCGAACAAATCCGAACATTTTTTAAAAAAGGAATCAGCAGTGAAACGTAATCAAATTCAATCGCGTTTGAAAAAACTGGAAAGCATGGAAGAAATCGGCACTCCCGGTAAGGTCCGGATTATTATCGATGTGTCTAAAAAATATCAAGAGCCGGAAAGTGAATTGGCGGCGTTCTGGCCGAAAACGGATGAACCCGCTGAACGGTGGGAATCCTATCGATTGCAGGATGAACTGAAAACGAATGGCGCGGTTACGATCTGGATATCACCCAGACTTGAAGCCGTTGTCCGCAAGTTGAGCGCGGAGCGTAAGCCGATTGATATTAATGCGTTGCTTATCGAGTCAGGATGTTCACAACAGGTATTGAGTATTGATGATGTTGAGGAGATGAAGGAATGACAGAGAGCAAGTCGGAATTGAGCGGACGGCAGCAAAAGGCGATTGCGGAAGTTTTGGCAGGCCCGACTGTAACCGAAGCGTTACGGCGGGCAAAGGTGGGCAGGACTCAATGGTATACCTGGCTGAATGATCCGCAGTTCAAGTCATATTATGAAACACGTCGAAAACAGCTTACCGATGAGGCGTTTGAATCGGTGCGCACAGCCTTGACGCGGGCAGTGAATGTGCTGGTGAACCTGCTGGATGATCAGACGAATACCGATGACCGGTTGCGACGGCAGGCGGCGATTGACTTGATTAAAATCCATCTGGATCAGAACGAAATGGCCGATCTGGTCGAGCGCGTGGAACTGCTGGAAAAAGGAGGTATATAGATTTAGTAGAGGAATAATATATAATATTACCCATTGAGATTGACATAATTGGATTCAGGAGTTATACTGTATTTATGATGATGTACTCGACCATCACAATCTGGAATAAATTTAAAGCCCATTGCGGGGGCTTCGGCCCTGTCGAGACGCGATGGGCTTTTTTTGTTTGGGTTGAACAATGAGACAGAAAAATCCTTACAAGCCGTTGTATCGATTGGCCGATTCTGAAACATGGCGGATTGAATTTTATGACCACAGAGGCAGACGGCAGCGGTGGGCATTGAATACCAAAAGCCTGAAACTGGCCCAGGAACTAGCCAAACAGATTGACAGCGTTCTCGCTTGCCGGGTGTCTGGCGATCAGCCGGACTCACAGTTAAGCCGTTGGCTTGAAAGTTGCCCGGTCTGGCTATTGCAACGCATGGCCGATGCCGACATGTTGGCTAATAGCCGGGTTGCCGGATGCAAGCCTTTGTCTGAACATATTGACGATTTTAAGGCCTATGTCGAGGCGAAGGGGGCGACCAGCCGACAGGCAGCACAACAGGCCGGGAATGTTGAACGGTTATTGATTGACCAGTTGAAACTGACATTCTGGCGCGGCGTTGACGGGGACGCGGTTTTGCAAACGATAGCGACCTTGAAAAGCAAAGACGATAAGTCGTTGTCGGTAGAAAGCAAAAATAAATATATTCAGGCGGTTAAGATGTTTTCCCGGTGGATGAAAAATAGCAAGCGAAGCGCAGGGGATTTATTGGATCATATCCAGCCATTGCCCAAACGGGGAATCGATGACAGCAAGAGAGCTAGACGGCCCTTTACACAAGATGAACTGTCTTATCTGTTGAAATGGGTACGGGATAGCGGTAAAGAGCGTTATAGCTCAACCGGAGAGGCCAGAGCCTTGCTTTATGAAACGGCGGTTTATACTGGATTACGGGTAAATGAACTGCGTTCTTTGACGATTGCCGATATTGACATTCAGCGGCAAGAAGTGAGCTTATCTGGCCGTCATACCAAGAACGGCAAACCGGCTATTTTGCCCTTGCGTCAAGAGCTTGCCGACAAAATGGCTGGCTTCATACGCGGCAAGATGCCGGGGGCGAGTTTGTTTTATGTTCCCGATAAACCGACGAAAATGCTCGACAAGGATATTGATGATGCCCGGTCAAGCTGGCTGGCAGAATCCCAGACGGCGGCGGTGAGGGCGGAACGGCTTAAGTCTGACTTTCTGAAAAAAGAGACCGAACAGGGCATTCTTTGCTTTCACGGTTTCCGTCATACCTTCGCTACATTGTTGGGTGACAATGGTATTCATCCCAAAACAGCCATGTCCCTTTTGCGTCATTCCGATGTCAATCTGACAATGGCGATTTATTCCCATAGTATCCGGGAGCGGGAAGCGTCAGCAGTGGCAGCATTACCCGATTTTGACCGGCCCGCCAGTGAGGCTGTTAAGAAAACGGGTACTGATGACGTAAGTCCAAATATTCACCTTGTCAAATCCTTGCCAAATCAGTGTACAGAACTGGACAAAAAAACGCAAATTGGTGAATTTCAAACAATATTTGGAACTGTTGACAAATGCACAACGAACCCCGTAAATGACTGCAATATAATGAATTACGACCAAATAAAAAGACAGCCAGCAGACGGACTCGAACCGTCAACCGTCCGCTTACAAAGCGGGGGCTCTACCAATTGAGCTATGCTGGCGCAAAAGTGGGCCCTGTAGGACTCGAACCTACGACCCAGCGATTATGAGTCGCTTGCTCTAACCAACTGAGCTAAGGGCCCTGCCAGTGTCTAAGGAAGACTATCTTAATAGTCGTCCAAAGAATGGTAAATCATAAAAATAGCGTTAGTGAAAGTAAATGAAAATTTTGAGAAAATCGTCGTGGTCGAGTCAAAAACTGTCAGGGCGGCCCATAATAACAGGGAATTGGCTGAAAAAGCGTAAAAAGGGTGGGTTTTTTAGTAAAATTCACAAACATAGCAAACCTTTATTCCGTATCGACCGATATGTAATAAGCCTGCTAATGGCAATCAGTTATGGCTTTCCGAGCAAAGGGGGCATCAGGAAAAAGAGACTTGCAATACCGCGAGAGCAGGTATAAAATATTATTAAATAAAAGCTTATAATATTTACCGGAGAAAAAAATGTTCGAACGATTTACCGACAGGGCAAGAAAGATCATGGCGCTGGCCAATCAGGAAGCTCAGCGATTTAACCATGAATATATTGGGACCGAACATATTTTGTTAGGTCTGGTCAAGGAAGGTTCGGGGGTAGGCGCCAATGTTTTGAAAAACCTGGGTGTCGATTTGCGGAAAGTCCGTTTAGAAGTAGAAAAGCTGGTCAAAACCGGGCCGGATATGGTAACGATGGGGAAATTGCCCCAAACGCCCCGAGCTAAAAAGGTTATCGAATACGCAATCGAAGAGGCTCGCGCTTTGAATCATAATTATGTGGGAACCGAACATCTGCTACTGGGCTTGCTGCGTGAAACCGAAGGGGTGGCCGCCCAGGTATTGATGAATCTGGGTTTGAAGCTGGAAGAGGTGCGTGAAGAGGTTCTGAATCTGTTGGGCGCCGGTATGGAGAATGCGGAAGCAGATGCCGGTCCAATGGCAACCGGAATGACCCCGGGCGATAAGGGCGCCAAAGGGTCGAAGAGCAAAACCCCGGCGCTGGATAGTTTTGGCCGGGATCTGACCGAACTGGCTTCTCAAGGACAGTTGGATCCGGTTATTGGCCGTACCGCCGAAATTGAACGGGTATTGCAGATATTATGCCGACGCACGAAAAACAATCCTGTTTTGCTGGGTGAGGCCGGTGTGGGTAAGACCGCAATTGTTGAAGGACTGGCCCAGAAGATCGTTAATCATGATGTGCCTGAGATTCTGGCCAATCAGCGGATTGTTGTTCTGGATCTGGCAATGATGGTGGCCGGCACCAAGTACCGCGGTCAGTTCGAAGAGCGTATCAAGGCGGTGATGAATGAAGTCCGACGGGCTAAAAACGTTATACTGTTTATTGATGAATTACATACGCTGGTTGGCGCCGGCGGCGCTGAAGGCGCGATCGACGCCTCCAATGTATTGAAGCCGGCATTGTCGCGTGGAGAAATTCAGTGTATCGGCGCGACGACGCTGGATGAATATCGGAAGTATATTGAAAAAGACAGCGCTCTGGAGCGGCGATTCCAGACGATTATCGTCGAGCCGCCAACCAAGGTTGAGACTTTGGAGATTCTGAAGGGATTGCGTGATCGTTATGAAGCGCATCACCGGGTACGGATGACCGATGAAGCCTTGCAATCCGCGGTGGAGTTATCGACGCGCTATATTCCCGCGCGATGTCTGCCGGATAAGGCGATCGATGTGCTGGATGAGGCGGGCGCCCGCGTACGATTGAAATGCATGACCAAACCACCAGATCTTACGGAACTGGAAAAGCAGATAGAGCATTATCAGATGGAGAAAGATGAAGCCGTGAAGAACGCCGATTATGAGCGCGCGGCCATGCTCCGTGATGAGGCCCAGAAGCTGGCCCAGAAGAAGGAAGAAATGCAGACGCGCTGGCGTGAAGAAAATAATGAAATCGGCGGCATAGTCGATGAAGAAGTGATTGCCGAAGTGGTTTCGAATATCACCGGTGTGCCGCTGACGCGTCTGGAAAAAGAAGAAGTGGCGCGTCTGTTAGAGTTGGAAAACGAGCTGCATAAGCGTGTGGTCAGCCAGGATGACGCGATTAAAGTGGTCGCCAAGAGCGTACGGCGCAGCCGCAGCGGATTGAAGGATCCGAACCGGCCGATGGGCTGCTTTATCTTTGTCGGGCCATCGGGTGTGGGTAAAACCCTGCTGGCGCGGGCGCTGGCGGAATTTATGTTTGGTGATGAAGACGCGATCATTCAGCTGGACATGAGCGAGTACATGGAGAAGCACAATGTGTCCCGGCTGGTGGGGGCGCCTCCCGGCTATGTCGGGTATGAAGAGGGCGGTCAGCTGACCGAAAAGATTCGTCGCCGGCCTTATGCCGTGGTGCTGCTGGATGAAATTGAAAAAGCTCACAGCGATGTGTCTAACATGCTGTTGCAGATTATGGAAGAAGGCCGTTTGACCGACAGCTTTGGCCGCAAGGTCGATTTCCGTAATACGATTCTGATTATGACCAGTAATATCGGCGCCGATTTGATTAAGAATCAATCTGGATTCGGTTTCGGCAAGCGCACCCCGGAAGCCAATTACGAGAAAATGAAGGATCTGCTCAAGAAAGAAGTTGAGCGCTTCTTCCGTCCGGAATTTATCAACCGTCTGGATGATTTGATCGTATTCAAGTCGCTGACTCGGGAAGACCTGACCCAGATTGTCGATTATGAACTGCGGAAAGTCAGCAGGCGGCTTAAAGATCAGGGGCTGGTTATCGAACTGGTACAGGAAGCGAAAGAATTCCTGATCGACAAAGGGTATGATCTGGAATTCGGCGCCCGGCCTTTACGTCGCGCCATTGAACGCTATGTTGAAGATCCGCTGAGCGAAGATATTTTACGCGGTGATTTCAAGGGCAAGAATATGATTCGCGTCCTGGTTAAAGATGACCACCTGAGTTTCGAAGGCGAATTGGTGGAAGGTCTGGATGTAAAACCGAAGCAGGATAAGAATGAGGCCTCGGAAGAAGAGACACAACTGACGGAAGCGACCTGAGAAAACCGCTTCTCAGCTAATAAATTTCAGGCTCCGCAATGATTGTGGGGCCTTTTGTTTGCGCCGGAATGGAAAACAATGTCTGACCGGGCTATAATTTTTCATGAAACGCGCTAATACGAAAAAGGCCTCGGCGTTTACGCTGATTGAATTGTTAATTGTAATCGGTATTATTGGATTACTGATCAGCATCCTTTTACCTGCTTTGAACCGGGTACAGGAAAACGCACGCAGGGTTGTTTGTGGTCAACAGTTGCGGCAAATTGGAGTTGGGCTAAGGATTTATGAAGGGCACTCCGCTGAACGGCTGCCCGGTCAATACGATCGATGGGGCAGTGAGACCATCACGTATCAAAACCAGACGCTGGAACCGTGGGTGACGTATGTGGCCTGGCATCAGGATTACAAGGATGCATCCAGTGGCCAGATGAAGCCATTGCAGTTGGCGACTTTAACAAGCGAAGGGTGTATTAACGATCCCGAGTTGTTTTATTGTCCTGCGTATAAACCCCAAGGAGTTAATCTGGTGTTTACCTATGGTTATTACACCCAGGGGGGAACTGAACGGTGGGGAGAGTATCTGCCGGTAAAAAACAATGGTTCCCGGGATGATAAAGTGCGAGTTTCTTATCACTACTGGCTGCATGGCCGGCAAACCCTGGTACGTCTGAATAAAGATCCTGTTGTATTTGACAATCTTCAGCATTGGACTAATGTGGCACATACCAAGGATGGGGCGCCGTATGGTTTTAACGCATTGTTTGGTGATGGCCATGTCGCATTTACCAACAAACCGGATTTATTGGATCCTGCGTTATGGAATGGGGGACCGGCAGCCGGTCCCTGGGATGGTCCGGGAAACAGCCGGGATTTATTTCTGGCTATTCTGGCCAGGTTCGAAGAGTAATCAGCGTGAGACAACAATCGCTTTTCGATAATCGCCGATTGGATCAAGATTGACGTTACCGGGAAGAGTCGGTTCCAAGGGAGCGATTGGGAGGATAATCGTTTTGCCATTGAAGGGAATGGATTCCAGCCGTTTGATAGAAAGATTCTTTCCGGTTTTGGCGAAGAAGGGGAACAAATCTTCACCGACAGCGATGGACATATCGGTAATGGATTCTTCCCAGGTCAGGTCATGGTCCGGATCATTTTGCCAGCGAAGTTGTTGAATCCAGCGCCAGCGGGGGTACCAGGTGGGACCGTAGCGATCATCCAGTTTTTGCCAGACAAACCAGATCATCATGCGGTCATGCCCGGTTTGCCATTTTTCCAGATTGGCGGCGTTGAATATTCTGGCCGGATCGGATGGGGGAGAGGCGGGATCGTAGTCCTTGCGAAAGACTTTCTGGCATTGGCGGTTGGGGCCGGTATCGCCGTTGTATCTGGCAATGATTTTGCCCTGAAACCATCCGGCGTGTTCTTCACCGCGGTTGCCGCCGAAAGGGTGGCGGGCAACAGAGCAGGGACCCGCCATGGTGTGGGCCTGTTCGTGGGCGAAAATAGAACGGATGCCTGAAGAACTGGTCGAAATCGTTGACGCTTCTTTCGGCAAATAGGCATTGACCGCCCATCCGCCGCCACCGCCACTGCAAAGGATCAGGTACATTGGCTCTTGCGGTTTTTCTGAAGGCAACCAGGCGTAGATATCTTTAGTGATGGCCGGGAAATCGACTCGGGCCGTCTGTAACAGATCGGGAAGTTGATTTTTACTGTAAAAGCAGACAATGCCATCGAAGGATAATTCTGATTCCGGGTAAATGCCTCCTCCACCACCGCGTGCAACTGGCAAGCGCGTATCCCCACCAACCGGAGATTTTCCTGTTGATACCCAATTAATCGCGCTAGAGAGAAAATCGCATTTCTGGCGGATATCCTCCTGATTTTTTTTATCGTAGCGATATAAATCGGCAGAGGCTAATAGCATAATCCGGCCCTTGCCGACCGGTCGCCTGGCGATGACTGGTTTCTGGGAAATTCCCTGCAATGTGACTTCCCAGTTGTTGTCCGTTTTCAGAACAGGCCAGTTGGCATTTAAATAGGATTCCCGGCCGGGCAGGACTTCAGCGCCAATCATTTTTAAGAATTGATTTAACGACCATGATGCCGCTTCGGATTCATTTTTCAGTGGAGCGCCACAAATGATCAAACCGCCTCCCGACTGTACAAATTGCATCAGCGCCGTAGCTTCCGCTTTAATATACTCGGGATATCCCGGTCGGCCTTCCGTGATAACAACATTAAATTGGGGCGCCGGTATCCAGCCAAAAGGCAGGATTTTGTCTGCGACAGGGACACGGACCCGGCATTTAGAACCTGGTGGCAATACCGAATCCAGGGAGGCATGACTTCCCACGGCGCGATACCCGCGTGAATGTAATTGGCCAGGCAGGCTCCACAAGAGGAAGAAATCGCATTTATGCGCCATATCAATCAGCACATTGATACCGGTGTCATTTTTCATCCGCAAGGATTCCTGAGGATAGTTTGCAGACGTCTCGACCGGTAACGTATGACCTGTTTTCCACCAATTTTCAATTTCAGCGGACGATTGGGGGGATTGAGCCGGGGCAAGAACAGGTATCAGGCAGATGACTATAATACTCATAAATTTATTCATTATAAAGTTCCTTTGAATCAGAGGAAAGCTAGTGGCATAACAGCCATAATGACCTTACTGGGTTAGTTTAAAGATTACTAGTAAATATTTTCTCTCGCTCTTGTCATGCCAAAGTAAATTTTAAGATTGTTGTTAAATTTGTTGCCAGTTTAGTCCTGGTACTAACGTTATAACTGAATAGAGATGGAAAGCATTGCATCGAAGATGGGATCATAGGCTAACTATCTATTATAAAAGAACTTGACAGAGTGATATGTCTTTTATAAGGTAGTATGATTAAAGGTTCATTATCTAAGCAATGTCAAAGGTATTTAGTTATAAGTATTGATATATAAGGCGATTAGCAAGTGTGATATCATGGCCACCGATTGAATTCTGTCAAGATGCCAGACGGAATTTGATATGGGACAGCCCTACTAAATAAATAAAGGAGACCCCCAGATGGATTGGATATCTGGTTGGTTTTATTTGAATAAAGCAAATATACATGAGTCAGAGTTCCCTTTGCGTGGGTGGAACACCCGGGAACGATCTGGTTTTGGAATCCTATGGTTTATGCTGATATGGGTCAGTATGACGACGACTGGATTGCAGGCCCAGCGGATTGAAATTGATCTGACAGAAAACTGGCTTTTTGCCAAGGGGAATCCAGCCGAGGCGGAAACGGAGACTTATGTTGATAGCGCCTGGCAGAAGGTGCGGTTGCCCCATGACTGGGCGATCGCCGGTCCTTTTGATCCGAATCGAAATGGCGAGACGGCCAAGTTGCCCTGGTGGGGTGAAGGGTGGTATCGGCGGGAGTTGACTATACCAAAGAGCGAAGGTCCCAAACAGGTATACTTGCTGTTCGATGGGGCGATGGCGAAACCGGATGTCTATGTCAATGGCAAACTGGCCGGAAGCTGGGATTACGGTTATAACTCATTCTGGCTGGATATCACGCCATTGATAAAGAAAGAGCGTAACGTGCTGGCAGTCCATCTGGATACCCGTCAACATGGCTCGCGCTGGTATCCCGGGGCCGGATTGTACCGTAAGGTGCATCTGATCGTGAGTGATCCGGTGCATGTCCCCATATGGGGAGTCTGGATTACTACGCCAGCGATCAGCGAAACGCAAGCAACCGTTTCTGTTCAGGTTGATATTGCCAATTTTAATCTGAAGGATCAGGAGGCGGCTGTAGAAACGACCATTTTATCGCCTTCGGGGCGAAAGATAGACACCCGGGAACAGCCCATTGCCATCCCTGCCAATCAGAAGCAGACCGTAACCCTGGAACATAAGATCGATACCCCCAAACTGTGGGATATCACGGCGCCTAATCTTTATAAGGCAGTCACGGTTGTGCGTTATAATGGCAAGATTGCCGATGTTTGTGAAACGACTTTTGGCATACGACAATACCGGTTTACCGCGGACGATGGATTTTATTTGAATGGCCGCCGGGTCCAGATCAAGGGTGTGAATCTGCATCATGACCAGGGGCCGCTTGGGGCGCGGTTTTATGAACGGGCCATGGAACGGCAACTGGAGATTATGAAGGAGATGGGGTGTAACGCGATTCGCACCAGTCATAATATGCCCGCCCCTGAATTATTGGATTTGTGCGACCGGATGGGGATGCTGGTGCTGGATGAAGCCTTCGACAAATGGAACAGCACCGCCGACTGGGACAATAAACAATCCCTGGCGGAATTCGGGGAGCGCCAAATCCGCAATTTTGTGTTACGGGATCGGAACCATCCTTCGGTGGTCCTCTGGAGCGCCGGCAATGAGATGTCTGAAATCGAGACGGGGCGGGATCCTCAGGGCCGGGAAAAACTAAAAACGATGGTGGATTTATTTCGAAAATACGATCCCACCCGACAGGTTACCATTGCGTGTCATATTCCACAGAATTTAACTCAACGGCTTTTTGACCTGTACGACATTCACTCGTGGAATTATGGTCGAAAATATCATGCGGCTCATGAAGCCGACCCCAATAAGCCCGCCCTGTATACCGAATCGGCTTCGGCGTTGAGTACCCGGGGATTTTATGAGCTGCCGTTACCCACCCGGAAAGATTATTACACCAAATCCCTGCAAGTCAGTTCGTACGATCATAATTCGGCCCGCTGGTCGGATATCCCGGATGTGGAGTTTGATCGCATGGCGCGGGACACTTATGTCTGCGGGGAGTTTGTCTGGACCGGGTTCGATTATCTGGGTGAACCCACGCCGTATAATTCATCTTTGATTGAGGCCGGCACCATTTCGAGTACCCGTCAATGCGCGCGCAGTTCCTATTTTGGAATCGTCGATTTGTGCGGTTTTCCGAAAGACCGCTATTACCTTTATCGCAGTTACTGGGCGCCTGACCAGGCAACACTGCATATTTTGCCTCACTGGAACTGGACGGGCAATGAAGGATTGGAAGTCCCGGTTTATGTTTATACCAACGCGGACTCTGCGGAACTGTTTATTAATGGCAAATCGCAGGGGAAGCGCACCAAAGCCGATCGAGATCAGACAGACGCTGTCATGGATTGTTATCGTTTACGCTGGATGAATACGATTTATGAACCCGGCGAGTTGAAGGTAGTGGCCTATCGCGATGGACAGCCTGTAGGCGAGTCGGTACGAAGAACTGCGGGGTCCCCATCCGTTTTACAACTGGTCGCGGACCGCGTCATCCTAAAAACCAGTGGCGATGATCTGAGTTATGTTACAGTATCCGCGATCGATAAAGATAACAATCCGTGTCCCCTGGCAGATCCTCTGGTTCAGTTTCAACTGGAAGGCCCCGGCGTGATCGAGGCCGTGGGTAATGGAAATCCTCAATCGCTGGAATCATTTGTTTTGCCGGAACGCCGGTTGTTTAACGGCAAGGCCCTGGTTATAATCCGGGCCCTGGGCGGCAAGGGCGGGACGATCAAATTAACGGCCAGCAGTGAAGGGTTCGCCAAGGCGGAAGTCACACTGGAATCCAAATAATCCTGTCAAAGCCGGGTTGGAAGCGGTAAAAAAAACCGCCCGCAACTGACGGGCGGGCGGTTTTGGGAATTCTGATGCCTCGGATGGATATCAAACCACTTATTTGGGCTGATTCTTTTTCAGTTTTTCCTGATATCCTTCCAGCGTGGTTTGCAGTTCGGCCCTGGCGTCT